>JBOGKQ010000039.1:0-26109 GCA_050747905.1 Terriglobales bacterium | reverse complement strand
GGCCGGGGCAGTCCACATGGGCGTAGTGCCGGTTGCCGGTGGCGTATTCGATGTGCGAGGTCGCAATCGTAATGCCCCGCTGGCGCTCCTCCGGCGCGTTGTCAATCGAGTCGAACGTGCGAAACGTATTCTTCGCGTCGTGCTTCGCCAACACCTTGGTGATCGCCGCCGTCAGCGTCGTCTTCCCATGGTCTATGTGCCCGATCGTGCCCACGTTTACGTGGGGTTTGGAACGGTCAAATTTCTCTTTCGCCATAGTGGCCTATCCCTTCAATTTCCCTTCTTGTTTGAGGAGCAATGCCCGGGTTCATCTCCTCACCTCGCGGCCCTGGACGCGGGCCATGATCTCTTCCGAGAGGGCCTTGGGCACCTCTTCGTAGTGGGCAAAATGCATGGTGTAGGAGGCGCGGCCCTGGGTGGCGGAGCGCATTTCGGTGGCATAACCGAACATGTCGCTGAGCGGGACGAGAGCGCGGATGACCTGGCTGCCGGCACGCGGCTCGGTGCTTTCGATGCGGCCGCGGCGGCGGTAGAGGTCGCCGGTAATGGCGCCGATATAGTTCTGTTCGTCGGGCACCACCACCTCGACGTCCATCATGGGCTCGAGCAGCGCCGGCTTGGCGCGCCGGGCGGCCTCCTTGAAGGCCATCGAGCCGGCGATCTTGAAGGCCATTTCGCTGGAGTCCACCTCGTGGAAGCTGCCATCGAACAGCGACACCTTGATGTCCTTCATGGGGTAGCCGGCGAGCACACCGCCCTCCATGGCCTCTTCAATGCCCTTCTCGACTGGCTTGATGAACTCCTTGGGGATGGAGCCGCCGACGATATCGTTCTCGAAGATAAATCCGGCGCCGGGCGCGGTGGGCTCGATGGTGATTTTGACGTGGCCGTACTGGCCGCGGCCGCCGGTTTGGCGGATGTATTTACCCTCCGCCTCGGCCTTCTGGCGGATGGTTTCGCGGTAGGCGACTTGGGGCTTGCCGACGTTAGCCTCGACGCCGAACTCGCGCATCATGCGGTCCACCAGAATTTCCAGGTGGAGCTCGCCCATGCCACTGATGATGGTCTGGCCGGTTTCGCTGTCCGTGTGGACGCGGAAGGTGGGGTCTTCCTGGGCAAGTTTGGCGAGCGCCTGCCCCATTTTTTCCTGGTCGCCCTTGGTCTTGGGCTCGACCGCAACGTCAATGACCGGGGTGGGGAACACGATGGATTCGAGCAGGATAGAGCGGTCTTCATCGCCGATGGTGTCGCCGGTGGAGACGGTCTTGAGACCGACGCAGGCGGCAATGTCGCCCGCCCACACATCATTGATCTCCTCGCGCTTATTGGCATGCATTTTCAGCAGCCGCCCGATGCGTTCACGTCTCTGCTTGGTGGAGTTCCACACCGACATGCCGGTTTCGAGGTGGCCGCTGTAGACGCGAATGAAGGCCAACTGGCCGACAAACGGATCGGTCATGATCTTGAACACCAGGGCGGAAAAGGGGGCGTCGTCACTGGCGGGGCGGGTGGCGGGCTCGCCTTTCTCGTCCAGGCCGGTGACCGAGGGCACATCGAGCGGCGAGGGCAGATAGTCCACCACGGCATCCAGCAGCGGCTGCACACCTTTGTTCTTGAACGAGGAGCCGCACAGCACCGGGAACAGCTTCATAGCTATGACCGACTGGCGGAGGCTGGTCTTGAGCTCCTGGGGGGTGATCGGCTCGCCGTTCATGTATTTTCCCAGCAGCGCGTCGTCGCGCTCGACGATGCGTTCGACCATCTGCTCGTGATAGGTGTGGGCGAGTTCGGCCAGCTCGGCGGGCACGTCGCTGACGTCGTAGTTGGCGCCCAGGGTTTCGTCGCGCCAAGTGATGGCCTTCATGGTGAGCAGGTCGACAACGCCGCGGAAGCCGTCCTCGTGGCCGACGGGGATCTGAATGGCCACCGCGGGCGCGTGCAGGCGGGCGCGGATGGTGCCGAGGGCGTGGGCGAAGTCGGCGCCGGCGCGGTCCATTTTGTTGACGAAACAGATGCGGGGCACGCCGTATTTATCGGCCTGGCGCCAGACCGTTTCCGACTGCGGCTCGACCCCGTGCACACCATCAAACAGGGCGACGGCGCCGTCGAGCACGCGCAGCGAGCGTTCCACCTCGGCGGTGAAATCGACGTGGCCGGGGGTGTCAATAATGTTGATGCGGACGTCGTTCCAGAAGCAGGTGGTGGCGGCGCTGGTGATGGTGATGCCGCGCTCCTGCTCCTGCTCCATCCAATCCATGGTGGCGGTGCCCTCGTGCACCTCACCGATGCGATGGGTGATGCCGGTATAGAAAAGGATGCGCTCCGTAGTCGTGGTCTTGCCGGCATCAATATGGGCCATGATGCCGATGTTGCGGTTGCGCGCGAGGGGGACTTTACGGGACATGATGATACAAATTTCGGTTGATTCCGGGACAGGGCGCTACCAGCGGTAGTGGGCGAAGGCGCGATTGGCTTCGGCCATACGGTGCACATCCTCACGTTTCTTGACCGCGCCGCCGCGATTGTTGGCGGCTTCGAGGATTTCATTGGCAAGCTTGTCCACCATGCCTTTTTCACCGCGGGCGCGGGCGAAGGTGATGAGCCAGCGCACCGCCAGCGAGACGCGGCGGGTGGGGTTGACCTCAACCGGGACCTGATAGTTGGCACCGCCGACGCGCCGGGTTTTGACCTCGACCACGGGCTTCACGTTTTCCACGGCGCGGATGAAGACCTTGAGGGCGTCACTCGCGCCTTCTTCCACCCCCTCACCCGCGGGCGCTGCAGCGTCTGCGGCCGGCGCAGGGGTGTCGGCGGGTTTGGGAGCCTTGGCGGCAACCTTGTCCAGGGCGCCGTAGAAGATCGCCTGCGCGGTGGATTTTTTGCCATCCCACATCATGGAATTGATGAACTTCTCCACCAGGCGGGAGTTATGGATGGCGTCGGGGGAAATCTCGCGTTTTTCGATGTAGCCTTTGCGGGGCATGACAGAGTCCTTATAAAAGGCTAGGCCTTGGGCCGTTTCGCCCCATATTTGGAGCGGGCCTGCTTGCGGTTGGCCACGCCCACGGCATCCATGGTGCCGCGCACGACGTGATAGCGGACGCCAGGCAGATCCTTGACGCGGCCGCCGCGGATCAAAACGATCGAGTGCTCCTGCAGGTTGTGCCCGATGCCGGGAATGTAGGTGGTGACCTCGATCCCGTTGGTCAGGCGCACCCGCGCTACTTTGCGCAGCGCCGAGTTGGGCTTCTTGGGAGTTTGCGTGTAGACACGCGTGCAGACGCCGCGTTTTTGCGGACAGCTCTGCAGCGCCGGCGAGGCGGTCTTGTAGCGGGTTTTTTCGCGGCCCGCGCGCACCAGTTGGTGAAAAGTAGGCACAGTTCCCTCCGCTGCCGGCAACACCACCGACAGCTTTCCCAAAGCCAAATTCCTCGATCCCACAACATCCAAGCGACGTAGCGCCAAGCGCCGGAAATGCGATGCAACTGCCTCCGGGCCAGCCCCGTATCGCCATGGCGGCCACACCCATAGTCCCGCGAGCGCGGGATGATCGGGAGGGCTGAGCGACGGGAAAACCCACACCGCAACGGCAAACAGCCGACGCGGCCAAGCTCCTCGTGAAAACCTTAATATCGTAACAAGGGGTGGGAGTAGATGTCAACTTTAGGACGGTGGCATTGATAGGCGCGGGCCCCAGCGCGGCAGTGCCGCGCGCCCCGGGGGCGCTCGCTGGGACGCTCACCCATCCCGAAGTTCGCAGCCCTGCGCGGCGATTTTGCCCACGGTGCCAAGCGCCGCGACCCCCGCGAGCGGCGGCGGCGCGTGCGGGTGTGAAACTGTAACGCTCGGGGTACCTATAGCGTTGATTCCATTGCCAGAGTGATGTAACAGGCTGGCCATGGGCAAGCGGGGGAGCGGGGCGTTGGCTTTGCGGGCGTGAACCTTGACGATCGAGCTGAGTGCACGGACCACGGAGCGCGCGGCTTGGCCGGGCAGCTCGGGCCGCGGGGGGGCGGCGAGGAAGGCGTCGGCAGGGAGATGGGTCAGGCTGGACTGCCATTGGGCGAGCAGGGCGAGGCCCTTGGGATCGAAGATGAGCTCAAACACGGCTTTCCAGTAGGGGAACTTTGTGGGGGCCAGAGCGCGGGCGCAGTTGATGTGAGCGGCGCCTTCCAAGAGCAGGCGGGAAGCCCAGGCGGAGCCCAACCAACGACAGAATTCCGGTTCCTTGCACCAGCGGTAGAACGTGGTACGGGAGATGCCGGCGTCGCGGCAGAGCGCAAGGGTGTTGTGGGCGGCGGGGTGCTCGTGGAGCTGGTCGAGCAGGCGGCGCTGGGCGAGAGAAGGTGAGAAAACGATTTTGAACGCAGCGGTGGGCATAAAGGCCTCTCCTCATGGTGGGATGCGAGAGAGGCCGGATGGGCCCTGGTGGCGCGGGTGAGGTTTGGACGCAGAAAGCTGTCACAGAAATGTGTCAGGTTGGCAGCTTTTGGCGCGGGCCCCAGCGCGGCTGCGCCTGCGTATTTCCTTCGCTGGGACGCTCGCGGGTTGCGAATTTCGCAGCCCTGCGCGTCGATTTTGCCCAAGGTGCAAAGCGGCGCGACCCCGGCGAGTGGTAATCTGGGAATTCGTGTGTGGTGAGAGCGATGGCATTACGCAAGTACGAAGCAGGACTTGGAGCGGCGATCTTGTTAGGGGCGCTAACGGGATGCGGCGGTGCGAAGAAGACGCAGACGGCGACCGGGGGCGCGGCGGCCGTACACGCCATGCCGGTTCAGGCGGAAGCGGCGCAAAAGGCGCCGATTGCTGACACATCGACCTATGTGGCCTCGATCCAGTCGCTGAGCGCGACCACCATCAGCCCGCAAGTGACGGGCGTGTTGCAAAGCATTAATGTAACGTCGGGCGAGCGGGTAGGCGCGGGACAACCGCTGATGCAGATCAACCCCGAGGCGCAGGCGGCGCAGGTGGCGAACCTGGAACACACGCAGAATGCGCAAGCGGCAACGCTGCGGTTCGACCAGCAGCAGTTAGCGCGGCAGCGGGCGTTGTATCAGGAAAAAATCGGCACGCTGATGGACTATCAGCAGGCACAGTCGGCCTATAGCAACGCCGCAGCACAACTGAGCTCACTGGACGCACAGATTCAGAACGCGAAAGTAACGCTGGGCTATTACCGCATAACGGCGCCGCGGGCGGGGGTGGTGGGCGACATACCGGTGCGGGTGGGTGACACGGTGGCACCGGGCACGACGCTGACCACCCTCAATTCCACGCAGGGCACGCAGGTGTACGTGCAGGTGCCGCTGGAGGAGTCGGGGAAGCTGAAAGTGGGGCTGCCGCTGACCGTTCTGGACGCGCAGGGGACGGTCCTGGCGCAGAGCCGGATCTTTTTCGTTTCGCCGCAAGTGGATCCCGCCACGCAGACGATCCTGGCCAAGGCCGACATCACCGGAGCGGCGGCGAGCGGACTGCGCACGCAGCAGTACGTGCAGGCGCGCATTACCTGGGGTTCGCACCTGGGCTTTTCCGTGCCCGTGCTGGCGGAGGTGCAGGAGGCGGGTGGCGCGTTTCTCGACATCGCGCAGCCGCAGGACAAAGGCTACCGGGTGCACCAGCAGCAGGTGACGCTGGACGGAATCACGGGCAACAACGTGGAAGTGCTGTCGGGGCTGACGGCGGGGCAACTGGTCATCGTTTCGCAGCACCAGATTCTGAGCGAGGGGATGCCGGTGTTCCCGATGCCGCCGAGCAGCATGGCGGCACGCGGGGGCCGCGGACGCTAGCGGGACGCGATGGTTGAGTTTTTCATCCGGCGGCCGATTTTCGCCAGCGTGCTGGCGATGCTGATCGTGCTGGGGGGCGCGATCTCGATCCCCAATCTGCCGGTTGCCGAGTACCCGGATATCGCCCCTCCGGCGATCCAGGTCACCGCGGCCTATATTGGCGGCAATGCCCAGGATGTGGAGGCGGCGGTGACGGTGCCGCTGGAACGCGCCATCAACGGCACGCAGGGGATGATGTACCTGACCTCGAGCAGCACCAACCAGGGCGTGTGCTCGATCACCGTCACTTTTGATATCGGCACCGACCTTGCGCTGGCGCAGGTGGACGTACAGAACCGGGTGCAAAGCGTGATGGGGCAGTTGCCGGCTTCGGTGACGCAGAACGGCGTGGTCATTCAAAAGGCACCGGGGGCGGGCGGGTTCGTGTTCGTGGCGGGATTCTATTCGCCTAACAACCAGTACAACAACCTGTTCATCAGCAACTACCTGGACGTGAACGTGGTGGACGCGCTCAACCGCGTGCCCGGCGTGAGCGGCGCAACCGTGTTCGGGGCGCAGATCTACGCCATGCGGCTGTGGCTGGATCCGGCCAAGCTGGCGGCGCGCGGGCTGACGGCGAGCGATGTGCTCAGCGCGGTGGGGGAGCAGAACGTGGCGGTGGGCGCCGGGCTGGTGGGGGCCCCGCCGGCGCCGGCGGGGCAGGCCTACGAGATCAGCGTGCGCACCACCGGGCTGCTGACCACACCGCAGCAGTTCGACGATCTCATTTTGAAAAGCGCGGCCAACGGCACGGTGGTGAAGCTGAGCGACGTGGGCCACGCCGAGCTGGGAGCGCAGGACTACAGCACCACCATTGACTACAACGGCGCCCAGGGAGTGGGCATCGCCGTCAGCCAGTTGCCCGATGCCAACGCGCTGGCCGTGAACACGGCCGCGCAGGCGGAGCTGGCAACGCTGTCCAAAAAGTTCCCGCCGGGACTGAAGTACGCCATCGCGTTCAACTCCACAACGGCGGTCAGCGAAGGCATTAGCGAAGTACTGGTGACGCTGATCGAGGCGATCATCATCGTCATTCTGGTGATGTTTTTCTTCCTGCAGGATTGGCGCACCACCATTATTCCGGGCTGCACGATTCCGGTATCGCTGATTGGGGCGTTCATATTCGTCAAGGGCTTTGGTTTTTCCATCAACATGCTGACGCTGTTCGCCATCATCCTGGCAACAGGACTGGTGGTGGACGACGCCATCGTGGTCGTGGAGAACGTCGAGCGGCATTTGTCCGAGGGGGTGACGGAACCGCATCGGGCGACGTCGGTGGCGATGTCGGAGGTGACCGGGGCGGTGGTGGCCACCGGGCTGGCGCTGGTTTCGGTGTTCATACCGGTGTCGCTGTTTCCGGGCACGACCGGAATTTTGTTCCGGCAATTCGGACTGACGATCGCCTTTTCGGTGGCAATTTCGGTGTTCAACTCGGTGACCCTGTCGCCGGCGCTATCGGCGCTACTGCTGGGCCGGACGCATGGGGGCAAGCATGGACTGTGGAAGTGGATCAACGACGCGATTGCGGCGTTTACGCACTGGTACCGGCAGGCGCTGGCGGGGCTGATCCGGTGGCGCTGGGTGGTGGGGGTGATCTTTCTGGGGGCGCTGGCGGCGACCTGGTGGGTGTACACCATCGTACCGAGCTCGTTCCTTCCCTCCGAGGACGCGGGCAACTTTTATCTGCTCATCCAAGCGCCACCGGGCGCCTCGCTGGCCTACACGCTGGGCATCGCGCGGCAGGCGGAAGCGCTGCTGGCACGGCAGCCGGAGGTGGCGGGCGATGTCGCGGTGGTGGGGTTCAGCTTCAGCGGCGCGGCTCCCAACGGGGGCATGGTGTTTGTCAGCCTGAAGCCGTTTGCCGAGCGCAAAGGAGCCGCGCACAGCTCCGAAGCGATCGTAGATCGCCTGCGCGGGCAACTGTTTATGATTTCCGGCGCGCTGGTGGTGCCGTTTCTGCCGCCGCCGATTCAGGGACTGAGCCGGTTTGGCGGCTTTCAATTCGAGATACTGGATCAGGGTGGACACACGCCGGAGCAGCTCTACAACGCCACCGAGGCGGTGGTGGCGGCGGGCAACCAGAACCCGGCCTTGACGGGGTTGTTCAGCAGCTTTACCGCCAACGATCCGCAGTTCGTGGTTTCCATTGACCGCGTCAAGGCCAAGAGCCTGGGGGTGCCGCTGAACCAGATCAGCTCGACGCTTGAAGGCTACATGGGCTCGGTGTACGTCAACAATTTCGAGTTCAACAACCGCGCCTACCGCGTCTACGTGCAGGCCAGCGGCCAGTTCCGCAGCAACCCCAAGGACATCGGCCAGTATTACGTGCGCAGCAACGGCGGGCAGATGATCCCGCTATCGAGCCTGATCGCCATCACCGAAACGACGTCGGCGCAGGTGATTCCGCATTATGACGTGTTCCGCGCAACGGAAATTGACGGCAATGCGCGCGCCGGAGTGAGCAGCGGCCAGGCGATAACGGCCATGGAGCAGGTGGCCGACAAGGCGCTGCCGCAGGGGTTCACCTACGCCTGGACGGGGATCTCGCTGCAGCAGATCGAGTCTGCGGGCAAGACCGGACTGCTGTTCGGGCTCGGCATCCTGGTGGTGTTTCTGGTGCTGGCGGCGCAGTATGAGAGCTGGGTGTTGCCCTTCATCGTGCTGCTGGGGGTGCCGGTGGCGCTGCTGGGAGGGCTGGGGGCGCAGGCGCTGCGCGGGTTGCAGGACGACATTTATTGCAAGATCGGGCTGATCATGCTAATCGGGTTGGCGGCGAAAAACGCCATCCTGATCGTGGAGTTCGCCGAACAGTTGCGCAAGCGCGGCATGCCGCTGATCGAGGCCTCGCTGGAGGCGGCGCGCATCCGGCTGCGGCCGATTCTGATGACCTCGTTCGCGTTCATTCTGGGCGTGATTCCGCTGGTGGTGGCCACGGGAGCGGGCTCGGGCGGGCGCCATTCGGTGGGCACAACGGTGTTCGGCGGCATGCTGGTTTCCACCATCCTGAACCTGGTGTTCGTGCCCGTGCTATACGTGATTATCGAGATGGCCCGCGAACGCGGGCACGCGACCTAAGATTGGCGCGAGCGCGGCGCGCCCCGCTTATGCTCGCGTCGGGCTGGGGGCCCCCTGCCCCAACCCGACGCCGCGCCAAGATTGGCGCGGGCCCCAGCGCGGCTGGTTTGGCTCTAGTGGCCGCCACCGGGCCGGACGGAGATGGTGCCGCTAGAGGTGGTGAGACGGATTTCTGGAGCAGCGGCCTGGGAGGCGGCGCCGAAGCGGTTGTCCACGTCGCCGTTGTGGGCGATGGCATCGAGGTGGAACTGGCTGGCAGCGGGCAGGCGCAGCGAGATATCGGCGTCGTGATTGCTCAGGGTGACGGGCGCCGCGGGCGCGGTCGCCGAGCTGACGTGGATGGAGTCGTTGCGGTTGGAAACGGTGAGCGCGCCGCCGAAGTCTTGGATGTTGACTTCCACGTCGCGGGTGCGGAGTTTGATGCCGCTGGCGTTGGTGATGGCAATTTCTCCGAGATCGTAGTTGAGAGTGCCCGGCAGTGCCGCGAGCTCAAGGTCGGTGCGAGAGCTGTGGAACTGCAAGCCTTGGGCCAGGTTGGAAAACTGCAGCGAGCCGACGTATTCGCCCTGCAGCAGGGTCACACCGCTGACATCGGAGACGGAAATATCGCTGCCGCCGCCGGTAATACTGACGTTGCCGCGCACATGGCTGAGCTGGATGGGGCCATGGCCGGCAGTAATCTGGACGTTGCCGGCGGCGCCGGAGGCGGTGATGGCGCCATGGGTGGAGTGGAGATCGAGGGGGGCCTGCCAGGCAGGGACGGTAATGTCGCCGGAGGCGATTTGAACGGTCAGCGGGGCTGAGGCGGGTAGCGTGAGCTGCAAGTCGGCGCGGAGGGAGGCGGCGGTGTCAGCGCCGGAAGGCATGACCAGCCATTGCCCGCCCTCCTGGCGGACCTGCGGCTGGGCGGCGGCGAACACGGTTTGCGCCTCCTGCCGGCTGCCGCTATGGATGGTGTCGGAGACGGCGGCGGCGATGGCGCCCGGGGGGCCGGCGGTGACGGTGACATCGCCGCGGAAGCCGCGCACCACCACCTCGAGCGGGGCGGCGCCCGAGACGGCGGCGCGGGTGGAGGCGGTGAACTGATAGCTCTCCAGGAACGGGTTCCAGCGATCGAGATTGACGCCCCAGTAGGTGGCCCAGCGGGACTGGCGGAAATGGTAAGCGCCGCTGAAGCTGAGGCCGAAGATGACGATGATGATGACCAGAAAAATCTCGCCCCCGGACAGGCCGGCGCGGGTACGGGCGGGGCGGGCAAGGTGCTCCAGGAGCCGGGTCAGGCCCCAGAGGATGAGCAGCAGAGGCCAGTAGTTGGCGATCCAGGCGCCCACGGGCAGATAGGGCAAGCTGTGCCGCGCCAGAATCAAAATGCCGATGATGAGCAGCAGCAGCGGAAAGAAAATGCTGGCGGCGAGGTGGTGGCCAACGGGGCGGGGCAGCAGGCGGGCGACCAGCCCCAAGGCACCCACAAAGACCAGAAAGGCGCCGATCAGGGCCGCGGTGGTGAATCCGGCGGGCAGCATGTGCAGCAGCAGCAGCACGCCGATGGCGATGAGCACGAGCGGTGCGGTCAGGCGGCGGAAGCTGCATGCGGGGCAGCGGCAAGGGCCGGGAGTGGGGGCGGTGGCCATGGCAGCGGGAGGTTAGGACGGGCGTTGGTTGTCCCGCTGACGTACCAGAACGTACACGCCGATAGCGATCAGGATGCCGGGCCAAATGTATTTGGCGGAGTCGTAATAGAAAAAACCCATGCTGCGCAATAGAAAGATGCCTCCGATGACGATCAGGATGATGGCCGCAATGGGCGCATTCATGGTCCCGGTGCCGGTGCCAAGACTGAAGACATCATGCACCGGCTGCCCGGATTGCATCTGCTTGGCGGTGCGGTAGGAATCAATCACCATGTAGAAGTAAAATGCGGCGATGCCAAGGCCGCAAAAGGTGCCTGCAGCGTCACTGTTGAAGGTGTTGGCCATGGCGATCAGGAAGGCGAAGATCACCACTTGCACGAAGGCCTTCATGTACTGCACGTTGTAGACCGCACCGACGCCAGGAATGAAGCCCAGGGCAAGCGCCAGGCCGGGGCTGGGCGAGTGGCCGGAAGGAGCGGCGTAGGCGGGCTCGGCAGCCGCAGCCGGAGCTGCGGCACCAGCAGGAGCGGAGTAGCTGGCGGAGGCGGCAGGCGAAACCACGCCCACCTGGCGGGCCAGGCATTCCTGGCAGTAGACCACACCGTAGATTTCGCGCTGATCGTCGGCGCACAGCGGCCGGCCGCAGGTGCGGCAATAGGCTCCGGCCTCACGGTCAGGATGCAGGTAACAGTTCATTGGGAACTCCCCAAAAGCGAGAATGGAACGACGTAGACGGCCAAGGCATTCTTGAACGCGGGCACGGTGATCGCGTTCGCCGGCGCAGCGAAGGCATCAGCCAACTCGGAACCAGCCGCCGGGCCGCGTTGGCTGCGATTGTTGCCGGAACCGCTGGCGCCGCCAGTGGGAGGCTCGGAGGAGCGCATCTGGTGAATGGCGGCTTCAATTTCGTACACGACGCGCAGGTCGTGGTAATAGGCGACGCCGCGCGCCCAGGCGCGGTCGACGTGGCGGGTCAGGGCACTGGTGAAGGAGGAGGGAGTGAGCTCGACGCCGCCGCCACGGAACAGTTGGCTGAGGTTGATCTGGGCGGCGTTGAGCAGCAGCGCGAAGCCGAACACCGACATGGCCACGCCCAAGGCGAAGCGGGGCGAGCGGATGGAAGACCAGATACGGTCCCAGCCGCGCACGGGTCGCGGGTGGCGGCGGACCACGGGGTGGCCCAGCAAATCGTGATGGGGCAGCGTCTGGGCGACGATGGCGGCGAGCAGGCTCTCGGGCGCAGCCAGCTCCGGCAGCGCCGCCAACTGGGTCTGGGCGGCAGCGACCGACTCGAGCAGATCGCTGCAGGCGGCGCACCCGTTGAGGTGCTCGCGCGCCAGCGCCGCCACCGGCGCCGCCAGCGTACCCTCGCGGTAATCGCTGAGCACGGCTTCGAATTGGGAGCAGGTCCAGACTGGATTTTGCGCTTGGGTGCTCATGCTTTCGACTCCATGATCCCCAGGCTGGGGCGCAGCAGGCGCGCCAGCTCGATGCGGCCGCGATTGATGCGGCTTTTCACCGTGCCCTCGGGCAAACGAAGCACGGTGGCGATTTCTTTATAGTCCAAATCCTGCAGATCGCGCAAAATGATGGCTTCGCGCAACTCGGGGGAGAGCTTGAGCAGGGCGCGCTGCAGGTGCTCCTGCACTTCCCGGCCCCACACGGCGTGTTCAGCGCTGCGGCCAGGAGCGGCGAGCGCCCGCGGGACGGTCTCGCCCTCGGCGTTTTCCGTTTCCAGCGGATCGGTCATGCGATCGGGCTTGGCACGGCGGTAATGGTCAATCAGCAAATTACGCGTGAGCGTGGTCAGCCAGGTGGCCAGCGAACCCGCTTCGGCGCGGTAGCTGGCGAGATTGCGGAACAAGCGGATGAACACGTCTTGAGCGAGGTCCTCGGCATCTGCGGCGCGGCCGGTAAAGCGGAAGCAGAGGTTGTAGACGCGGCGGGAGTGCGCGCGCACCACTTCCTCCCAAGCCACCGCATCGCCGCCGAGGCAGCGCTCCACCAGTTGGCGATCGTTCACGCGGATCCCGATGGCCGCAAACGCGACGGTCGTCGCGGGCGCGGGCGCTGTGCGGGCGGCAGGAGGATGCGCCAGAAGTCTCGGGTTGGTCCAAATGGTGGCAGCGCTCACATCTCCATAAACGCAATTAAGGGACTAGATGTTCAGTGATCCTGAGCGGCGGCGGGACAACACTTATACTTGACAGGGAGCGGTGCCTGCACTGTCCCCCTGATGAAGCGTAAACGCATTCTTATCAGCCTATTACTGCTCGCCGTGGTGGTTTTGCTGGTGTGGCAATTCCATCATAGCCCGGAGTGGAAGCAGTTTAGCTGGGACAAGGTCTGGACGGCAACCAGCCAGGCGGAAGGCTGGTACATTGTCGCCGCGGTGGTACTGATATATGCCAGCTATATCATCCGCACTTGGCGCTGGCAGGCTCTGATGGCACCGCCGGGCCGGTTCCGGCCGGTGCTCAAGGGTACGGTGGTGGGCTTTACCAGCCTGGCTTTTCTGGGCCGCGCGGGCGAACTGGTTCGGCCGTATTATATCGGCCGCAAGCACGATAACCGGCTCTCGCCACAGTTGGTGGTGTGGGTTATGGAGCGTGTGTTTGACATGGCGGGTGTGGTGCTGCTGGTGGGACTAGACTTGGGCCTAGACCCGACCATCAAGCAGCTCACGCGCAATGGCGGCTACCAGGCGGCGATCCAGAAGGCGGGCAACATCATCACGGCCGGCATAGCCTTCATCGTCATCATGTTGATCCTGTTTCACCGGCACGCACCGGGGTGGCTGGCGGTGATCCGGCGGCGGCAGGAACGGCACCCCTGGGAGTTCCGGAAGCGATATCTGCATTTTCTGGAGATGCTCGCGGAAGGCCTGAACGGGCTGCGCCGCGGGCGGACGCTGCTGTACTCGATCGCGCTGACGCTGGCGCTGTGGCTGGTGGTGAGCGGGTGCATGTGGGCGGTGGTGCGCGCGTATCCGGACATGCTGCCGGGCTTTGCCCTGTCCGGCGGGGTGCTGTTGATGGGCTTGACAGCCATCGGCTCGGTGGCGCAATTGCCGGCAGTTGGCGGAGGCTTCCAGGTGTTGACGATCTTTGGGCTGACAAAAGTTTTTGGCGCCGACAGCGCCGCGGCCACCAGCGCGGCATTGATCCTCTGGCTGGTGTGCTTTTATGCGATTGCGCCTTGGGGCGTAGGGCTGGCCACGCATGAAGGCGTGAGCTGGAGAGGGATCGAGGGAGAGGCGCAGGACGCGGAGGCCACCGAAGGGTAGGGGGCATGGAGAGCGGATGGGAGCAGGCGAGGGCGTGGGCGCGAGCCGAGGATGAGGCCGATCCGCTGGCCGCAGCGCGGGAACGATTCCGGCGGATGGAGGGGATTTATTGCTGCAGCCATTCGCTGGGGCTGCAACCAAGGGCGGCCGCGGGGTATGTAGGCGAGGTGTTGGAGACGTGGGGCGGGCGCGGCGTCGAGGGACATTTCCAGGGTGGCCCGGCTTGGGGGGAATATGCACGGCCGCTGGAGGCAATTTCGGCACGGCTGGTCGGGGCCGCGCCGGAGGAAGTCGCGGTCATGAATTCGCTCAGCCTCAACCTGCACTTGATGCTGGCGAGCTTTTATAAGCCGGGGGCCGGGCGGCGCCGGATCCTGATTGAGCGGCCGGCGTTTCCCTCCGACCGCTACGCCGTGGTCTCACACCTGCGTTGGCACGGATACGATCCGGACGAAACGTTGGTGCAGGTGGACGCCGGGGAACTGCCGGAAGCGATCGAGCGCGCCGGCCCGGGACTGGCGCTGGTGCTCCTGGGCGGAGTGAATTATTACAGCGGCGCCGCGCTGGATCTCGCGTCCTGTGCCGAGGCGGCGCATGCCGCCGGGGCGATGGTGGGATTTGATTTGGCACATGCCGTCGGCAATGTGCCGATTGCGTTGCATGCCAGCGGAGCGGACTTTGCGGTGTGGTGCGGCTACAAGTATCTGTGCGGCGGGCCGGGGGCGCCGGGCGCGTGCTTTGTGAGCGAACGGCACTGGGGGCTGCCGCGTCTCGCGGGGTGGTGGGGCAACCGCGCCGTGACGCGGTTTGAGATGCGGGAAGCGTTCGAACCGGAAGCGGGCGCGGCAGGATGGCAGGTGAGCTGTCCCTCGATTCTGTCGCTGGCGGGGCTGCGGGCGGGGCTGGAGGAGTATGACGCAGTGCCGGCGGCGGCGTGGCAGCGCAAGTGCGCAGCGCTGGCGGAGGGGTTTGGGTGGTGGGCGGGCAAGCGGCTACCGCAAATGAAGGCCATTACGCCGGCCAAACACGGAGCGCAGTGGTCGCTGGAGCTGGGCGGAACCGCGGGTGCGGTGCAAGCGCGGTTGCGGGAGGAGGGCATCTACAGCGACGTGCGCGGGACGATCTTGCGGGTGTCGTTTCATCCTTTATATAACCGCTATGCGGATGTGGTAGAAGTGCTGGCGGCGCTGGCGCTGGGGATACGATGACCATCCAGGCATGCAGCTTTCTTGCAGCTTTATGCGTAACCGCGGGCGCGGTGGCTTTGATCGAGCAGCTCGAGGACGTGGAGCACGGCGATCGGGGGCGGGAGAACGACGGCGAGTTGGAGTGAACAGCCAGGATTGGCGGTAGCCAAGATGGTGGCACCGGTGGCGCGGAAGGCGGCGGCGCGATCCGCGGCGCAGGCGGCAGCAAGGGCGGGCTGTTGCAGGTTGTACAGGCCGGCGGAGCCGCAGCACTGGTCGGAGCGTTCCATTTCACGCAGCTCAAGGCCGGGAATGACGCGCAGCAGGGCGCGCGGGGCGGAGCGGATTTTTTGGGCGTGAGCGAGATGGCAGGCATCCTGGTAGGTGGCGACGGCGGGGATGGGACCGAGAAGATCGGCGCACAGGCCGAGGCGGTCGAGGAACTCGGTGGCGTCCTGGAGGCGCGATGAAAACGCCTCGGCGCGGTCGCGCCAGGCAGGATCGTGATCGAACAGCTCGGCATATTGCTTGAGCTGGGCGCCGCAGCCGGCGGCGTTGGCGAGGATGGCGTCGGCGGCGACGCTTTCGAGCGCGGCAATGTTGGCGCGGGCGAGTGCGCGGGCAAGATCGCGCTCGCCGGTGTGGACGTGGAGGGCGCCGCAACACCCGAAGCTGGAAGGAATGACCACGTCGCAGCCCTGGCGGGTGAGGACGCGCACGGTGGCGTGGTTGAGGGCGGGCAGCAGCTCGTTTTGTACGCAGCCGGGAAGGAAAACGACCCGGGCGCGGCGGGACCCTGCGGCAGGAAAAGTCTTGCCGAAGGCGGCGAAGGGAGCGGCGTCGAGGCGCGGGCAAAGACGCGCCGCCGGCGGGCCGAAGCGGTCGAGGCCGGAACGTTGCGCCCAGCGAAGGAGGCGGGCGGCGGCGCGGCGGCGGCGGGGATGGGGCACCAGCGAGCGCAGCAGCCAACGTTGCCAGCGCGGCAGGGGATGGTGGGCGCGCAATTCGGCACGGGCGCGCTCCAGGATGGCGCCATAGTCAACACCGGAAGGGCAGGCGGTCATGCAGGCGCGGCAGTCGAGGCAGCGGTCCAGATGCAGGCGGAGGCCGGAATCGAGCTGCAGGCGGCCCTGGTCGGCCTGGGCGACCTGATAAATGCGGCCGCGAGGCGAGTCAAGCTCTTCGCCGAGCACGCGGTAGGTGGGGCAGGCGTTGAGGCAGAGGCCACAGCGGATGCAACGGGTGTAGTCGGCGGCTCGGGGGGCGTCAGGAGTGGTGAAGGCGCTAGGCACAGGCGTCACCATGAAAAATGCCCGCGGGGTCGAGGGCGGACTTGAGGCGGCGCTGGAGAGCGTCGAGAGGGGGCGGAAAGGGGGCGGGCTCAGGCAACGGATTGACCCACCATACGCCCAGGCCGAGGCGGCCGGCAATGACGGTGCCCTCGCCCAAGGCCTCGAGGGCGGCCACGGACGCGGCGGGTGGAACGGCGAAGTTGGGCTGGGGCGCGAGCGTGGGCGCGGCGCCTGGGCAGAGTTCGAGCGGCAGCCGCAGCCGCTGCAGTTCGGCGCGGTAGCGCGCTTGCACGGCGGCGCTGCCGGCGTAGGTGACCGAGACCGTGCGTTCGCTGCCGGTGACGCGCAGCTCGAGCGCCAGCGGGCGCAGCGGGGAATGCAGCAGGGCGGTACGGACAAGCTCGACCTGGGGCCAGGAGAGCGGACCGATGCGCGCGGTTTCAAAATCCTGAGGTAGCGGAAAGACCTTAAAGTTGACGCCGGTGATGATGCCGAGGGCGCCATGGTTGCCGATGACCGGTTTCATCCAATCGTAGCCGGCGACGTTTTTGACTACTCGGCCGCCGCAGTGGACCAGGGAGCCGCCGCTAGCGATCATTTCCAGGCCAATGGTGAAATCGCGGACCGAGCCGAAGCGATGGCGCAGCGGACCGGAAAGGCATTGAGCCAGGACGGCGCCGAGCGTAGTGGTTTCCGGAGCGGGAATGTCGAGGGGGACAAATTGATGGTGTTCGGCCAGGGCCGCGTTCAATTGGGCTACGGTCACGCCTGCGTCCGCGCCGACGGTGAGGTCGCCGGGCTGATAGAAGCGGATGGCGTGCATGGGGCGGACATCGAGATGGATGTGCGGGCAGGAGGAGGTGCGACGGCAACTGATGCCGAGCGGCGCGGCGTCGCGGACGGCAGCGGCGGCTTGCGACGGCGTGGCCGCGGTCACAGCGGCTGCTCCTGATAGAGCCGGGCGTCGCTGCGAATTTCCGCGCACATGTGGGCCGAGGGCAGGAGCTTGTTGGGATTGAGCAGGCCGTCGGGGTTGAAGGCGGCGCGGATGCTGGCCATGAAGGCGAGGTCTTCGGGGGAGAAGACCCAAGGCATGAGGTCCTGCTTCTCAATGCCGACGCCGTGCTCGCCGGTGATGGAGCCGCCGACGGCGACGCAGGCGTGGAGGATGTCGCGGCTGCAGGCGAGGGCGCGGGGCAGCTCACCGGCGCGCTCGTCGAAAAAGACCAAGGGATGCAGATTGCCGTCGCCGGCGTGAAACATGTTGCCGGTGCGGAAGCCGTGGCGTTGGCCAATGGCATCAATTTGTTCGAGCACTTCGGCGATGCGGGTACGGGGGATGACGCCATCCATGACGTAGTTGTTGGGGGCGATGCGGCCCATGGCGCCGAAGGCGTTTTTGCGGCCGCTCCAGAGGAGATCGCGCTCTCGGGCGTCGGCGGCCAGGCGGACGGAGCGGGCGCTGGCGCGGCGACAGAGGGCTTCGATGCGGGCGGAATCTTCGGCGACTTCTTCGCGCAGGCCCTCGACTTCGATCAGCAGGACGGCGGCGGCATCGAGGGGATAGCCGGCGTGGGTGGCGGCTTCGATGGCGCGGAGCGAGAAGCCATCCATCATTTCGCAGGCGGCGGGGGTGATGCCGCTCGAGGTGAGGGCGGTGACGGTCGCGGCGGCGTCGGCAACGTGGTCATAGACGGCAAGCAGAGTAGCGACGGCTTCGGGCAGGCGGGTGAGCTTGAGGGTGATGGCGGTGACCAGGGCGAGGGTGCCCTCGGAGCCGACCATGAGGCCGGTGAGATCCCAGCCGGGCGAATCGAGCGCTTTACCGCCGAGGGTGACGATGGAGGCGTCGGCGAGGACGAGTTCAAGGCCAGTGATGTGGTTGACGGTGACGCCGTGCAGGAGGGTGTGCGGACCGCCGGAGTTTTCTGCGACGTTGCCGCCGAGGGTGCAGGCGCGCTGGCTGGAGGGATCGGGGGCGAAGTAGAACCCGCTCGCAGCGATGGACTGACTGAATTCGAGATTGACGACGCCGGGCTCGACCACGGCGCGGGCGTTTTCGACATCCACTTCGAGGATGCGACGCATGCGGTTCAGGGCAACGATGATGCCGCCGTCGCGCGCCACCGCGCCGCCGGACAGGCCCGTGCCGGCGCCACGGGCGACCAGCGGGACGCGGGCGGCACGGGCGGCACGGACGATTTCCACCACGTGATCGCGGCAGCGGGGAAAGACGATAAGATCGGGAAGAGCGCGGTCCACGCCGCCGTCGTATTCATAGAGGACGCGGCTGAGGCGGTCGGATAATAGATTGTCTGGGCCCACAATGGCCGCGAGTTGGGCGCACAGGGCGGCGGGAACCATACAGACGAGTATGGCACCCAATGTTGGCGCGGGGACGCTCGCTGGGACGCTCGCCCATTTCGAATTTCGCGCCCCGCGCGGCGATTTTGCGCGCGGTGCAAAGCGGCGCGACCCCCGCGAACGGCTACCACTTTCTGGAGCCGCCCTCCCGATCGCCCTGCCAGAGCTGCTCCAGGGCGGCTAGCACGACAGGGACGGAAATACTGCTGATGGCGCCCTGAGCGCGGAGGGCGACGACGGCGCCGGGAGGGACGGGGACGGGATCGAAGGCTGGAATTTCGCCGAGAGTGAGCACGCGCGCGCCGACCGCGGCGGTGATGTGGGAGGGGCCGGTGGGGTTGGTGAGGACGACGCGGCAGCGGGCGAGGGCGCCGGCCAGCTCGGGAAGCGAGAGGTGGCGGAAGATCTCAAGGCTGGGGACGGCGGCGAGGGGAGCCATGACGGCGGCGTCTTCTTCCGGGCCGGCGAAGACCAGGACGCGAGCGCCGCGAGCGAGCCAGACTTGCGCGACGGCAGCGAAGCGGTCAGGGGGCCAACGGCGGCTGGGATGGCCGGCGCCAGGGCAGATGCCAAGCATGGGGCGATCGCCGTCGCCGAGACCCTGGGGCGGGGGCGGAGGAGTGAGCGTGGGGATGCGGTCGGCAGCCGCCAGCTGGATACCGAGCGGCTGCAGGACCTGGCAGTAACGGTCAAGGAGGCGGCCTGCAGGATCGTCGGGCGGAGGCTTGCGGTTGATCAGTGAAGGGATCGAGCGCGTGGGACGCAACATGGCCACGCGCTCGGGAATGCCGGCGAGGAAGGCGAGCCAGTTGGTTTCCTTGTAGGAGTGGAGGTCCACGGAGAGATGGAAGCGCTGGAAGCGGAGGCGCAACAGGAGCCAGGGCACGGCCACCGCCGCCCGCCAAGGCTGACGCTTCCAGAGGACGCGGTCCACCGCCCAGATGTCGCCACCGCCTGCGCCCAAGCCTCCCATCCGGAAGATTTCGTCCGAACCGCGCGCACACAACACCGTCATGCGGGCGCGGGGAAAGCGGGCGCACAGCGCGCGGGCGGCGGGCAGCGCCAGGACGGCGTCGCCCAGTTGGCCGAAATGGATCAGGAGGATGCGGCGCGGCGCATTCACTCGCCCATCACCTTTATCACCACACGTTTCTTGCGTTGGCCGTCGAATTCGGCGTAGTAGATCTGCTGCCAGGGACCGAAGTCGCAACGGCCAGCGGTGATCGGGACGATGTTGGCGCGGGCCCCAGCGCGGCTGCGCCGCGCGCCCCGCTTATGCTCGCGTCGGGTTGGGGGCCCTTGGCCCCAACCCGACGCTGCGCCTCGCTGGGGCCACGCCTGCATTTTTCCTCGGGGGCGCTCGCTGGGACGCTCGCCCATCCCGAATTTCGCCGCCCTTCGCGTCGATTTTGCCCACGGTGCAAAGCGGCGCGACCCCCGCGAGATAACCTCATGATGGACCAGCAGGCTTTTGAGGTGGGCGTCGGCGTTGGATTCGCCAGTGCGGTGATGGTGGTAGTCGGCTCGGAAGGGCGCGAGGTGCTCGAGCCAGGCGTCAATATTCTCCAGCAGGCCGCTTTCGGCGTCGTTGACCCAGACGCCGGCGGTGATGTGCATGGCGGATACCAGAACCATGCCCTCCCGCACGCCTGATTGACTGACTTCGGCTTCGACCTTAGGAGTGATGTTGATGTAGTCGCGCTTGGTGCGGGTGTTGAAGGTGAGATAGGCGGTACGGGTTTTCATGGCTTTCACATGAGCGACAGGCCGCCATCTACGACCAGGGTTTGGCCGGTGAGGAAACGGTTGCAGGTGGCAAGGTAGAGAACGACATCGGCAACATCCTGGGGCGTACCGGCGCGCTGGAGCGGGGTGCGAAGGCGCATGTGCTCCTCCCAGGGCGTGAGCGCGGCGCCGAGGGCGATCAGGCCGGGTGCGACGGCGTTGACGGTGATGTCGGGCGCAAGGGCGCGTGCCATGGCGCGGGTGAGGTGGGCGAGGCCGGCCTTGGAGGCGCAGTAGTGGGCGTGGGTGGGAAAGGCGCGGAAGGCGCCGATGGAGGTGAGATGAATGATGCGCCCACGGCCGGAGGCACGCAGGAATGGGACGGCGGCACGGCTGTTGAAAAACGGAGCCGACAGATTGGTGGCCAGCATGTCGTCCCATTGGGCGTCGGAGATGTGGTCGAAGGTTGCGGCCTCGTAGCGGCCGGCGTTGTTGACCAGAATGTCAAGCCGACCGAGCGCGGCATGCAGGGCCGCGACGGCGGCGTTCGCAGCTTCCGGATGGCGCAGGTCGGCGCGCACGGCAGCGGCACGGACGCCGCGGGCGCGGAGGGCCTGCTCCAGCCCGAGCGCATCGGACTCGGCGCTGCGGTAGGTAAAACCGACATCCGCGCCGGCCTCGGCCAGGGTCAGGGCCAAGGCACGGCCGATGCGGCGGGCGGCGCCTGTGACCATTGCCACCTGGCCGCGCAAGGGTTGATTCGTCCCCACCGGATCATGATAATCGGAGTGCGGCAATCTTGGCGCGGGCCCCAGCGCGGCGATTTTGCCCACGGTGCAGAGCGGCGCGGCCCCCGCGAACTGACCCACTACCCGCAGGCACGATGTGATTGTCAACGTACATTGAGAAGCTTTAGGCTGGAACCTTTTGCTTCCGGCACAGTATTGTTAACCATGGGGACGCTCCTGCAAGACCTGCGCTACGCCTTCCGGCTGCTGCGGCGCGCGCCCGGGTTTTCGACGCTCGCCATCGTCACTCTGGCCCTGGGCATTGGCGCCACCACCGCCGTCTACAGCATCGCGCGCCCGGTGCTGTTCGCCCCGCTGCCGTTTCCGCACCCCGAGCAAGTAGTTGATATTGCACAGACTTACGACGGCCAGTTGAGCAACAGTTTCAATGGCGACCAGGTCCAGTTCTACCTCGCTCACCAGCGCACGTTGCAGGCGGTCGCGGTGGTTGACAGCCTCGACAGCGGCAATCTCGCCGGCGCCGGCGAAGCGCGGCACGTGAACCTGGTACGGGTCTCGAGCGGGTTCTTCAAGGTGTGGGGCGCGGCCCCGTTCCTCGGCCGTGACTTCACCGCCGCCGACGATCAGCCGGGCGCGCCGCTGACGGCGATCCTGAGCGTGGGGCTGTGGGAGTCGCAGTTTGGCGGTTCGCCCACGGCGCTGGGGCGCACCTTCCAACTCAACGGCGCCGCCTACACCGTGATCGGCGTGATGCCGGCCAGCTACACCAGCCTCGAGAACAACCCCTTCACCGGCCAGCCCCCGGATCTGTGGACCGACATCGAGCCCTCCGCCACCTCGCTCGCCTTGGGCCCCAACCTCGACGTCATTGGCCGGCTCGCCCCGCACGCCACGCTTGCACAACTCAATGCCGAACTCGCCGCCGCCCACGCCGCTTTTGCCCAGGCGCACCCGGACGCAGACAGCCACCAGGGCTGGGGCGCGGTGCTCTATCAGGCGCAAATCGCGAGCGGCAGCCGCTCCAGCCTGCTACTGCTGCTCGGGGCGGTGGGCCTGCTGCTGCTGATCGCCTGCGCCAACATCGCCAACCTGCTGCTGGCGCGCGCCAGCGTCCGCGCGCGCGAGTTTGCCATCCGCACCGCGCTCGGCGCCAATCAAGGCCGCATCGCACGCCAACTGCTCACCGAGAGCCTGGTGCTCGCCGCCCTGGGCGCGGCCGGCGGCTGGCTGCTGGCCTGGTGGACGCTGCCGCTGCTGGCCCGGCTGGCCCCGCAGCAAATGGCGCTGCCGGTGGCGCCGCACCTGAACGGCGCCGTGCTGCTGTTCACGGCCGTGGTGGCGCTGGCCACCGGCATCTTGTTTGGGCTGGCGCCGGCGGCGCATTCCCGCAGTGCGCAACTGCAGGCGGAGCTGAAGGACTCGGCGGCTGCGGCGGTGACCGCCGCCTCCGGGCGGCTGCGCAGCGCGCTGGTGGTCGCCGAAGTCGCCATCGCCTTCCTGCTGCTGGCCGGCGCCGGTCTGCTGGCCGCCAGCCTGGTGAAGCTGCACCAGGTCAACCCCGGCTTCAGCTACAACAACATCCTGACCGTCCAAACCACGCTCGACGGTCCGCGCCAGGCCAGCGCGGCCGCCGCCGCGCGCTATTCGCAACAGGTGGTGGCGGCGCTGGAGCGGATTCCGGGGGTGCAGTCAGCCGCCTCGATCACCGGCGTGCCGCTCACCCGGGCGATGAACTTCACCGCCATCGTTCCCGGACACACCCACGATCCGCGCCGCTACGACATTGAGTGGCGCGCCATCAGCCCCGAGTTCTTCCACACCCTCAGCATCCCCGTCGTCGCCGGCCGCGCCTTCACCGCGGCCGACGCCGGCGGCGCTGCGCCGGTCGCCATCATCAGCGCCATCATGGCGCGCCATTACTGGCCCCATGGCGGCGCCGTCGGGCAGGCGGTCGAAATTCCCACGGGCGTAAGCGAAACCCAGCGCTCGCTCAAAACCATTGTCGGCGTCGCCGCCGACATTCGCGAGAACGGCCTCGACCGGTTGCCGCCATTCACCGTTTACGTGCCGCAGGCACAGGCCTCGGATGCGGTCAACGCCATGGAAAACCACTGGTTTCCGCTGGGCTTCGTCATCCACGGCAGCGGCGCCGCGCTCGCCGCCAACGTCCTCGCCGCCTTCAACGGGGTGGATGCCAACCAGCCCATCTTCAACGTCACCCCGCTGGTGGCGCTGAAGGCCAACTCGCTCGGTTCCTACCAGTTCATGGGCGCGCTACTCGGCCTGTTCGCCGGCCTGGCGCTGCTGCTCGGCGCCGTCGGCATTTATGGCGTGCTGAGTTACGCCGTCGCCCAGCGCCGCCGCGAGATCGGCATCCGCATGGCGCTCGGTGCCAGCTCTGGACGCCTGCTGTGGCAGTTCCTCGCCGGCGGCCTCAAGCTGGCCGGCATCGGGCTCGTGCTGGGCGTCATCGGCGCGATTTGGCTGATGCGCTTGCTGGGAGGTTTCCTGTTCGGGGTGCAGCCGGCCGACCCCGCCGTGCTGGCGCTAGTCGCGGCCGCGCTGCTGGCCGTTGCCGCCACGGCCGCGCTCGCCCCCGCCTGGCGCGCCAGCCGCACCGACCCGCTGCGGGCGTTGAGGGATTAAAAGCAGGTAACGGCAGGTAACGGCAGCAAGCGAGGCGCGGCGACGGCTCAAATGGAAACGATGTTGGCGCGGGCCCCAGCGAGATGGCGGCGAGTATCCTGGCTCCGCACTCGTCTTCGGTCTCGACTGCGGTGTAGCAGGTGACCTCCGGGGCCTGAGGGGGCGCATGGGGGTCGTCCACGTTAGACTGACATTTCGTCACCCGGAGGGGCAAAATGTCAGGAACTCGTATCGTGGGCGCTGCTCTGTTGCTGGGCAGCATGTTGTGGGCGCAGGCGCCCAAATCCGAATCCGTCAAGCCGAACTATCAGCTTGCGTCGGATTGGACCGAGGCCAAGGTCAAGCAACTGGTGTTCGACACCCGCGTCACGCCACACTGGTTCACCCAAAGCGACAAGTTCTGGTACAGCTATAAAACCTCGAACGGCACGGCCTATTACGTGGTGGACCCGGCCAAGGGAGCCAAGTCGGCACTGTTCGACCATATCAAGCTGGCCGAAACGCTGACCCGGCTGAGCGGCATTCCCTATGACGGCGAGCATCTGCCGCTCGAGCATCTGTGGCTGATCAACAACGATGCGGGGCTGCGGTTTTCGCTGAGCGTGGCTCGCACGGCAGTGATCCCGGGGCTCGCACCGGAGAGCACGCAGCAGGAGCAGAAAGAAAATGCGCGCCAGAAGGGCGCGGTGGGCGGGCCGACCGCGACGCCGCCGCGTACACGGCGGGATGTGTACTTCGAGATGGATCTGGCGACGCAGCAGGTGAAGCTTCTCGGCAACTACCAGCCGCCGCCGGTGCAGCCGCGCTGGGCGCAACTCTCGCCCAACCGCCAGTGGGTGGTGTTCAGCCGCAACTACAACCTCTACATGATGGATGCGGCCGACTACGCGCTGGCGCTGAAAAATCCGAACAGTCCCGACATCAGGGAAATTCAGCTCACCACCGACGGGATGGAGTGGGACGGCTACAACGGGCGGAAATTCTATGGGGCCAATGACGAGGATTTGGGCCACGGCAGCCGCGAGGACCGGCCGCAGCCGGGCGTGAAGCGTGACTCCAGCGCGCATCCGCGTGAAGGGGCAGTGCGGGTGGTGTGGTCGGCGGATTCCACCAAATTCGCGCTGGAGAAAAGCGACGAGCGCAAGGTGGGCGATCTGTGGGTGATCCACTCGCTGCACCAGCCCCGGCCTACGCTCCAGAGCTATAAATACGCCATGCCGGGCGAGAGGGACGTGCCGCAGGATTCGATCCTGGTGTTCGACGTGGCCAGCCACAAGGCGGTTACACTGCAAGCGGCGGGATTTCCCGATCAGCGGCTGGGGATCGAGACCGCACCCCTGACGCACCGCGAGGAGGCGCTGGCGCCGGAGGAGACGCGGCCGGCAGCCATCTGGCTGGGCGGCATGGATGACCATCTCTACTTGCTGCGCGAGAGCCGCGACTTCCACCGGGTGGAATATTGCGTGGCCAGCACGGGGACGGGCGCGGTCAAGCCGCTCATTGAGGAGCATGCGAACGTCTACATCATGACCAAGCCGCTGCGGCTGGTGGACCACGGCCAGGACCTGCTGGTGTGGTCGGAGCGCGACGGCTGGGCACATTACTACCGCTACGGTGTTGATGGCACGCTGAAAAACCAGGTGGATCGGGGGCAGTTCATGGCGGGCAACATCGAGGCCGTGGACAACGCCACCGGGACCATGTATTTCACAGCCTATGGCTACAAGGCAGGGGAGAACAGCTACTACCAACTCCTGTACGCCATCGGGCTGAACGGACAGGGGATGCGCGCGCTGGATCCACAGGACGCCAACCACGCCATCAACGCGAGCGATGATGGGCGATATTTCGTGGACACGTATTCGCGTGTGGACACGGCGCCGGTGTCCGATCTGCTGGGCGATAACGGCAAGCTGCTGCACCTGGAGACCACGGATGTGAAGGCGCTGCTGGCGGCGGGCTACCAGTACCCGATGCCGTTCCATGTGAAGGCGGACGACGGAGTGACGGACCTTTACGGAGTGATGTTCAAGCCGTTTGATTTCGACCCGCACAAGAAGTATCCGCTGATCGAGTACGTCTACCCTGGGCCGCAGACCGAGGAGGTGGACTACAGCTTCAACCCCACCACGCCGCACATGACCATGGCGCAGTTGGGGTTCGTCGTGATCGAGATCGGCAATCGCGGCGGCAGCCCGCTAAGAGCTTGTTGAAATAGCGTTCGGGGAAGCCTGCGAGGGAGCGGCGAAGGAGAGATTGGTGTGATCGGGGATCGAGTTGGTTAGCCTGGAGGGCCAGCAGTCGCTGGCGCGGAGGCTGTGCGGGAGGT
>JBOGKQ010000038.1:0-27770 GCA_050747905.1 Terriglobales bacterium | reverse complement strand
GGTTGGGGCCAAGGGCCCCCAACCCGACGCGAGCATAAGCGGGGCGCGCGGCGCAGCCGCGCTGGGGCCCGCGCCAACATTAGTTCGATTCCATGAAGCGCGCTGCAGCCGCGCTGGTGGCCTCCTATCTCCGCCATTTCAGCCAGGAGTTGCTGCGTACCTGGGATACCGAGCGGCCGCTTGAGCTGCGTGTGCCCGGCGCGGGCGCGGTGCAGGGCCGCGCCGATCTCATTCTGGACGGTGATACCGCCCCCGGCCACTTCACCCTGGTGGATTACAAAACGTCGGGTGCTGGGGCCGGACAGCGCGACCTGCAGGATTTCCAGCTCGCCATTTATGCCGCCGCGCTGCGGCAGTCCGGCCTGGACCCCCAGGCCGCGTATGTGCTCGAGCTCGGTCCCACCTCGCCCCAGCGACACAGCGTTCCGGTCGACCACGCCAGAACCCAGTCCGCCAGCCAACGCGCCCGCAACTCGATGCTCGATATCCTCGCTGGCCGCTTTGCCCCGCAACCGGACGTGGGCAGTTGCCGACGCTGCGATGTCGGCGAGCTCTGCCCTGACTGCCACGCCTCCGCTGTAGCTGGCCACTAGAGAGGTTCCAGTTTGGCGCCGCTCAGCCGCGAGAAGCCGCCACTCCGTCGGGACTTGTCCCCTCCGGCAACGTTTGGTCACGGGGTGCCGAGGGTTTGAGCAGCAGCGCCAGAAACAGCGGCACCGCTGCCACATCAACGAGCAATGTCGGCAGCCACATGAAATAGCCGCCAAGCTGCTGGTCCATGGCGGGCGTAAGTCCGAACGGCAGCGGCAGCACCCGGTGGGCGTAGGCGGCGTAGATGCCCACCGGTGCGGCGGCTATGGCGACTCCGAGCATCAGGTTGGCCACCATGCGGCCAAACAGATAAAAAATGGAAGTCACCGTCGGCATGCGGTGATGCGGCAGCGGCGACAGCACCGGCCACCAGAAGATAAAGGCGCTCACCAGGAAGCAAATGTGCTCGAACGCATGCAGCCCGTCGCTTCGTAGCGCCAGATCGTACAAGAACGGAAGGTGCCACACCGCCAGCGTCCCGAACCCGATCGGCCAGGAGACCCTCGGGTCGCGCAGCCGCTGCTCCAGCCTTCCGAGGCCCGGCAGCCGCAGCACGGCCTCGGCCAGCCAGCGTGGCAGCCCCAGCACCCACAGCGGCGCCACCACCTCCAGCAGCAGCAAATGCTGCACCATATGGGCGCTGAAAAGCCGCGTTTCGCCCAATGGGTCGAGGGGCGACACCACCGCCAGCAGCAACACTACGTCGCCCACCAGAAAGGCTGCCGCCCTCCCCCATTCCCGCACCCGCAACAGGAAAAATCCCGCGAAATAAGCTGCGGCCAGCGCAGCGCAGCCTGCCACCACCGGTGGTTGCCATTCCCAGCCCATGTTCGCTTGGGTGCGGGCAAGTGCGGGCAGAGTTGCCGGTGCTG
The DNA here is from genome assembly GCA_050747905.1 of Terriglobales bacterium. Lineage (GTDB taxonomy): Bacteria > Acidobacteriota > Terriglobia > Terriglobales > SCQP01 > SCQP01. The sequence goes on along the minus strand of JBOGKQ010000038.1, from coordinate 26,307 downwards.
CTAACCTAACTAGGTAATGGATCCCTACGCTTGGCCCGCTTTGGACTACGCAGGGTGGAAGGACACCTGCAGGACCTTGCACCTCTGGCTGCAGGTGCTGGGTCAAATCGCCCGCATCGGCGATGCCGGCTTTTTCCTGACGCCGCGCGGGTTGGGCACGGCGGCGATTCCCATGCCCACCGCCAACGGCATCTATGCCCTGCAACTTGAATTGTTGGCCGATCGCCTGGAGATAGTCACCAGCTTTGGCAACACTCGTACGCTGGAGCTGCGCGCGTGTACGGCCAGCGTCTTTGCCGAAGAAGCCGCAGGCGCGCTGCAGCGCGTGGGCGTGAGCCCGGGGGGCGAGGCTTTGCAGCGAGCCTGGGATCGCCGTTACAGCCACTACGATGCCGGAGCGGTGCGGCGCTGGTGGCGGGTGTTGGTTTCCTGCTGGCAGGTACAGCAGGCGTGGCGGATAGAATGTGCGCCAGCGCTGGTGCCGCCACGGCTGGACTGGAGCTCGATGGCGTTCGAACTGGCCAACGGGGTGAGCTTTAGGCCGGGCGGGGAGCAAACCCCCGAGGCCGGCTTTGTGCAAGCTGGCCAATTCGTGCTGGCCTACGAGGAGGTGTGTCGGGCGCCGGAGCCGGCGGTCAGGATACGGGAGTTGCTTAGCCGGCCGGCAAGCGACATTGGCCGGTAGGCGGCCGCCGCTCGCCGATTGGAACTTCCAGACTGCCGCACCGCCGCCTAGCCTGAACCCATGAGCGACACCACCTCACAACTTCCCGTCCGCCGCTGCCAGTGCGGTCGCGGTCTTTTCGGCCCCCTCGTCCTGATCGCGCTCGGGGTCATCTTCCTGCTCGATCAAATGCACATCATGAGCGCCGGCTATGCGTTCAACTACTTCTGGCCAGCCCTGCTCATCATTTTCGGAATCGAGCTGCTGAGCTGGCGGCCCGCCGGCCCGCGCGCTTTTTGGGGCGTGATCGCCATTCTGGTCGGTGCCGGCATGATTGCCAGCAATCTCGGCTATTGGTACTTCGATATCGGCCACTGGTGGCCGCTCATCCTCATCGCCTTCGGCATCGCGCTGCTGTTCCGCCGCGCCACCGGCATCGGCTGGAGCCCGTATTACTCCCGCCGCCACCGCCGCCGCTGGGACTATAGCTGGGCCGGTTCTCCCTCCGGCGCCGCCGCCGCCGCGGAACCCTCCACGATTCCTGCCGGTGCCGACGAAAACGTCGTGGATGGCTTCGCCCTGTTCGGCGGTTACACCCGCCGCATCGTCTCGCAGCAGTTCAAGGGCGGGCACCTCGAGGCGATCTTCGGTGGCGTCGAGCTGGACCTCCGCCGCGCCGATATTGCCGGCGACAACGCCACCCTCGATGCCACCGTCGTGTTCGGCGGTTGCGAAATTTGCGTGCCCTCCCGCTGGATCGTCGAAATGCACGGCCAGCCGCTGCTGGGCGGCTACGACGATCAGACGCATCAGGATGTGCCCCAGCCCGGCGCCAAGCGCCTCATCATCACCGGCGCGGCCATCTTCGGCGGCGTCGTCATCAAAAATTGATGCATCCGCTGCTGAACCATCGCCGGCGGTTGTTGCTTTATGCCGCCGCCTGGATTCCGCCCGCGGTGCTGCTCGCCTACCTGCTGGCCGCTAATGGCCTCAGCGCCGGCCACGCCGTCGCCCTCGCGGCTTCGCTGATCGTGGTCTTCGCTTTTGCCTGCCTGCCGGTGTGGTACACCTGCCGGGCGCTGCCGCTGGGGCGCAACGCCGCCAATGCGATCGGTGCGCAGGCAGTGTCCGCCGTCGTCGCCGGCGCCCTCTGGATGCTGCTCGCCCACCTGCTGGCCTTCGCCTTTGGACTGCAGCAGCCGCCCGCGCCCAGCCTGCTGGTGGTCTGGGCCGCCGGCGTATCGCTGTACCTGCTCATCGCCGCCGGCTATTACATGACCCTCGAGGCCGAACGCGCCGCCCAAGCGCACACTCTCGCCCGCGAAGCCGAGCTGCGCGCGCTCAAAGCCCAGATCAACCCACACTTCCTCTACAACAGCCTCAACTCCATCAGCGCCCTGACCTCCGCCGATCCCGCCCGCGCGCGGGAAATGTGCGTGCTCCTGGGCGATTTCCTCCGCCGCACGCTCGCCCTCGGCGCGGCACCCGCGCCCGTGCCCCTGGCGCAAGAGCTGGCGCTGACGCGCAGCTTTCTGGCGGTCGAGCAAGTCCGCTTTGGCGCGCGCCTGCAGTTCGAGGAGGCGGCGACCGCGGAGGCGCTGGCGGCGCTGATTCCGGCGCTGCTGCTGCAGCCGCTGGTGGAAAATGCCGTGGTGCACGGCATCAGCCAGATGCTGGACGGCGGCCGCCTGGCCCTGCACGCGGCCTGCCGCGACCAGCAGCTCACCATCGAGCTGGTTAATCCCTATGACCCGGAAGCGGCCCCGCGCACGCGCTCCAGCGGGCTGGGGCTGGCGAACGTGCGCGAACGGCTGCAGGCGCTGTTTGGTCAGGAGGCGAGCCTGGCGGTGCAGGCGCGCCAGGGGATGTTCCGGGTAATCGTGAGCCTGCCATGCGCGTAATCGTTGTGGACGACGAAGAGCTGGCGCGGACGGTGCTGCGCGAAATGCTGGGGCGTGAGCCTGGCGTCGAAGTCGTGGCCACATGCGCCAATGGCTTCGAGGCGGTGCGGGCTGCGCATGAGCTGCACCCGGACCTGCTGCTGCTCGACATTCAGATGCCCAAGCTCGACGGTTTCGAGGTGCTGGAGTTGATCGGTGCGCCGCTTCCGGTGGTGTTCGTCACCGCCCACGACGCATACGCGCTGCGGGCGTTTGAGGTGCAGGCGGTGGATTACCTGCTCAAACCCTTCACCACCGAGCGGCTGCACGCGGCGCTGGAGCGCGCGCTCACGCGCCGCCCACCCGATCCGGCCGCGCTGGCCGCGGCCGTGCGCTCGGGTCCGCTGGAACGCATCGTGGTGCGGGATGGCCCGAAGGTGACCATCATTCCGGCGGCGAAGTTGGATTACGCCGAAGCCCAGGACGATTACGTGTCCCTCGCTAGCGCAGGTAAGAAGTACCTCAAACAGCAGACTATCGCCAGCCTCGAAGCCGCCCTCGACCCCCGCCAGTTTGTGCGCACTCACCGTTCCTGGATCGTGCGTCTGGACGGGGTGGCCCGCATCGAGCCGGCAGGCAAAGACAGTGTGCTGGTGGTCTTGCACACCGGCGAGCGCCTGCCGGTGAGCCGCGGCGGCCACGCGCGGCTCAAGGCTGCCCTGGGCCTGTAAACGTCTTCTCGGCCATGGTTACCCAGTGATCGGGGTCGAGGGCGACGGCGGTCGGCGCCTTCGCCGCGGGGATGCGCAGCGTGGCGTGCGCGCCCTTGAGCATGATCACCGGGAGCGGCGGCGGCGGTTCTTGCGGTCCGCGCAAGCCGCGCCGGCGGAACCGACGCGGCGAGGGCGGCGGCGGCGGCTCGGTCACCTGGATCTGGAACGGCATCTGATAGTAGCGCCCCTGATTCGCCGCCTGCTCCAGGTGGACAACGATTTGGTGCGCCCCTGCATCGTAATTCCATGTGCCGTTCACGTTCATGATCGCTCCCCAGTGCAGCCACTGCGGAAAAAACCATGACAAACTGTGACCATACGCCGGACAAATTGTGTCAGCCTTGCAGGCGTCCTCCATCGCCCGCTGCAAATCGGCGTCGTCGGCGTTGCCGTTGCGATGGCGCCGGTAGTACAGCCGGATGCCCTCCCACCACGTCTTCGTCCCCAGCACCCCGCGCAGCATCTGCAGCGTCTGCGCCCCGCCCTGATAGATTTGTGCGTTGTTGGCAATCACCTGGCTGATATTGGCCAGGTTGTTGTGGACCAGCGAGGAATCCGGATGCGCCTGGGCATACCGCCGCGCCTGCGCCGCACTGCTCTCAATGCCCGTGATGAACGCGTCATGTCCGTCCTGGTACTCCGTGTACAGCAGCGCGAAGTAGGTCGCAAACCCTTCGCTCAGCCAGACGTCGTCCCAGTCGCTCTCCGTCACCGAATCGCCGAAATACTGGTGCGCCATCTCGTGCGCCAGCAGTTGCCGCCCGGGCCCGCTGGGTGGATAGCCATAGTAGATGTCCGACGCCAGCTCCATCCCCCCGCCCGTCCCGTTCGCCTCCACCTGCGCCAGCTTCTCATAGGAGAATGGTCCGATGTGATCTATATAGAATTCCAGAATCGGCTGGGTGAAGGTGCTGAACGCCTTGAAGCCGGTCGCGCGCTCCTGCGGATAGACCCACGCCGAGAGCGGAATGCCGTGGTATTCGCCGAAGTAGTCCACCGCCATCGGCGCCGCCGCCAGCGAGAACTGCCACGTGCAGATGGGTACGTGCTCCGCCCACACCGTCCGCCGCATCCCGTTCCCCAGGTCGGTCTCCTCCTGTTGGGTCCCGTTCGACAACACCTGATAATGATCCGGCGCGGTCACCTCCATCCTCAGCGTCGCCTTCATCGAGGGATGGTCCACCACGGCCAGCCAGTTGCGCGCCAGGTCGGGCCATTCGTTCACGAAGAACTCGCGGTCGCCGTAGCGGTTCTTGCCGATGATCAGCCCGTTCGCCGGCACGCCGTGGTACACCACCGTGAATTGGAAATCATCGCCCGGCGCCGCGTGCCCCGGCATCGTGACCAGCAGCCGGTCGTTGGACTGGCGGAAGGGCAGGGAAGCGCCGTCGGCCCCCGTCACCGCCGTCACCACCATGCCCGTGCCCGCCGCCGCCACCAGCGCCGTCTGCGGCGCGCCGTAGGGATGGCGCGGCAGGCAGGGATCGGCGCTGTTGGCGGGCTCGGACTGGCTGCGGTACTGGCATAGATCCAGAGCGATGTCGTTGATTCCGCCCGCGGTGTAGTGGCCCATCACCGTGTCCCGCACCCCGACGCTGTTGTTGGCGTCGCTGAGCGTGACCGCAAAGCTGTAATGGGTGATGACGAAACCCTTCGCCCGCGGATACGTATCGGCCCACAGCGGGAGCGCCAGCAGTAACGCGCCCAGAGCGGCAATCAGTCGGATTCGCATGACGGCACTCTACCGCAGTTCCGTCCCCCAAGGGAAGTGCCGGCCCCCGCCGACGCCCCGCAAGCTGTAAACTGTTAACTGTAAACTGTTAACTGTAAACTGCTAACTTTCTCTCCCCCATGCCCTCGATTGTCGCCAAAGTTTTCGGCACCAGAAACGAACGCGAAGTCTCGCGCCTCAAACCCAGGGTGGGGGAAATCAACGACCTGGAAGCGGCCATGCAGGCCCTCAGCGATGAGGAAATGCGCGCCAAAACCGCCGAGTTCCAGCAGTTGATCCGTACCCGCCTCGAGGAGGCCGCCGACGACGACAAGGCCCGGGAAGAGGCGGAAAAGGCTGCTCTCGACGAGCTCCTGGTCCCCGCCTTCGCCCTCGTGCGCGAGGCCGGACGGCGCGTGCTGGGGATGCGGCACTTCGACGTGCAACTGGTCGGAGGCATGGTGCTGCATCAGGGCAAGATTGCAGAAATGCGAACCGGCGAGGGCAAGACGCTGGTCGCCACGCTGCCGGTGTATTTGAATGCCCTGGCCGGAAATGGCGTGCATGTGGTCACCGTCAACGACTACCTCGCCCGCCGCGACTCGGAATGGATGGGCAAGCTCTACAAGTTCCTGGGGCTGACGGTGGGCGTGATCATCCACGACCTGCCGGACGCGGATCGCAAGGCCGCCTACGCCGCCGACGTCACCTACGGCACCAATAACGAGTTCGGCTTCGACTACCTGCGTGACAACATGAAGTTCGACGTCGCCGATTGCTGCCAGCGCGGCCACCGCTACTGCATCGTGGACGAGGTGGACTCCGTCCTGATTGACGAGGCGCGCACCCCGCTGATCATCTCCGGGCCGTCGGAGGAGTCAACCGAGAAGTATTACCGCATTGACCGCATCATTCCGCAGCTGCAGCAGGGCGAGCCGCCCAAGGACAACGAGACGCCGGCCACCGGCGATTTCTTCCTTGACGAGAAGCAGCGCACGGCGACGTTGACCGAAGAGGGCGTGGCGAAATGCGAGCAGGCGCTGGGGGTCGACAATCTGTACGACCTCGCCAACATGGAGCTCATCCACCACTGCTATCAGGCGCTGCGCGCGCACACCCTCTACAAGCGCGACGTGGACTATGTGGTGAAAGAAGAGAAGAACGATGAGAACGGGCAGATCGAAAAACAGGTGATCATCGTGGATGAGTTTACCGGCCGCCTCATGCCCGGCCGGCGCTGGTCGGATGGCCTACATCAGGCGGTCGAGGCCAAGGAGGGGGTCAAGATTCAGCGCGAGAACCAGACGCTGGCGACCATCACCTTCCAGAACTATTTCCGCATGTACAAAAAGCTGGCGGGCATGACCGGCACGGCCGAAACCGAAGCCAACGAGTTCCACTCCACCTACAAACTCGACCTCACCGTCATCCCCACCAACTGCCCCCTGATCCGCCACGAGTTTTCCGACGTGGTCTACCGCACCGAACGCGAAAAATACAACGCCGTGGTGGAAGAAATTCAGGAGTGTGCGCAAAGGGCGCAGCCGGTGCTGGTGGGCACGATTTCGGTGGAAAAATCGGAGCTCATCGCCGACCTGCTGCGCAAAAAGAAAGTCCCGCACGTGGTCCTCAATGCCAAGTTCCACGAGCGCGAAGCCGAGATTGTGGCGCAGGCGGGACGCAAGGGCGCCGTCACCATCGCCACTAACATGGCCGGGCGCGGCACCGACATCCTGCTGGGCGGCAACCCGGAGACCATGGCCCGCGCCGCGCTGCTCAAGCACGGCGTGAACTGGGACGCGCTCGGGCCGGAGGAGCGGGCGGCGGCGCTCGTGCCCTATCGCAAGGAAACCGACCTCGAGCACGACGAAGTCGTGGCCCTGGGCGGACTGCACATCATCGGCACCGAACGCCACGAGTCCCGGCGCATTGACAACCAGCTCCGCGGTCGCGCCGGCCGTCAGGGCGACCCGGGATCGTCGCGCTTCTATCTCTCCCTGGGCGATGACCTCCTGCGCATTTTCGGGGGCGAAAAAATCAGTGGCCTGATGCTGCGCCTGGGCATGGAGGAGGGTCAGCCGATCGAAAGCAAGCTGATCACCAAGCGCATCGCCGCCGCCCAGGAACAGGTCGAAGCGCAGCATTTCGAAAGCCGCAAACACCTGCTCGAATACGACGACGTGATGAATAAGCAGCGCGAGGCCGTCTACGGCATGCGCCACGATCTGCTCGCCGGCCTCGACCAGAAGGATTTCCTGCTGGGCGTGGCCGACACCATCGTCGAAAACGCCCTCAACCAGTACTGCGATAAAGACACCCACCCCGACCGCTGGGACATGGCAGGCCTGCGCACCGCCATCAAGGAATCCTTCGGCGTCGAGATCGAGGACCCCAAGGACCCGCTCGACAGCGGGGCTTTGGTCTACGACGAGCTGCGCTCGGCGCTGATGCAGTGGCTGGAAAAAAAATACAACGAGAAGGAAGCCCTGATCGGCGCCCCGCAACTGCGCCATTTTGAGCGTCTGGTGATGCTGCAGATTCTTGACGGCCAGTGGAAAGACCACCTGCTGGCCATGGATCATCTCAAGGAGGGCATCGGGCTGCGCGGTTACGGGCAGCGCGATCCGCTCATCGAGTACAAGAAAGAGTCGTTCGACATGTTCCAGGACCTGATGGAGCGCATCGAGAACGACAGCCTCCGAACCATCTTCACCGCCCGCATCCAGACGCGCGAGGAACAGGAGCAGGAAATGACCGCGCGACGCGAGGCCGAGCAGCAGGCGCTGCGCGATTACGAGCGCGAGATGGAGCGGCGGAAGAAGAAGCAGGAACGCGAGTTGCGCTTCTCCGGCGGCGACGGCACCGCCGCCGCCGTGGCCACCATCGTGCGCAACGAAGACAAGGTGGGCCGCAACGACCCCTGCCCCTGCGGCTCCGGCAAAAAGTACAAGAAGTGCCACGGCAGCACGCTGGCTTGAGCCGGGTTATCATGACTGATGGCCACCAAAGACCTGCTGCTGCAAGAGCTCGCCGCTGAAGCCGGCAAAACCCGCGCCGCGCTCCAACGCGTGCCCGCAGACAAGGCGGAGTTCAAGCCCCACGCAAAATCCATGAGCCTCGGGCGACTCGCCGCTCATCTCGCCCAACTCGGCGGCTTCGCGCATCCCATCCTCACCCAGCCGCAGCTCGACTTTGCCACGGCGGGCATGAAACCGCTGCCGTTCAACTCCGTACCCCAGCTGCTGGAGTCCTACGATGCGGGCGTGGCGGCCGTGCGCTCGGACCTGGGCAAACTCGACGAGCCCGCCTGGACGGACCCCTGGAAGCTCTGCATGGGCGAGCAGGTATTTTTCTCCGGCTCGCGCTTCCTGGCCTACCGCGCCATGTACGCCAACCACATCGTGCACCACCGCGCCCAGTTGGGCGTCTACCTGCGCCTGCTCAGCGTCCCGGTGCCTTCCACCTACGGTCCCTCCGCCGACGAGCAGTAAAGCAGGCGTACAACTCCGGGTAGCTGCGCGGCTCAGCCTTCGCGATGGCCAAGCCGAGCTCGCGGGCCATAGAGCGCACCCACGCCGCCGCGCCCTCGATCTCCAGATACACGCCGAACGGGGTTTCGTCCCGGGCGACTTCACCGGCTTCGCCGGGGCGCCGCCACACCGTCCGCCAGCGCTCGTAGCACGCGCTCTCGCGCCAGCCCAGCAGCTCCAGCACCGCGCGGCAGGCCCCGCCATCCGCGATTTCAGTTTCCGCCTCGGCGCGCCGTTTGAGCGCGCCCGCGCGGCGCGGCCCCTTGGCGGTTAAGCGCCACTTCGTGCCCGCATGCCGCAGCCGCAGCAGCTTGCCGCCGCGCCGCAGGCTCTGGCGCGGATCATCGAAAATCCAATTGCGCTCGCGCATCCGCTTGCGCGCCACGCGGAACCCCAGCGCGCGCAGCCGCGTGCCCAGGGCCGCCCAGGCGGCGAGCGGAAACTTGAGTTCAATTTCTTCCGGCAAGCTTAGTGATTGCGGGCAATGACCATTTCCGGCAGACGCGCGAGGGCTGCTTTCCACGGCGATTCGGGAAACGGTTCCAGCGCCGCCAGCGCCAGCCCGGCCTGCTCGTAGGCTTCGCGGCGGGCGGGGGCGAGCCCATGAGTGGCGACCAGGGCTTGCACCTGCGGCCAGCTTTCGCCGCGGCCTGCGAGCGCCTGTTCCACCCCGGCGCGGCCGGCGGCGTCCGCCGCCGCGTAGGCGTAAACGGCAGGCAGGGTCATTTTGCCGTCGCGCAAATCGCTGCCCGAGGGCTTGCCCAGCACCGCCGCCGCCGCGGTAAAGTCCAAAATGTCGTCCACCATCTGGAACGCCAGGCCCAAGTGCCTGCCATAGCGGCCCAGCAGAGCGATCCGTTCCGCCGCCGCCCCGGCTGCCATGGCCCCCAGTTGCGAAGCCACCGCAAACAGCCGCGCCGTCTTGCGTTCCATCAGCGCGGCATGTTCGGCCGCCGTCACGACCCGGCCCTGCATCTCCAACTGCAGCAGCTCGCCCTCCACCATCTGCTGCGTCAACTCGATCAAGGCGTCGAGGATGGCAAAGTTGCGCTCGCCCAGCGCCCGGCGGAAGGCCTGCATATACAGCCAGTCCCCCGCCAGCACCGAGCGTTGGTTGCCCCATTGCGCGTTGGCCGAGGGGCGGCCGCGGCGCAGCGGCGCGGCGTCAATGACATCGTCGTGGATGAGCGTGGCGGCGTGAATCATCTCCACAATCGCCGCCAGCCGCACCCGCGCCGCCACCGGGCAACCGCTCAGCCGCGCCGCCAGCAACACCAGCCCGGCGCGGATGCGCTTGCCGCCGCCGGTTTGCAGGTGGCGGCCGATGGCGGTCACCGCCTCCGGGCCGCACGCCGCCCCCTCGCGCAGCTCTCGCTCCACCAGCTCCAGGTCCTCGCGCACCAGCGCCAGCACATCGGCGGCCCGCGCCGCTTCGTCCAGTTCGGGTTCGCGCAGGAGGGGCTTCATTGGCTGCGGTAGTTCACAAACTGCAGGTCGAGGCCAAAGTCGTGGCTCTTGAGCAGCGTGATGACCTCTTGCAGCGTATCGCGGTCCTTGCCCGCAACCCGCACGATTTCACCCTGGATCGCAGCCTGCACTTTTTTCTTCGAGTCCTTGATCACACGCACGATCTCGCGCGCCTTCTCACTGGAGATGCCGCTTTGCACGGCAATCGTTTGCCGCACCGTGCCCCCGGCTGCCTGCTCGACGGCGCCGTAGTTCAGGTTCCTGAGTGAAACGCCGCGCTTGACCAGCTTCTGCTGCAGGATTTCGGTCACCGCTTTGAGCTTGTAGTCGTCCTGGGTGGCGAGGGCGAGCTGCTTCTCCTTTTCGTCCCAGTCAATGATGGTGTGGGCCGCCTTCAAATCGTAGCGCGTCGAGGCCTCCTTCAGCGCCTGCTGCACCGCGTTGGAGACCTCCTGCGGGTTGATCTCGCTGGCGACATCAAAGGAGTTCTCGTGGGCTGCCATCGCTCCATTATCGCCCAGCCTCAGGCGGCTCTCGTAAACAGGCGATGAAAGTTCTCGCGCGTGAGTTGTTCCACCTGCTCCACGCTCAGCTTCCGGCATGCGGCCAAGGCGCGCGCCGTCTCCCACACCCACGCCGGTTCATTGCGTTTCCCGCGGTGCGGCACCGGCGCCAGGTAGGGCGCGTCCGTCTCGACCAGGATCCGCTCCGCGGGCGCCCAGGCCGCCACCGCGCGCAGCGCGGCGAGCTTGGGAAAGGTGAGCATGCCGGAAAAGGACAAATAGCAGCCCCGCGCCAGGGCGCGCTCCGCGTCCGGCTGCGCCCCGGTGAAGCAATGCAACACGGCGCTGACGCGCGGCTGCCCGGCGAGTGAGGCAAAGCAGTCGTCCCAGGCTTCGCGGCAATGGATCGAGACCGGGAGATCGAGTTCGGCGGCGAGCGCCAGTTGGCGCTCGAACAGGGCGCGCTGCCTTGCCTGCGGGGCGTGCAGGTCATGGTAATCGAGGCCGATTTCCCCGATGGCGATCACGCCGGGGGCGCGCGCCGCCGCCTGCAGGGCTGGCCAATCCGGTTCTGGGGCGTCGGCGTGCGGATGGACGCCCACCGTGGTCCAGACCTTGAGACCGGAGGGAAGCGCAGCGGTGCGCAGCCAATCGAGGCCGGCGATGGCGACCAGGCCTTCGAGATGTTCGGCCGCGCGCGCCAGCATGGCGGCGCGGTCTTGCGCAAACGCGGCGTCATCGGGATGGCAGTGGGAGTCAATCACTTGAGGCGCGCGCCGTCGGGGGTGGCCGGGTCCACGGCGATCAGGTGGGGCTCGCCCCCGGGGCCGGTGGCGGCGACGATCATGCCGTTCGACTCCAGGCCGCGCAGCGTGCGCGGGGCGAGGTTCGCCACGATCACCACCTTGCGGCCGAGGAGCTCTTCCGGCGTGTACGCTTGCGCGAGTCCGGCGACGATCTGGCGCACCTCGGCGCCAATGTCCACCGTAAGCTTGAGCAGCTTGTCGGTTTTTTCAATGCGCGCGGCAGTTTTCACGGTGCCCACGCGCATCTCGACTCGCGCGAACTCATCAATGCTGATGCGCGCCTCGGCTGGGCCGGGCGCGGTTGCGGGTTCTGCCTCCAGCTTTTTCAGTTCTTCCAACGTCTTCTCCTTGTCCAGGCGCGGAAATAGCGGCTGCAGAGGGCCCAGGCGCTGGGCGGCGGGAATCTCGTCCCATTGCAGCGAGGCGTAGGTGTGTCCGGCGGCAGTGCCGGGCAGGCCGAGCTGGCGCCAGAGGCGCTCGGCGCTTTCCGGCAGGGTCGCGGCCAGCAGCACCGCGGTCCAGCGCAGCACTTCGTAGGCGTCGCGGAGGCCATCGTCGAGCCGGGCGGCATCCTCCGGCCCTCCCTTGGCGAGATCCCAGGGCCGGGCGGCGGAAATCGCGCGGTCGGTGGCGCTGATCAGCGACCAGACCGCCTCGAGGGCGCGGGAGAACTGCCACGCTTCGCTGTGACGTATGAATTCCTCGCGCACGGACACCGCCGCCGCCGCCAGCGCGCCGGAGGTGAGGCGCGGCGGCACCACGCCGCCCCGGTATTTGCCGATCATGGCCAGCGTGCGGCTGGCGAGGTTGCCCCATCCGTTGGCCAGATCGGCGTTGTAGCGCTCCACCAAGGCGCGCTGGCTGAAGTTGCCGTCCTGCCCAAAGCTGACTTCGCGCAGCAGGAAATAGCGCAGGGCATCCGCGCCCAGGAGCTGGCGGATCGGTTCCGGACGGACCACGTTGCCGAGCGATTTGGACATCTTTTCCTGATCAAACAGCAGCCAGCCGTGGGCCATGATGCCGCGCGGCAAATCCAGGCCCGCCGCCATCAGAAACGCCGGCCAGTAGACGCAGTGAAATCGCACGATTTCCTTGCCCACCAGGTGCCAGGCGGGCCAGAGATGCTGCCAGCGCTCGCGGTCGGCCTCGCTCGGCGAGGCATAGCCGAGGCCGCTCAGATAGCCGATCAGCGCGTCAAACCAGACATAGAGCACGTGCTTCTCATCGCCAGGCACGGGAATGCCCCACGTGATCGAGGTGCGGGTGATGGAGACGTCTCTCAATCCGGCTTCGACAAACGCGATGACTTCGTTCCGGCGCGTCTCGGGGCGGATGAAGTCGGGGTGGGCACGGTAGTGCTCGAGCAGCCTCGGGCCGTACTCGCTGAGCTTGAAGTAATAGTTTTCCTCGCTGACCAGTTCGGTGGGCCGGCCACAAAGGGGACAGGGATCGCCGGGCTTGCCTTCGCCGACGTAGAGCTCGTCGCTGACGCAGTAGGGTCCGCTGTAGGAGCCTTTATAGATGGCGCCCGCCTTTTGCAGCCGCGAAAAAATTTCCACCACGGCGCGGGTGTGGCGCGGCTCCGTGGTGCGGATGAAGCTGTCGTAACCCAGTCCGAGGCTGTCCCATTCGCGACGGAAAGCCGCGCTCACCACATCGGCAAACGCCTGTGGGGCCACGCCCTGGGCGGCGGCGGCGCGTTCGATTTTCTGCCCGTGCTCGTCGGTGCCGGTGAGCAGGAAGGCCTCGCGGCCCATCTGCCGCTGGAAGCGCACCATGGCGTCGGCGGCCAGGGTTGAATAGGCGTGACCCAAGTGCGGTCGGGCGTTGACGTAATACAGCGGCGTGGTCAGCGTGAACGGTTGCATCGGCAGATTCAGTATCCAATAAAAATGCCGTGTCGCGAGCCCATTAGCGGCGCGCGCGGCGCAGCCGCGCGGGCGCGCTGGTAACCCTACCCCCGGGCTGAGCCCGGTAACGATGATGGCTGCGACGTCTGCAGCAGCAGTTTTTTTATTCTAGTTTGACTAAGAAATAGTAGCAAGCATGGGGGCGCCATCAAAGCTGCCGCTTGACTTGGCCCTCGCGGCTGGCAAATGATGGCAGAACAGGAATGTTTCCTGCCGCCACGTGTTCGAAGCCGGCAAGGAGGCAGCCAGGAAGTGTGGGTATATCTGATTTGAGGTTGCAGTCAACGTCCGAATCCCAAGGGGAGGAACTACATGCAAGGTCGTAGAAGTTTGAAGTGTGTGTCTCAACGACTGCTGATGGCGGTCGCCATCATTTCCATGTGCTGTTTCGCGCCGGCTCTGGCCATGGCGCAGAACTCATCCAGCGGCACCGTCACCGGCCAGGTCACCGACGCCCAGGGCAAAGCCATCGTGGGCGCGGTGGTCATGCTAACCAATCAGGCCACCAACGGTATCACGCCGGCCGTCACCAACAGTGTCGGCCGCTACAGCTTTACCAACCTGGGTCCAGGCACCTACACCCTGGACGTCAAAAAGACCGGCTTCAAGTCGGCGACCATCAAGAACGAGACCGTGATCGTGGGCAAGCCGCTCACGCTCAACGTGCCCATGCAGGTGGGTGAGGCGACACAAACGGTCGAGGTCACCGCCACCGGCGCCGAGTTGCAGACCATGAACGCTACCGTGGGCAACTCCATCAGCGGAGCGGTCATTGCGGTGTTACCCAACCTCAACCGTGACGCCAACTCGCTCACCATGCTGCAGCCCAACACCAACCCCGACGGCGGCGTGGGCGGCGCGGATTCGGATCAGAACAGCTTCACCATTGACGGCGGCAACAACAGCAACGACATGGACGGCAACAACGCCGACTACACCAACGCCACCGGCGGCATGACCTCGGGCACCATGCCCACCCCGGCGGAAAGCGTTTCGCAGTTTACGGTGGGCGTTTCCAACCAGTCCGCCGATGTCAACAGCGCCGCCGGCTCCTCGGTCGCCATGGTCACCAAGCGCGGCACCTCGACCGTGCACGGCTCGGTCTACGATTACTATCTCGGCAGCTACCTTTCGGCCAACAGCTGGGGCAACAACCAGACCAGCACGGCCCGGGGCAAGAGCCACCGCAATCGCTTCGGCGCCGCCTTGGGCGGCGAAATTCTGCCCAACTGGCTGGGTGGCAAAACCTACCTGTTTGGCAATTTCGAGGGTCTGCGTTACCCCAACTCCGGCACTTACAGCCGCCAGGTGCCGACCGCACTGCTGGCTGCCGGCGTGGTGCAGGCGGAGCAGGATTCGACCGAGGCCACCCCGACCTGGGGCGCCTACAACCTCAATCCCACGTCGGTCATCGTCGGTGGAACCACCTACGCTCCGGCGCAGTGCGGCAACCCGGCCAATCCCACGGGGGCCTCCGTGCCTTGCGATCCCCGCAAACTGGGCATGGACAAGGTCGTGTCCCAGTTGTGGAGTCAGTATGAGCCACTGCCCAACGTGGATAGCGGCGGCGATCATCACAACACCCTGGACTACACGGCCGACGTCAGCGAGCCGCAGACGTCGAACTTCTTCGTCACCCGCATTGACCACGACTTCGGCGCCAAGAACCATTTCGAGCTGACCTACCACTTCTACAGCTTCACCCAGGTGGACCCGGGCGCCCAGACCGACATCGGCGGCGCCATCCCCGGCGACGTCAAGGGTGTTCCCAGCTCGCCGAGCCTGCGCCCGCAACTGCCTTCGATGTGGACGGCGCAGTTCACCACCAACCTGACCCCCAATGTCACCAATAATTTCAACTACTCCTATCTGCGCAACTTCTGGCAGTGGGCGGGCACCTATCTGCAGCCGACGCCGCTGGGCGGAAATCTGGGCACCTTGGGCGGGGCGCTGGAAATCGGCGGTGAAACCAGCAACGCGCTGATCCCCTACAACGTGAACACGCAGAACGTACGCACGCGCGTGTGGGACGGCATCGGCAACACCTTCAAGGACGACATCACCGTCCTGAAGGGCAACCACCTGTTCCAGTTCGGCGGCCGCTACACCCACCAGATTGACTACCACCAGCGCAACGACAACGGCGGCGGCATCATGGCCAACACCGTCTACCAGATCAACAACGGCGAGGGAATCAACTACGATTACCTGCCGACCGACTTCACCTCCAACGCCGACAAGAGCACCTATGACAAGTACTATGACGAGGTGCTGGGCATGGTGGACGAGCCTCAGACGCTCTACACCCGCGCGGGCCAGGATCTGGCGCTGCAGCCGCTAGGCACGCCCATGTTCGATGACAGCTCGATTCCGATGTACAACGTCTATTTCTCCGACGCCTGGCATCTCAAGCCCAGCCTGACGTTGGACTACGGCGCTGGCTATACCGTCGAGATGCCGCCGGTGGAGGCCCAGGGCAAGCAGGTCGAGCTGGTGGATGGCTCCGGAAATCTGGTCACCGCCACCAACTATCTCGCCACCACCCAACGGGACGCTTTGTCCGGCCAGTCCTATAACCCCGAGCTCGGTTTTGCCACCGTGCAGAACGTCGGCAGCGGCATCAAATATCCCTATAACCCCTTCTACGGCGGCTTCTCGCCGCGCGTGTCGCTGGCTTGGAACCCGAACATCTCCGGCGGCCTGCTGGGCTGGGTGTTCGGCGGCAACAAGGCGGTGCTGCGCGGCGGCTGGTCGCGCATCTATGGCCGCCTGAACGGCGTGGACCTGGTGTTGGTGCCGCTGCTGGGCACGGGCCTGGGCCAGCCGGTAAGCTGCATTGGCGCCAACAACGGCAGCAACAACGCCTTCGGTGTCGCGCCCACCGGCACCTGCGCCGGCGCCGGCGGCGCTGATCCCAACAACGCCTTCCGCATCGGCCCCACCACCGACGGCTATGACGGCATGACGGCGCCGCTGGGCAATCCACCCAGCCCGACGCTGGCCCAGCCCTATTACCCCGGTGTGCTGCAGAACGGCTCGCCCAACGCTTCGGCGGGCTCGGGCGAGGTGCTCGATCCGGCCTTCAAACCCAACCGCTCCGATGAGTTCGATCTGACCTTCCAGCGCCAGCTCACGCCCACGCTGACCACGCAGATCGGCTACACCGGCCGCATCATCCGCAACGAATATCAAACCGTGGATCTGGACGCGGTGCCCTACATGATGACCGCCGGCGGGGAGCAGTTCCAAACCGCCTTCGCCACCATGTTCGAACAGATCGCCGCCGGGCAGAGCGATGCCAACCCGCTCGATCGGGTCACCAGCTCCCCGTTCTTCACGGCAGCTTTGGGGGGCAACAGCTCCAGCTTCTGCAAGTCCGCGGGCGACTGTGCCCTGGCCGTGGCGCAGTTGGAAAACCCGAACGCTAACGACAACATTGACCCGGTCAATGGTAACAACGTCTATAGCATGTGGCAGGATCTGCAGCGGGCTTCCTCCTGGACGCTGGGCCGCACCACTGCCAGCGCCCCCACCACCTGCTCAGCCACCCAGACGGGTTGCCCCGCCAGCGGCGTCATCAGCGGCGGCGGCCAGCTCTCGGCGGTCTACTCCAATGACTCCATCGGCTGGGGGAACTTCAACTCCCTGTTCTGGAGCGTGAACTTCCGCAACTTCCACGGCCTCACCGGCGGGTCGAACCTGACCTGGTCCAAGTCCATGGGCACCGGCCAGGTGGATCAGTCCACCAGCGAGTACTCGGTGACCAATCCCTTCGACCTGAGCTACATGTACGGCCAGCAGTTTGACTCCACGCCGCTCAACTACAACGCCTACTTTGTCTGGTCCCCGGGCGCCAAGAACCAGAGCAGCCTCTGGCAGCATCTGGTGCACGGCTGGTCCTTTGCGCCCATCCTCACTTGGCGGCGTGCCGGCAGCAACAACTTCTTCAGCGGCGCCGACAGCGTAAGCGTCGGCGGACGCTGCGGCTCTTTCGGTGAGATGGACTGCTCGACCGGCTCCACCATCGAGAACGCGGTGCTGACCAGCGGCTATACCGGCGGCTCGGGTATCGTCCGCAACTCCAGCTATGGAAACAGCGATCCGGCCTTCGGCGGCACGGGCATGAACCGCTTCTCCGATCCGGCGGCCATTCGCTCCGAGTTCCGGCCGCTGGTGCTCGGGTTGGATACTGACGGCAACAGTGGCTTTTTCCCCGGCGTTAGCATGACCAACGTCGACTTTTCGGTGACCAAGGACCTGGCGCTTTCCGAGCGCTTCTCCACCGAGCTGAGCGCCCAGGCCACCAACGTGTTCAATCACTTCTCGGCGTCAGAAAACGGCAACAACACCTCCGATCCGGCCGACTTCGGCGTCATCGGCGGCAACCTGCTCGACAGTGGAGGCTTCAACCGCCAAGTGGAGTTGGGCCTGCTGGTGCGCTGGTAACCTTTACCCGGGCTGAGCCCGGGCAGCATGACGGCGGTGGCATCGGCCACCGCCGTTTTTTTTTTGCCGGAAAACGCTAGCGAGTCTAGAAACGTGTGTCGAGCCTGTCATGTCTGCGAAAAAATCCTCTTGACTTGCACCCCCGTATGGGCGGATCCTCGGCGCGTCCGCCCTGCGTCCAGCCACGAGCATCTGCTGCGCTGCAACGGACGGACTCGGAAGTGTGGATACGTCTGCAAACATTGCAAGAAACGTCCGAATTTAGGGGAGGAATTGCATGCAGGGTCGTAGTGGTGTGAAGCGTGTGGGTAACTGTCTGATGATGGCGCTCGCCGTCATCTCGTTGTGTTGGTTCGCGCCTTCGTTCGCCATGGCGCAAAACTCAGCCAGTGGAACCGTCTCCGGCCAGGTCAGTGACGCCCAGGGGAAAGCCATCGTGGGCGCTGTGGTCACTCTCACCAACCAGGCCAGCAACGGCATCACCCCGACGGTGACCAATAATTCCGGCCGCTATGTGTTCACCAACCTCCAGCCCGGCACGTACTCGCTGGATGTGAAAAAGCCGGGCTTTAAGTCCGCCAGCATCAAGGACCAGGCGGTCATCGTGGGCAAGCCGCTGACCCTGAACGTGCCCATGCAGGTGGGCGAGGCGACGCAGACGGTCGAAGTCACCGCCTCGGGCGCCGAGCTGCAGACCATGAACGCCACGGTGGGCGAATCCATCTCCGGGGCGGCCATCGCCATGCTGCCCAGCCAGAACCGGGACGCCAACTCGCTGACGGCGCTGCAACCGAACCTCAGCGCCGATGGCGGCGTCGCGGGGGCGGCGCTCGACCAGAACAGCTTCGTGGTCGACGGCGGCAACAACAGCAATGATATGGACGGCAGCAGCTCCGTCTACACCAGCGCCACCGGCGGCATGACCTCGGGCGTCATTCCCACCCCGGCGGAAAGCGTGCAGGAGTTCACCGTCAGCACCAACAACCAATCCGCCGACGTCAACAGCGCCGCCGGTTCCTCGGTCTCGATGGTCACCAAGCGCGGCTCCGACGCCATGCATGGCTCGGTCTATGACTACTATCTCGGCTCCTACTTGGCGGCCAACAGTTGGAGCAGCAACCGCACCAGCACCCCACGCGCCAAGAGCCATCGCAACCGCTTCGGCGCGGCGCTGGGTGGGGAGATTATTCCCGACTGGCTGGGTGGCAAGACCTACATGTTTGGCAACTTCGAGGGATTGCGCTATCCCAACGCCGCCACCTGGACGCGCGCCGTCCCCTCGGACCTTCTGCGCGCGGGCGTGGTGCAGGTCGAGCCCGATACCAAGGCCGGGACTTGGGACGCGTATAATCTCAATCCCACCAACTCCGTCATCGTCGATGGCACGACCTACGCCCCGGCCAGCTGCAACGGGCCCAATGGCGCGACCGGAGTGGCTTGCGATCCCCGCGCTCTCGGACCGAACCCCGTGGTCTCGCAGCTTTGGTCGCAGTACATGCCCAAGACCAACAACCCCAACGGCACCGGCACCGGCATTGACCAGTACAACACCCAGGCCTTCACCGGCAACATCAACGAAACATCCTCGTCCAATTTCTTCGTCACCCGCATTGATCACGACTTCGGCGCCAAGAACCATTTCACGCTCACCTACCACTTCTATAGCTACAGCTCGATTGATCCCTTTGCCCAAAGCGACATTGGTGGCGGCATCCCCGGCGACACCAAGGGCGTGCCCAGCTCGCCCAGCGAGCGGCCGCAGTTGCCCTCCATGTGGACGG
The DNA here is from genome assembly GCA_050747905.1 of Terriglobales bacterium. Lineage (GTDB taxonomy): Bacteria > Acidobacteriota > Terriglobia > Terriglobales > SCQP01 > SCQP01. The sequence goes on along the minus strand of JBOGKQ010000038.1, from coordinate 6,836 downwards.
CGCAGTTCACCACCAATATCAGCTCGAACGTCACCAACAGCTTCAACTATTCCTACCTGCGCAACTTCTGGCAATGGGCGGGCAGCTACCTGCAGCCGACCCCGCTGGGCGGAAATCTGGGCACCTTAGGCGGGGCGCTGGAAATCGGCGGTGAAACCCGCGATTCCCTTGATCCCTACAACGTGGACACGCAGGACGCGCGCACGCGCGTCTGGGACGGCATCGGCAACACCTTCAAGGACGACATCACGGTACTGCACGGCAACCACCTGTTCCAGTTCGGCGCCCGCTACACCCACCAGATTGACTACCACGAGCGCAACGACAACGGCGGCGGCATCATGGCCAATAACGTTTATCAGATTGGCAACCAGAGCGGTGGCATCAACTTCGACTACACGCCTACCAATTTCACCAAGCCGGACACGAACACGTGGCAGGACTACTACGCGATTGTGCTGGGCATGGTGGATGAGCCCCAGACGCTGTACACGCGCGCCGGCGCGAACCTGGCCCTGCAACCGCTCGGCACGCCCATGTTCGACAACAGTTCGATCCCGATGTACAACACCTACTTTGCCGATTCCTGGCACATCAAGCCCAGCCTGACGCTCAGCTATGGTGCCGGCTACACCATCGAAATGCCGCCCTACGAAGCCCTAGGCAAGCAAGTCGAGCTGGTGGATGGGGCTGGCACCTTGGTGAACGCGGTCAGCTACCTCAGCACTGTCCAGCGCGCCGCAGCGGCGGGCCAGGTTTATAACCCGACGCTGGGCTTCGCCACCGTCACCAACGTGGGCTCAGGATTGAAGTATCCTTACAACCCCTTCTACGGCGGCTTCTCGCCCCGCGTATCGCTGGCTTGGAACCCGAATATCTCCGGCGGCCCGCTGGGCTGGATTTTCGGCGGCAACAAAGGAGTCCTGCGTGGCGGCTGGTCGCGCATTTACGGCCGGTTGAACGGCGTGGATCTGGTCCTGGTGCCGCTGCTGGGCACGGGCCTGGGACAGCCGGTGAGCTGCATCGGCGCCTCCATGACGAATACCTGCAATGGCCCGGCGGGCGTGGATCCCAGCAACGCCTTCCGCATTGGCCCGACCGCGGATGGCTATGATGGCATGACCGCGCCGCTGGGCAATCCACCCACGCCGACGCTGGCGCAGCCATTCTTCCCCGGCGTGCTACAAAATGGCGCAGCCAACGCTTCCGCAGGCGCGGGCGAGGTGCTCGACCCCAACTTCCGGCCCAACCGCTCGGATGAGTTCGACCTCACCTTCCAGCGCCAGTTGACCAGCACCCTCACCACCCAGATTGGCTACACCGGCCGCATCATCCGCAACGAATATCAGCAGATTGACCTCGATGCTGTGCCCTACATGCTGGCGTCGGGCGGACAGCAGTTTTCAGCCGCGTTTGCCCAGATGTACCAGCAAATCGCCGCCGGCGGCGTGGGTGCAGTCACCGCGCAGCCGTTTTTTGAAACTGCCCTGGGAGGCCCCAGTTCCAGCTTCTGCACCGGCAGCACAAGTTGCACGGCGGCGGTGGCGGCGCTGGCGGTGACCAACAACTACGTCAACACCACCGAGGGCAACAACGTTTATAGCCTGTGGCAGAAGCTGCAGTCCAACAGCTCCTGGACGCTGGGCCGCACCAATGCCAGCGCTCCGACCACCTGCTCGGCCGGGCAGGCCGGCTGCCCCGCCAGCGGTGTGATCAGCGGCGGCGGTCAGCTTTCCGGAATCTTTGACAATGCTTCGCTGGGCTGGGGCAACTACAACTCGCTGTTCTGGAGCGTGAACTTCCGCAACTTCCACGGCATTACCGGCGGCTCCAACTTCACCTGGGCCAAGGACATGGGAACCGCCCAGGCTTACCAGGCCCGTAGCGAACTTTCGGTGAACAATCCGTTCGATCTCGCCTACCAGTACGGCCCCCAGACCGACAGCACGCCGTTGCAGTACAACGCCTACTTCGTCTGGTCGCCGGGCGCCAAGGCACAGAGCACGTTCATGGAACACCTGACGCACGGCTGGTCGTTCGCGCCCATCCTCACCTGGAGCCGTTCGCCCACCGACGCGCGCGTGATTAACGGTGGTCAGTGCAGCTCGTTCGGCGAAATGGATTGCTCCACCGGCGCGGCGATTGAAGACGCTGTCGCCACCACGGGCTACACCGGAGGCAGCGGCGTCATCTACGACTCCACCTACGGGCAGGGCAATCCGCCACGCGGCACCGGCATCAACCGCTTCGCCGATCCAGCGGCGGTTCTGGCCACGTATCGGCCGCTGGTTCTGGGTCTCGACACCTCCGCCGAGGGCAGCAGCGTTCCGGGCCTCAGCTTTACGAACGTGGATTTCTCGGTGACTAAGGACTTGGCGCTTTCGGAGCGGTTCTCGACCGAGCTGAATGCCCAGGCCACGAACGTTTTCAACCACTTCTCCGCCTCCGAGGATTCGCTGAACATCAACAGTCCCACGACGTTCGGCGTCATCGGCGGCAACCAGCTTGGCAGCCGTGCTGTCGAGGTGGGCCTGCTCGTTCGCTGGTAGTTATCGTTAACCCGTCCGGCGGGCCGCCTGCGCCACTCGCGGCCCGCCGGACACAACCGCAAGTGAATTTGTCCACGGGGAGGACAGAACAGATGTCGCTTCGTCTAAGCCGCTTCTACAATCTGCTGATCGTGGCCACTGCCGTTCTCGGCATGGCCTGCTGCGTACCCATGCTGGCCGCCGCCCAGAACGCCACCAGCGGCGCGGTGTCCGGCCAGATCACCGATGCCCAGGGCAAGGCCATCGTCGGCGCCGTGCTGACGCTGACCAACACCGCCACCAACGGCGTTACGCCTACGGTGACCAACTCTCAGGGCCGGTATGCGTTCTCGAACCTGTTGCCGGGCACCTACTCGCTGACGGTCAAGAAGAGCGGCTTCAAGTCCGCCTCGGTGGCCAACCAGTTGGTGACGGTCGGCAAAAATCTGATGATCAACGTGCCCATGCAGGTGGGCGAGGCGACCCAGACGGTGGAAGTGACCGCCACCGGGGCCGAGCTGCAAACCCTGAACTCCACCATCGCCAACTCGATTTCGGGCGCGGCCATCGTGCAGCTGCCCAGCCTCAACCGTGACGCCAACGCGCTCACCGTCCTGCAGCCCGAAATCAACCACGAGGGCGGCGTGGGTGGCGCGGCCGGCGATGAGAACAGCTTCTCGCTCGACGGCGGCAACAACACCGACGACATGGATGGCTATCACCAGGGCTACAACTACACCGACGCTTCCTCCAGCGGTTACGCCTCGGGCACCATGCCGACGCCCGCCGCGAGCATCGAGACCATGACCATCGCGACGCAGAATCAAACCGCCGACGTGAACAGCGCCGCCGGCGCGACCGTGGCCATGGTCACCCGGCGCGGCACCGACTCGGTGCACGGCTCGGCGTACGACTATTACCTGGGCTCGTATTTGTCGGCCAACTCGTGGGGCAACAACCAATCCAACCTGCCCCGTGCCAAGAGCCATCGCAACCGCTTCGGCGTGGCGCTGGGAGGCCAGATCCTGCCGGATTTCCTGGGCGGCAAAACCTACATTTTTGGCAACTTCGAGGGCTTGCGCTATCCCCAGGCGCCGACGGCCACCTACGACACGCCTACCGCCACGCTGCGGGCGGGCGTGATCGCCGCCACCAGCGGCAATGAAGCCACTGAGCCCATCTGCGGTGTTGGGGTGGATGCGGCCAACAGCTGTGCCGATCCGACCCAGACGGTCACCTACTACAACCTCAACAAAACCACTACCACCGTGAACGGAATCGCCTACCAGCCTGCACTGTGCGCGGTCAGCGGCTCCGGCTCGGTGCCTTGCGATCCGCGCGGTCTCGGTCTCAACCCGGTGGTGGCGCAGTTGTGGTCGCAGTACATGCCCAACCCGAACAACAGTCACGCAGGCGATCACTTCAACACCCAGGGATATACGAGCAACGTGGACACCCCGCAGGATACGAACTTTTTCGTGACCCGCATTGACCACGACTTCGGCGCGAAAACCCACTTCACTCTCACCTACCACTTCTACAGCTTGTCAGCGCTCGGGACCGAGCAGCATGACATCGGCGGCGGCATACCGGGCGACACCAAGGGCACCATCGTCGCCAACAGCGAGCGGCCGCAGTTGCCCTCGCTGTGGACGGCGCAATTTACCACTAATCTCAGCTCCAACCTGACCAACACGTTCAACTACTCCTACCTGCGCAACTTCTGGCAGTGGGCGGGCAGCTATCTCCAGCCCACGCCCCTGCAGGGGTTCACGGCTTTGGGCGGAGATCTCGAGATCGGCGGTGAAACCTCCAACGCCCTGATCCCTTACAACGTCAATACCCAGAATGTGCGCACCCGTGTCTGGGATGGGGTCGGCAACACCTTCAAGGACGATATCAGCCTGCTGCACGGCAATCACCTGTTCCAGTTCGGCGGCCGCTATACCGACCAGTGGGATTATCACGAGCGCAATGACAACGGCGGCGGCATCATGGCCAACACCGTGTACCAGGTCGGCAGCGGGACCGGCATTCAGTTCAACTATTTGCCGACCGACTTCAATTTGGGGTCGAAATCCAATGTGAACAAGAGCCAGTTTGAAACCGCCTACGGCGAAGCGCTGGGTATCGTGAGCCAGCCGCAGACGCTGTACACCCGCTCGGGCCCGCAGCTTTCGCTGCAGCCGCTGGGCACGCCCATGTTCGATAACAGCTCCATCCCCATGTACAACGTCTACTTCGCCGACGCCTGGCACGTTAAGCCCAGCCTGACGCTGGACTACGGCGCCGGCTACACCATTGAAATGCCTCCCCAGGAAGACCTGGGCAAGCAGGTGGAGTTGGTGGATGCGGCCGGCAGCGCGGTTGACGTCAACAGCTACATTACCGCGCAGGAGCGCGCCGCGCTGGCTGGTCAGGTCTACAACCCGGAACTTGGCTGGGCGACGGTGGCCAACGTGGGCGGCGGAGAAAAGTACCCCTATCACCCCTTCTACGGTGGCTTCAGCCCGCGCGTGTCGATGGCGTGGAACCCGAACATCTCAGGCGGTCTGCTGGGTGCGTTTTTCGGGGGCAACAAGGGCGTGTTGCGCGGCGGCTGGTCGCGCATTTACGGCCGCTTGAACGGCGTGGACCTGGTGCTGGTGCCGCTGCTGGGCACGGGCCTGGGCCAGCCGGTGGAATGCGTGGGCGCCTCCATGGCGGGCACCTGCAATGGGGTGAGCGGCGTGAATCCCACCAATGCATTCCGCATTGGTCCCACCACCGACGGGTATGATGGCATGTCGGCTCCGCTGGGCGCGCCGCCGACGCCGACGCTACCGCAGCCGTTTTTCTCCGGCGAGTTGCAAAATGGCGCCGTCAATGCCACCGCCGCCAACGGCGACTACCTCGATCCCAACTTCAAGCCGAACCGCTCCGACGAGTTTGACCTGACCTTCCAGCGCCAGCTCAGCCCGTCGCTGACCACCATGATCGGTTATACCGGCCGCATCATCCGCAACGAATACCAGGCGACCAACCTGGACGCGGTGCCCTACATGATGACCGCGGGCGGGCAACAGTTCCAGCAGGCCTTTGCGACCCTGTTCAACCAGATCGCGGCCGGCCAAAGCGATGCCAACCCCCTCGATCGCGTCACGCCCTCGCCCTTCTTCACCTCAGTGCTGGGCGGCAACAACTCCGGCTATTGCCGCGGCGCGGGCGACTGCGCCCTGGCCGTGGCGGAAAACGAAGGCCCGAGCGCATCCGATAACATTGACCCGGTGAATGGCAACGCCGTGTTTAACCTGTGGCAAGACTTGCAGAAATCGCCGTCGTGGACGCTGGGCCGCACCAACGCGGGGGCGCCTGTCACCTGTACCGCGGCCCAGTCCGGCTGCCCGGCGAACGGCATCGTCGCCGGCCAGGGCCAGGTGACCGACGTGTTCGACAACGACTCGGTCGGCTGGGGCAACTACAACGCCTTCATCTGGACGGTGAACTTCCGCAACTTCCATGGCCTCACCGGCGGCTCCAACTTTACCTGGGCCAAGTCCATGGGTACCGGCCAGGTGGAGCAGCTCAACAGCGAGTACACGGTCTCCGATCCTTTCAACATGCAAGCCATGTACGGTCCGCAGGAGAACCAGACGCCGCTGGCCTATAACGCCTATTTCGTCTGGTCGCCAGGCGCCAAGACGCAAAGCAGCTTCTTCCAGCACCTGGCGCACGGCTGGTCGTTTGCGCCCATCATTACCTGGCAGCGCATTGGGGCCAACTACTTCTCTAATAACGGCGGCGTGTCGCAGGTCGGCAACGGCAGCCAGTGCGGCTCGTTTGGCGAGAGCAATTGCAGCCAGGTATACACCGAGGAAGCGGCTATCATGACCACCGGCTACACAGGTGGCACCGGACTGGACCGGACCTCCTCCTGGGGCGGCGCCAATCCGGCCGTCGGCGGCACCGGCATTGACCGCTTTTCCGATCCGTCCGGCATGAAGGCCAATTTCCGGCCGATCGTTCTGGGGCAGGACACCTCGGCGGCGGAGGGCAACAACATCCCCGGCCTGAGCCAAACCAACATTGACTTCTCGGTGACCAAGGACCTGGCTCTTTCCGAGCGGTTCTCGACCACGCTCAGCGCGCAAGCGACGAACGTGTTCAACCACTTCTCGGCCTCGCCGAACTTCGACGATATCAATGATCCCTACGACTTTGGCGTGGTGTACAACAATTCGCTCAACAACCGCCAGGTTGAGATTGGTCTGATCGTGCGCTGGTAATTCAGTTCAGCGAACTCCAACCCGAAGGCCGCGGCGCAAGCGC
>JBOGKQ010000037.1:0-28545 GCA_050747905.1 Terriglobales bacterium | reverse complement strand
CTGGTCTCGCTCATGCGCCGCCACCGGCATAGGCTCGACCCGGGCCAGCAGGGCAAGCTGGAAGCCTACCTCGCACAGCAGCCGCCCCTGCAGCTCATCTACGGCTTCAAGCAGCGCCTGTGCTATTTACTGCTGAAGAAAAACCGCACCCGCAAACAGTGCGCCCAGCTCGCGCCCCGCTTCCTGCGTGCCGTGTACCAGTTGCGGCAGGCGCGCCTGCCGCAACTGGTACAGCTCGGCGACACGCTGCACTCCTGGTCAGAGGAAATCGCCACCATGTGGCGCTTCAGCCGCAACAACGGCATCACAGAAGGCTTTCACAACAAAATGGAGCTCATCAGCCGTCAGGCTTACGGCTTCCGCAACTTCGAAAACTACCGCATGCGTGTCAAGGTACTATGTGGTTGAACCGTTCCGGGGTACCCACCCCCCCCGTTGTTGGCGTAGAGCCAGAGCCTGAAAACGTTGGTAGGCACGTGGGGACTCGAACCCCAGACCTCTACCGTGTCAAGGTAGCGCTCTAACCAACTGAGCTACGCGCCTACGCGGGCCAACTGCACCTCAGTTTACCATTGCTCATGGACGAACATGCCGCTTGGCGGCGGCGGCAGTTGCTGCGCTGGTACAGCCGCCACCGCCGCGAACTCCCCTGGCGCGCCGCCCCCGGCGAGCGTCCGCATCCCTATCGCGTCTGGGTTTCCGAGATCATGTTGCAGCAGACGCGCGTATCCGCCGCCATTCCCTTCTATGAGCGCTTCCTGGAGCGTTTTCCGGATGTGCCTGCCCTGAGCCGCGCCCCCGCGTCCGCCGTGCTCGCCGCCTGGAGCGGCTTGGGCTATTACCGCCGTGCCCGCCGCTTGCATGCGGCGGCGCAGCAAGTCCTGGCTCGCCACGGCGGCCGCTTGCCTGCCGATATGGCAGCGCTGCGCGGGTTGCCTGGCATCGGAGCCTACACAGCCGGCGCCATCGCCAGCATCGCCTTCGGGTGGTCCGTGCCCGCCGTCGATGGCAATGCCCGGCGCATTGCCAGCCGCCTCCAGGCGAGCCCGCTCTCGCTCGCCCGGGCCACCGCCTTCTGGACCGCGGCGCTGCCGCTCCGCCGCGCCGGGGAGTTCAATCAGGCCATCATGGATCTGGGCGCCAACGTCTGTCTGCCGCGCGCGCCGCGTTGCCCGCAATGCCCGCTCCGCCGCCGCTGCCGCGGCCCACTGGCCGCCGCACCCAAGCCGCGGCCGCAGCGCGCCGTGGTGCGCCATTACGTCCTGGCGCGGCGCGGCGGCAAGCTCTGGCTTCGCCAGCGTCCCGGCGCTGCGGCACAAATGCCCGGCCTTTGGGAACTGCCCTCAACCCCGCGCGCGGCCGGCGAGGCGCTGGCCACCCTGCGCCACAGCATCACCGATACCCGCATCACCGCCCATGTATACGCTGGCGCGCGTGCGCTAGGCGCAGGGAAGTGGTTCACTCCCGCAGACGCCCGCGCCGCTCCGCTTACCGGCCTGACCCGGAAGATCCTGCAGCGGCAGCTGTAGCCGCCGCTGCAGGAAAATACAACATCACCGTCGTGCCCTCGCCGAGCGTGCTGGTCACCGCAATCGCGCCCCCGCATTGCTGCACCACCGCCTGTACCCGCGACAGCCCGAGGCCCGTGCCCTGGCTGGGCGGCTTGGTGGTAAAAAACGGCTCGAAGATGCGTTGCTGCGTATCGGCGCTCATGCCACTGCCGGTGTCGGCGATGGTCAGCGTGACGTACCGCCCCTTCGTCACACCCAGCCGCCGCGCCGCCGCCGCTCCCATGTCAACGCTGGCGCTGCGCAGGGTCAGCCGCCCGTGTCCGCTCATCGCGTCACGCGCGTTGACCGCCAGATTCATCACCGCCTGTTCGATCTGAGCGTCATCACCGTGCACGGCGGGCAGCTCCGGCGTCAGTTCCAGTGCCAACTCGATGTCTTCGCCCAGCATCGTGCGCAGCAGAGGTTGGACGGAGCACACCAGTTCGTTCAAGGGAAGGGCGTGGAAAGCCGGCTTCTCCTGCCGGCTGAAGTCGAGCAGTTCCTGCGTCAGCGCGGCGGCGCGCCCGCCCGCCTGGGCAATGGCGTGCAAGCGCCCGCGCACAGTCTCCTCCAGTCCCGGCGTCTCCAGCAGCAACTGGGCGTAGCCGTTGATCACGGTGAGCAAGTTGTTGAAGTCGTGCGCTACGCCCGCGGCCAGCCGTCCCACCGTCTCCATTTTTAGCGCCTGCCGATACTGTTCTTCCTGCCGCAGCCGCTCGCTTACGTCGCGCAACACCACTACCCCGCCCCGCACTGTGCCGTCGCACACGATGGGGTTGACGCGCACCTCGGCCCAGAAGCTGCTGCCATCGGCGCGCCACAGCAGTTCCTGCGGTTGCACGGTGCGCTCGCCCGCGCGCAGCTTCTTTATCGCCGGGCATTCCGACTCCGGAAACGCGGTTCCGTCCGGCCGGGTGTGATGCAGCAGCGCATGCATGCTCCGCCCCACATATTCCTCCGGGCCGGGATACCCAAGAATGCGCGCCGCCGCGGAGTTCGACCACACGCATCGGCCCTCGTTGTCGAGCTCGTAGATGCCCTCGTCGGTGGCCTCCAGCAGCAACCGTGCGCGCGCTTCCGCCGTGACCGCAGGCGAGGGCGGCATCAGGAGGCCCGCGCCGGCAGGCGATCCCGCCTGTCCAGTCGCCGCAGCACCCGCAACAGGGACGATGCCGAGCTCCGCAGCCCGGTACCGTCCACAACGCGGTGCAGGCGGATCACGCCGCCGGTGGTGATCACAAACGCGCCCGCGCAGCCAGCGGGCACGTCATAATTGCGCGCCACGGTTGCATCACGGTCAGAAAGGAACACGAATGGGAAACCCCGGCGAATGTGGAAAATGCGCAACTCGGGCAATGGATCGGGTGTGACCACGACAATCTCGGTCGCCATGTCTATAAAGCTATCGTAGTGCCGCAACAAACTCCAGAGCTGCCAGCGTGGCCGGATTCCGTACGCGCTCGGCAGGAACAGCAGCACCGCCGGTCCCAGCCGGTGAAACTCACTCAACCACCGAACATGCGCGTCCGTGTCCGGCAGGTTGAACTCAACCGCCAGTTCGCCTACCATCGCCGCCATGACCTCAATATAACGCTACTTCCAAGCAGATGCGCGGCTAGCGTGCTGCCCGGCCAGGCGTCAGCCAAGCGCCTGGGCCAGGGCTTCAGGGGAGGTGAGCGGAAGCTGGCAACGGTAGTCCTGGCAAAGATATGCCGCCGCCGTTCCACCCGCGGCCGGCGGGGCGGACATTACCCAGTAGCCGGGCAGGAACCGCTGCCGCGCCACCCGCAGCAGCGCCTGTGTTACCGCCTGCTTCGGATCCCCGGCAATCATCAGCCGCCGTGGTGGCGCTGCCGCCGCCTCCAGGTGCGCCGCCATCAGCGGCAGTGCCTGCGGCAGCTCGAGCAACTTGGAAGCGAAGCTGGCGAGCACCGTTTCGGCGCGTATGCGCCAGCCTTCATTCTCATACCAAAGTGCGAGCCGCAGCAGGTTCGAAATCACGACCGAGTTGGGCGAAGGCTCGGCGCCATCATAATCTTCCCGCAGTCGCAGCCACAATTCCGCACCCGCCCGCCCGGAGTAGTAGCCGCCGCCGGGAGCCGCAAACAGTTCCTCTTGCCCCAGTTGCAGCCGGTGCGCCCAGTGCAGCCAGCGCTCGTCAAACGTCGCCTGATGCAAATCCAGCAGCCCCTGGATCAGGAAGGCGTAGTCCTCGGCGAACCCGTCCACTGCCGCCGTGCGCTGCAACCGCGCCCCGTCCCAGCGCGTCCGCTCCAGCAGTGCGGCTGCGCGCTCGGCAGCGGACACCAATTCCGGCCGCTCCAGCGCCGCACCCGTCTGCGCCAGCGCGGAAATCATCAGCCCGTTCCACGCCGTTAGAATCTTGTCGTCCATGGGCGGATGCGGGCGCTCACGCCGCACGGCGTACAACCGCTCGCGCGCCGCCTCCAGGTCCCCGTCATCCTCCGCCCGGTAGAGGATGTTTTTGCCGCGAAACTCTGCCTGGGGATCGAGACTTGCCGGCACATTGCCGCCTTCCAGCACGCCATAGCAGCGGCAAAAGCGGGTGGCCGTTTCCGGCTCCAGCAGCTCGCCAATTTCGGCTTTCGTCCACAGATAATAAGCCCCTTCGCCTTCCCTGGGGCCGCCCGGCTGGCGGTGGTTTTCGGGGACAGGGCTGTCGGCGTCCTGGGCGGAATAGAAGCCACCTTCGCGGCTGGTCATTTCCCGCAACACAAAGCTGCAGGTGGAAACTGCCGCCGCAGCAAGGTCCTCGGCATGCGTTACCTGCCAGGCTTCCACGAATGAACTCGCCAATTGTGCTTGGTCGTAGAGCATTTTCTCAAAGTGCGGCACGCGCCAGCCTGCGTCTACGGTGTAGCGGTGAAAGCCGCCGCCGAGTTGGTCATGCAGGCCACCGCGGACCATCGCCCGCAGCGAGCTGCTCACCATGGCGATCGCTTCAGCGGCGGCATCGGTTCCCGCGTGCAGCCGGGCGTAGCGCAGCAGGAAGGCATGCGCCACCGGCCGCGGAAACTTGGGCGCGCTCCCGAAGCCACCATGGGCGGTATCAAAGCCAGCCTTGAGATCGGCGTGCAGTTTGGGCCAGGCGGCGTCCATCAGGGCTTGCGGCGCGGCCGCCCCAGCGGCGGCGGGCGTCAGCGCCTGGGTCAGATACTGGCTCACCTCCTCCGCCGCGCGCAGCAACCGCTGCCGATCCTCGCGCCAGGCACTGGCGATGGTGTGCAACAGCCGCCCGAACGAGGGGAGCCCGTGTTGATCGCGGGGCGGATAGTAGGTGCCGCCGTGGAACGGCTTCAGCTCCGGCGTCAGAAACACCGACATCGGCCAGCCCCCGCCGCCCGTCGTGGCCTGCACAAAGCTCATGTAGAGCCGGTCCACGTCGGGCCGTTCCTCGCGGTCCACCTTAATGGAGACGAAATTGTCGTTCAGCAGCGCCGCGCAGGCAGGATCGGAAAATGACTCCCTCTCCATCACGTGGCACCAGTGGCAGGTGAAATAGCCAATCGAGAGAAAAATCGGCCGCTCCAATGCCCGCGCCCGTGCGAAGGCCTCCTCGCCCCACGGATACCAGTCTACGGGGTTTTCGGCGTGCAGCCGAAGGTAGGGGCTGGGAGCGGCGGCAAGGCGGTTGGCCATGCCTCTATTCTACGGTCCTGCCTGAGGCTGTTGACATTCTACACCCATGGATGTAGTTTGGCTACATGCACCGGGCGCGCTACCAGAACCGCATCGAGCTGCTGCAGGGGACGCTCGATCTGCTCATCCTGCAGACGCTGGGCTGGGGACCGCAACACGGCTACGGCATCAGCGTGGCCATCCGTGCGCATTCCGGCGAGGTGCTGCGCGCCGATACCGGTTCCCTTTACCCGGCGCTGCACCGTCTCGAGCGCCAGGGCCGCATCGCCGCCCGCTGGGAGCAATCGGACAACAAGCAACGCGTCAAGGTCTACCGCCTCACCGCCGCGGGGCGGGGGCAGTTGCGCCAGGAACGCTCGCATTGGTCGCGCTGGCTGGCGGCGATGACCGGCATTCTCGAGCGGGGGCAATCATGAGGAGTTGGTGGCGCCGCGAACGCGAGCTGCAGGAGGAATTGCAGTCGCACCTGCGCCTGGCAGGCGAAGACGGGGTTGGCGGCACGCAAGCTGCGCGGCAGTTCGGCAATTACGATCTGGTCGCGGAAACCACGCGCGACCAGCAGCCGTGGCGCTGGCTGGCCAACCTGCGGCGCGATCTGTCGCTAGCGCTGCGGGACCTCCGTCACCACCCCGGCTACGCTGCCGTCGCGATCGCCACATTCGGCCTGGCCATGGCCGCGTTCGCCGCCATCTACGGCATGGCCGACGCGATCTGTCTTCACCCGCTTCCTTATGTACCGCAGGCGGAGCGTCTCGCCGAGATTGATGCCGTCGGGCCGGGCCGTGGCTCAAAACTGGTGTCGCCCGCCGAATTCCAGAGCTTGCAGGCCAGTGTCAGCCGTGGGGGCGCTCCCTTCGCGGCTGCCGCCGCTCTGGCAACTGAGAACCGGATCTGGACCGATGGCGCCCCCATGCAGGTCAGCGCAGTCGAGGTTTCGCCGGGCTTTTTCTCCAGCGTGCTCGAGGTCAGGCCCCAGGAGGGGCGAAGCTTCACCGCCGCCGACTTTCAGCCGGGCAGCAGCCGCGCCATGATCGTGAGCTATGGCTTCTGGCAAGCGCGCCTCGGCGGTGCCGCCGGTGCCCTCGGCCGCGTGCTGCATCTGAATGGCCAACCCTACATGGTCACCGGTATCCTGAGCCGCCAGTTTGACTTCCTCGGCAACGTCGACGTGTGGCTGCCGCTGCGCTACACGCCCCTGGAGTGGAGCACCACCTGGCGCCAGTTGCAGAGCCCAGGGGCCCGGAGAACCGGAGCCGCGGAGTTGTCCGCCTTGGGGCGCCTGCGGCCACAGGTTTCGTGGGCACGCGCCAACGCCGCCCTGGCCTCGCTTTCGCCGCGGCTCCCTGAGGGCGGCGCGGCCGCACCACGCCTGCACGCGCTGAGCGAGGATGAATTTGTCAATGGCAATCTCACTCCCAGGTTCATGAACGCGCTGCTGGGAGCCATGGGATTCCTGCTGCTGCTGGCTTGCGCCAACGTTGCCAACCTGAACCTGGCGCACGCCTCAGCGCGGCAGCACGAAATGGCGCTGCGTTCGGCGCTTGGGGCCAGCGGCCTGCGTCTGGTCCAGATGGTACTGACCGAATCGCTGGTGCTGAGTTTCCTGGGCGGCGCTGCGGGCGTGCTGCTGGCCAGCCCGATGCTGCACCTGCTGGGCAGGGGTGCGCCCAAGGGGTTCAGCGCGGAAGTTACCGGCTACAGCCGCATCGGCATCAACTACCACGTGCTGCTGATGGCATTTGCGATCTGCGCCGCCGCCGGCATTGTGTCCGGTTTGGCGCCCGGTTGGCACCTGTTCCGCCGCCCCGCGGGTCTTGTAGCTCTGCGCTTGTCCTCCAGCCGCAGCAGGGGTGAAGGCGGCCGCCTGCGGCAAGTCTTGGTCGCCGCGCAAACCGCGCTGGCGCTGACCCTGCTGGCCTGCACGGGCCTGATGCTCACCAGCTTTTCCCACTTTGCCGCCGGCACACGGAGGTTTCAGCCCGGCGGGGCAGTGACGTTTGCCGTCAACCTTCCGGCTGCGCGCTACGCTACGCCCACCCAGCGCGATCGGTTCTATGACGATCTGCTCGGGCGCCTGCGCAACCTTCCCGAGATCCAATCCGCGGTGGCGTTCACCACCACACCCTATTCCAACGATGGCGGCGTGTGGGTCCATTACACCGCCGCTTCCGCTCCCGCGCATGGCTACCCGGCGGTCGAGCAAAACGTCAGCCTGGGTTTTTTCTCCTCCCTGCACGTCGGGTTGCTCCGTGGGCGCAGCTTCACCGCTGGCGACAGGGCATCCGCCCCGCTCGTCGCCGTCGTAAGCCAGGCGCTGGCGCGCGCCCGCTGGCCGTCGCGCAGCGCCGTGGGTGAGCGAGTCAGGCTGGGAAGCGGTGGGCCTTGGCTCACCGTGGTGGGCGTGGCCGCCGACGCCGAGTACGAGTGGGAAGACAGGGGGGCCCTGCCGGCCGTCTACCGACCGCTGGCGCAGAGCGCGCCCACGCAATCGTTGATCGCGGTGCGCAGTCTGACTGCAACGGCAACCGTGGCGACCGACGCCCGCCGCCAGGCGACAGCCTTGGACCCCGAACTCCCGCTGCTGGCGATGCGAACCTTGCAGGACGACATCACCTTTGGCCTAGCGCCGATCTATTTGCTCGGCTATTTGATGTCCGCGCTGGGCATCATTGCACTGGTGCTGGCGCTGGCGGGCCTCTATGGCGTCACGGCCTACAATGCCCAGCGGCGACTGCGCGAATTGGGTGTGCGGGCGGTGTGCGGCGCCCGCCCACGGCAACTGAGGCGCTTGATGGTCAGCGAGACCCTGCGAGCTGTTGCCGCCGGCATGGCGCTCGGCGGGTTTGGCGCTGTGCTCTTCGAGCACGCAGCCGCAGGATTTTTCTTTGGTGTGCAGCCCGGCGAGCCCTGGGCGGTGGCAGGCGCCGCGGCGTTCTTATTGATCGCCGCGCTGGCAGCGAGCTACCTGCCCGCCCACCGCGCTGCCGCCCGCGACCCGATGCGCGTGCTACGCGAGGATTAAGCAGTTCCAGACAAGGAAGAGTCGCGCACGACCTCGCCCGCCGGGCTACAGTCAGTCTGGAACCGCTTTAGTCGCCACCTATCGGCCGGCCGCCTTGCGAAAGTATTTTTGGTACCAGGCGAGAATTTCTGCCCGCCCCTCAAAGCCGTGCCAAGGTTCGGGCCTCGGATCGCCGAAAATTCCGCCCGCCAGCGGCCCGTGGTTTTCGCGCGGGAACGTCACCAGCCGCACCGGTACGCCATCCTGGTGCAGCGCCCGGTACTCCTCTTCGGATTGGCCTAGCGGATCGGTGGTATCCGCCTGCCCTTGCAGCAACAGCAGTGGAGTCTTCCCGTTTTTGGCGTATGACAGCGGCGACTGGCGCCAGGCGTCGGCGGACCGTTTCCAAGGCTGGCCGAAGAACCATTTGTCATAATACGAGCCGCCCTCGGTGCCGTATTCGCTGTACTGGTCAATAACCGGAGCGCCGGAGACGATGGCCGCAAAGCGGTCGGTTTTGCCCTCGATGAAGCCCGCCATCTCGCCCCCGTAGCTGTAGCCGAACATGCCCAGGCGCCGCGCGTCCACAGGGCGGTTGGCTAGCGCCCAGTCTACGCCTGCCATCTCGTCCTCGAAATCTTTTCCGCCCAAATCGTTGCGGTCGGCGGCGGTGAACACCCGCCCGTAGCCGGTGCTGCCGCGCGGGTTCACCTCGAGCACTGCCCAGCCCTGGGTCGTCAGCCACTGCACAAAGGGATTGAAGGTCTGCATGAACGAACCCGTGGGCCCACCGTGCGCAATCAGGATCATGGGTGATTTGCCGTCCAGCACCGGCGCGCTATCCTTGCACGCAGCCGGAGCAAAGTACAAGCCGTAGATTGTCAGGTCATCCGGACCCTTCCACGACACCGTGGTTGAGCCGCGCCAGCCGCTCGCGGCCCAGTCGGCATTTCCGTGGCTGAGGACCGTGCCCGGCGCACCCGGGGCGGTGGCGTACACGACTTGCGGCATGTGGTCGGTGGCTTGGGCGATGAAAGTCCACCCGGTTTGCTGCCGGTTGGTGTTGAATCCGGTGGCGATGGCCGTGGCTGCCGGCTGCCACGGTGGCGCCGCTCCATGCAGCGGAAATTCCAGCAAGGCGCTGCGCGTGTGCCGCTGGGTTGGCACGTAAACGGCGGTGCCATCCTTCGCCCAGGTCACGCTACGTCCCGCCACGGTCAGGCCGCTCGGCCCGGTCAGGTTTTTCGGCGTGCCTCCGCTCACCGGCAGAACGTAAATATCGCTCACCCCCGGGGGATCGTCACTTTCCGACTGAGCGGTGAAGGCCAACTGCTGCCCGTCAGGGGAAAACGCCACCGCACCGATGGTTTTCGGTGCGCCCGCAATGGGTCGCAACTGCCCCGGCTCCGCAAGTAGGGCGATCTCCAGCTTCGAGTCCGGCCCCAGGTCGCTGGCGTTGCCCAGCCCGCCAGTGACGATGGCGAGTTTGGTCGAATCCGGGCTCCAGGCAAACGTTCGCGCTTCGACGCTCAGCGGCGTCAGCGCGGTTACGGAGTTGTTGGCGAACGAATACAGCCAGACGCGGCTGGGGCTTTTGTCCTGCCCAACCACCACGGCGTCTTTCTTGTCCTTTCGGTCCTTCTTCTCCCGTGCAGTTTGCGGCTGCCGCGCGGTGAAGGCGAGCCACTTGCCGTTCGGGGAAACCTCAAAAAATGCGGGACTCAGTTCGTCCTTGCCGGTTTTTAGTGCGAGCGGCGCACCTTCGCCACCGGCAAGCGGCAGCCGGAAGACTTGCCGCGTCGCGCCCCGGCGCGCGGCAAATAGAATCGCCATCCCATCCGGCGCCCACTGCGGTGAACTTTCGCCGGATTTGTCCGACTCCGGCGAGTAAGTAATCTGTCTTGCGGGCGCCGAGGCATCGCTGGGCGCCATCCACAAATGGCTGCCGCCACCCTCGGCGCTGCCTGCGTGTTGCACCCAAACCACCTTCGTCCCGTCGGGCGACAATTGTGGGTCGCTAACCGTGTGATAGTGACGAAGCTGCTCGCTGGTCACGCAAGTGGTGTACTTCGGCGTTTGCGCCACCGCCAAGCCGCCACACAACAGGAAAAGGGCAAGCCATTTGTACATAGCGGGATTAAACCACAAGCTGGGCTCGGAGCGCCATGGAAGGTCAAGTGGCCACCTCTAAGCTAGTGTGCCGTTCAGGATCATTTCTTTGGCAGCCGCCATGTCGTCCGCCTGAATGCGGTCACGCGTGAGCGGGGCAATCCGCTCGCGCAGTTTCCCCAGCACCGCTTGCAGGCGCGCGTTGGGCCGCAGCGGTTCCAGATGCGCCAGCGCGTGTGTAGCCGCCACCAGTTCCATGCCCAGCACGGCTGCAGTGTTGGCGACCACGCGCTCCAGCTTCAGCGCTGCGCCCATGCCCATGGATACGTAATCTTCCTTGTTGCCCGAGGTCGTTATGCTGTCCACCGAGGCCGGATGCGCCAGTACGCGGTTTTCGGCCACCAACGCTGCCGCCGACACCTGCACCATCATCAGGCCGGAGTGCAGTCCTGGGTCCGGCGCCAGAAATGCCGGCAGGCCCTCGTTCAGCGCCGGGTTCACGAGCCGCTCCAGCCGCCGTTCTGATATCCCCGCCAGCCCGCAGAGCGCAATCGCAAGGTAATCAAGTCCGTAGGCGAGTGGCTCGCCGTGAAAGTTGCCGCCGCTCAGCACCTCGCCACCGCCGCGGGTGGGGAACACCAGCGGATTATCCACCGCCGCATTGGCCTCATTCGTAAACGTTGTGCGCACGAATGCCAGCGTATCCCGCACTGCGCCATGGACCTGCGGCATGCAGCGCAGGCTGTAGGCGTCTTGCACGCGGCTGCAATGCAGGTGCGACTTGCGAATGGCGCTGCCGGCGATCAGCCGCCGCAGCCGCTCCGCGGTTACCGCCTGTCCGCGCTGTCCGCGCACCTGCTGCAGGCGCGCGTCAAACGCCACCGGCGTTCCCCGCAGCGCTTCCAGCGATAACGCCCCGGCCATCTCCGCTGCCTCCACCAGTCGCTCGGCGGCGAGCAGGCTGAGCGAGCCGGAGGCGAGCATGGCTTGGGTTCCATTGAGTAGCGACAGCCCCTCTTTGGCCTCCAGCACCAGGGGCCGCAGACCAGCCGCGTGCAGGGCCGCCGCTCCGCCCACGACCCGGCCCTGGTATTCGGCCTTGCCTTCGCCAATCAGCACCAGCGCCAAATGCGCCAGCGGCGCCAGATCGCCACTGGCGCCGACCGAACCCTGGCTGGGCACGATCGGGTGAACCCGCCGGTTGAGCAGCGCGCACAATGCCTCGACAACCTTGGGCCGCACACCGGAAAATCCCTTCGCCAGCGAGTTGGCGCGCAACAGCAGCATGGCTCGCACCACCGGCGTGGCCAGCGGCGCGCCGGTGCCGCAGGCATGGCTGCGCAACAGATTGAGCTGCAGCTCGCGGATCTTGTCGGGCGCAATGCGCACGTCGCTCAGCCGCCCCAGGCCGGTATTGATCCCGTAGGCAGGCACGTCTTTCGTCAGCGCCCGTTCCACGATGGCGCGGGTAGCGCGCAGCCGCGGCAGCGCGCTGGCCGCCACGTGCACCGGCCGCATCGCGTGCGCCACCTCGGCCACCTGCTCCAGCTTCAGCCCCGCGCCCTTCAGTTCCAAAATCCGCATTATTCGTTCTCCTCTGCCTGGAGCCTGTATTTATCCGGCAGCGCGCACACCTCAAAATTGTTATCAATGCAAACGTGTACGGTTTCCCCTTCGGCTAGCAGCGTGCCATCGCTGGCGCGCAGCGCTTCGTACTGGAAATGCACCATCGCCCGCCGCCGCCGCGCCACCCAGGTGCGGATGGTAATCAGCTCGTCATAGCGCGCCGGCGCCTTGTAGCGGCAGCGCGCCTCCACCACGGCAATCTTGCAGCCGTCCGCCTCCATGTCGGAGTAGTTGATCCCGCTCTGCCGCAGGTGCTCGACGCGCCCCACCTCAAACCAGACGAAATAGTTGGCGTAATACACCACCCCCATCTGGTCGGTTTCCGCGTAGCGCACGCGCACCTGAGTTTCGCTCGAGCCCTTGGGCACCACTACTGTCCCTCCCCGTAATCCGATTCTGGAGCCGCCAGATAGCTCTCGATTGCCTTCTCCCACCGCCCCTGGGCCTTGAGGATGAACTCAATCAGGTCCCGTGCCGCGCCCGCGCCGCCCGCATGCGGCGCCACAAAATGTACTACGGCGCGCACCTCCGCGCGCGCGTTGGCGGGTGTGGCTGCCATCCCGGCAGCGCGGAGCATGGGCAGATCCACAATGTCGTCTCCCATGCAGCAGGTGGCTTCGGGCGAGTATCCGCTTTCCGCCCAGATGGCCTGCAGCGCTTCGCCCTTGCGGTCCACTCCCTGCCGCACGTAGTCCATGCGCAGGTCCCGCGCCCGCAAGGCCAGCGATTGCGACGTGCGTTTGGTGATGACGCCGGTTTTCAGACCCGCCCGCCGCGCCAGCGCAATGCCAATGCCGTCGTGCGCGCTGAAGCCCTTGACCTCGATCAGCCCGTTGGCGCCTTCCCCTGCAGGCACATACCAGAGCATGCCATCGGTCAGCACCCCATCCACGTCAAACAGAATCAGGCGGATGGCGCGCGCCCGCGCCACCGCATCCGGCGTCGTCATTTTAAAACAGCTCCGTGGTCCACAAATCGTGCAAGTGCAGCAGTCCCAGCAACTCGCCGCCCTCATCCACCACGGGCAGGGAAGTGATCTTGCGGGTTTCCATGATGTGCAGCGCCGCCGCCGCCAGCGTTTCCGGTGCAATCGTGGCAGGATGGGGCGACATATAGTCTTCCGCGCGCAACTCCAGCGCCCGTGCCCCCCGCGCTTGAAACAGCCGCCGCAGATCGCCATCGGAAATCAGCCCCGACAACATGCCTCCGCGCACCACGCAGGTCATGCCAAACCCCTTGCGGCTCATTTCGTAGACCACATCGGCGAAGGCCGCCTCCGGTGCCACCAGCGGCAGGGCCGCGCCGCTGTGCATGAGTTCGCGCGCGGGCTTGAGCCGCTTGCCCAGAATGCCGCCGGGATGCAGCTCCGCAAATTCGCGCGGGCTGAAGCCGCGCTGTTCGGCCACCGCCAGCGCCAGCGCATCGCCCATGGCCAGCGCCGCCGTGGTCGAGGCCGTCGGCGCCAGGCCCAGCGGGCACGCTTCCGTATCCACACCCACGTCCAAGTGTGCCTGCGCCGCCCGAGCCAGCGGCGATTGTGGCGCTCCCGTCAGCGCAATCATGGGAATCCCCAGCCGCTGGATGGGTGCCAGCAAATTCATCAGCTCCGCGGTCGCGCCGCTCTGCGACAACGCCACCACCACGTCGCCGCGCACCAACATGCCCAGATCGCCGTGCAAGGCCTCAGCGGGATGCAGAAACAGCGCCGGGGATCCCGTCGAGCTCAGCGTGGCCGCGAGCTTGCGCGCCACGATCCCGCTTTTGCCCATCCCGGTGACCACCACCCGGCCCTGGCAGCGGAGCAGAACCTCGACCGCCCGCTCGAAGTCGACGCCGATGCGTGCCTCCAGAGCAGCCACCGCAGCGGCTTCCACCGCCAACACCCGCCGCCCCGCCGCTTGAATCGCTCCCGCGTCGCTCATGAATGACTCATTCTACTAAACGACGCGCTAATCTTAAGTCATGGATTGCGAAATCGCGATCATTGGCGCAGGACTGATCGGGTTGTCGCTGGCGCGCGAACTCCGCCGCCGCGGTTTCGAGGTAGTTGTGTTCGATGCGGGCGATGCCGCCCGGCAGGCTTCATGGGCCGGGGCTGGCATGCTCGCCGCGCGCCAAACCAGCGATCGGCAACTACGGCCGCTGGCCATGGCCAGTGCGCGCCTCTATCCCACCTGGGCAGCCGAGCTGGAGCGCGAGACCGGCATGACCATCGGCTACCGCCCCGGTGGCGCCCTTTTTCTCGCCAACCACCGCCATCCGGCGCCCGATCCCCGGCTCGCGGGCTGGGAGCGGCTCGATCCTGCACAACTGGCGAAGCTTGAGCCGCAGCTCAGGCTCGACGGCGGCGGCTGGGAGGTTTGGCGCATCGGCGCCGATCACAGCGTAGACAACCGTGCTCTGGCCGAGGCGCTGCTGGTTTCGGTGCGCGCCCGCGGGGTGCAGATTCTTGAGCACACGGCGGTTACCAGCGTCAGCCATGCGGCTCAGGGTCTCGCCGTGGCAGTTGCCGAAGGCAAACAGTGGAGAGCCCGCGTGGTCGTTAACGCCGCCGGCGCTTGGGCCTCGGCGATTGCGGCGCCGGTTGCGGTCGCGGTGCGTCCCCGCAAGGGTCAGATGCTGCGCCTGCGCGCCTCCGTCGAGCTCCATCACGTGATCGAGGCCGACAACGTCTACCTCGTCCCACGCGCTCACGGCCGGATCCTGGTCGGTTCCACGGTCGAGGACTGCGGATTCGCTCCCGGTGTCGAACCTGCCGTGATCGGTCAGCTCCGCCAGCACGCCATAACGCTCGTTCCCGCGCTTGCCGATGCCGAGGTGGAAGAGTCCTGGTTTGGCTTCCGCCCCTGCTCCGCCGACGAGCGTCCCGTGTTCGGCCCGACCGCCTGCCCCGGCTATTGGCTGGCCACCGGCCACTATCGCGATGGCATTCTGCTGGCGCCCATCACCGCCAAAATACTCGCCTCCGCCATCGTCAAGGGCCAGCTTACTCGCGCGCTCGATTTAACGCCGTTCCTGCCGCAAAGGTTTCTGGCCGCCTGAGGGTGGCTTTTGCGGCTTGGCTGGATGTGCGTCCAACTCCCGTAGCAGCGCGGCGGCCGGCGCCGGCGTCGTGACGCCCGTGCCGCTCAATATATCCTGCACGTTGCTGTGCTTGCCATACATCGCCTCGTTGCCGGTGGTATCCGGTTGCACCACGGCGCCGCTGATGCTGATGCCCGCAAACGCACCCTTGCTGCGTCCGTAGGTCAGGATTTCCGAATTAAGCTTCACGTCTGTGCCCGCGGCCACATGCCGTCCCACCGGTCCGGCCGCAGCCGCCGCCTCCGCGCCCACGCGGAACTTGCTGCTCAACAGGCTGTTGAGCTGCGTGCGGCTGCCAAACACCATGATGATGTCGCTCGATTGCGCTCCGAACTGCAATCCCCAGCTTCCCCCGCCAATGGTGATGAACAGCGGCGGACCCCACGCCGCGCTGGGCCCGCTGCGGCAGCTCGCCACGCCCTTGCCGTAGTTGGCGCCGAAGACGAACGCGCCTTTTTTCATACCTGGAATGATGGCGATGCAGTGCGCTCCTTCCAAAATCTCGTTCGGGATGGCATGATCCGGCGTCGCCATCACTTGTTGAAACACCGTCGCCGCGCTTTGCAGGCGCGCGGCATCATCGCTGCGCGTGCTCTGCGCGCGCAGCCATGCCGGCGCCACCCATACCAGCAGCATCGCTACTGCCGCAATGCCGCACATCTGCGTCCGTCTGGACATGATGCACTCCCTTCCGCGTCGCTGAAGGTTGGATGCAGGTCTAGGGGACCGAGGGTGCATCGCGCTGCTGCAGCAGGCGGTTCAGTTCGGTGAGGAACTCGCCCACATCCTTAAAGTCCATGTACACCGAGGCGAAGCGCACATAGGCTACCTTGTCCAACTGCCGCAGCCGCTCCATAACCAGTTGCCCCAGCGCGCGCGTGGCAATCTCGCGTTCCGGGGCGTCTACCACCATCCCTTCGGCCTCGTTCACGATCGCCTCCAGTTGGGCCATGGAGATCGGCCGTTTTTCGCTGGCATGCAACAGTCCGGTGAGCACTTTCTGGCGCTCGAATTTTTCCCGGCGCCCGTCTTTCTTCACCACCATATAGGGAATTTCATCCAGCCGCTCGTAGGTCGTAAACCGCTTCTGACACTCCAGGCATTCGCGGCGGCGGCGGATGGCGGCGCCTTCCCTGCTCTCGCGTGAATCCACGACCCGGTCTTCGGGATGGCCACAAAAGGGGCAGCGCATGGCAGAAAGAGTTTACCCCATGTGATGGAAGTCGAGGTTGGCAACCGCGCCCGCGTCTTCCCTCCAGCCACCCCGCACCAGCACCTGGAGCTTGAGCAGAACTCTGGACTGAAGCGCGGTCTCCAACTGCTGACGCGCCGCCGTGCCGATGCGGCGGATCATCGCTCCGCCCCGCCCGACCAGAATGGCCTTTTGGCTTTCCCGCTCACAGATAAGAACGGCTTCCAGCACCCGCAGGGGTACGCCCCGGGAGCGCACCCTGCGGTCAGCTTCCACCTGCACGGCCAGCGCATGCGGCACCTCAGCATGTGTGGCCAGCATGGCCTGCTCGCGGATGATCTCGGATATCCAGAACTGTTCGGGCTGGTCGGTGCTTTGCCCGGAGGGAAAATATTCCGGACCTTCCGGCAAGGCAGCCACGACCAGGCGCAAGAGATCGTCGAGACGCAGGCGTCGCAGCGCCGACACCGGAACCACCTCGGCAAACCGATATCGCTCCCGCTCTGCGGCAATGATGGGCAGCAGGGCGCGCAGCCGCGGCAAACGATCAATTTTATTGAGCACGAGGAACACCGGCGGCGTGGCCTCGCCACGCAGCAGCTCCAGCGCCTGCGCGTCTTCGCTGCCCCACGGCCGGCTCACGTCGCGCACAAACAGCGACAGGTCGCGCCCTTCCAGCGCCGCGCACACACTCCGCGCCAGCTCGCGCGCCAGCGGCCCGCGGCCGCGATGGATGCCCGGCGTGTCCACAAACACCGCCTGGGCCCCGGGGGTGTGCAGCACGCCCAGCAAATGCGTTCGGGTGGTTTGCGGGTGCGGCGTTACCGCGGCGACTTTCCGCCCCACGAGAGCGTTGACCAGCGTACTTTTGCCGGTATTCGGCCTTCCGACGAGGGTCACAAAACCGGAACGAAACGGCTTGGGCGTGCTCACGAGATTGCGCGCGCGATGAGAAAGGCCGCCGTGGCGGCAATGCCACCGATGACTGCGGTCTGAATGGCCGACATCAGCGGGCGCGCCCCCGTGAACCGGCCCTTGATGTAGCCAAATACCAGCAGCGCGGTGCCGGTCACGGCCACCGAGGCGGCGAGCGCCGTGCGGAGTGGAATGGAGGCAAAATACGGCCCCAGCGGAATCAGCCCGCCCACGACATAGGCACCGGCGATGGTGGAGGCGCTCGCCCAGGCGCGCCCGGGCTCGGGCGGCTCCAGCCCCAGCTCGAAGCGCATCATGAAATCGCGCCACGCCAGCGGACGTTGCGCCAGCGCGGTTGTCAACTGCGTGCTTTGGTCGCGCGCCAGGCCGTAGGCCTCGAAAATTTCTGTCACTTCGCGGCGCTCATCCTCCGGCCGCTCAACGATTTCGCGCGCCTCGCGCGCCAGTTCGCTGGCGTAGTGCTCGGCATCGCTGCGCGCCGCCAGATACCCGCCCAGCCCCATCGCGATCGAGCCGGCCACAATTTCCGCCAGGCCCGCCGTGACCACGATCCTGCTACTCACGGCCGCCCCGCTGAGCCCCGCTGCCAGCGCAAACGGCACCGTCAGCCCATCCGACATGCCAATGACCAGATCGCGCAAGCGGGCGCTGCCGCGAAAATGGTGTTCGAGATGGGGAGGCGGATCTGGCATGGAGCGAGCGGCGGGCGCGGGCATGCGCACGCAAGCATCCTATCATTTCGCGGGGTGCGGCCAGATTCCGCAGGGCGGCCGGCCAGTAACGCCGCGCTGGGCTCCGCGCCGATCGAAGCCGGCGGATAATGAAATTACCCGCGTCCATGCCCCCACCTTCCTCACGCCGCACCTCCGGCCATCGCCTTGTCCGCCTCTTCGGCATTGACGTCCAATTCCATCTCAGTTGGATCATCATCCTCGTCCTCATCGCCGTCACCCTCGCCAGTTTCTTCGGCCAACTGAATCCGCACTGGTCCCGGGCCGCCATCCTTCTGGCGGCGGCCGTCACTACCATCCTGTTTTTCGTCTCCGTGGTACTGCATGAGCTGGCTCACAGCCTCGTCGCTCGCGCCCACGGCCTGCCCGTGCGGGTCATCACGCTGTTCGTGTTTGGAGGTATCAGCGAGCTCTCACGCGAGCCCGACGATGCCCGCTCCGAGTTTCGCATTGCCGTCGCCGGTCCTGCCATGAGCCTCATATTGGGAGGTGTTTTCTACGCATGGGGGAGGACCGGCAATCCCCATGTCCCGTTGTATGCTGTTCTGGAGTGGCTGGGCTACATCAATCTACTGCTGGCGCTGTTCAACCTGATTCCTGGTTTTCCGCTGGATGGCGGCCGCGTGCTGCGCGCTATCCTCTGGAGCGCCAACCATGATTTCGTCAAATCCACGCGCTGGGCCACGCAGGCGGGCAAACTCTGCGCCATGGTTTTCATTCTCTGGGGCGTGTTGCAGTTTTTTGGTGGCCGCAGCCTCGACGGCCTCTGGCTCGCCTTCATCGGCTGGTTCCTGCTCAGCGCCGCCGAGCAGAGTTGGCGCCAGACCGAAGTGATGACTGCGCTGGGCCATTACACCGTGCGCGATCTGGAAACGCCGTTTTTCTCCCGTGTGCCGCCCGATGCGGACCTGGAACTGTTTATCTCCGAGCTGGCCAATCAGCACCAGTTCCGTGCCAGCCTGGTCATGGACCAGGACGACCGCCTGCTCGGCATCATCACCGCCGCGGACTTATCGCGTGTGGCCCGCGCGCAATGGGGAGCCACCCGGGTGCGCGACGTCATGGTACCGCGCGCCGACATGGCCACCGTGTTGCCCACGGAGGGCCTCGCTTCGGCGCTGCAAAAAATGGCGGAGCACAACGTCGGTCAACTTCCGGTGCTCGCCGATGGCGGCGTGCGCGGAGTGATCCGCCGCGACCGCATTATCCAACTGCTGCACACCACCTTGGCCGGAGGAAATTCCTGATGAGCTCCGCTCCCGCACCTGCCACCCCCATCGCCGCCGTTGCTGCCCGCCAGGGCGGGGAAGCCTTCGGCCATCCCGGCATCCCGCCGCGCTGGACGCGCGGCGGCAAAGATGCCATCGGTACCGCCTACTCCGCCTCCAGCCGCGTCTGGTTCACCCTCGCCCAGGGCACGCTGACGGAAATGTATTTCCCCACCCTCGATCATCCCCAGGTCCGCGACCTGCAATTCCTGTTCACCGACGGCAAGACCTTCTTCTGTGGCGAGCGCCGCGATTGCGACTCCCGCACCGAGCCCCTCGAGGACGGCGCGCTCGGCTTCCGAGTCACCACCCAGGATCGCCAGGGCCGCTTCAAGTGCGAAAAAGAGGTAATCGCCGATCCGCACCTGAGTTGCATCCTGCTGCACTCGCGCCTGGAACCCTCGCCCGCCCTGGCGCACTCGCTGCGCCAGTTCGTGTTGTGCGCGCCCCACATGGAGGGCATTGGCTGGCACAACTTTGCCGAGGTTTCCTCCGTCGCCTCCCGCCCAGTGCTGCTTGCCCACCGCAACCACGCCTGGCTGGCCATCGCCGCCACCGTGCCCCTGCTGCACTGCTCAGCGGGCTTTGTCGGCAGATCCGACGGCTGGACCGATCTGGCCGCCCATCTCCAGCCCACGTTCGGCTTCGACAGCGCCTGCGACGGCAACATCGCCCTCAGCGCCGAGTTCGACCGCTCGCGAAGCAGCGAGTTTGTCCTCGGCATCGCCTTTGGCGACACCCGCCAGGCCGCCATCAACACCCTGCTGCAAAGCCTTGACCAGCCCTTCGATAGCGCGCGCGACCGCTTCTGCCTGCAATGGCAGCGCATGCGTGAGCATCGCCTGGGGCTCGAAGCGCTCGCGCACGACGGCGGCGCCCTCTATCATCGCAGCACCAACCTGCTGCTGGCCCACGAGGACAAGACCTATCCCGGCGCTATGATTGCTTCGCTCTCCATCCCCTGGGGTGAGGCCAAGGGGGACGAGGATTTGGGCGGTTACCACCTCGTCTGGACGCGCGATCTGGTGCAGAGCGCCACCGGCCTGCTCGCCAGCGGCGACCACGCCACGCCCCATCGCGTGCTCATGTATCTGCTCGCCTCGCAGCACCTCGACGGCGGTTTCGCGCAAAACTTCTGGATCAACGGCACGCCTTACTGGCAGGGAATTCAACTCGATGAAGTGGCTTTCCCGGTGATCCTCGCCTGGCGCCTGCGCCGCGAGGGTGCGCTGCACGGCCTCGATCCTTACCCCATGGTCGAGCGCGCCATCGGCTACATGCTCCGCCACGGCCCCGCCACCCCCGAGGAGCGCTGGGAGGAGGCCGGTGGTTACTCGCCTTCCAGCCTCGCCGTCCACATCGCCGCACTGGTGTGCGCCGCCGATCTCGCACGTTCGCATGGCAACCCCGCCCTGGCGCAGTTGGCGCTGGAGTATGCCGACTTTGTCGAAAGTCACCTGGAGGCCTGGACGGTCACCACTCAAGGCGGCCTCGTGCCCGGCATTCGCCGCCACTACATTCGCATCAATCCCGCGCCCATGCTCGGCGCCGGCAGCAACGAAGACCCCAACTCGGCCGTGCTGCGCATCAACAATATCGCCCCCGGCCAGCAAAATGAGTTTCCCGCCCGCGATATCGTGGATGCCGGATTTCTCGAACTGGTCCGCTACGGCATCCGCCGCGGTGGCGATCCCCTGGTTGAGGATTCCTTGCGCGTGGTGGACGCCGTGCTCAAGGTTTCCACTCCCTTCGGCGATTGCTGGCGCCGCTATAACCATGATGGCTACGGTCAAAACGCCGACGGCGGACCCTACACGGGCTGCGGCCGTGGCGGCGCCTGGCCCTTGCTTACCGGCGAGCGCGGCCACTATGAGCTCGCCGCCGGTCGCGATCCCGTCCCTTATATCCGCGCCCTCGAGCGGCTCGCCAACCACCTCAGCCTTTTGCCCGAACAGATTTGGGACTTGCCCGACCGCCCCGCGCAGTTTCTGTTCTTCGGTCGTCCCAGCGGCAGCGCCATGCCCCTGCTCTGGGCTCATTCCGAATATGTGCGCTTATTGCGTTCCGCCCAGGACGGCGTGATCTTCGATCAAGTCTCCGAGGTCGCCGACCGCTACTGCCGTCCCTCCCGCAAGTCGAAGACGCTGTGGGAAGTCTGGAAATTTCATCGCCAGGTAGCCCAAATAGCCGCGGGCGCCACGCTCCGCATTCAAGTCGAGGCGCCGTTTTTCCTCCATTTCTCGCTCGACGAATGGGCCACGGTCAGAGATGTTCGCTCCACCGCCAGCGACTGCGGCTTCGATTACGTGGATGTGCCTACCACACTGGCGCAAAAGGCTCCGGTCCGTTTTGCGATTCGTTACACCTCGGATGGCCATTGGGAGGGACGTGATTTCGCAGTCGGGATAAACTAACCTGCAAGGCCATAAAACACCATGAAACTCACCCCCGGGAAGCTCACAGGGTTGCAAGCGGTTTCCGATCAACGCGGCGTGATTGCCGCCGCAGCCATGGATCAGCGCGGCAGCCTGCAAAAGGCGCTCAGCAAGGAAAAGGGCAGCCCCGCCCAGCCCGCCATGCTGGAAGAGTTCAAAACGGCCGTCAGCCGAGCCCTGACGCCTCACGCCAGCGCCATCCTGCTCGACCCCGAATACGGGCTGCCTGCCGCCCGTGCCCGCGCCAAAAACTCCGGTCTGCTGCTGGCATACGAACAAAGCGGTTACGATAATGCCCAGCCCGGCCGCCTGCCCGATCTGTTGCCACATTGTTCGGTCCGCCGCCTGCAGGCCGATGGCGCCGACTGCATCAAGGTTCTGCTCTACTACACCCCCAACGAGAAGGCAGCGATCAACGACATCAAGCACGCTTTTATCGAGCGTATCGGCGCCGAGTGCCGGGCCGCCGACATCCCCTTCTTCCTGGAATTCGTCGGCTACGATCCCACGGGCGGCGACGAGAAGGGTCTTGACTACGCTCGCCAGAAACCCGACATCGTGCGCGGCAGCATCGCCGAGTTGACCAAGGAGACCTACGGCGTGGATGTCCTCAAGGTGGAAATCCCTGTCAATACGAAGTTCGTCGCCGGCGCCGCTGCCTGCACCGGTGCTTGGGCCTATTCCAAAGCCGAAGCCCTCAATCATTTCCGCGCCGCCGCTGCTGCGGCCACCAAGCCCTACATCTACCTCAGCGCCGGCGTCAGCAACGCCGAGTTCAACGAAAGCCTTGCCCTGGCCGCCGAGGCGGGCGTAAAGTTCAGCGGCGTGCTCTGCGGCCGTGCCACCTGGAACGATGGCGTCGCGGTCTACGCCCAGCAGGGCCTGCCGGCCTTCGAGCAATGGCTTGCCACTCAGGGCCGCGCCAACATCGAGGCTGTCAACCGCAGCCTGCAGAAGGCCACGCCCTGGTTTGCCACCTACGGCGCCTCTTCTGCGGCCGCCCTGGCCTGAGCGGGAGCATGGCGCTCGGTCTGTATCTGTCGGCGCCGTTTTGCTCTTCCAAGTGCAGCTACTGCAACTTCGCCAGCCAGGTCTACCCGTCTGCCATCTACGCGGAGTACTGCGAGCTGCTCGCCCGCGAGATTGCGCTTGCCGCCGAGGCCGACGGTCTGCGCGGCGCGTTGGTGGACACCATCTATTGGGGAGGCGGCACGCCCACCCTGCTGCCTGCGCCAGGCTTCCAGAACATCTGCGCCGCCATTTCCGAAACTTTCAACCTCGCGCCCGGCCTGGAGCACACCCTCGAGGCCGCCCCGGGCTCGCTGCCGCCGGCGCGCCTCGATCACATCGTGGCCGTCGGCGTTAATCGCCTCAGCCTGGGCGCGCAATCGTTTCACGATGCCGAGTTGCGCGCCGTCGGACGTCTCCACCACCCCGCTACGGTGGGCGAGGATATCGTTCGCTGTCGTGCCGCCGGTATTACCAATATCAATCTCGACCTCATCGCCGGTCTGCCGTACCAGACCTTCGCCTCCTGGCAAGCGTCGGTGCACACTGCCGTCGAGCTGGGCCCTGCGCACGTTTCCCTCTACATGCTGGAGGTGGACGACGAAAGCCGCCTTGGCCACGAGCTGCTTGCCGGTGGCACGCGCTACCATGCCCATCACGTGCCCGACGACGATCTCATCGCCGACTGCTACGAATGGGCCGCGGCCGCACTCCAGCGCGCCGGCCTGCAGCAGTATGAAATCTCCAACTTCGCCCGGCCCGGGCTCGAGAGCCGCCACAACAACCGCTACTGGACTCGCCAGCCCTACCTCGGCTTGGGCCTCGACGCTCATTCGTTTCTGTCCACTCCGCAGCCGCGCCGCTTTGCCAATCCCGACCACCTTGAGGACTACTGCGTGCCGCTGCGCGCCGGCCGCCTGCCACGCGGCCCCATGTCCTGGCTTTCGCCCACCACCGAGCGCGAAGAATATTATTTCCTTGGCTTGCGCCGCACCGCCGGCGTCGAGCTTCATCCCAACGATCCGCAATATCAGGCCATCCCCGCCCTCGAAGCCGGCGGCCTGCTTCTGCGGTCTGGTCGCACAATTGCCCTCACTCCCAGAGGCCGCATGCTTTCCAATCAAGCCCTCGCCGAATTCCTCGAACCCGTCGCCACCCCCACCCCAACGGCTGCGAAACTGTAAACCGGATTTCCCGTGATTCACGCAAAGCTCTACGCTTGGCGAAAATCCGCGAGACATCCATCTCCAATCATTCCCTCGCTCCACAAGAGAAAGCCTTGGGAGCCCCGGAGTTGGGGCCGCGCCTGCGTATTTACCCGGGGGCGCTCGCTGGGACGCTCGCCCGTTCCGAATTTTGCAGCCCTTCGCGCCGATTTTGCCCAGGGTGCGAGGCGGCGCGACCCCCACGATCAGTAGACCGGCTGAAGATGCGGGCAGGTGTTGAATCGTTACTCGCTCGTTTATCGTAAACTGTAAGCTTCCTACCATGCGCGGTCGCTTCACCCCCAAAGGCATGACCGAAGTCGAGGAAATGGCCACCCGCGGCGTCCGCGCCGCCGTGGACTTGCGCAGCGATACCGTCACTCGGCCCTCACCTGAAATGCGCCGCGCGATGATGGCGGCTGAGGTGGGCGACGACGTCTACGGCGAAGACCCCACCGTGAATCGTCTCGAGGCCCAGGCCGCCGAGCGTTTGCAACGTGAGGCCGCCTTGTTCGTACCCACCGGAACCATGGCTAACCAGATCGCCGTCCACCTCCACACCCGCCCGGGGCAGGAGGTCGTGGTCGAGGGGCGTTCCCACATGTTCAATCTGGAGATGGCCATGACTGCGGCGTTCTCCGGCTGCCAGTTCCGCCCCATCGCTTCCCCCACCGGGCGCATGCCCTGGTCGCTGGTGGAGCCTGCCCTGCGCCTCGAGGATCCACACCATCACGCCCAGTCCGGCCTCGTGGTCGTCGAAAACACCCACAACTTTGCCGGGGGTGTGATCACACCTCCCGCAGTCACCGCGCATCTCTGCGCCGAGCTGCGGCAGCGCGGCGTTGCTACGCATCTCGACGGCGCCCGCTTGCATAACGCCGCCACTGCTCTGGGTGTGCCTGTGGCCGAGCTAGCCGCTCCTTTTGACTCGCTGATGTTCTGCCTCTCCAAAGGTCTGGGCGCGCCCGTCGGTTCCATTCTGCTCGGATCGGCCAATTTCATTCTCCGCGCGCGTTCTGTGCGCAAAATGCTCGGCGGTGGAATGCGCCAGGCGGGAGTGTTGGCTGCAGCCGGTCTGGTTGCCTTGGAAAAAGGTCCCGCGCAGTTGGCGCAGGATCACCATCACGCCCAACTTTTGGCAAAGGGCATTGTCACCATAGCCGGGCTCCGGCTCGATCCTCCTGAAATTGCGACCAACATCCTCATCCTAGATACCAGCAATACGGAGTTCACTGCCCAGCACATCGTGGCCCGGTTGGCTGAACGCAATGTCCTCGTCAGCGCCGTTGATGCCTCCCGCCTTCGCCTTGTGACCCATTGCGACGTGGATCAGGCAATGTGCGAAGAAGTCCTCTTTGCCTTGCGTGCGGTCATCGAACGAGAGTGACCGAGAATCGTGGCGGTACATGGTAAATGACAATAATGTCATGGGCATGCATCATTTTAGGTGGTGCACCGGCTTGACAGTTCACTGACACGGTCCTCTATAATCAGCAAGTTGCAATCCCGGTTCGGAATGACAACGGAACGAGCGTCCGTAATTCGGTCCTTTGGCGGAGCGGGTGATCCCTGCCAAAAGGCATCAACTGAACTGCCTCATGCCGGACCAAATCGCCGGCTGCGGCAGAGCTTGGTGTTCGTCGGCTCGATTGCGGTTTGTGCCGCGCTGCTGATGGGTGCTTTTGCACTGGCACAGCAACCCACGCTCGGAGTGATGGTAACGCTGGACCCGAGCCAGGTGGCAAGCTTTGACGCCGTCCACAACGTCACCGCCGTGCGGCTGAATCCCAACCGCGACATGTATCTGGTGACCTCGAACAGCGGCGAGAGTGACGCCACCCTGTTGAGCGAACTGGAAACTGATTCCCGCGCCGGCAATCCGACCCTCAACGAGATAATCCACTTCAACGGTCAGAGCACCGCGTCGGTGCTGAACGGCCAGAGCACCGCCTCGGTGCTGAACGGTCAGAGCACGGCTTCGGTGCTGAACGGTCAGAGCACGGCTTCGGTGCTGAACGGTCAGAGCACGGCTTCGGTGCTGAACGGACAGAGCACAGCTTCGGTGCTGAACGGACAGAGCACGGCGTCGGTGCTGAACGGCCAGAGCACCGCCTCGGTGCTGAACGGCCAGAGCACCGCCTCGGTGCTGAACGGTCAGAGCACGGCTTCGGTGCTGAACGGTCAGAGCACGGCTTCGGTGCTGAACGGCCAGAGCACAGCGTCGGTGCTGAACGGCCAGAGCACCGCGTCGGTGCTGAACGGCCAGAGCACGGCGTCGGTGCTGAACGGCCAGAGCACGGCGTCGGTGCTGAACGGTCAGAGCACGGCGTCGGTGCTGAACGGCCAGAGCACGGCTTCGGTGCTGAACGGCCAGAGCACGGCTTCGGTGCTGAACGGCCAGAGCACTGCCTCGGTGCTGAACGGCCAGAGCACTGCCTCGGTGCTGAACGGCCAGAGCACAGCCTCGGTGCTGAACGGCCAGAGCACAGCCTCGGTGCTGAACGGCCAGAGCACAGCCTCGGTGCTGAACGGCCAGAGCACGGCTTCGGTGCTGAACGGCCAGAGCACTGCTTCGGTGCTGAACGGACAGAGCACGGCGTCGGTCCTGAATGGACAGAGCACGGCGTCGGTGCTGAACGGCCAGAGCACGGCGTCGGTGCTGAACGGACAGAGCACGGCGTCGGTGCTGAACGGCCAGACCACAGCGTCGGTGCTGAACGGCCAGAGCACCGCGTCGGTGCTGAACGGTAAATCTACCTCCAGCGTGCTCAACAGCGGCGAGACCACAACGCTGATGCAGAGTACAGCCTCGGTGCTGAACAGCTACGAGAACTTCTACGGTACGCAGGCACCGCAAGGGTACGTCAACCAGCCTGCCGTTTCGCAAATCGCCGCCGGTCCCGACGCGCTAGCGCTCTCCACGGGGAACGATACAGTAGTCGCCGAGATTGACAACGGCGTGGCTCCTTTCAATCCCGTGTTGAGCAATGTGTTGCTCTACAACGAAGGCTGGAATTTCTACGACAATTCAGCCAACTGGTCGGCTTGGGCCGACTTGGCCCAAAGCACCGCGTCGGTGCTGAACGGCCAATCCACTGCTTCTGTGCTCAACCTGTTCCGCTTGTTACTGTCGCACAGCGCGACGACGGTCCTTAATGGCTGCGCGGTACCTGGCAACAGCGCGCAAACCGAGGGCCAGAGCACGGCCTCGGTACTGAACGGCGCCACGGTTCTCGATCAGTCCTCCGCCCCGGTGCTCAACGGCAGCAATCAGGCGGTCGCCGATATGGTGACCCGCCTGATTGAAAAGATCCTGGCGTGTGATCCCGACTTCGGCCATGGCACGGCGGTGGCGGGCCTGATCCATTTGATCGCCCCGCAGGCAAAAATCCTGCCCATCAAGGCCTTCGGGCCCGGCGGCGTGGCTACCTCCGCGGCGATTTACCAGTCCATCGCCTTCGCAATGGACCACCACGCCAGCGTCATTAACATGAGCTTTAGCGCAAGCCAGCTCGATCCTTCCTGGATTCCGCTGGTGCAGGAAGCCGAGCGGCGCGGCATTGTGCTGATCGCTGCGGCTGGCAACGGCGGCGCCAGTGCCCCTGTGTACCCCGCCTCCATGGACGGCGTCCTCGGCGTCGGTGCCGTAGATGGCGCAACCGCTCCCAATTTTGCGCGCGCCTCGTTCTCCAATTTTGATCCCTCCACCGGTATCGTGGACGACGCGGTGGCCGCGCCCGGCGCAGGATTGATCACGACCTTCCCCGGCTTTGGCCTGGTCTGGGCCACATCCAGCGGCACCTCGTTCAGTGCGCCTCTGGTTTCCGGTGAGGCGGCGCTTCTGGCCGCGCTCGGCCAAGGGGGCCAGGCGAACAGCAGCGTCATTGAGAGCGCTGCGGATCCCGCCATCGAGGGCGATCGAGTTGGCGGTCTCGGCTACGGCTTGGTTCAGGTGTTGGGTGCACTGAAGTCAGCGCCCCGCACGAGCTCGACTTTGAGCCACGGCCATCCTCATGGGGGCTAGCCCCTCCGCGGCCGCTGAGGTAGGCGCCAACCTGGATGCGTTCGCCTGCGCCTTGGGCGCCTTAGTGGACCTGCGCGACCTCGGCACCGGCGTCCACAGCACCCAAATTGTTGAGCTGGCTATCGCAGTGGGCGCACATTATGGCTGGGAAACGCGCCAGTTGCGCGAGCTCGAGATCAGCGCCACCCTGCACGACATCGGGAAAATCGGCATTCCCGATGCCGTGCTCCTCAAACAGTCGGCACTGACCCCGGAAGAGGCGGCGCTCATGCGCCGCCATCCCGAATATGGCTGGGCGATCCTGCGCCAGGTGCCGGGCTTCGAGTGGGTTGCCCTGCACATCCTCCACCACCACGAGCGCTGGGATGGCACCGGTTATCCCGGCAAGCTTAAGGGTCGCGAGATCCCCCTCGGCTCGCGCATTCTCTCCGTGGTGGATGCCTTCCACGCCATGGTCAGCGATCGCCCTTATCGCAAGGGCATGCCCGTGCCGGAGGCCTGCGAGCGCCTGCACCAGGCGGCAGGCACACAGTTCGATCCCGAAGTAGTCGCAGTCTTCGTCAGCTACGCCGCGCAAATCTACGCCACCTAGGGAGGGTCTGATTAAGTCCATTTCCATTCGAGCCAGAGTTAGGTAGATTGGGTTCAGGGGGGATGGATGCGACAACAGACCTTGGCGTTGGCGAACGGATTTGAGCGTTACAGCAAGCAGACAC
>JBOGKQ010000036.1:0-29553 GCA_050747905.1 Terriglobales bacterium | reverse complement strand
GCCGCCAGCCCCAAGCCCGCGGCTGCTGCCGCACCGGCGGCGGCGTCCGCCGCCGCGCCCCCGGCACCGCCGCCGCCGCCGAAGGTGGCGATCAGCTTCTATCAATATTTGATGGCGTACTGGCGTGACAACGTCTACGCCAAAAACAACCTGCCCGCCAGCTTTGACGACTTCTGGGTGGGCGCGCTGCGCGCGGGCGTGTTCGATCCCGACCCCAAGCGCCTGCAGCCGGGTCCGGCGCGCAGCTTCAACGTGGCGGCGCTGGCGCCGGGACAGGCCCCGTTGGCGCCTATGCTGGCCGAGGATGAACTCGAATTGGCGCTTTCGGTGAACTGCATGCTGGGTGATGGCTGGTGGGCCAACAATGCCCACCTGCAGGAGATCCCCGAGATCGTCACCAAGAACTGCTGGGACAACTTCTTCACCATCGCTCCCTCCACCGCCAAGCGCCTGGGTCTGGAACCCGACGACCAGCGCCGCTACGTGATTGCCGAGGTCGAGGTCGGCGGCCACAAGCTCCAGGCTCCGGTCTTTGTTCAGGTGGGCGTGCACCCGCAGGTGGCTACCATCGCGGTGGGCTATGGGCGCGCCTCCTGCGGCGAAATTGGCACCGGCATCGGCCAGAACGCCTACGTCATCGCCGAGATCGCCCGACACAAGGCCGGTCTGAACTACTCGGGCGCCAAGATCAGGCTCAACAAGATCACCGGCCCCAGTTACCTGATTGCCAGCCCCCAGGACAACAACTACATCAACTTCACCGCCGACGCGGTCACCCCCGAGGGCGAGGACCGCGGCCCCACCATTATCCGCGAGGCCACCCTGGTGCAGTTGCAGGCCAACCCGCGCGCCGGCAACCCCCAGGCGGAGCCCCAGACCAGTATCTGGGATAACGGCGGTCCCAGCGAGCACCCCTTCCCCAACTATCACTGGGGCATGACCATTGACCTCAACTCCTGTATCGGTTGCAGTGCCTGCATTGCCGCCTGCTACAACGAGAACAACGTGCCTGTGGTGGGCAAAGATCAGGTCTGGCGCGGACGCGACATGGCCTGGCTGCGCATTGACCGCTATTTCAGCGGCAAGGAGGAAAATCCCGACGTGACCTGCCAGGCCATGGTCTGTCAGCAATGCGCCAATGCCGGCTGCGAAAGCGTCTGCCCGGTGATCGCCACCATCACCGACGCCGAGGGCATCAACGTCCAGGTCTATAACCGCTGCGTCGGCACCCGATTCTGCTCCAACAACTGCATCTACAAGGTGCGCAAGTTCAATTTCTTCAACTACGCCAAGGTGCGCGCCTCTCCCCTGGAGCTGGCCCTCAATCCTATGGTCACGGTGCGCAGCAAGGGCGTGATGGAGAAGTGCAACTTCTGCCTGCAGCGCATCCATGAGGGTCACTACCGTGCCAAGGAGCGCGGCCTGCCGGTGCGCGATGGCGCTATCCAGACCGCCTGCCAGCAGACCTGCCCCAGCCAGGCGATCGACTTCGGCAACCTGGACGACGCCAACTCCAAAATGATGCGCGCCCGCAGCCGGCGCGCGTACCGCGTGCTCGAGGACATGAACTACGAACCCTCGGTCTGCTACCTGACCAAGATCCGCAATCTCGGCGCCGAGGCCGACGAGGACAGCCAGGCATGAGCGATTCCGTTGAGCTTCTCCCGTACGTAGCCAACCCGACGGCGCTGGTGGACGATGTCCCGCTCTACCGCGAGGACCTGACCATCAGCCAAGTCAACCGCGACATCACCGCCGCCATCTTCCGCAAGCCCAACAAGGTCTGGTTCGCGGGTATGGCCATCGCGCACCTGTGCCTGTTCCTGGGCGTATACGTGGTCTGGGTGCAGTTGCACGTGGGCATGGGCGTGCTCGGCCTCAAGCGCCCGGGCATGTGGGGCACCTACATCGTGGACTTCGTGTTCTGGGTCGGCATCGCCCACGCCGGCACGTTGATTTCCGCGATTCTGTACCTGTTCCGCCAGCGCTGGCGCACCGCCATCAACCGCAGCGCCGAAGCCATGACTATTTTCGCGGTCATGTGCGCCGGTCTGTTTCCGCTGCTGCATATCGGCCGCACCCTGATCGCCTACTGGCTGATCCCCTATCCCAATCCGCGCCACCTGTGGGTGAACTTCCGCTCGCCGCTGGTTTGGGACGTCTTCGCGGTCTCCACCTATACCATCATCTCGATCCTGTTCTGGTATCAGGGCATGATCCCCGATCTGGCCACGGTGCGCGATATGCACCCCGGCAAGATGGCGCGCAAAGTGTACAGCATCTTCGCCCAGCGCTGGAAGGGCACGGCGCGCGACTGGCACCATTACGAATCCGCCTACGGCATGTTCGCCGCCATCGCCACTCCGCTGGTGCTCTCGGTGCACAGCGTGGTGTCGAGCGACTTCGCGGTGAGCTCGGTTCCGGGCTGGCACGACACCATCTTCCCCCCCTACTTCGTCGCCGGCGCCATCTTCAGCGGCTTCGCCATGGTGATCACCGTGCTGACCGTGGTGCGCAAGGCCTTCAGCCTGGAGGATTACATCACCAGGGATCACATGGAGCTGATGGCCAAGATCATCGTGGCCACCTCCATGATCGTCAGCTACGGCTATATCATTGAAGTCTTCATGGCCTGGTACGGTCAGGTGGCGCAGGAAATGCACACCTACATCTGGATCCGCTTCTTTGGCCCCTACGCCTGGGCGGGCTGGACCATCGTGTTCTGCAACTGCCTGGCGCCCCTGATCTTCTGGTTCCGCAAGGCCCGAAGGAATCTGATCATCCTGTTCGCGGTCAGCATCATCATCAACATCGGCATGTGGTTCGAGCGCTACGTGATCATCATTACCTCGCTGGCACAGGACTTCCTGCCCACCAACTGGCGTTACTTCGCGCCTACGTGGCTCGACATCGGCACTTTTGTGGGTTCGCTAGGGCTGTTCTTCATCAACTTCATGTTGTTCGCGCGCTTCGTGCCGGTCATCTCCATCGCGGAAATCAAGGGCGTGCTGAAGAACCAGGTGGGCGAGCCGCGGCCGCTAGAAGGAGGAGAAAATGTCGCAAGCCGCGCCTGAGAAATATCGTCCGCCGGCGGTGTTGGCGTTATTTCCCGACCCGCACCGCATGGTGGAAGCGGTCAAGGAGTTGCGCGCCAAGGGCTACCGCGGGCTGGACGCCTACACTCCCTTTCCCGTCCATGGCCTGGCGGAGGCGCTGGGCCTGAAGGTGAGCTGGATGCCGCGCGTCACCAAGACCGGTTTTTTCACCGGCGTGACCCTGGGGTTCACTTTCGAAGCCTGGACCATGGCTTGGGCCTGGCCCCTCAACATCGCCGGCAAGCCGTTCGTGTCAGTGCCGGCCTACATGCCGGTGACGTTCGAGAGCGGAATTCTGATTGCCGGCATCTCCACCTTCATCGCCGTGCTCATCGCCGCCCGCCTGGTCCCGACGCCGAATTTTACCAGCCTGGATCCCAGCCTCACCAACGACCGCTTCGGCCTCTATGTGCCGGTGCGGCCGTACGAAGCTGGCCAGGTGCAGGAACAGTTGAAGGAGCTGGGGGCAGAGGAGGTACGGAACCTTGCGTAGGAGCTTACAGCTTGCAGCTTGCAGCTTAGTGGTGGCGATGTCGGGCTGCGCGTTCCATCCGTCGGGGAGCAAGGCCACCACGCAGCTCGAGTATCAGCCGGACATGTACGTGCAGCCGTATGAGCAGGCGTTTGACATCGATCATGTGAACCCGGCGGTGCCGGCGATGCGCGTGCCGCCCGTGGGTACGGTGCCGGTCCACTGGGTGCCGTTTCCGCAGAATTCGGATGTCACCGGCGAAGACCACCTCGCCAATCCCATACCGATTACACCCCGGACGCTGGCCAAGGGGCGCCAGATCTGGGATACCTACTGCATCGTCTGCCATGGCGCCGAAGCCACCGGGCTAGGCTATATCGTGCCTAAAATGACGCAGCCGCCGCCGCTGATCGCGGGCGCGCCGCTGGCGTTCACGGACGGCCGCATCTTCACCATCGTCTCGGAGGGCTTTGGCAACATGCCCTCCTATCGCACCGAATTGGACCCGGCCGAACGCTGGACCGTGATTCACTATTTGCGCGTGCTGCAGCGGGCTGCCAATCCCACCCCCTCCGACTTGGCGCTCGCCGAGCGCCAGGGCATGGACTTCTCCCACGACCTGCCTCCCGCCCAGGGCGTCAACGGCCTCGTGCCCGGCTCGCAGGCCATTCCGCACAACCCCAAGCCGCAACAACCATGAACGTACAAGAGGAATCCGTCGCCATTCCCAGCCCCGGGCCCGCGGTCTTTCCCGCGCGCATGCGCAATATTCTGCTGGCCTTCACCGCCATTGGCGTGATCGTGTTCCTGATCGCGCTGGCCGTGGACCCGCAGCGCGCCTGGTACAGCTATCTCACCAACTACCTGTTCTTCATGGTCCTGGGCCTCGGCGGCGCTTTTCTGGTGGCGCTCGAGTACGTCACCAGCGCCACCTGGACGGTCGTGTTCCGCCGTCTCCCGGAGGCGGTTTCCACCTATCTCCCGGCAGCGTTCATCCTGGGCCTGTTGCTGCTCGTCGGCCTGCCGCACATCTATGTCTGGGCCAAGGCAGGCTACATTTGGTCGGCGCCCAGCAAACAATTCTGGTTCTCGATGCCGTTCCTCAGCCTGCGCACCGTGATCGAGCTGGGCGGCTGGGTGCTGTTCGGCTGGTGGTTCGTCAAAAATTCCGTCAAGCAGGATACCCAGCCCGGCGCGCTGCTGCCGCGCAAAACCTTTGGCAAGCCGCCCACCATCCGCGGCCGCGTCGCCGCCGGCTTTCTCGTATTCTTCGCCTACAGTTTCACCCTGTGGTTCGTGGACTTCGTCATGTCGCTGGAACCGCACTGGTACACCAATATGTGGGGCCCGTACGGCTTCGCCGGCTTGTTCGAAGCCAGCCTGGCCCTGACGCTGCTGTTGACGGTAGTCTTCCGCCGTCACCACATGTTCGACGGCGCGGTCAAGGACCATCACTACATTGACCTGGCGCGCATGGTGCATGCCTTCTGCATCTTCATGGTCTACATCGGCTTTGCCCAGTACCTGCTCGTCTGGTACGCCAATTTCCGTGACGAAACCGTCTACTTCCATCAGCGCATGGTGGGCGGTTGGGGCTGGGTTTTCCTGTTTCTGCTGTTCGCCAAATGGGTTCTGCCCTTCTGCATCCTCATGAACCAGAAGATTCGCACCAACGAGACCATGCTCATCATCATGTCGAGCTTGATCCTGGTGGCGGAATGGTTTGATTGCTACTGGATGGTTATGCCGCCCGTCCATGCCCACTTCTACGTGCCCAATTGGGTCGAGATCGGGGTGTTCCTCGGCTTCCTGGGCGTGTTCGGCCTGCTGGTCACGCGCTACCTCAGCCGACACCCCACCGTTCCCGTCGGAGACCCGAAATATCTCCATTCGGTGGCCGGGAGGTATCTGTGAGCGACAATCCTACCCCCGCGCAGCCCTCGCTAAAGTCGTTGATCGGCTTTGCCGTGGTGGTGCTGGTGGCCGGCTATTTTATCTACGCCGCCTTCGGCGGAGAGTTCCGCAACGCTAGCTTCCAGGCGCGCTTCGACTTCCACAAGCCGGCCCCGCCGGGCGCCGCGACGCAGGTGGACCTGCATCCGTTACTGCTGCCCACGCCCAAGCTGCTGGCCGAAGGCAAGCAGGTTTACGAGGCCAATTGTGTCCCCTGCCATGGCGCGGACGGCTACGGCAACGGACCGCGCGCGGCGGGCCTGAACCCGCCGCCGCGCAACTATCATTCCGGCAAGTTCCGTTATGGCACCTCCGTGCTGACGCTCTATCACACCGTCACCAACGGCTCGCCCGGCACCTCCATGCCCAGCTTCATCGCGCTGACGCCCGAGGAGCGCATGGCCGTGATCCATTTCGTGCGCACCAGTTTCATTCCCCATTCGGCCTGGCAGAACAACACGCCGGCGCAGTTGGCGGCGCTGTCCACCCCCGTCTCGGTCGGCCCGGTGCGGCTGCCCCCGCTGAATCCCGTGCCCCAGGGCGAGCGCATTCCCATCGCTCTGGCCATGCAACTCCTGGCAAAGCACAAGCCGGCACCGCAGCCCGAGCCGCTGCCGCCGGCTAAATCCAAACTCCCCGATCCGTCCTCACCCACCGCCGATCTTGCGGTGGGAGGCGCCGTCTACCGCCTCCACTGCCAGAGTTGTCACGGCGCCCAGGGCCAGGGTGGACTGCCCACCATGATGATTGGCTCCGATCCCTACCTCGAGGTCACCGCGCAGCCGTTCTCCCATCCCATTCTGATGAGTACGCCGAGTGACCAGGCAGCCTTCAATCACTACGTGCTCCATGGCTTGCCGGGCCGCATGATGCCCGGGCAGGGAACCCTGACCGCGCTGCAACTCAATGCCTTATACGCCTACGTGCAACAGTTGGTGCACACTGCGCCTGTCGCGCCGGCAGGAGGGTCGCAATGAATTTCGCCTTCATCCTGTTCCTGCAGCAAAGTCTCAAATCCATCATGGATTCTCAGGCTTTGAAGGGCATGGCCGCGCCCACGCGCAATGCCTTCTCCACGCCCGGTAGCAACGTGGCGCATTTGGCCGCGAACGTGAGCTGGTGGTCGTTCTGGATGGTGATTCCGTTCATCCTCGTTGCCTACATCTTTCTGGTGGTGGTGATGGTGAAGTTCCGCGACAAGGGCGATGGTCGCCAGGCCGAGGATTTCCACGAGCAGAACTTCCTCGAGTTCTGTTGGACGGTGATCCCGCTGATCGTGGTGGTCGTGGTCGCGCTGCACTCGTTCGGTCCGCTCCGTTTCATGGAGTACGGTGGCAACCACCCCGACCTCAACATTAACGT
The DNA here is from genome assembly GCA_050747905.1 of Terriglobales bacterium. GTDB lineage: Bacteria > Acidobacteriota > Terriglobia > Terriglobales > SCQP01 > SCQP01. The sequence continues at coordinate 22,671 of JBOGKQ010000036.1, read as the reverse complement.
GGTCGGCCACCAGTTCTTCTGGGAATATAAATATCCGCAGTACGGCATTGATATCTCCAACGCCACGCTGGTGCTGCCGGCCAACAAGGTCGTAGATCTCGATCTGACCAGCGTGGACGTGATCCATGGCTTCTTTGTCCCCGGCCTGGGGATACAGGAAGACGCACTGCCGGGGCGGCTGACGAACCTCTGGTTCAAGGCCCAGTCCGGCTACTACAAGGGCCAGTGCGATCAACTGTGCGGCGAGGGGCATTCCGGCATGTTCATCGAAGTGCAGGTTCTGCCTGAGGCTCAGTTTCAGCAATGGCTGGCCGCACACCGCAGCCAGCCCGCGCCGGCTGCCGCGGCGGCCACCACGGCAGGGGGAGCACAATGAGCACGCAAGCCGCAACCCTGGGTGAAGTCCATCTTCCCCGCCAGTACCACGGCATTCTCGACTGGATCACCACCACCGATCACAAAAAGATTGGCATCATGTACCTGCTGCTGGCGCTGTGCAACGCCTGGATCGGCGGCAGCCTGGCGGGCATGGTGCGGCTGAACTTGTTCAACCCCGACTGGCATCTCATCAGCCCGCAGCTGTACAACGAGTTGATGACCATGCACGCCACGATCATGATCTTCCTGACCCTGATGGTGACCTTGGCCGGCTTTGGCAACTATCTCATCCCGCTGATGATTGGGGCGCGCGACATGGCGTTTCCGCGCCTGAACGCGTTTTCGTTCTGGATGATGCTGCCCGCCGCCTTCATGCTCTACGGCAGCTTCTTCGTGGTGGGCGGCTCGGCGGCTGGGGGCTGGTGGAGCTATCCGCCGCTGAGCACCAAGCAGTTTTCGGCGGGCTTCGGGCAGGACCTGTGGTGTCTGGCGGTCATCATTCTGGGCATCGCCTCGATCATGGGCGCCATCAACATACTGGTCACGGTGATTGACATGCGCGCGCCGGGCATGACGTGGGGCAAGGTACCGCTGTTTGTTTGGAGCTGGGTGGTCACGGCGTGGATGCTGATTCTGGCGCTGCCGGTGCTGTCGGGCGCGATGATCATGCTGCTCAGCGACCGCTGGCTGGACACCGGCTTTTTCCGCCCGGCGCTGGGCGGGGATCCGCTGCTGTACCAGCACCTGTTCTGGTTTTTCGGCCACCCCGAGGTCTACATCATGATCCTGCCCGGGTTTGGCATGATGAGCCACGTCATTCCTACCATGGCACGCAAGAAGGTGTTCGGTTACAAGGGCATGGTGCTGGCGCTGTGGGCGATCGGCATCATCGGCTTCACCGTCTGGGCGCACCACATGTTCACCTCGGGCATTTCCGCCGAGGCGCGGGTCTGGTTCTCGATGGCCAGCATGTGCATTTCAGTGCCTACGGGGGTGAAGATATACTCCTGGCTGGCGTCGTGCTGGGGCGGCGTGATCCGCTTCTCGACGGCCATGAAGTTCTCGCTCGGCTTCATCTTCACCTTCGTCATCGGTGGCCTCAGCGGCTTGATGCTGGCGGTGGTGCCGTTCGATATTCAGGTCCACAACACCTATTTCGTCGTCGCGCACTTCCATTACGTGCTGGTGGGCGGCACGGTGATGACCATCTTCGCCGGGGTCTATTTCTGGTTCCCCAAAATCGCGGGGCGCATGCTCAGCGAGAAGGCGGGCAACTGGGTATTCTGGCTGTTCTTCATCGGCATGAACTGGGTGTTTATGCCCATGCACATCCTCGGCATCGAAGGCATGTCGCGGCGCGTGGCCAGCTACCGGCCGGAGTTCAAGCCGCTCAACCAGTTCATTTCGCTCGGCTTCCCGCTGATGGCCCTGGCGGGGCTGATTCTCACCCTCGACATCATCCGCGCCTGCCGCTCGCCGCGCGACGCGCCGGACGATCCCTGGAATTCCAATGTGATTGAACGCCACCTCGAGTGGGAGACCTCCAGCCCCCCGCCCGCTTACAATTTTGCCGAACTTCCGGAGGTCCAATAGCAGCATCATGTCCAATCCTTACGTACCGCAGCCGGGCAAGCCGGTGGCCAAGAATCGCAAATGGCTGTGGCGGCTCACGATCGTGGGCGTCGCCATGGTGGGCTTCGCGTTTTTGCAAGTACCTCTGTTCCGTGTCTTCTGCACGCACCTGGGCATCTACGTTCCCTCCAACCAGCAGCTGGCCGCCACCACCGGGCCGGCCAGCGCCCGAACGGTGACGGTGAGCTTCAGCGGCGTGCAGGCCAAGGGCATGGATATTTATTTCCAACCGCAGAGCGCCATGCAGACAGTGCATATTGGCGAGCGCGCCGAGAACCATTTCACCTTCGTCAACAACAGCGGCCAGACGGTGCGTTTCCGTGCCATTCACGACATCTATCCGTATCAGGCGGCCACGCATCTGGCGCTGATCCAGTGCTTCTGTTTCACCGACCAGACCATGGGGCCACACACAAAAAAGACGCTGCCGGTGATCTACCAGGTCAACCGCGGCCTCGATCCGCTGGTGGCGCGGGTGAGCGTGATGTACACGCTGGAGCCCCTGGCATCGGGCCAGCCGAGCCCGTTCAAGAGCTTCAATCCGGGGGGAGAATAGAGCTATGCCAAGCGTAGCCGAGCTGAAGCAACTGCCGCGCGGCCTGCGCCGCCGCAACGCCTGGCTGGGCTGGGCCATCACAGTTGTGGTCATTGCGATCACGCTGCTGACGCTTTATCCGGTGCGCCATGGCTGGATCTTTCCCCAAGACACCACCTACGCGTTTCCAAAATGGATGACGAAGTAGGCGCCTAACGACCATGGACACCCAACCTACTCTCGCACCCGCGCTGCCGGTCGCCGCCCGCTCGGCCGAGCCGGTGCTCACCGCCGAGCTGGCGCACCACCTTCCGCAGCCGAGTTTCTGGCCGATTCTGCTGGCGGCGGGCATTGGCGGTATCTTATTTTTTGCCTTTCTGATCTACTCGGGCGTTTCCCTCGCCGGCCTGCTGATCGCCGCCGCCGCCGTCTACACGGTGGTGTGCGCCGCCGGCTGGGCGAACACCATCGCGGTCGAGCGCCGGAAAAAAGACCGGGTGCAGACCAATACCGACCTGACGCGCGGCTTTATGTTCTTTCTCGCCTCCGAGGCGATGATTTTCGAGTCGTACTTCGAGTATCTCTACTTCACGCGTTTCACCCACTCGCAATGGCCGCCGGCAGGCATGCCGCGCCTGGAGACTTCGTTGCCGGCCATTGCCACGCTGATCCTGGTCAGCTCGAGCTTCACGCTCAATTGGAGCATCGGTGCGTTTCTGAAGGAGAAAACGAGCGCCGCCAAGAACTGGCTCCTGCTGACCATCGGCATGGGCATTTTCTTTCTTGGCATGCAGGGTTTCGAGTGGGGCATGCTGAACGGCGAGTTTGGCTTCCATTACGCCACCAGCGCCTACACTTCGACCTACTTCCTGATGACCGGTTTTCATGGATGCCACGTCACCGTAGGCCTGATTCTGCTCTCGCTGGTCTACTGGCGCATGGAGCGGGGCGACTACAGCAAGGACTACCACATGTCGATGAAGGCAGCCGAGTACTACTGGCACTTCGTGGACGTGATCTGGGTGCTGCTGTTCTTCAGCCTGTATCTGTTCTAAGATCGGCCCATGGGGGCTGTGCCGCGGTCCAACATCCTGACCTGTCGTCGAGGCGAGAGCAGGAGTGGCAGGACTGCCGGAAAGGCTGCCAAAGTGTCCCATTCACTTGTGGTAAACCTATGATTCCATTGGCTGAGAGCAATGAAAGTCCTGTGACACTCGTGCGGGGCGAACAGCACTCAGGATGCTTCCCAGTTGCCGCGTAGCCTGGGGCCAGGTCCAAGCTACAATTTCGAGACAATTCAGACCGCAAGCGCCGGGCATGGCTTCGCCCGGCGGCCCGCTCTTGGCGGGCGTCTGGAGAGACAAAACGGGTAGGCAGGCGACGTAGCGCGATCACGGTATCCGGCGATCTGTCCGGTGGCGGTGGGCCTAGCCCAAAGTTGGCGCACTCGCTCGGGTCCGCCGGGCCACGGCTGGTCAGCCACGGCCCTTGGCAAATTCAGATGCGGTTGGAGGCCGCAGGGTTGGCTGGATTGGAGGAACTGGTGCGCCCTGAGAGATTCGAACTCCCGGCCTTTTGGTTCGTAGCCAAACGCTCTATCCAGCTGAGCTAAGGGCGCGCAGAGTACTAGATTAGCATGGCCGATTCAACGTCATCGCACGCCGCGAGGGAGGCGCCCGACCGGCTAACCATTGTCGCCCTAGCGGCACTGGCGGGCGCTTTCGCCGCAACCTGGTGATTTCCGGCGTGAACGAAAATTGCAGCTGATAGCGCAGCTACGCTTGTTCCATGGCGCGCAGGAAAATATCCTCCAGGGTGTCGCGCTGGAACTGGACGCGGCGGAGCTGGACTTGGTCCTGGGCGGCGAGCTGGTAGACATCGCGCAGTTCGACGCCGGCGGGGAGGACGGTTTTGAGGCGGCGGCCGCGGCGGGCAACGTCGCAGCCGAGGCGGGCCAGGGCGGTTGCGAACACGGCGTTGTCGCCGGCGGTTTCGAGTTCGAGCAGGCGGGAGGCGGCGGCATCGCCATCGAGGCGGGCCTGGTGGACGGCGCGGCCCTGCTTGAGAATGAGCACCTCGTCGCAGGTCTGCTCGACATCGCGCAGCAGGTGAGAGCACAAAACGATGCGCATGCCCGCCTCGTCGCGCATTTGGCGGATGAGGCGCAGCATACGCTCGCGGCCCTCGGGGTCGAGGCTGTTGGTGGGCTCGTCAAGGATCAATAGCCTGGGGCCGTGGACGATCGCCTGTGCCAGCTTGGCGAGCTGCTTCATGCCCTGGGAGTAGCTGCTGACGGGGCGATAGCGAGCCTCGCCGAGGCCGACGTAGAACAGGCTTTCGTGGGCGCGTTCGAGGGCGGCGGCGGGCGGCAGGCCGCTGAGCTCGGCCATCATGCGGGTTTGCGAGACGGCGCTGAGGCTGCCGAGGAAGGCGTCGTTTTCGGGCACGTAACCGATGCGGCGGCGCAAATCGGGGCGGGGGTGATCGGCCGATTCGCCGAGCAAACGTGCCGAACCCGCCGCCGGACGGACGAAGCCGAGCAGGGTGGCGATGAGAGTGGACTTGCCGGCGCCATTGGGGCCCAGCAAACCCACGGCGCGGCCGGTGAGGGTGGCGTTGAGGCCATCAAGCGCCACGCGGCGGCCGTAGCGCACCTGCAAACCGGTGATTTCGATGACGGGTTCAGTTTGCGAGGCGACCTGAGTGGCCATCGGGTCCTTTTACTGCGGCGCTTTGAGGCGCCGATTTGAATGCAATTGTAAGGCCAGCAGGTCGCTCAGCGTCAGGCCGAGCAAGCCGCGCGAGCTGGCGAGCTCGAGGCTCGAGGGTCGCGCGTAGACGTAGCTGAGGCCGGGGGTGGAGTTGGTGAGCAGCGCCTGCACCGCGGATTGCCAATTGGCGGGCACCGAGGGCACCAATTTCGCCACCAGCGGCGCCAGGCTCTGGTTCAGGTTGTGGTAGATGAGAGCGGAGAAATTGGACTGGCTGTTTTGCGGCAGCAGGGACTGGAACTGGCTGGAGGCAGCGAGGCCGGTACCGGAGGCGTAGGACTGGAGGCCGTCCTCGACCTCGCTGACGCTGGAGCCAGCCAACAGGTAGCTGCCGGCAAACGTGTAAGCAAGCACGGGCTGGGCCGCGCCGCCCTGGGTGAGCACGCGGATGGTGTAGCTGTTACTGGTCTGCTGGTTGATTGTGAGCTGTTTGTTGGCCGGCGCGGCGGCGTTGATGTCGTGCACCAGTTGGGCGATGTCGGCTTGGGTGGCGAGGGAATCGTTGACCTCGATTGCGGCCTTCCAGCCCGGTGTGGGAACGATGGGCCCGTCTTGGGCCAGGGTGAATTCACCGCCCAGCGTGCTGGCAAGGTTGGTCTGGTCCTGCCGCAGAGCCTGCTTTTGCGGGGAGGGCGAGGGCGAAGACGAAGTTTTATGATGATCGCCGTGCATTACGGTCATCAACTGAGCGGGCGATTGGGTGAGGAAGCTGGCGGCGAAGCTGGCTTGCGGGGAAATAAAAGCAAGACCGCCCATGGGGCCGGGAGCGGCCAGGACGCCGGCCAAGCCGGAGCGGGGACCGCTGAAATCCACCTCGATGGAAGTGGGCGTGCCGCTGTTACGGAGTTGGGTGCGCGCCACCACGTAGGTGATATGCGACGCGGGCTGCGCGGCGGAACTCACCTTGGCATGTACGTGCAGAAGGCGGAGCTGGTTCACATCGGCGGCCAAAATCCAGTTTGCGCCGGATTGGTACAGGGGCGCGATCTTCTGGTAGAGCGTCGATTGCAGGAACGGCCCGGGCGTGGAAGTTTGCGCCAGCGCAGCACACACTTGCAGCAGGGCGCCATTGTGGGAGGCAATCAGCTTGCCGTTGCCGATCCATACGAGCAGCGAGCGGCTAAAGCCGGTGCCGGCAGCATTGGGCGAGGTAAGCACCTGAAGTGCGGGAGCATGGGGCGCAGCGGGCAAATGGGCGAGCGCTGCGGGCAGTCCGGGCTTGGCGACCGAGGCCAGCATGACCAAGCCGGGCTTGGGATCGGCGGCGGCGGCGAGGGCGAACTCATCGCCCAGAAAGCCGGTGATCTGCTGCAGGCGATTGAGCATGCCCTGAATCTGCTGGCCGTTGGTTTGGCCAGACTTGTCGGCTTGGTTCCAAAAGGCGCTGAGGGCGGAGTTGGAGGTGAGGTCGCTTTGGAGAATCTGCTGGACTTGCCCCAGGGTGAGGTTGAGGTTGGGGATGGCAGCGTAGATAAAGGCGTTGGCGGGCACCAGGCCGACCAGCTCGGAATGATAGCGCGGCGGGGGCGAAGCGAGGGACTCAAGTTGTTTGTCCAACGAGCTCAACTCGCCCAGCAGGGCGAGATATTGGCCGGCGTTGCTGCTCCAGTTGAAGGCGTCCTGGACCGGCACCAGCGCGAGGCGGGAGTCGCTGGTGGCCTCCTGGCCGGCCAGGACGGTCTGGCGGAGCTCACGGCCATTGTGCTCAAAGGTGAAAGCGACGCGGCCTTCGGCCACGGCGACGCGGGAGCCGAGCAGGCCGTGAGCGACGGAAAAAATGGTGCCTTGATCGGCGATGCGGCTGTCGGCGGTGGCGACATAGAGGCGGCGGCCCCAAGGCTGGGGCTGGGCGCGGACGATCATTTCGCCGCTGAGGAGATGGACGGTGATGCCAGTCCAGCCGCGCACGAGGCTGACTTCGGTGCGGCGGCCGAGTTCGAGGCGGGTGCCGTCGCGCAAGGCGAGTTCGGCGCCCGGGCGGGAGCCGGTGCGCAGGCGGGCGCCGGTGTCGAGGACGTAGCCAGAGGAAGCGGGTGCGACTGCAGCCCCGCTGACGGCGAAGGCGCCGCCGCCGCTGGCGGTCAGGGTGGCGAGGGCGGGCGACTGGCCCGGCAACAGGTCCGCGCGCCCGGCGAACCCAATAACCGCAACCGCAATCACCACGGCGGCCGCCGCATAGGCCCAGGCGGGCACACGGCGGCGGGGCGAGACGGAGGAAGGCGCCGGAAGGGGGGTGGCAACTGCGGAAGGGTGCAGTGCGTGACGGCAGGCGACACATTGATGCAGGTGATCTTCCACCAGCAGGCGGCGCGCGGCGGCGAGCGTGCCGGCGCGGTAGGCGGGCAGCAAGGCCTGGAAGGCGGCGCAACTTTCAAGAGGAATCGAGGCTTGGGCGCGGACGGTAAGGGCGGCGGGGTCGGCGCCGGCGGCGGTGAGCAATTCCGCCACCTCGGCGGCGCTCAGGCTGGCATCGTCCGGCAGCAGCGCCTCGGTGGCACGGCGGAGGTCATCGTGGGGATTCATCGTCATCTCCTTGCATAGTCTTACATTCGGGTGGCGGCCGCAGGTACGCGCCCCAGCTTGAGCAGCCGGCGCAGCAAGCGTTTTTTGCGATTTTCAATTTCGGCGACGGTGGTGGATAAGCGCCCCGCCAGCTCCTGGTTGGTGTAGCCGGGCCAGCCCTCGGGATCGAGTTGGAGAGCGACGACAGCTTGCAGCTCGGGCTCGTCGGCCAAGGCCGCAAGCACGCGCTCGCGCTGTTCAGCACGGGCGAGGCGGGCTTCCGGCGAGGGGCCCGAAGAGGGCAGCACGTCGAAGGATTCCGGGGTCGTGGCGGCGTTGCGATACAGGCCGGCGCGCTTGAGATCGAGAAAATCGTGCCAGAGGACGGTTTTGAGATAGCTCAGCACGTTGCCGCGGTTCGGATCCCAAGCCACGCGAGTGTCGTGTGGGTCGAAATAGCGGGTGAGCACGTCCATGGCCAGATCCTCGGGACTTTTTCCGGAGACTTGGAGGGCGGGCTCAACCGCAGCCTGTGGAAAACAGCCAAATAGGCCGTAAGCATATAACGTGAGCCGTTGCAAGAGCTCGCCCGCTTCGATCGGTTCCGGATTGCTCATCATGATGGTTGCTCCTTAGAGGCGAATACGGGCTGGGGCATTTTCCGGTTTGGGGTGAATAAAAAATCCGGAGTGGGGCTCACCCCCGCCGTGCCAGTCGTCGCAGCGCACCCACTTCGGGCACACGCATGAGCCAGGCCGCACCCAGATAGATAAGGCCGTAAACGCCGAGCACAACGATTGCGGTGGACCAGGTGCCCCAGCGTGGCGGCAGGTGGTTGAACAGCGCCCGCGCGAGGACGGCGGCGAGGGCGGCGGCGGCGGCGATTTTGGTGAGATAGAGGCGGGACAGGCGCGCCGCCTGGAGGCGATGCCGAAGGCCGCGGCGCAGCAGCGTCATTTCCACCCAGGCGGCAATGCCCGCCGCCAGCGTCAGTCCGGCCACGCCCCAGCGCGCGGAAATGCCGAGCCAGCCGGGCAGCCAAAAGGCTCCGATGATGCCGAGCACCGTGGTCAGACCAACGCGCACCATGGCGCAGTGCAGCGGGCGGAGGGTGTCACGCAGGGCAAAGTAGGTGGAAGAGTACAGTCGTCCGAGCGCCGAAGCCAGCAAGCCGACGGTGGCACCGGCGAGAGTTCCCCAAACGTAGTACACGTCGGCGCCGTTGAACGCGCCGGTGCGATAAATGGCCGCGACAATGACATCGCCGAGCAGCAGAAACGCCAGCGCCGAGGGAAGCACGAAAAAGGTGATCTGGCGCAAGCCCGCGCCCAGACGCTGGCGCAGCACTGCGTGGGCATCGGCGGTTGCAACGCCGCCCAGCGCGCCGGACATGGCGGGCAGCTCCACGGCCGACACCGACATGCTGAACAGGCTGATGGGCAGCAGATAGAGGGTGGTGGCGTAGGCCAACGCCGCCATGGCGCCGGTGGGGAGGTAGCTGGCGAGGAAGGCGTCCACGTAGGAGCTGATTTGAATCACGCCGCGGCTGGCGAAGGCGGGCGTGCTGTTGCGAATCACCTCGCGCACATGCGGCAGGCGATGGTTGAGCGACAGGCGCAGGGGGCCGAGGATCCTGCGGACCGTGGGCCACTGAATGGCCACTTGCAAGGCGGCGCCAACCACCGCGCCCAGCGCCACCCACTCGGCCAGATCAAACCGGCCCCAGCGGCCGCCGAAAATCACCAGGGCGGCGATGATGGCGCCGTTCCAGATCACCGGCGCGGCGTAGGACAGAAAGAAGTGCCGATGGCTGTTGAGCACGCTCAGGCACCAGGCGGAGAGCACGAGCAGCCCGGCGCCGGGAAAGAATATCCGCACCAAGTGGATGGTGAGCACGCGCGTCGAGCCCTTAAAGCCAGCGGCGATGACGTCAATGAGCCAGGGTGCGGCGGCCACGCCGACGACGACCAACACCGCCGCAGCCAGCGCCAGCAGAGCAAAGACGGCACCCGCCAGGCGCTTGGCTTCCTCATCCTGGCCGTGCGTCCGCAGGCCGACATAGACGGGAATGAACGAGGCCGAAAGCACCCCCTCACCAAACAGGTTTTGCAGCAGGTTGGGGATGCGGAAGGCGGCCTTGAAGGCGTCAGCAGCGGCGGAGTTGCCGAAGTAGTAGGCGAAAACGCGCTCGCGCACCAGCCCGGCGAGGCGGCTCAGCAGGATGCCGGAACCGGCCACCGCCGCCGAGCGCCTTGAGGGCAGGTTCTGGGTTTTCGCGATGGGCGGCACGCGCTTTCATTTTAGCCGCGAGGTGGCCATGCCACCTCGCGGCGGATATAGAAGTCGAGGTTGAGAACCGGGACGGCAAGGCAGGAGCCACTTCCAACTGCGAGGAATTGGCCAGCAAGGCGCCGTAAGACAAGTCGCGGCCAACGGTGCCGAGCACATCCCGCAAGCCGCAACGTGTGGTCAGACTGTGGTGGCCAGTGGACTCGAGGCCGTCAGGCGCGTAGTCGGTCAGTTCCGAGCGCCCCCGGGGAAACATGCAGCGCGGCCCCAGCGAGGCTCGCGTCGGGTTGGGGGCGCGGCATCAAGCCTCGAGAAATGCCGCCACCGCCGCCGCCGTCTGCTTCCAATCGCCGCGCTGGCGCACCAGCTCGCGCCGGCCGGCCGGGCGCAGGCGGTAATAGCGCGCGCGGCGCTTGTTGGCGGTCAGGCCCCACGTGGCCACGATCCAGCCGTGCTGCTCCATGCGGTGCAGCGCCGGATAGAGCGATCCCTCCTCGACGCGCAGCAGTGTTTCCGATACGGTCAAAACATGCTCGGCAATGCCAAAACCGTGCATGCCCTCTTCCGGCCCGCGCTCGAGCGTTTGCAGCACCAGCAGCTCGAGCGCGCCTTGCAGGTTCTCTGTCCCCATAGCTAGCTATGCTACCACGCCTCGCGGGGGTCGCGCCGCTTGGCACGGTGGGCAAAATCGGCGCGCAGGGCCGCGAAATTCGGAATGGGCGAGCGTCCCAGCGACCGCCCCCGGGGAAACATGCAGGCGCGCCCCAGCCCCGGGGCCCTCAAGGCGCTTGCGCCTTGGGGTGGGAGCCCCGGGGCCCCCAACCCGCCCTGCGCACTTACAGCAGGGCGGGCAACCCGACGCTGCGCCGCGCTGGGGCCCGCGCCAACGTTGGTGGCGTGCTAGAGTCTTGGGTTATGATCACCGCCGCCGTGGCCACGCGTGCTTTGACCCGCCGCTTTGGCGACTTTACGGCTGTCGACGACGTCAGCTTTGAAGTGGCGCCGGGGCAGTTTTTCGGGTTTCTGGGGCCGAACGGGGCGGGCAAGTCCACCACGATTAAAATGCTCACCGGACTGCTGGCGCCGAGCAGCGGCGGGGTGGAAATCTTGGGGTTGGATTTGTTTCAGCATGCGGTGGAGGTGAAGCGGCAGATTGGCGTGTTGCCCGAGGGCATGGCGCTGTTCGGGCGGCTGACCGGAGCCGAATACCTGAACTTCGTGGGTCGCATGTACGGGCTGGACAGGGGGACGGCGGCGCGCCGTTCGGGCGAGCTGCTGGAGTTCATGCAACTCAGCGAGGCCGGACGGAAACTGGTGACCGACTACTCGCACGGCATGAAGAAAAAGCTGGCGCTGGCGGCGGCGGTGATCCATGGGCCGCGGGTGCTGTTTCTGGACGAGCCGTTCGAGGGCGTGGACGCACTGGCGGCCATGACGCTCAAAACCATGCTCAACAACATGATTGCGCGCGGGGCGACGATTTTTCTGACCTCGCACGTGCTGGAGATTATCGAGCGGCTGTGCAGCCACGTGGCCATCATTGATCATGGCAAGCTGGTGGCGCAGGGATCGCTGGAGGAGCTGCGCCAGGGCGTGGCGGCGGTGGCGGCGGGCGAAGCCAACACGGCAGCGCCGGCCGGGGAAAAACTGACGCTGGAACAGATTTTCCTGCGGATTGTGGGCGCGGGCGGGGGCACTACGCAGGAGTTGTCGTGGCTGAGCTGAGCGGCGCGGAGCAAGCCCGGCTGGAGCTGCAGCAGCAGTTGGCGGCCATCGTGTGGGTGCGCTTCCAACTCGTGCGCAACAGCATGCGGACGGCGCGCGGGGCGCTGGAGGCGATCTCGCAAGTATGGGTGGGGATTTGGTTCGCCCTGCTGGGACTGGGCGGCGCGGTCGGCTTCGGCTTCGGCGGCTGGCATTTTGTCCACAACGGCGAGGCCATCTGGCTGAGCGCGCTGCTGTGGCCGCTGTTTCTGTTCTGGCAGATCTTTCCCATCGCTGCGAGCACATTTAGTGAGCACATTGACACCAGCCATCTGGCGCGCTATCCGCTTACTTTCCGCGCCTACAGCCTGGTGCGCGTGCTGTTTGGCTCGGTGGATGTGGCCAACCTGGTAGGCTCGCTGTGCCTGCTGGGCTTAACCGTGGGCACGGGCATCGCGCGCCCACGGCTGCTGACGGTCATGGTTCCCGCCGCGCTGCTGTTTATCGCCTTCAATCTGCTGTTGGCGCAGATGATCTTCGTCTGGCTGGAGCGCTGGCTGGCGAAGCGGCGCACGCGCGAGATCATGACGGTGATTTTCTTCCTGGTCATTCTCGGGTTCAATTTCATCGGGCCGGTCACCGAGCGCTGGTCGCACATTTCCCGGGGCGCCGAGGCGGCGCATCTGCGTCTGCTGGTGCCGCTGGCGGCGTGGCTTCCGCCGGGGCTTCCGGGCGAGGCGCTGGCGGCGGCGGCGCAGGGAAACTGGCTCGCCGGCCTGGGCGCGCTGGTGGTGCTGGCCGTATGTGCAGCGGTGGTGCTGAAGCTGCTGAACATCCGCTTGCGTGCCGAATATGCGGGAGAGGTACTGAGCGAAGGCTTACCCGCGACGCCCGTCAAGCGCCTGCGCAGCGCGGCGGCGCCGGCAGCCGCGCGCTGGGCGCGTCTGCCCGGCCTGGACGGACCGGCGGCTGCGGTGGCGCACAAGGAGTTGAATTATGTCCGCCGCAGCCCGGTCATGTTTTTCTCTCTGGCGATGCCGGTGGTGATCCTGGTGCTGTTCGCGCTGGGCGGTTTCGGCGGCCACGGGCCGGGCTTGGCGCGGGCCGCCGGCTACGCCTATCCGGTCGGCCTGGCGTATGCGCTGCTGGCATTCACCAACCTGGTGTTCAATGTCTGCGGCGCCGAGGCAGGCGGCATTCAGTTCTATTTCATGGCGCCGGTCCGCTTCCGGCAGGTGCTGGCCGGTAAAAATCTTGCCTACGCGGTGCTGCTGGCGATCGAAGCGGCGGTCCTCTACGTGATTGCCTGCCTGCTCGACCGGCCGCCGTCGGCGGTGATCCTGGCGGCCACGCTGGTCGGGTTTGTCTTTGCCACGTTGTGCACGTTGTCCGCCGGCAACATCGTGTCGCTCTACTTTCCCAAAAAGCTCGACCTCAGCCGCATGGGACGCCATGCCGCGCGCGGCACCAGCAGCATGATCGCCATGGCGATCCAGGCCGTGGCCGTCGGACTGGTGGTGCTGGCGATGTTGGGTGGATTTGTTCTGCATGCGCCCTGGGTGGGACTGGCGGTGGTGGTGGTCCTGGGGGTGCTGGCGGCGATTGTGTACGCTATGGTGCTGGCGCAGAGCGACGGTTTGGCGCTCGCCCGACGCGAGGCGCTGATCAGCGAATTGTCCAAATCCTGAAAAGGGCGCGAGCCGAAAAAGTCGGCTCGCGGGGGTCGCGCCGCAGCCGCGCTGGGGCCCGCGCCAACATTGTTAATCTACGTTCCAGTACATTTGCGGGATTGCTCCGGGAGGAAGTGTGCGAACTGTCCTTTTGCTGATCGTTTCCAACACCTTCATGACCATTGCCTGGTATGGGCACCTCAAGTACAAGGGCGTGGCGCTGTGGAAGGTGATCCTCATCAGTTGGGGCATCGCGTTTTTTGAATATCTGTTTCAAGTGCCCGCTAACCGCATCGGCTACGGCGAGTTCACCGCTTATCAGCTGAAGATCATCCAGGAAATCATCACCCTTAGCGTCTTTATGGTGTTTGCCTGGCTGTACCTGGGCGAGGATCTGCGATGGAATTACGTGGGCTCGTTCCTCTGCATCTGCGGCTCGGTGGCGTTCGCCTTCTGGGGGCGCCTGTAGGCGGCGCCATGATATTCTGATAGCTCTCCCCCGGTATGAGTCAAACTCCGCAAGCCGTAACCATCGCCCACAGCCCTGATTCCGACGATGCCTTCATGTTCTACGCGCTGGCCACCCACAAGGTGGGCCTGCCGGGGGTGAAGTTCACGCACGTGTTGAGCGACATTGAGGATCTGAACCGGCGGGCGCTGGCGGCAGAGTTCGACGTGACGGCGGTAAGCTTCCACGCCTATCCCTATCTGCAGGACCGCTACCGGCTGTTGAGTCACGGCGGGAGCGTGGGCTACGGCTACGGCCCCATGATCGTGGCGGCGCGGCCGATGACACCGGAAGAGGCGCGGAGCAGGGTGATCGCCATCGCCGGCGAGCGCACCACGTCGGCGCTGGTGCTGAAGCTGTGGCATCGGCAAGTGCGCACGCGGGTCATTCCCTTCGATCAGATCATTCCCGCCATCGTGGAGGGCCGGGCCGAGGCTGGCCTGCTGATCCACGAGGGCCAGCTCACCTACGCCGCTGCGGGACTGCACAAAATCCTCGACTTGGGCCGCTGGTGGCTGGACACCACCCATTTGCCGCTGCCGCTGGGCGGCAACGTGGTACGGCGCGACCTGCCCGAGGATTTTTCCGCGCGCCTGTCGGGCGTGCTCAAGGCCTCGATCCAGTACGGCCTGGAGCACCGCGATGAGGCGCTGGCCTACGCGCACCAGTTCGCCCGCGACATGGATTCGCACCTCGCCGACCAGTTCGTGGGCATGTACGTCAACGAGCGCACACTGCGCTACGGCGAGGACGACAAGCGCGCCATCGCCGAGCTGCTGGCCCGCGGCCACGCCGCCGGGATGATTCCGCACGCGCCGCGGCTCGACTATTTGGACTGACCGCCCGCGCCAACATTGCCCTACAATGACTGGCTATGGTCAGCCGCGCCGACCCCAGCCTCCACCTGAACCTCAGCGACTGGCGGCTGATCGCGATTGCGGTGGCGGTAGCGGCGGCCTCGCTGTGGGTGGTCAACCGCGACTTCCACCGCGCCTTTCCGCAGGCGGCGATTGATTTTCAGGTTTCGAGTGCCACCGCGCCCGCCGTGGCGCAAACGTTTTTGAAAGGTCAGGGCATTGTCACCGCCGGCTATCACCACGCCCAGCAGTTTGGTTACGACGACACCACCCTGATCTTTCTGGAGCGCGAGCTGGGGTTGCCGCGCACCGAGGCGTTGCTGCGCAACCGCCTGCACCTGTGGCGGTGGCAAAACCGCTGGTTCCGGCCCCTGCAGCAGCAGGAATATCAGGTTGCGGTTTCCGCGCGCGGGCAGGTGGTGGGGTTCAGCCATGTCATCGCCAACGGCGCGCCCGGGGCGCGGCTGAGCCAAGCGGCGGCGCGCGCCCTGGCGGTGCGCTTTCTGACCGCCACGCTGCACCTCGATCCCGCGCACTGGGTGGAAGTGGACGAACAGCAGCAGGTGCGCCCGCGGCGCCTCGATTACGTGTTCGTGTGGAAGGACCGGGCGCCGTTGGAGGCGGGCAGTCCTGCACTGCTCCAGCAGGCGCAACACCGCTATCGGGTGCGCATACAGGGCGCCACGGTGGGGGCCTATGAAGAATCCGTGCTGGTGCCCGAAGCCTGGCAGCGCGCCTACAGCCGCCTGCGCTCCAAAAACGAAACCGCGGGGCTGGTGGACTGGGGACTGCTGCTGATTTTGGGCCTGGGCATGGTGTTTGTGCTGGTCATGCGGGCGCAGCGGCGTGACCTGCGCTGGCGCGCGGCGCTGTGGATTGGCGGAGCTGGCGCGGTGCTGAAATTTCTGGCCTCGCTGAACCGCCTCGGCGCCGCCAGCTTCGGCTACAGCACCACCCAGTCCTGGGCCTCCTTCCTGCTCAACCTGATTTTGAATGACCTGGCCGCGGCGGTGGGTGTGGGGGTGTTGCTGCTGGTGCTGACGGCGGCGGCCGAATCGCTCTACCGCGAGCGCTTCGGCGGCCTCGTCGCCCTGCCAAGTTTCCTGAGTTGGCGCGGGGTGCGCAGCAAAAGCTTCCTGCTCAGCATGGTGCTGGGTCTGGCGCTGGCCGCGTTTTTCTTTGCCTACCAGACGGTCTTCTATCTCATCGCCAATCACTTCGGCGCCTGGGCGCCGGCCGACATTCCCTATGACGCCCTGCTCAACACCCGGCTGCCGTGGGCGTTTGTGCTGTTCAGCGGTTTTTTTCCGGCGATTTCGGAAGAGTTCGGCTTCCGCATGCTGGCCATTCCGCTGCTGGAGAAATGGTTTCGCTATCTCTGGGTGGCGGTGATCGCGGCCTCGTTCCTGTGGGGCTTCGGACATGCCACCTATCCCAACCAGCCGTTTTACATCCGGGGCGTCGAGGTCGGACTGGGCGGCATTCTGCTGAGCTGGATCATGATCCGTTTCGGCATCCTGACCACGGTGGTGTGGCATTACACCGTGGACGCGCTCTATACGGCGCTGCTGCTGCTGCGGGCGCACGATGCCTACCTGCGCTGGAGCGGCGCCTCCACGGCCCTGCTCGCGCTCGCCCCCTTGCTGGTGGCCATCGTGGCCTACTGGCGCTGCCACGGCTTCGCACCCGAAGCCGAACTGACCAACGCCGCCCTCGGCAGCCGCGCCGCAGCGCCACCCGACACCACCCCAGAGCCCGTGGTCGCCGCAGCTCCGTCGTACGCTCCGACGCCCGGCGCCAACTGGACCATCGGTGTCATCATCGCCGGGGTCTTGTTGTCCGCCTTCGCCGTGCCGCTCGTGTCCTGGAACCACGTGCTTCCCTGGCGCAGCTCGCCCGCCCAGGCCGTATCGGCCGCACGCAAATTTTTAGCTGCCCATGGCTACGAGGTGGGCGGTTATCGCAGCGTGGTGCGCACTGGATCGGCTTCCACCTCCGCGCGCGGCCCGGAAGAGCAGGCGGCCGCCGATGCCGTGTTCCAGCATCTCGGCCGCCGCGCCCTGCTGCGGGCCTTTTCTGGCTCCGCAGTGGCCGCCAGTTGGTGGGCGGTGCGCTTTTACCGCCGCGGTCAACCCGAGGAGTTCACCGTCCGCATGCGCGCCGACACCTTGCAGGTGGTCGCCTTCGCCCATGCCGAAGCCGAAACCGCCCCCGGCGCATCACCTTCCATGCGCCAGGCGGGCCAGGCGGCGGCGGCGTTTTTGATGGCGCAGAAGTTTTCGGCTGCCGGTATGCGGTTGTTGAGTGCGCAACAGCAGGCCCGCCCCGCCCGCACCGACACCGCTTGGGTCTGGGAGGCTGCCGTCCCCGGCTTTCCCACCGGTGTCACCCACCGCGTCGGTGTCGGCCTGCACGGAACCCAAATCGCGCAATTCGCCAGTTGGTATCACGTGTCCCAGGCCTCGCTCCGCTCCTACGCGCGCGGTGGGCTGGGCACCAGCCTGCTCAGCGCCGCCCAGGGCCTGCTCTACGCCGCCGCCTTCGCGCTGCTGCTGCTCGGCCTCTACGAATTTCTCCGTCACCGCCCGCTCCGCTGGCCCGTTCTCATCGCCATCTCCATCGCGGCGGCCATCGCTGCGCTGGTGATCAGCGCCAATGCCCTGCCCACGGCCGCCAGCGCCTATCCCACCACCATGCCCTGGCGGGCGTTCCTGCTTGCGGTCGGGATTGCGGCCTTGCGCCAGGCCCTCGAGGTCTTTGTGGCCACGCTCGCGCTCCTGGCTGCCGCCGCCATGGCGGGTCCGCGCCTTTCCGCGCTGTTCCACCGCGGCTTGCGCCACCGGCTCGTCAGCCAGACCGGCCGCGATGCCTTCTGGACCGGCCTCGTGGCGCTCGCCTGGGTCGCCGGCGGCCTGCGCACCCAAGCCGCCATCGCAGCGCGCTGGCACGTCGGCGCCGCTGTCCTGCCCGCTCCGCCCGCGGGACTCACCCACGGGCTCCCGGGCCTGTCGGGTCTGGTGGCCGCGCCCCTGCATGCCCTCTGGATCGCCTGCGGCCTCGGCGTGCTGTTGGCCGCTCTCTTCCGCGCCTGGCGCTCGCCGCAATGGCGATGGTGGGCGGTGGGGGGCGTGGCCTTGCTCTGGGCCGGCAGGCTTGGCCCCATCCACTCGAGCGCTCAGCTCGCCCAGCAAGCGCTGTTTTCTGCCCTGACGCTGGTGCTGGTGCTGGGCTTCGGCCGCCTGTTCCTGCGCGATAATCCGCTGGCCTACGTTAGCGCCGCCCTGCTGCCCCTGCTGGTGCTGCCCGCCGCGCAATGGCTGCAACTCCCCCAACCCGCTGCCCGCGCCGCCACCGCCGCCCTGCTCGCCCTCGCCACGCTCTGGCTCGCCTGGCTGGCGTGGTCCAGCCGCGCCGCGGAAACCGACCGCGGCGAAGCCGCCCGCGCGTAGCCGCGCGCCTGCATGCACCGGCAATGCGGCCGGAACCACATTCTGTGTGCTAGTGCAGTGCGTCACACGCTTTGACGCTTATCGAGGACGCGGGCGGCGCGCTGAACCTTAGCGAGGATATCGTGGGCGCGAGCGGTCCAGATGAAGGGCTTGGGCGCTTGGTTGTGGCGGTCGACATAATCGTGGATGGCGTCGATCAGGTCGGCGACATGGGAGAAGGCACTGCGGCGCAGGCGGTTGTGCGTGAGGTCGCGGAAGAAGCGCTCGACCATGTTGAGCCAGAAGGAGCTGGTGGGAGTGAAGTGGACGTGGAAGCGGGGGTGGCGGCGGAGCCAACGCTGCACGCGTGGATGTTTATGAGTGGCGTAGTTGTCGACGATGAGGTGCAACTGCTTGTCGTCCGGGGTGGACAGATCGATGAAGCGCAGGAACTTGATCCATTCCTGATGGCGGTGGGCCTGCTGGCACAGCCCGATCACACTGCCGTCCAGCGTATTCAGGGCGGCAAACAGGGAGGTGGTGCCGTGGCGCTTGTAGTCGTGCGTCATGGTGCCCGCCCGGCCGGGCTTCATGGGCAAGCCCGGCTGGGTGCGATCCAACGCCTGAATCTGGCTTTTCTCGTCGCAGCTCAACACCAGGGCGTGCTCGGGCGGATCCAGGTAGAGGCCGGCCACGTCTTCCAGCTTTTCCGCGAACTGCGGATCGCGGCTGAGCTTGAACGTGTCGACGCGATGCGGCTTCAAGCCGTTCGCCGCCCAGATGCGCCGCACCGTCGCGGGGCTGACACCGGACGCCGCCGCCATGCTGCGCGTGGACCAGTGGGTGGCGTTGGCAGGCTTCTCCTGGGTGGTGCGCCGCACAATGCCGGCTTTCCGGGCCGCGGAGATGGCGGGCGTGCGGCCCGGGCGGGGCGCGTCCTTCTCCAGCCCTGCCACCCCCAGAGCCAGGAAGCGGCGCCGCCAGCGCGCCGCCTTCGCCCGCGTGATGCCCAACGCCGCCGCAATGGCAACGTCGGTATGGCCCGCGGCCGCCTGCAGCACGATGCGGCAGCGCTCCACCAACCGCGCCGGCAGGGACCGCGCCCGCGCCCGGCTCTCCAGCCAACGGCGGTCCGCAGGGGTCAATTCAATTCGAGCAGCAACGCGCATTCCGGCAGCCTCCACGGTAGAGACGCTGCCCAGCGTCGATGCGTTACTATTTATGACGCACTACACTAGATGCTACGGAACGTTGTAGACTTGGGGCGTCATTTTTGGAGGTTCGCTATGCCGGGTCGTTCGCTACGCTGGAGCTGCGTCGCAATACTGGGGCTGTCGCTGTCTGCGTTTGCCCAGATCAACCCTAACCTCTACGCCGGAATGCAATGGCGGAACATTGGACCCTGGCACGGCGGGCGCATCGCCTCCGTAGCAGGCGTCATCCAGGAGCCGGGCGTGTACTACGTGGGTCTGCCTCAGGGCGGTATCTGGAAAACAACCAGTGCCGGCGTCACTTGGTCCCCGATTTTTGATCAGGTACGCACCGTGGAAGGCATCGGGGCGCTGGCGGTGGCTCCTTCCGATCCGAATATCGTCTACGCCGGCACGGGGGATGCGACCGCCGGCGGCAACGGCGACGGCATCTACAAGTCCACCGACGCCGGCAAGACCTGGGCTCACATCGGGCTGGAAGACACGGTCAAGATCGACAAAATTCTCGTGGACCCTCACGACCCGAACCTGGTGCTGGCCTCCACCGAAGGCAATGCGCGCCACCACGGCGGCGGCCTCTATCGCTCCACCGATGGTGGCCAAAGCTGGACCAAGGTCCTGGATCCGCAAGGCTACGACGGCACCCGCGATCTGGAAGCCGCCTACGACGCTCCCAACGTGATGCTTGCCGCGACGCAGGGGCAGGGGGCCGCGCGCTTCGGCCCGCCGAATCCCAACGCCAAGCTACTGCCCGCCGAAGTCTTCAAGTCCACTGACGAAGGCCTGACCTGGACCCAGATCACCAGCGTTCCCGTCATTCATGACCGTATCGTTATCGCTGTGGCCCAGAACACCAACGCCCAGCGCATCTATATCCTGGGCAGCCGTTACCAGGGAGGGTCCGGACTGTTTCGCTCGGATGACGGTGGACAGAGCTGGCGCCACATGGACGCCTCCGACACCCGCATCGTCGGCAGCTCGTATACCTCCGGCGTATTTGTGGACACGAAAAACCCGGACGTTGTCTACACCAACTCCACCGCAGTGTATCGCTCCACCGACGGCGGCAACACCTTCACGGTCTTCAAGGGCGCGCCCGGCGGTGAAGATTATCACCGCATGTGGATTAATCCGCTGCATCACAACCGCATGCTGATTGGCGCCGACCAGGGCGCCACCGTTTCGCTCGACGGCGGCAAGACCTGGAGTCTGTGGTATCACGAGCCCTTCGCGCAGTTCTACCATGTCAACACCACCGACTCCTATCCCTACTGGGTGGTCGGCGCCCAACAGGATACCGGCGCGGTCATGGCCCGCTCCCGCAGCGACTGGGGCGAGATCAACGTCACCGACTGGTCGCCGTTCCCCTCGTCGGAGTTCGGCCCGATCACGCCCGATCCCCTCCACCCCAAGATCTTTTACGGCGTGGGCTACGGTCCCGGCGGCGGCAGCGGTGTGCTCAAGATCAACATGGCCACCGGCCAATGGGAGAGCATCAATCCCAATTTTGGCGTGCGCGCGGCTGATTACCGCGCTGCCGGCGACGTCTGGAAAACGTTCGACACCAGGTTTGATCCCAGCGCCCTTTACATTGCCTACCAGTGCCTGCTGCTGACCCACGATGGCGGCCACACCTGGACCGCCGCCAGCCCGGACCTGACCACGAAAAAAGGCGCGGCCACGGTGGCCTGCGGGCAGCCGCTTCCGCCCTCGGCGACGCCACGCAGCCGCTTCGATCGCGGACCGGCAATCGTGGATTTTTCCATCTCGAAAACGCAGCCAGGTGTGATCTGGACGGTCAGCACCAACGGCCAGATCTACAACACCACCAACGGCGGCAAACAGTGGAATAACGTTACGAATGTTCCAGATGTGCCGGCCAACTTTGAATTTAATACCATCGCCGCCGGCCTCACCCCGGGCACAGCCTATGTTTCCGGACGCCTGGGCGGCCGCCGCTACAACGTCTACCTCACGGCAACCCAGGACGGCAACACACCCTGGATTTGGCGCACCCGCGACGGCGGCCGCACCTGGGCGAAGATCGTTGCGGGCCTGCCGAGCGACCAGCGCAGCGGCAGCTGGGTGAACGTCCTGCTGCCGGATCCCGAACAACCGGGTCTGGTGTTCTGCGGTACCGAGTCGGCCGTCTACGTCTCCTTCGATGACGGCGACAACTGGCAATCGTTACAAAGGAATATGCCCACCATCTCGATCCAGGATATGGTCTTCCACACCCACGACCATATGAGCGATCTGGTGATCGCGACCTATGGCCGCGGCTTCTGGATTATGGACGATACCACCCCCCTGCGGGCCCTGGCTGCCCAGGCGTCCTCGATTGCCGCGGCCGCGCCCGCCTACCTGTTCCAGCCCGGCGACGCCATTCGTGCCCGCAAGAACGCCAACTGGGATCAGCCCTTTAATCCCGAGGAGCCGCACTCGGCCAATCCTCCCTATGGCGCGCTCATCTACTACTACCTGAGCCAGCCGCCATCCGGCACGATGACCCTTGATGTCTACGACGCTCACGGCCAGCTTGTGCACAGCGAATCCAGTGCGCTGCCGCCGCCGGTGACGGGCGCGCATTATCCCGACTACTGGTTGTCCACGCCGTCCAGCCGGGCGTTGCCGGCTACGGCGGGCATGCATCGTGTCAACTGGGAGCTGCAGTACAACGATCCGCCCGTGTTCCGGCAAGACCTGGAAAACCAGATGAATATGGTGGAGGGCACGGCGACCCCGGGACCACACGGTCCGCAGGTGATTCCGGGCGCGTACACGCTGAAGCTAACCGTGGACGGCCATGTCTACACACGCACGCTGACCGTGATCAACGATCCGCGCGTGGGCCAGGGCCCCCAGGTGCTAGCCACCCTGCGCAGGCAGAATGCGCTGAACATGGACGCCTATCACGCCATGCAAAACTCCTATGCCGGCCACGCGGCGGTGGCGGCGGCGCAGGTGCAGTTGACGGCGCTGCAGCAGGCCAGTCTGCCCGCCGAGGTCGCCTCGCAAGCCCAGGGGATCAAGGCGCAGCTCACCGCCATCGGTGGGAACGAACCCGCGAGCGGGGGATTTTCCTTCCGCGGCGGTGCCGCGCCCAAGCCGGGACAGTTGGAATCGTTCGTGAATGAGAACAACGACTTTAACGCGCTCGTGAGCATCGTGCAGGTGGGGTTGGAC
>JBOGKQ010000035.1:0-29932 GCA_050747905.1 Terriglobales bacterium | reverse complement strand
GCATCGCCGAACTCCTGCCCTGGAACCTCGCCCTCCAGCCGCACTGACCCTTATACCCATGCCGCGCGTGTGTCCACTTCACTATTCGTGGACACCTGTCCAGACGGCCGCAACCGGACGCTTACGGCCATGCTGCGCATGCTGAACACCTGGCGCTTGACCCGCTCGCCGTCACAGTCGATCCAGGCCTCGTACCAGTCCACCTGGGCTTCCTGGCCCAACTCGTAGCTCTGCGGCACAAAAACCTCCCGCTTCAGCTGCCCCAGCTCGAACTTGCGCCGCCGCACATAGCGCCGCACCGTCGCCTCCGCCACCGGGCACTCCGGCCGCTCCTGCCGCAGCCGCACCCAGATCCGCCGCGCCGTGTGCCGCTGCTTGCGCGGCGCCTGCTCATCGGCTTGCAAGATCGTATCGATGAATCCCTCCACCGGCCCCAGCCGCGGGCGCGGCCACACCCCCACTTTCCGCGGCGGCGGCAGCGCCGCCGCCAATGCCTGCCGCACCAGCCGCCGGTGCACCCCGAAGCGCCGCGCCAGCGCGCGGATGCTCGACGCTTCCCCAAACCGGTGTTCCCTGCGTATGCTCTCAAATAGCTCCACCTTCGTTCTCCTTGTCATCCGCCTCCCTTGCGCTGCTTCGCAACAGCCAAGGTAGCGGTTCAAGCCCGAAGGTGGGGCCAAATTACCTGAGCGACTGGGGCCAGATTACTGTAGCGAACTCAACTGGGTATGGAGATGTGAGCCGTGCGTTTGAAGGGGCTCTGACGGAGTACCTCGGCCGGGCTGCACAAGCTGCGCTGTAGTGCTGACGGGCTCGGTCCGGCGCGTCCCCGGCATCAAGGCATTTGCACACCAATTTAACGTCTCGCGGCGCGCGGCCACCAGGGCGCGCCTGCGCTGCCGGAGCACCATGAGCACCACGGTGCCCGCAATCCCAGCCGTCCGCAGACTGCGGCTGCAGACTGCGGCTTGCGACGACGGCCTCGTCCGGTTTAGGATCGACCCCGGAGGGTGGGTGCGATGCTCAGGATGATCGAGGGCGCGGCGGCAAAGGCGGCCGCTCACAAAAGACTGGTCGCCTCCATTACCAATGCCTGGCCGGCGCGTGAGAAAAGAATCGTTACGTGGCGACCCGGCTCCAAAGAGTTGTGGGTTCATCACAATCATTGCTACTGGTTCGGCTCACTTCCGCCCAGCCAGGCCGATCCGACGCCACGATTCTGGGACCTGCACGGCGAGTACCGCAAGAGCGGAAACCTCCAGATCGCGGTCGAGTTGAACGTTGCGGCCCAATCGAACGCGCGGAAAGTGTCAGGGTTTTTTGCGATCGATCCCCAAAGTGGCGCCATTTATTTTATGCACGATGGCGGCGTGGGCGGCGGCCGAGAGGGAGTCGGTCAGAGGGCGTTTTTGGCCTGGTCCAGCCCACGCTTGGTTCCAGTCGTGGACTCGGCGGGCAGAGCCCGTCACGCAATTATTGTCGCCCGTGTCGGGTCGCGGACGACGGCGGAGGAGGTGTGCCGTTTTGTGCAGCTCGTGGTCGATTTCAAGAAAGCAGTCAAGAGGGAAGAGACAACGACTCCACTCGCGCGAGCGGCCGCCCGCAGCTACAGGGATTATTACGACGAATTCAGCGGAAACAAGCGGAGGCCTGCTGCCGAAGGGCTCGAATATGCCTCTCGCCATGGCGATATCGTTCGGGCGCTATGCGAATGGCGGCATCGTCGAAAAAACGCTAATGCGAAAATCGTCAAGAATGCCTACATCGATCTGGGGATCCAAGAGGCAGGGCAGCTTGCCGAGCTTTACGAGGTCAAGCCCAGCTGCGAGCGGCAGTCGCTTTACACGGCAATTGGGCAGATTCTGGTGCACAGCGGAACGGCTTGCCTACGGTTCATAGTTCTTCCCGCCAACGGGAAAATCCCCAACGATATTCACGAGGCGTTGAGCCGCGCGCGCATTTCTCTGCTGCGTTTTCAGTTAATACATGGCCGCGTGCGCATCCTAGCTTGATGGCGTAATTGGAGGCATGGGAAAAGGCGATTGTGGCCATTGGTGCCGGCTTGGTCGGCGCGGCCCCCGCCCGCAAGCTTGATCGCCGCGGCCCCCGCTTCGCCATTCGCAAGATGACTCCCTGCCAGTGGCGCTGGCCGGGAGGCTGGCAAGGCGCGGCTGGATCATCTCCGAATAGGTACGGGCGTCAATGCCGGTGACCGCGCCCGCCTCATTCCAGACGCGGTTGTGGCGAAGTGGCGGACTCGCTCCCGCTTCATGGCGGTACGAACCTGAGCCGCGGATTTCCGCTCGCCACCGCAATGGCCAACGGGTGTAAAATCTTGGCGTCTTTGGAATCTGCTGGCAGACGCGAGGTGTGACCATGGATGTGAAGGTCTGGCCTAACAGTCGTAGCGGGAGCGCCCATGCTGGGTTTGGCATAAGGATATCCGCCGGTGACTCCACACGATTCTTCAAAAGTGCGGCCCCAGTTATCTTGATTGAAGCTGACGGTCGTACCGCTGCCAAGACGCTGCCACCATCGTTCTGGACCGGCTGCACCGAAATTCGCCACAAAGTCATCACAGCTTTCATTGTGCGAAACGGACTCACGGTATGGCGGAAGGGACACCCGCCTGTCTTGAAAACCAGCCATCCAGCAAAAACAAATTCAAACTTTCGATCAAAAGTTAGGTTGAATGTACTGCCCAAAGTGCGGCACAGAGTTTGTAGTAGATGGCGGTTACTGCCACAAGTGCGGACGACAGGCTCCTGCACTTTCGTCTTCGGAACCCGGTCAGACAGAATTGTGCCAGACGAGACAACGGCCACGGAACGAGAAAGAGTTGGTTGTTGAGTTGAAGAGATTACGGCCTCGCTTGAACGAGTGCCATGTATGCTCGGCAACGACCGGGTTGGTTCATATCAAGTTCGGTCTCGCAATGATAAGGCGCGGACGTTGGTGGGGTGAAACCGCCTTATCAGTTGTTATGTCGGCTGTCACCCTACCGCTCTTTGGGATGGGCAAATTGGTTTTACCAGCGAAAACGTCGAGTACACGGGTTATTCCGTTGAGCCTTGCCCTTTGCCCGGACTGCTTGACAGACGACCCTGATTTCTCAAGACATCCCTGTTTTCAAGTTCTTTGGGATTACGGATTCAACCAATTCATATCGCCCGATAAACTGTCGGCTTCCAGGAGTAACTCTGCATAAGCGCTTTGCCCAACGACGCGGCGCACGGTCCTATTCCGCGACGCCTCCCGATCTAATGAGCGCGCCTACGTCGGCAATCGCCGACCGGGGCGGCGGGGTGTCGAAGCCCTCCCGGAGCGAGATGAACGCAATTCCTAAGTCTTGGAACGCTTGGAGTGTGTTGAGCAGGTGAGCAGGTGGCGGGTGCTTCGCCCAAGCCGGCCCAGGGCGGCCACGGCCACGGCATCGAACTCCCGGCGGCGGTGGGCGCATAGACGAACGGGCGTTGCTGTACTGGCGCCTCGATTCCGCCTGGAAGATTGACGGGTCGCTGGCGTCGCTATTATGTCATGCGGTGACCTCCCGGCTCTTTCCGCGGCTGGAGAGCAGCGATCAGAGCATGCACGATGAGCGGGCCGCCGTCGGGCCGAGTAGACAACGCCGCTATCAAGATGGAGCGGGTAGCCTTCAATGCGATTGAAGGCGACGCCAAAGGCGTAGGCGCTCCGCAATCGCAGGCTTGACCCCTGTGGTCTGCGAATCGCTTACTTCAAGTTTTCGCTGGTGCTAGTTCTGGTGTCAGTTGGTTTTGCAAAATCGTGCGCCGCGCTGCGCGTTCGTGCGCGGGGCCAATGCTTTTAAGGCATTGATAACGCTGGGTTAATTCGATGTCATGCCTTGCGGTGCGGAATGCTGCTTGAAGCGGAAAAACGGTTTAGCAAACCGCCGCCTTAAGCCACTCGGCCACCTCTCCGCGATGCGTTTGCCTCATCATAGCAGGTTGCCAGCGGCACATGGCCCAGCCTCCACTACGGCGGCGGAACGGCAAGGCTGGCCCTGCGCACAGGGTGTTACTGTCCTTCTCCATGTACCAAAAATGGCCGGTCAGTCAGTAGTTTTCCTGATCAGACTGCCGATCATAGGTGTATGCGCGATCGACTCGCCCTCGTTGGGACCGCCCTGATGATCCTGTGCGGCTGCGGCGGTGTAACGCAGTCCACGATGCAACTGGGGGCGTCCTATGACCATTTGCAGTTCACCGGTCTGGGGGGCGAGCAGGTGAGCCTGGCACCCTCGGATTGTCAGGCCAATCTGTGCTCGGTCACCGGCAGCGCGCAGGGCGCCGGCCAGTATACCCTGAGCACGGGCAGCACGACGCCGCTCACCCTGACCAGCGAGGGCGGCGACCAATATACAGTCGCGGGGCCGTCGGTCTGGTCGTTGCAACTGCGGACCGACCGAGGCAGCCTCGCGGGTGAAATCTCGTGGCAGAGCGCCCGGGACCGCGCCGCCAGCGGTGAGCTCACGCTTCAAGGCCAACTGCAGACTGCCAGCGGCAGCCTGGCGGGCTTGCTGCCCGCCGGAACCAGCATCTCGCTGCTGGTTTACGATGGCGCCGGACTGGCCAGCCTGTTGGGGAACACCAACTCGGTGACGGCATCAGTGGCGCCAGGTTCGCTGTTGTCGCCCGCGTCCAGCCCCGTGCCTGTCGCTGTGTCCGCCCCCAATCCACCCGCCGCTCCGCCGCTCGATGCTTACGGGGGTCTGAGCGGATTTACGGCCGGCGTGGGCACCGGGTTTTTCCACGTCCAGAAGGTCCAGCAGCGTTGGGTGCTCGTGGATCCGCTCGGGCACCCGCTGTGGTTGCTGGGCGTGTTCGCCGTAGATACAAACACCGACACCTCCGCCGGCACTCTCTACACGCTGGGCAAATATGGCAGCCGTTCGGTGTGGGGCCTGCAGGCGGTCCGCCGCCTCCGCGCCTGGGGCTTCAACTCGACTGCCGAATACTCCTCCGCCTACGTCGTGCCGGTGACCAAGGACGGCAGCTACGAAACCACCGAGCCCATGCCCTGGGTGGATATCATGCGGCCGTCCTACTACAGCCTGCGCGATACCGGCGCCTACGCACCCGCGCCGGTCAAGGATTTGGTCGCGGGGTTGGACAGTGTTTACACCAACTACCGCGGGGATACGCTGCCGGATGTGTTTGACCCCAACTTCGCGGTTTACGCCAACGCCTCGCTGGCCGCCCAAACCAACTCCGCGGTGGCCAGCTCGAGTTGGCTGATCGGCACGGCGGTCGACGACCTCGACGACCTTTGGGGATTCGGGCCGGGCCCCGACCTGCCCGCGGCCCGCTCGACTTCCAACATCGGTTGGATCGCCTTGTGCACCGATTTTCAGCAGACCGCGAATGCAAGCTTGGGTCAACTCTATACCGATCCTGAGGTCTATACCAAATACGCGCTGGCGAACTGGCTGCAGACCAAATATGGGAGCGTGGCCGCGCTGAATCAGGCGTGGGGCTCAGCCTACAGCAGCTTCGGCGACGATGGGGGCTATGGCAGCGGCACCGGCCTGCTGGATGAGGACGGGCACGACCCCTGGGTGGGCAACGATGATGTCGCCCTGAGTGGCGCCAGCGCGGCGGTGAAAGCCGATTTGAACGCTTTCCTGGCGCTATTCGCACAGAAGTACTTTTCCATTGTGAGCGGCGTGTTGCGCCAGCAGCGCCCCAACCAGTTGGTGTTCGGTCCCTGCACCCTCAACGCCTGGAACGGCATCAGCCGCGCCGGCATTCTCGCCGCCGCCGGCCAGTACACGGATGTGATTCAGGCGAGCATGGCCAACCAGCAAGTCTACGACCTCAGCCTGAGCGAAGCCGGCGACCACCCGTTTGTAACCTGGACGGGCATGCCTGCCAACCCCGATTCCGATCTGTCCGCCTATCCCAACCCGGATTCCCCGAACGTATACTTGACGCAGGCGGCGCGGGGAGCTGCCTATGCCGCTCAGGTCGAGGATGATTTTGCCTACTCCGGCCCGGCCGCAGCCGGCGACGGCAGTCAAAACGTCATCGGCAGCAAGTTCTGGGCCTGGACAGATTCGTGGGGAGAACAAACCAACTGGGGATTGGTCAGCTTTCTCGACAATGCCTACGATGGCGTGGAGGACAGCGTAGCCCCGGGCCAGGATGCGTGGGGCTACAATACCGGCGGCGAGGCGGCGGATTACGGCGATTTTCTCACACTGGTGCAACAAGCCAACGCGGCGGTGCTGGTGTCACTGGCAGCCGCTTTGGGGCAGTGAGGGCGGCAGCGTTCCGGCATCGCCGCCGCGGCGCAGAACCTGCAACATCAGCGCATGGCGGCCGGCAACGCCGTAGCGGCGGAGCAGATTGGAGACGTGGAATTTCACGGTACGCTCGGAAATGCCGATGGCCACGGCAATCTCCTTGTTGCTGCGCTGGGTCAGGATGCCGTCCAGCACCTGGCGTTCGCGCGCGCTGACGCGCAACGTGGCGGCGGCGCGACCTCCGAGGGGCAGCTGGGTGAGGAGTTCATCAACAAAGGCGGCCAACAACAGGCGCGGCACCCAGTACGCTCCGGAGGCCACGGCGCGCAGCGCCCGCGCCAAGTCGTGGCTCAGATCGGCATAGCGCACCAAGCCGCGCACGCCCTGCAGCATCAGGGCAAACGCGCGGTGGCGTTCAAAATCCTCCCCCACGGCGACCACGCGTGCCCGCGCCGGCAGACGCAGCAACAGCCTTTCCAGCAGTTCGGGCAGATGGGCATCCACGGCGTAGGCAGAACCAGGTAACAGCGCGACCCGTTCGGCCTGGGAGACATCGGGCACTAAAAACGCATGCACCTGAAACTCCGCGCCACGGAGTTGCAGGCGCATGCGCTCGAGGATGAGCGGATGAGCGGCAAAAATGGAGACCTCCATGGCCGCAAGGTCCCGCTCATGCCTCCCGCCGCGGCCAGCGCCGCTTGCGTCCGTAGGCGAAGCCCAGCACCAGCAGGCCCAGGCCGGCGAGCCAAAGGCCGGCAGGCTCGGGGGTAGGGGACAATTGCCCCAAGGACCCGCCCGCCAGCATGGCGGTGAGCGAACCGCTCGTTCCCATCAAGGCCTTCAAATTCGACGAGCACGGGAACAGTACGTTCAGGGTCACCCCGAGACCGGCGCTCGAGGTTGCACCCGCCAACGCGCCCCCGGTGACGGTCAAGCTGCCGCCGCTGAAGGCACCTTGCCGCGAGCCGGCAATCGTGTTGAAGTTCACCAGGTTCAGATCCCCGGTGAGCAGAAGTCCGGCCTGACCGCTGCCGGAAATGCCGAAGTAGGGCATTTGTATGGGTGAGGGTGAGTGCAGCAGGAAGCTGCCATTGCCGGTGCTGGTCATCTGCAGCGAGCCGGGAGTGGATTGAAGCAGGAATACGCCTTCCGACGCGAGCGCGCCCGTGCCTTGGCCGGTGCCATATAACCAACAAGTGTTCACCAGGCCACAACTGCCCAGCGTGACCGCGAGGGCGGAACTGCCGGCGCCCATCCCCGTGAAGGTGATATCTTGACCCGCGCCTCCCTGCAACTGAATGCCGCTTTGCGCCCAGCCGGCCGCCGCTAATCCCAAGCAGGCCAGCCAGACCCAAAGAATTGAGTGTTTGCGCATGTTGAACTCCTTTCCGATCTGGTAAGTTTTGGGCAGGGCCGCGTGGCGCGCGGCCCCAGGCCGTCCGCCGGCTACACCACTGCCGCGGGACGATGTGCGCGGCGCAGGCCGAAGCCTAGCACCAGCAACCCTACCCCCATGAGCGCGAGCGAGCTCGGTTCGGGTGTGGGTGAAATGCCGCCCGCTCCATTGGCCGACAGCGTGGCCGCCAGTGAGAGGTTCGTGCCCACTAACCCCGAAATATTGGTAGTGGTGGGGAAATTCACGTTCAGGTTGAGAATGCCGCCGCTCGACGTGAACAGATTGGCCAGCAGTCCGCCGGTGAGGTTGAGATTAGCGGCCAGATTGGTGTTGAACGTTCCCGCGCTCGATCCCTTTGCCTGCGTGAAATTGAGCAAATTGAGCGAGCCCTTCAGCAGGGTGCCGGTGTGGCCGTTGGCCGAGCCGGTCAGGGAGAAGTCGATGGGTGCGGTGGCGCTGGCGCTATATCCGCCCGCACCGTTCGAGGTAAGCAAAATGGAGTTGGCATGCGAGTCGAGGGTAAACGAGCCCGACGACGTCAGCGCTCCGCTGCCCGAGCCCGACCCGGTCAGGGCGCAATGGCCGTTCATGCTGCATGACCCCAAGGAAACCCCGACGGCCTGGCTTCCCGAACCCTGGCCACTGAACGTTACGGTTTGCCCCGCCCCGCCGTCGAGCGTGATGGAGCTTTGGGCTGCCGCCGCCACGCTCAGAGCAAGAGCCACGCCGAGGGCGCCGGTAAAGGCTATTCCGATGCTACGCTTCATAGATTTTTCTCCTTATCGTTCGGCGGCGGCGACTGCCAGGCAGGCGCGCCTCCGTACCTGTTCTGTTGCACGCGCCGGGCCAGAGCGCACGCATTGCGCTAACCCCTGTGGCTGCAGGCTCACGCGCGTGCGGGCGGCGCGGGAAGCGCGCCCGTGAGTGCAAAATTTTGCGCTGAAGTGCCACGGGGCCGACGTGCAGGTTGCAAAAACAAAGCGGCCCGGCCGAGGCCGGGCCGCCGAGCATCGCGATTCAGCAGTTTTACCGATTGCAGCCGCGCCAGTGTTCCTTTTGGCAGCTTTGCGAGCGTTGGTGCAGTTGGCTTCCGCATTTTCCCCGGTGGATCTCGATATCGCCGCCGCCGAGATTGCCGGAAGCGGTGTAGCCGTTCGAGACGCGTAGCGAGAAAGTGTCAGCGTGATTGGGACCTGGGCCTTCGCCGCCCTGATCGTTGTCGCTCACGATCACCTGGAAGGTGTAGCCGGCTTGTCCGTTGACCGAGGCAGTGCCATCCATTTCGCGGGTGCTGGGTGAGAGGACCAAGTAGTTGGTGATGGAGGTGGATTTCACCATCATGGGCGGCTGCGAGCCGTGATCGTTGAACTCGAGGTGGCCCCAATAGCCGCCGTTGCGCACCCCGCCATGGACACCGAAATTGGCCTTGGCGCCGTCGGAGGCAGTGATCCAGCCTCCGCCGGTAACGAAGTCGCGGCACACGGGGCAGGTCCCGGTGCTGGAAGGTGCGAGGGTGATGGTGGAGGGATAGCCGATCTGGCCGGTGGCGCTGCCGCCATTGGCGGCGATTTGCGCCAACTGCGCCCCGAGCGGGACGAGCAGACTGACCGAACCCAGATTCGAACTGAGCGAGCTGGCCAAGCTGCCGCCGGTAAGCTGCAGCTCACCGCTCAGGTCGCCGCTGGTGGAGCCGTTGCCCTGCTCCAGGCTGGTAAAGGTGAGTGTACCGCTCAGGTCGCCTTCGGGCGAGCTATAACGGAATTGCAGCGGCTGCGACTGCGTCACCGTGAAACTGCTGCCGCTGTCGTCGCTGGTCACAGTGAGGACAATGGCGTTGTTGGCCGAACTGAGCAAGGCATAGGCGCCGTTGCTGGAAGCGAAGCTCCCCTCGCCGTAGGCACTGCCGGAAAGCACGCACTGTGCGGCAGGACAGGAGGCGAACTGGAGTTGCAAGGCGGCGTTGCCGTGGGAGACGAGCTGGAATTCCTGGGCGGAATCGCCCAGTACGATTTGGGTTTGTGCGGCCAGGCGCGGCGCCGCGGAGCCCAGAACGAGGGCGGCGGCGACGGCCAGGCCAAGACGGAAGTGGTTCTTTCGCGTCATGATGTGGCGCTCCTTTGCCGCCTTCGGAGCACGTGGAGGACCACAGTCGAAAGCTTGGGAAAAGCGCCCGCGGCGGGTGAACGGCGATGCACACTCACGCCCGGTGCATGCGGTAAAACTGCAAACACGTTCACCCCGCGGGCGAGCTCAGGGCAGCGGCGGCGGGCAGAGCTGATAGAGCCGCACTTTGTTCAAGAGCGCGCGGTAGCTGATGTTGAGCGCGCGCGCGGCCTGGGTACGGTTCCAATGGGTGGCTTCGAGCTCGCGGGCGATGGCTTGCCGCTCGGCATCGCGGCAGACGCGGTCGACCATGGCCTTGAGGCCTTCGTTGCCGGCCCGGGGCGGGGGCGCGACGGGTTTGGGGGAGTCGTCGGCCCCGGCGGCGGGGTCCAGCCAGGCCTGCTCGCCGAAGATGAGGAAGCGGCGCACGAAATTTTCCAGCTCGCGCACATTGCCGGGCCAGGTGTGGCGTTCGCACAGGCGGCGCAGCGCCGGCGTCCACGGGCGGGGCGCGCAGCCCAACGTCCGCGCTTCACGCTCGAGAAAGCAATCCATCATCGCTGGGATATCTTCGGGCCGCTCGCGCAGCGGCGGCAGCAGCAGCGAGAACACGTTGAGGCGGAAATACAAATCCTCGCGGAAGCGCCGCTCCGCCATTGCGTCCCGCAGGTTCACATTGGTGGCCGCAAGGATGCGGACATCAGCGAAGGTCTCGGTCCGCCCGCCCAACCGGGTGAAGCGATGGTCCTGGAGCACATGCAGCAGCTTGGCCTGCAGGGGCAGCGGCAGCTCGCCCACCTCGTCGAGAAACAACGTGCCCTGATCGCACTGTTCAAACAGGCCGGGCTTGGCCCTGGTGGCACCGGTGAAGGCGCCTGCCTCATAGCCGAACAGCTCGCTTTCCAGCAGCTCAGCGGGCAAGGCCGCGCAATTGATCTTCAGGAAGCGGTAGTGACGGCGCGGCGAACAGTCGTGGATCATGCGCGCGACCACCTCCTTGCCGGCTCCGCTTTCGCCCAGCAGCAGCACCGCCAGGTTGTACTGAGCCAACTGCTGCGCGCGGGCTCCGATGGCGACCATCGCGGGGCTGCGGGCCACCATCCAACGCTCCAGTCCCAGCCGCTGATGCAGGCTGGTCAGGGACTCATTGGTTTCATTGGTTTCATTCACTCGATGACCTGATATCGTCGCAAGGAGAACTGGACTCGACACTGGTGCCTCCTCCATTTAGCCTTTGGTCTCGGCGGAGTTCAGAGTGGCAAAATTGTGCGCACCGGGACAATCGAGGAAACTCCTGATTCGGGGGCGGAATAACTGGGACCAACTCCGCGGGCATTGCCCTTCCGGACGGGCGGTTCAGGGTTGAATCAGGCCGCGGCGAATGGCGTAGCGCACCAAACCGGCGGTATTGTGCAGGGCCAGCTTCTCCATAATGTGGCTGCGGTGAGATTCGGCGGTTTTGGGGCTGATGCCGAGCAGGTCGGCAACTTCCTTCGAGGTTTTCCCTTCCGCCACCAGTTGCAGGACCTGGCGCTCGCGGCTGCCCAGTAGCTCGGGCGCGGGATCGGTCTTGTTGAGAAAGGCACGCACCACGGTGGCGGAGATGTCAGGACTGAGGAACATGGCCCCGCAGGCAGCCTCACGGATGGCCTGTACCAGTTCGCTGCTGCTCTTGCTCTTGAGCACATAGCCGCTGATGCCGGCGCGCAGCGCCTCGAGAACGTAGTGTTCCTCGGTATGCACGGTGAGCAGGACGCAGCGGGTTTGGGGCACCTGATTCTGGATTTCGCGCGCCGCTTCCAAGCCGTTGAGCAGCGGCATATTCAAGTCCAACACGGCGACCTGGGGATGGCAGGAGCACGCCGCGCGCACGGCCTCGAGGCCATTGCTGGCCTCGGCCAGGACCTGGAAGCCGTCACGTTCCAGCAGCGCGCGCAGACTCTGGCGCACGATTTCGTGATCATCGGCGAGCAGCAGACGGACCGGCATCTCCTCCTCCTTCCTGCCAATCCGGAACGCGCAGACAAATTTCGGCGCCCGCGCCCGGATGAGCGCGAATCTCCAGTTCACCTTCGACGCCCCGCAGCCGTTCGCGCATGCCCGCCAGCCCAAGGCCGGGGGGGACGCCGCCGGGGCTCAACAGTTGCGGCGCAAATCCGCAACCGTCGTCGGCGATGCGGATTTCCAGCCCGCCACTTGTGCGGCTCATGCGCACGCGCACGTGGCGGGCGTGGGCGTGCCGCACCACATTGTTCAGGCACTCCTGCGCGCAACGATACAGGCACAGCTCGACCGTGGCCGACAGGCGCCGGGGCAGCTCGCCCTCGATGGCAATATTGAGGCCGGAACGCGCGGCCACGCCGTCGGCAAGAAATTCCAGCGCCGGGCGCAGGCCCAGATCGGTCAACAGCGCCGGATGCAGCTCGTGCGCAATGCGGCGAAGTTGAAACTCGACCTGATCGAGCAAGGGGCGCAGCTCGGCCACTTCGGTTCGCAGACCCACGGGGAGCGCCTGCAGCGCCTGGTCAAGGCGGATCATGACCGCGGCCAGTACCTGGCCACTTTCATCATGCAGCGCGCGCGCGATCCGCTCGACATGTTGCTCCATGCGATCATTCATGCTGCGCAGGGCCAGATTCGCATCGCTATAGCCGCGCAGCAACATCTCATAACCGGCCAACAACTCCCGCAACAGCGCAGCGGCCCTCGTCCAGGCACGCCGGGAATCGGTTGTGGCCTGCGTCATCCAGCCGGCGAGCGTGCGGTGGTGCAGGTCGGCAACTTCCAACAGGCTGGCGCCGACCGCCAGCAGCTCGCGGCCCAACAGATAGGCCTGCTGCAGGCTTTCTTCGTCGGGCTCTGCCTGGGGCCGTTCGAGCAGCAGGCGATAGCGCTGGCCCACCTGCTCCAGACGCCGGAGCGGCTCGCGGGTGCTCATCGCGGCTCCCGGTCCGAGCGGCTGGGCAGCGGCTCCCGGGGCGGCCCCTCATAGCGGGCCACTAGCACCAGAGCATCATCGCTGCGGCGGGCGCCGTCGCGCAGCAGTTGGGTTGCGGCCCGTTCCGGTGGCATCAGCGGTTCATTGAAGCGCGACGCGCGTTCCGAGTCTACGCCATCGGTGTGGAACAGCAGCACATCCCCTGCCGCAATGGAGGTACTGGCGGCGTAGAGGGGAGGCAGTTGGGCGCCCAGCATGCCGGCGCGGCAGAGCAGGAATTCCCTTGTCCCGTCCCCGGGCGCGCCCGCACGCAGGAGCATGGCACTGACATTGCCCACCCCCAACCAGGTCAGCGTGCTGGCGGCGTAATCAATCCAGGCCAAGCTCATGACCGCGCCCCGGGTAGTGCGCAAAGCTTCATGACAAGCTTGCAGCAATTGCGTAGCCGTATCCATAACCGCCCGCTGGCGTAGCACTTGCATCGCGGTCTGAGCCGCCTCGGCGGCCTCGCGACCGTGCCCGAGCCCGTCGGCTACCGCCAGCAAGCAACCGTGCGGCATCTCGAGGACGAGCGCGGCGTCCCCAATCTGGGTTTCCCCCTCCTGCGGCAGCTGAGCCATCGCCCACTGCACGCGCCCGACCGCTGTGGTGCTAGTTTTTGCCACTTTTACTTCGAATCCATTTGGCAACGTGCACCGTGGTCCCCTCGCCCGGCTTGCTGAAGATATCGAAGCTATCCATGAGGCGCCTCACCCCCGGCAGCCCCAGTCCCAAGCCTCCGGAGGTCGAGTAGCCGTCTTGCAATGCCCGCTGGATGTCGGTAATCCCCGGTCCCTCATCCCGGGCGACGATCACCAGCCCGCGGCGATGATCATCGCTGACCACCCGGATCTCGATTTCGCCATGGCGCGCGTAGGTGACGATGTTGCGCGCCAGTTCGGAGATGGCGGTGGCGATCAGGGTGAGATCGGTGTCCACAAACCCGGCGCTGGCGCCGGCGGCGCGCCCCTGCTGGCGCGCTAGCACGATGTCGCGATCCGTACGGATGGGAATGCGCTCAGAGCGGGCCACGGGCCTTAGGTGCTGGCGGCGGGCTGGCCCGCCGGGCAGCAGAGTTCAAGTTTTTCCGCGAGGTCTTTGTGTCCAGGAACGCCAGTCCTTCCTCCAGGTCGAGCGCGGTTGCGACTCCCTCGAGCGAAAGTCCCAACTGCACCATGGTGAAGGCCAGATCGGGATGGATGCCCACAATCACCGTTTCGGCGCCGCGGAATCCCGCCATGTGGGCAATGTCGCGCAAGGTGCGGCATGCAAAAGAATCCAGCACGTCGACTGCCGTTACGTCGACAATCACCCCGCGCGAGCGAACTTTGCCCACCTGCTCGATGAGCGAGCGCCGCAGTTTGGCCAAGTCGGCGTCGGTCAGGGCCGACTGCACGGTGGCGATGAGGTAGTGGCCCTGTTTGAGTACTGGTACGTCCACAAGATTTCTTGCCAGCGGCTAGGTTTCGAGGGCCATTTCGGCGAAGGGCACGACCTTGTAACCGAGCAGCCGTTCGGCCTCCTCAATGCCACCCTGGAGGTCGCCGACGGTAGTCATTTTACCTAAATCCACGCCGATAGTCACCAGCGTTTGCGCAATCTCCGGCGACAAGCCGGTCACGATCACCGTGGCACCCAACAGGCGCGACGCTTCCACGGTCTGCACCAGGTGGTTGGCGACGGTGGCATCCATGGCGGCCACACCGGTAATGTCAATCACCACCACTTTAGCGCGATTGGTGCGGATTCCGCGCAACAGTTGTTCGGTCAACTGGCGCGCGCGCTGGGGATCAATCACGCCGATGATCGGCAGAATCAGCAGCCGCTCGCGCACCTGCAGCACCGGCGTCGAGAGCTCGCGGATGGCCTCCTGCTGCTCGCGGATGATGCGCTCGCGTTCCTGCACAAAGCCCACCGCCACGGTGTTGGCAATGCGGTTGGCGGCAGGCTCGTAGGCATCCAGAATCCGGTTCAACTTGGTGAAGTCGCCCTGGTATTTGGCAAACAGCGACCGCGCCAGCACATCGCGCAACAGCAGCACGATGCCGACCACTTCGTGCGTTTCCACGCCGCGGGGAATAATGCGCTCCGAGAGGTTGCGCGCGTAGGCTTGCAGTGCCTCGAAGGTGCCCGTTTCCAGCGCTTCGACGTAGTTGTCGTACACCGACGTGGCCTCGGCGAAGATTTCTTCCTTGGTCATCGCCGTCAGCAGTTCGGCTTCGGTAATGCGGCGGGCCCACTCCTCGCGCAACTGGGTTCGGTTTTGGCGCAGGTGGGCAACTAGCTCGCGCAGCAGAGACATGGTGGATTCGCCGCTGGCGGCAATGGCTCCCGGATTGTGAGCGCCTCGCGTTGGCATGGGTATTCCCCCCCGCTTTTGGATTGGCAGCATAAGCGGGTATTTAGGTATCGCATGGGGAAGGGCGCGGAGTCAACCGTTCGCGTTCCTGGTTTTCCTGTAATCGCCCGCGGAAAACCACCGATGGCGCGCCCTGGCGGCCCACGACGCTCACGGCTGCACATTGGCATGCACGCGGCTGCGCAATCGGGCCGCGGGCGGGGACTGCCGGGCGCGCAAAGAGGCGTGCGCGGCGCGGTAGGCGCGGGCAATGGCGATTGGCGCACGGCGTGCAAACACCGGGGCGTATGGCTATCCCAGCCGCGCTTGCGTTTCTGCCTTACGGAACCGGTTTGCTGCCGCCGGAGGAGTTGATCTTCGGCCGCTCGCCGGCCATGCAACGCGTGCGTGTTGCCCTCGAGCAAATTGGATCCACTCCGATTCCGGTGCTGCTCACAGGCGAGAGCGGCACCGGCAAGGAAGTCATCGCGCGCCTGGTGCACCGGCGCACCGCGGCGCCGGAGCCATTCGTCAAAGTTACCTGCCCGGCAATCCCC
Organism: Terriglobales bacterium; assembly: GCA_050747905.1. Classification (GTDB taxonomy): domain Bacteria; phylum Acidobacteriota; class Terriglobia; order Terriglobales; family SCQP01; genus SCQP01. The sequence continues at coordinate 14,296 of JBOGKQ010000035.1, read as the reverse complement.
AGCACGCTGCTCGAGAGCGAATTGTTCGGCTATGAGAAGGGAGCCTTTACCGGCGCCCATGGCAACCGCCCCGGCCGGATTGAGCAGGCCGAAGGCGGAACGTTATTTCTGGATGAGATTGGCGAACTCGACCTCAGCCTGCAGGCCAAGCTGCTGCAGTTGCTCCAGGACTGCACCTATCTCCGGGTGGGAGGCCGCAAAGAATTGCAGCTGCAGGCGCGGCTGTTGTTTGCCACCAATCGCCGCTTGGAGGACGAAGTGGCGGCAGGTCGCTTCCGCCGCGATCTCTACTACCGCGTGCATGTCGTGGGAGTCGAGCTGCCGCCGCTGCGACAGCGGCGCGAGGACATTCTGGCGCTGGCGGAGTTCTTCGTGGATCAGTTCGCGCGCAGCTTTCTCCGCCCGGCCCCGCCGTTTTCGTCGGTCTTTGTCCGTGCCCTGCTGGGCTATGCCTGGCCCGGAAATGTGCGTGAACTGGAAAACATGATGAAGCGCTATGTGGTGCTGGGCGGCGCCTCGGAATTGCTCCAGGAAGCGGCGCTCGGCGCCGGTGGCGGCGAGGGCGGGACCGCCGGCAGGGCGGGCGCAGGCTCGCTGTCGCTGAAGGCGCTCAAGCGGCAGACGGTGCTGGAGCTGGAGCGCAGCGTCATCCTGCACTCGCTCACCCAGCACCATTGGCACCGCAAGCGGACGGCGCGCGCACTGCATATCAGCTATCGCGCGCTCCTCTACAAACTCAAACAGACCGGAATTCAAAAGCCGGACAGCGCGGAGCCATCGGCTCCGCCCGCGCTCGGGGAGGAGGAAATATGAACCGTGGCGTACTCATGGTTTTGGCCGCGGGGGTGTTGGCGCTCGCCGCGCCGGCGCACGCCCAGAATCCGCTGCATGCGCTGGCGCATCTTGTCGGCAACGAGAACAGCGCTGCCGCCACGCCCAGCGCGGGCGCGCGCCCGCCCTCGACGGTGCCGGCAGCGCACTACATTATCGGCCCCGGGGATGTGCTGGCCATAGACGTCTGGCATGAGAAGGAAATATCCCAAACCATGCCCGTGCGTCCCGACGGCGACATCGCGCTGCCGCTGGCGGGCACGCTGCGCGCCAGCGGCCTGACGCCGGAAGAGCTGGAAAAGCAGATCGCCGCACGCTTGGCCGCCTACATCACAGCGCCCGTGGTCACCGTCATGGTGACCGAGGTTGTAAGCCAGAGCATTCAGATCATGGGCGCGGTGTTGCATCCGGGTAGCTATCCGCTGCTGCGGCCCACCCATGTCCTGCAGGCGCTGGCCAGGGCGGGCGGGTTCACTCCCTTTGCCCACCCCGGCGGCATCACGCTGCTGCACTGGCAGCCGGACGGCAAACAAGTTCGCTACCGGTTCGATTATGCGGCCGTGATTCACGGCAAAAAGCTCGACGAGGACCGCCTGCTGCGGCCGGGAGATACACTCATTGTTCCGTAGAATCCCAGATTTACTGGTATCGGGACTGCTGCTGCTCACCGCCGCCGCCGCGCAGCAGGCCGCCGCGGGGGCGAGCTCGCCCCCGCCCAGCCTCCAGTTTGGGGCCAGCGCGGCCACCGCCTACGACAGCAACATCCGCCAGAATGATCAGCAGATCGTGGCCGGCTGGGAACAGGATCTGGACGGCTGGCTGCAGTTCGACCGCCAAAGCTCTCTGGGCGGCTGGTCGCTGCGTTACCAACCCTCACTGCAGGTGTTCGCGGCGCAACCGGGGTGGAACAGCCTCAATCAGACGGCAGATTTCCAAGCCAGCCAGCAATTGGCGGAGCATTGGACGCTCAGCGGCGCGGCCCATGGGGGCGATTGGGAGCAAATGCCGGAAGCGCAGTTGCTGGGCCAGCAGGCGGGCCCCGAGCCCAACGCGCTGCTTCCGCGCACGCGCGAGACCACCGGCTCGGGTCAAATGCAACTGACTTACACCCTGACGCCGCGCACCTCGCTGGCGGTCTACGGCGGCTATTCCGAGCGCCGCTTTCCCGGCGCGGGTTCGTTTGCCAACACCCTCAGCGGGGTGCACGGTTATCTGGCCGGCGCCCGCTACCAACTGGTGGCCACCCAGCGCACGCAATGGGGATTGCAGTGGGAGGCGCAGAACTATGGCATCGGGACGAGTTCCCATCTGGCGGCGCAAAGCATCGTGGGTTCCTGGACGCGGGCCTGGACACCGCTCACTACCACCACCGTTTCCGCCGGCCCGGAGTACAGCGAGGTCCATGCCAGCTACACCATGGTTTTGTCCGCCGGCGGTTTGCCCATCAGCCTCACCGACCGGGTTCAGCGCGTGCGGGTAGATCCCCGGGTGACGGCCAAGGTGGCGAATGCCAACCGCGCGTTGCCCTGGACGCTCGCCTTCAGCCGGCAGGTCAGCAATGGCGGCGGCGCGCTGCCGTTTCCGGTTTCGCTGCTGGACGTCAGCGCCAGCGTGGCCCCGCGGCTGCCGGGCCGCTGGCGCCTGCGCCTGGGTTTGCACTGCGCCCAATTTTCCGCACTTACCGACAGCCAACTGGCGGGCCGGGTGCGCATGGCCGCCGCGCGCGGCACCTTCGAGCATCCGCTGGGCTCGCAGATGAGCCTGCAACTGGACTATGCCCTGCTGCTCCAGCGCAGCCAGGGCGCGCTGCCACTCACTGCGGCGGTGACCCGCAACTGGGCAGGCGTGCGCCTGGCTTGGCAATGGCCGCCCCGTGGCCTGGGAGACAACAACTGATATGAACCCCTCTTCCTCCCCCCGCCTTTCCGGCTCCGCGGTGGGCCACCTATTTCTGCGCCGCCGCTGGTGGTTCCTGTTGCCGTTCGTGGGCGGCTGGCTGTTGGTGGCCTCGCTGCGCTGGGTGCTGCCGCCCCAGTTCCAGTCGCAGTCCCTGCTGCTGATCGAGCGGCAGGTGGTGCCCCCGGCCTACGTCCAGCCCAACGTGACCTTTGATCCCGACCATTTGCTGCAGAGCATGGGGCTGGAAGTGCTGAGCCGTGACCGCCTGGCGCAGGTGGTGCGCCAGCACGATCTGTACCCGGACCTGCAACGCCGACGCGGCATGGACGCGGCCGTGGCCGAGTTGCAAAAAGACATCTCCATTCAGCCGGTGGATCTCGCCAGCCTGCCGCATCCGCCCACCGGCGACTGGAGCGCACTCAGCATTGCGTTTACGGGCTCCACCGCCAGCCTCGCGCAGGCAGTTGATAACGACCTCACGACCAGCTTCATCCAGCAGAACCTGCGCGCCACCCAACAGGCCTCGGCCGATACCACGACCTTCCTAAGCCAGCAAGTGGAGCAGGCACAGACTGCCTGGCAGCAGGCGCAAGCGGCGGTGCAATCGTTCGAGCGCGCGCACCTGGGGTCGTTGCCCGGACAGGATCAGGCGAATCTCGCCCTGACGATGAATTTGCAATCCGAACTCAATGCCAGCCTGGCCGCGCGCGATCACACCCGGCAGGAAATTGCCACCGACAAGGCGCTGCTGGCGCACGCTCCCACGCCGGCGCAGGAGCAAATGCAGCAGCAATTGCAGACGCTGGAGGCGGAGTTGCGCCAGATGCGCACCCAATACACCGGCCGGTATCCCGGCATGGTGCAATTGCAGCATCAGATTTCCTTGCTCCGGGCGCAATTGGGCGCGCCTGCGGGAGCCGATGGCGGAGCGAGTTCGCTGCCGCTGGTGCAGGTGCGCAGCCAATTGCAGGCCGATATCGCCCAACTACCCTTTGAGCAAACGCAGGTGGATAAGCTGGAGCGCCAGCTCCGCCGCTACCAGCAGCGGATGACGGCGGCGCCGCTTAAGGCGTCCCAACTGGACGGCCTGGAGGCGCAGCAACAGCAAGCCGCGGCGGCCTACCAGAGCCTGCTGGGCAAATTCGACTCTTCGCGGATGGCGAGCGAGCTGGCCGCACAACAGGGCAGCGCGCAGTTCCGGCTGGTGGATGCGCCCAGTTTACCGCGGGTGCCGGTGTGGCCGCAGCCGGGAACTCTCTGCCTGGTGGGTTTGCTGGCGGGTGCATGCCTGGGCTTGGCCGCCGCCGCCGTCGCCGAATTTGCCGAAGACCGCGTCACCGGCGAGGACGAGTTGCTGGCCTTGGGGGTGACCCCGGTGCTGGTCCGCATTCCCCCGCTGTGCGACACCCACCAGCAGGCGCGCCGGCGCCTGCGCGCCGCGATGGAATGGGCGCTGGCGAGCGGCCTAGTTCTGATTTTGGCTGCCGCGAATGTCTGGATGTGGCGGTTGGGCGCCTAGGAGAACGACGATGGCAACCTTGGAGACCATGCCCACGCTGATGCCCGCCGCCCTGGAGGCGACTCAGTTGGAGTTAACCGCGCACCTGCAACCCCCCGATCCTCCGCCCCCTGGCCTCATCGCCCAGGCCCATCCCCAGGCCGTGGGCGCGGAGCAGTTCCGCCGGCTGACGGTGAGTTTGCAGCATCTGCGCCGTCGCCGACCGCTGCGGCGGCTGCTGGTCACGAGCGCCGCGCCCGGGGAAGGCAAGAGTCTCAGCGCCGCCAACCTGGCGCTGACGCTGGCCCGTCCCGGCACCGGGCGGGTGCTGTTGTTGGAGGGCGATCTGCATCGTCCGGTGCTGCCAGCGCGCCTGGGGTTTAGCTGCACCTACGGCTTGGCCGACTGGCTGGAAGGGAGGCGCGGCCTGCGCGATTGCCTGCTGCGCTGGCCCGGCCTGCCGCTGTGGCTGCTACCGGCGGCGCGCGCACGCGCGCTGCCGCTGGAGTTGTTGCAGGCCACCTCGCCGGATTCCATCCTGCAGACGCTGGATCCGCTGTTCGACTGGATCGTGGTGGACTCGCCGCCGCTGCTGCCGATGGCCGATGCCGCGCACTGGGCCGCCGCCGCCGACGGCGTCCTGCTGGTGGTCCGCGCCGGGCACACCCGGCGCTCCGACCTGCGGCGGGCCACGTCCCAAATCGAGCGCGAGCGCTGGCTGGGCGTGATCCTCAACGATTGCTCAAGCCGTGAGCACTACTACTACGCGCAGTATTACTCCGGAAAGGAGTGCGACTGAGTATGGCCGCCTCGCTTCCGGTTTACGTCCCCCGGCGCCGCGCCTGGCAGTTCGCGCTGAGCGAAAGCGGGCTCATCCTGCTGGTGTTGTCGGCGGTGCTGTGCGCGCGCTTTGGACGGGACGCGCTGGTATTGTTGCGGACGGGCGCGGCGCTGCCGCTGGTGCCGCTCTGTCTGCTGGCGCTGTTGTGCTTTTACGGATTCGACTTTTACGCGGCGCCGCAGTTGAGTGACTGGCGCTGCGTCTGGCGGCGGCTGCCACTGGCTGCCGGGGTGCTCGCGCTGCAACTGGCGTGGCTGGAGTACACTTGGCCGGCGCTGCGGTTGACACCGGGCTGGGGCATGGAAACCGTGACCGTCACGGCGCTGGTGGTGGCAGCCTTCCGGCCCCTGGTGTTGGCGTGGGCCCGGCACCGGCGTCGCCAGGCGGTGCTAGTGGTGGGAGCGGGTCCGCTCGCCGACGCGCTTTGCGAACAGTGGCACCGGCATACGGAGCTGGGGCTGCCCCTGGCCGGACGTCTCAGCCGGCCGCACCCGGTGGAATTGCAGGCGTTGGTAGGCGGCGCCGGCGGGCCCTGGGCGCGGCGCCTGCTGGCCGCGTTTCCGGGCGGTTGGGAGGCGGTAGCGCCCGAGTTGCGCCGCCAGCTTCAGACCACCGGCTGCGAGTTGGAGGACGGCCGCATCTGGTACGAGCGCCTGAGCGGCCAAGTGCCACTGGCGCCGCTCGCGGAAGCCCCTGTCAGCGCGCCGCTGCCCGGCCTGAGCTGGCGCGCGGGCAAGCGCGCGGTGGATTGCGGGGTGGCCGGGGTCACCCTGGTGCTGACGGCTCCCCTAATGCTACTGCTGGCGCTGCTCATCCGGCTGGATTCGCCCGGGCCGGCGTTGTTCCGCCAGCAGCGGGTAGGCCGCGGGGGGCGCCTGTTTACGCTCTTCAAGTTCCGTTCCATGTACTGCAGGACCGATGCCGGTGAAGCGCTTCCCGCCCAGCGGCATGATCCGCGCTGCACCCGCTTGGGCCGCTGGCTGCGGCGGCTGCGCCTGGACGAGCTGCCACAGCTCTTGAATATCCTGCGGGGTGAAATGAGCCTGGTCGGGCCGCGCCCATTTGTGCCCGAACAGGAGCGCCAATGCCTCAAGGCGCTGGACGGTTATGCGCTCCGCTGGAGGGTGCTTCCCGGCGCGACAGGCTGGGCACAGGTGAATCGGGGCTACTGCGTCACGCTGGCGGACAACGCCGAAAAGCTGGGCTACGACCTGTTCTACATCAAGCACCTTTCGCTGTGGTTTGATTTCATGATCCTGATCCAGACGGCCAAGGTCGTTTTTCTGGGCAGAGGCGGACAATGAACCCGTCCCTGCACGCCCTGTTGGAGGCCGGCTTCTGGACCGCCTGCGCCCTCGTGGTCTACACCTATGTTCTGTATCCCGTCCTCCTGTTTCTAGTCTCCTCCGCGGTGGAGTTGAACGCCCGGAGGCGGCGGCTGCTCGCGCCCGCGGTTGCGCCCGCGGCTCCGTCCAGCCTGCCGGCGGTCAGCGTGGTGGTGGCCGCGCACAACGAACAGCAGGAATTGCCGGGGTTGATCGCCTGCCTGCGATGCCTGGACTATCCCCGTGACCGGATCGAGCTGGTGGTGGTCTCGGACGGCTCGAGCGACGGCACCGAGGCGCTGCTGGAGAATCTGCAGGAGCCGTGGGTGCGACTGCACCGGCTGGCGCGGCAACAAGGGAAAGCGGCGGCGCTCAATGTCGGCGTGGCCGGTGCTCGTTTTCCGCTGCTGCTGCTCACCGATGCCAGCACGCGCCCGCAGGCCGATTCGCTGCGCCTGCTGATGCGCCACTTTGCCGATGCGCAGGTGGGCGTGGTGTGCGGGGCCTTGCGCTTTCGCTATGGCGCGCAAGCCCGGCACACGGAGGGCGCGTATTGGGCCTACGAATGCCTACTGCGGTTGATGGAGGCAAGCCTAGGGGCCACCCTAACCGCCAGCGGCGCCTTTTACGCGGTGCGCAAGGCGTGCTTTCCACGGTTGCCGGAGACTGCCTGGATCGAGGATTTTCTGGTGCCCATGCACGCCCGCCAGGTGGGGTATCGGGTGCTGTACGATCCCGAGGCCTGGGCGGGCGAAACTCCGGCGCCGTCGGTAGCGGGGGAATTTCGCCGCCGGGTGCGGCTTGCCGTCGGCAGTTTTCGCGCGATTAGGGTGTTGGTGGCGGCCCGTTTGGACGCGGCCACGCGCTGGGCCTTGATTTCCCACAAGCTGCTGCGCTGGTTGGTGCCGTTTTTGCTGCTGGGAGCGCTCGCGTGCAGCGCCGCGCTCTGGAGCATGCCGCTGTATCGCACCCTGTTCTGCCTACAGGCGGCCGTTTACGCTCTGGCCGCCGCCGGGGCGGGCGGCTGGCGGCCGCTGCGGGACTCGCGTCTGGCCTGCGGACTGGGATTCTTCTGCGCCATGAACGCGGCATTTCTGTGGGGATTCGTGCAATTCCTGCGCGACCGGAAGGAGACGTCATGGCAGCAGGTGCGCTGACTCGGCCGCCGCGGCGCCGCGGCCTGCTGCTGCTGTATCACGCCGTGGGCGAGATCTGCCCGCCGGGCGGGGAGCGGTTCGCGGTCACGCGCGCGGCCTTCGCGCTGCAGTTGCAGCTGCTGCGGGATTTGCAGGCGGCGAGGCAAATCGCGGTGATGGATTTGGCGTCATGGTGGACAGGTCCGGCGCCGGCCGACCGCCTGCCGGTGCTGCTGTGCTTTGACGATGGGACGCGCAGCGATTATGAACAGGCGCTGCCGCTGCTGGCTGAGGTGGGGTTTACCGCAACCTTCTTTATCCCGACCGCCCTGGCCGGCCAGCCGGGCTACATGGACTGGACGCAAATCCGCGCCCTGCAAGCGGCCGGGATGCGCTTGGCCTGTCACGGGCATCAGCACCACCCCTTGAGCCGTCTGGCGCCGGCGGCCCTGCAATCGGAATTGCGCACCGCACGGCACATGTTGCAGCAACGTGCCGGCACGGCGGTGCAGTTTTTAGCGGCTCCCTACGGACTCTGGAACCGGCGCGTGTTGGAGGCGACTCTGTGCGCCGGCTTCCAGGCCCTGGCGACCTCGCGGCCGGGGCGGGCGCGCGCGGGCGCGGTTTGTCTTGCGCGCACAGCCGTGCACCACTCCACTTCGGTACGGGAATTGCATTCTTGGTTGAGAGGGCGTGCGGCCGGCTTTGCCGGCCCCAGCGCCCGCCACGGACTCCTATGGTTACCCAAACACATTCTCCTGCACAGCCGGCTCAACTGGCCGGCTCCGCCGCTGGCGCCAACCGCGTCCAGATCTTCGTCCTGATTGACGCCCTGGGGTGGCGCATCGCCGAAGAGCACCGGTTTCTGAGCCGGCGCTTGCCCTTTCGCCAGCCGCTGCGCACCACGCTAGGCTATAGCTCGGGCGCGATTCCGACCATGTTGTCCGGCCTGCGTCCCCAGGAACACGGTCACTGGAACCTGCTCTACTTCGATCCGGATGGGTCACCGTTTGCGTGGCTGCGCCATTTACCCGAGTCCTGGATGAAGTATCTGGATCAACGCTGGGGCCGGCGCGGGCTAACCTGGATGGGCCGCCACTTGCTCGGGTTGGGTCCCAGCTTTGAGTGCGCGCTGCGCCCGGCCTTGCTACCCTGGTTCAATTGGGCCGAGAAGCGCCACCTCTTCCAGCCCGGAAGCCTGCGGCCCGCTGTCAGCGCTTTTGATTACTGGCGGGCCGCATGCCTGGATTTCCGCATCTATTCGTACCGCAGCGGCAGCGACCGGCACTTGCTGCAGCGTGCCTGCCGCAACCTCGAACGGGGGCGCGCGAGCATCCTCTTCCTGTATCTGTGCGAGCTCGACCATTGCCTGCACCTGCAGCGTGATCGTCCCACCGCCATTGCGAGCGCGCTTGACGTCTACGCGCAGGGTCTGGAGCGGCTGTTTGCGGCCGCGGAACACCGCGATCCACAGATGCGCTTCCGGGTGTGTTCCGATCACGGCATGGCGTTGGTACGGCGGCGGGTGGATCTGGCCACGCCGTTGCGGCAACTTGGCTGGCGCAGCCCGGAAGACTATTTGGCGGTGTTCGATTCCACCATGCTGCGCTTCTGGTGCTTCCACCCGGAGGTGCGCGCCAGCCTTACCGCCTGGCTGCAGGGCCTTGACTGCGGCTGCCTATTGCCGGAGGCCGAACTGCGCAGGAACGGCGTGTGGTTCGACGACGGCCGGTTCGGCGACCTCATCTTTTTGCTGCACCCCGGCGTGATGGTGGGCGAGGGGGAATTCAACGGCCGCGGTTGGAACCCCTGCGGCATGCACGGTTACCACCCCGACGATCCCGACTCCGACGCCGTGCTGCTGAGCAATTGTCCCAAGGATGTACGCCTGCGCTCGATCGCGGATCTGTTTGGCTGCCTGTGCGAGCCGCTGCAACCGGAGCGTGCCGCATGAACCAGAAAGTTCGCGTCCTGCATTTCAGCAACGGCGTGGCACGCGGCGGCGCGGAGGAGCACATGCTTACCCTGCTGCGCAACCTCGACCGGGACCACTTTGAGCTGCTGCTGGCTTGTCCGCCGGCGCTGCGGGAACAGTTGGGAGACCTCCCAGACGACGTCGAGGTGACGCCATGGGCGCCGATGGAGCCGTGGCAGACGGCAACCGGATGGCGGCTCGCCAGATGGATGCGGCGGCGGCGCGTGCAACTGCTGCATGCCCATCTCTCGTGCGCCAGCCGTGCCGCCGCACCCTGGGCGAAGCTGGCCGGTGTGCCCGTCCTGGAAACTCCGCACGTGCGCGAAAGTTGGCGGCGGGGCTGGAAGCGGAGCTGTGGGCTGGATCGCGCTGCTGGTCTGCTGGTGGACGCCTATATTGCCGTGTCCCACGCCAACGCGCGCTATTTGCGCGAGGAGAAGCGGCTGCCGGCACACAAGGTCCACACCATTCTGAATGGCATCGCGGTGGCGCGCTTTGCCGCGCCGGTTCCGGCCGTGCTGGATCCGCGCCCCGCCCTGGGCATTCCACCGGCGGATCTGCTGCTGCTCTGTGTCGCCCGGCTGGAGCCGCAAAAAGGCCACGCGGTGCTGCTCGAAGCGCTGGCCGCGCTGCCCAGAACCCTGATCGGGCGCTTGCGGCTGGTGTGTTTGGGCGAGGGCGGGCTGCTGGAGCCGTTGCGCCGCCAAGCCGCCGAATTGGCTCTGGGCAACCGGGTGGTGTTTACCGGCTTTGATCCGCAGGTCGAACGCTGGCTGGCAGTGACGGACCTGTTCGTTCTGCCCTCCCGTTACGAGGGCTTGCCGCTTTCGGCGATGGAGGCCTCGGCTGCCGGCTGCCCGGTGCTGGCCACCGCCGTGGATGGTACCCCGGAGGTGGTGGCGCACGGCCGCAATGGTTGGCTGGTGCCGCCCGGCGACGCCCCGGCGCTCACCCGGGGCCTCCTGCGCCTGCTCACCGATACCGAGCTGCGCCGGCAGCTGGGCGAGGGCGGACGTCACCGCGCCCGCCGCGAGTTTGACCAGATCCGGCAGACCGAGGCCACCGCCGCGCTGTATTGCGAGTTGGCCGGGGTTGGCTCCAGCGCCGCGGCGCCGGGCGCGGTGGTATCCCCCGAAATGCATAGGAGGTCGGCATGACACCCGCGCAGGTATTTCCGTTCTCTTTCCAGGCGGCTGAGGGCTTGCTCGAAGTCGCCGTGACAGAAACCGTCGCGCTGTTCTGGCCCGAGAATGCGAAGCCGCTGCGCGCCCTGATTCTGGCTGGCAGTCTCGCCCGCTCCGAAGGGAGTTGGATCCCGAGCCCTACGGGAGCAGTGTTGCTAGGCGATGCCGAGTGTCTGTGTCTGTTGCCGGATGGCGCGGCGCTGCCGTCAGCCCGCGTACTCGCGCTGTTGCACGCAACCATCCAGCAGCGCCTGGCCTGCGAGGGCTTGAGTGCCGCGGTCACCCTCACGCCGGTGCGGGAGCAGTATCTGCGCTCCCTGCCTGCGCACATTTTTGGCTACGAGCTGCGCCAAACCGGCCGCGTGCTTTGGGGCGATGCCCAGTGCCTCCGCCGCATCCCCGACTATGGCGCCGCCGCGCTGCCTCGTGCCGACGCGTGGCGCCTGCTGTGCAATCGACTGGTCGAGCTGCTGCCTACCGCGCTGGCGGCGAAGCCCCCGCGCCTCACTCCGCTGGGAGTGTATCCCTGGGTGAAGTTGTACCTTGACATGGCCACCTCCTTTCTCGTCTTCAGCGGCGGCTATGCGCCCAGCTACGAGGAACGCGCGCGCAACCTGCGCCGTGCGGCCGGGGGCGGCAACACCTGGGCGACGCCCGCGCTGGTCCGGCAGGTGGAAGCCTGCACCGCCTGGAAGCTGGCACCCACCTCCGAGGTGGCGGATCTATTCCCACCCGGTTTCCCCGCCCTTGCCATGCAACGTGCGGAGCAGCTGTGGTGCTGGCAGCTGGCGCAAATGACCCATACGTCCCCAGGCCAGGCGCGGGCGGAACTGTGGCGTCGCTGGCTGCGGCGGCAATCGTTGCGATCCCGGGTGCGCGGCTGGGCCAGCGCGGCGCGCCACTCCGGACTGAAGTTGCAGCAGTGGACGCACTGGCTGCCGATGGCCTGGCACGCCTCACCGCGGCATTGGATTTACGAGGCCGCCGCCGAGCTAGCCTTCAACCCTTCCCCCGGTTTGCGCCATCCCCCCCGCTTGCCGCTGCCGCCTGCACAGCGACCGGCCACGCCTGCGGAACTGGCGCTCTGCTTGCGGGAAAACTTTTATCGCGTGGTGCAATCCACGCGCGCCTGAGGTTCGCCATGCGTCTACTCTATTTCGCTCTCGACTATCCCTGGCCTCCGAATAACGGCCTACGGCTCCGCACCTGGACCCTGCTGCGCGCCCTGTACGCCGAGGGTTGCAGCGTCACCCTGGTCTGCCTGCAAATGACGGCCAGCATGGACTCCCCGCAGCCGTTGCATGAGCTGTGCGACTCCGTCTGGATGCTCGACCGCCGGCCCCCCAGCCTCAGCCGCGGCGTGCATGCGGGCGGCCGGCTGGCGGCGCTGCTGGCACGCCAGCCCTACGCCGCCTGGCGTTTCCGTGCGGAGGAGGCGCGCGCGCTGCTGCAGCGCCTGTGGAGCGGGGCGGCCTGGGATGCGGTGATCTGCGATACCGTCTACGCCGCCGTAGATATTCCTGCGGGCGCCGGCCCGCTGGTGGTCAACCATCACAACATCGAGCACCGGATCTACTCGACCTACGCGGCACATGAACCCCGGCGCTGGCGCCGCGCCGCGGCCAGGTGGGAGGGCAAGCGGGTCGAACGCTGGGAGAGCGTGATCGGCCGGCGCACCCAGCTCAATCTGGTGTGCTCGCAGGTGGATCGCGATCACCTGCTCGCGCAGCAGCCGCAGGCGCGCGTGCTCGTGGTTCCCAACATCGCTCCCGAACTCGCGGGGGAACCCAGCGCACCGACGGAACCCGGGCTGGTGGTCTTCCAGGGTGCGCTCGACTGGCTGCCCAACCGTGACGCGGTGGACTATTTTTTGCGTGAGATTTGGCCACTCGTGCTGCGCGGCCACCCACAGGCGCGGTTGCAGGTGGTGGGCCGTCATCCTCCGCCGGCATTTCTGGCGCGCCACCGGGCTCAACCCCGAGTCCAATTTGCCGCCGATGTGGCCGATATCCGCCCCTATCTGGAGCGGGCCGCGGTGGCCATCGCCCCACTGCGCATGGGCAGTGGCACGCGCTTGAAGATTCTCGAAGCCGCCGCCATGGGCAAGGCCATTGTCGCCACGCCGTTGGGGGCTGAGGGCCTCAATTTCATTCCCGGCATGGAAATTTTGCTGGGGTCTTCGGCCGCGGGCTTTGCGGTGCAACTGGTGCGCCTGCTGCGCTCCCCCGACTTGGCGCGTGCGCTGGGGGAAAGGGCCCGAAGGCGCGTCGAGGCCAGCTACAGCCCCGCCGCCCTGCGGCACTCGTTGCGCGAAGCGCTGCGTCAGTTGCAGCCAGCCCCGCCGGCGGCGGCCGGACCGGTGCCCACCGGGTCAGCCTCGGCTCCGGCGTGTCCGGCGGCTTGAGCAAGGCGACGTATGCTGCTGCTGTTTTTGCTCATTTCCGCCATGCCGCTGGTCCGGCATCCACTCTGGGAGCACTTCATGAGCGACCTGACCGCCATCAAGTATCTCGGTCTGGGCTGCCTCGCCTGTGCCCTGTTCCATTGTCTCTGGCAGCGGAAACTTCCGGCCCTGACGGCCTCTCCCCAGGCGGTGGGGATGGTTGCCTTGTGTTCCTGGGCGGTCATTACCGGCTTCGTCTGGGGTGCTCCGATCGCCTGGCAGCAGAGTCCGGCGCTGAGCTATCTTTCCTTTCTTTTGCTGCTGGTGGTGGTGCTGGGCCTGGTGGACACCTGGCCACGCCTGCAGCAAGTGCTGTGGGCCACGATTGCCGCGGTGGCCATTGCCTCGTTGTATGTGGTGCGCGAATGGCAGGAATACCATTTGATTTACGCTCATTTCCGTCCCGGCTGGGTGACCGGCGATCCCAACTATTTCACCGCCTCGGCGCTGGTAGGGCTGCCATTGGCGCTGGTGTTTTGCGGCCGCGGACGCCCGCTGTGGCAGCGTGGACTGGCGCTGGGGTGCGCGCTGCTGAGCCTGGCGGCGATGGGCCTGGCGGCTTCGCGCGGCGGGTTGTTGGGACTGGCCGCGATGGGTGGCTGGCTGGCTTGGCGCAAGCGCCGCCTAAGTATCTTCGTGCTGCTGGCCGCGCTGGCCCTGCCGCCACTGCTGCTGTGGTCCCGCTCGCCCCTTAACCGCTTGATGCACCCCAGCGCTTCCGACATCAAGTCCACGGATACACGTCTGGCGCTCTGGCAGGCGGGGCTGCACATGATCGAATCGCATCCGCTCACCGGCATTGGCCTGGGGCAGTTCAAGGCGGAAGTCGAAGATTATGCAGTAGGCCACAAAGACCTCGACCACATTGCCCACAACAGCTACCTCGCCCTCGCCGCCGAGATGGGACTCCCAGCCCTGGTGGCCTACCTCCTGATTCTGGGCGGGTCTTTGCACACCCTGGGCCGACTGCGCGCGCGCGTCCTCGCCGACGCCGCAGTGCTGCCGGCCTGGGCGGCGGACGCGGCATTAGGGATGGAAGCGGCGCTGATCGGCTTTTCCGTAAGCGCCTTTTTTCTCTCTGCCCAGTACACCAAGCTGCTGTGGTTGCTGCTGGCGGTCACAGCGGCGCTGGAAGCCATGCTGATAGAGGCGCCCGCACCTGTC
>JBOGKQ010000034.1:0-30080 GCA_050747905.1 Terriglobales bacterium | reverse complement strand
ACCCCAAGGCGCAGGCGCCTTGGGGACCCCGGGGCTCCCACCCCAAGGCGCAGGCGCCTTGGGGACCCCGGGGCTGGGGCCGCGCCTGCGTGTTTCCCCGGGGGCGCTCGCTGGGACGCTCGCCCATTCCGAATTTCGCAGCCCTTCGCGGCGATTTTGCCCACGGTGCAAAGCGGCGCGACCCCCGCGACGGGCGGTGGGATGCGGGCCAGCTACTGGCGGCGGCTGCCGGCCGCGACCGTGCCCAGGTTCGCCTGCCGCAACTGCTGGTTGAGCGCCGCCAAATCCTGCGACTTGAGCTTGTTCCACTTCGCCAGTTCGGCCTCGGCCATGACTTTGGCCTGCGCATAGCCCTGCCGCACGGTCGTGCTCGGCGCATCGGGGCCGCTCTGTGCCGAGCCGGAAAGCTGGCCGAGAACCCGGACCAACCCGGTCAGGCTGGCCGGCGCCGGCGCCGCGTCGCCTTCGCCCGAGGCATCCGGATTCGGCGGCGCGGAGGCAAACCCCTCGAGCGCGTGCGCTTTGTCGCTCAGCGCGGCAATCGAAGCGGCCAGTGACGGATGATCGCGGGCGCTCGATTCCAGTTTCACCAGCTTCGCGCGCAACTGTCCCGCTTCGCGCCGCGCGCGCGACACTTGCGCCTGCAGCGCCTGAATCTCGCCCGCAAGTTGCTGTTGCTCCTGCATTGCCGGGGCCGAGTAGGTCATCCCCGGCGCGAGCTTCACCACCAGCGGCTGCGTGTATTGATGACCATCGGCCGTCAAACGCACGCTGTAGGTTCCCGGTGCAGCCGGATGGCCCGCCCCACCACCGAAAAAGCCGCGGCGGCCGCCGCCCGCGTTGGCGCCCGGCTTCACCTCGCGCAGATCCCAGCTCCACGCATGCGAGCCGGCCGCCGCGCTTAAAATCACCGGCGTGCGCGCAAACACCGCAGCAACCGTCATGGTGTCCGGGTTCTGAGGGACCACGCGCTGCGCGCTGCTGTAATGCCGCACCACCTGTCCGGCGCGGTTGAGTATGTCGAGCGAAACCGGTCCGCTGTCGGAACCCAAGTAATAATGAATCACCGCGCCGGAAGGCGGTGCATCCGCCGAAATCACCAGCATCGGATCCAGATCGGCCGCTTCCTTGGCGGGGTCGTCTCCGCCATAGACGCGCGCCGCGCCCGCCTGCAGCTCCGCCGGTTCCGGCTGGTACAGCACCGCGGCGGCTTCGTTCATCGTCGCCTTGACCTGCCGCAGCGGGCTCATGTCGTCCATGACCCAGAACGAGCGGCCGAAGGTGGCGATCACCAGCGCTTTGCCATGGAACGCAAACCCGCGAATCTCCACGGGCGGCATGTTCAGCCGTAACGGCTGCCACTGATTGCCGTCATCGAAGGAAACATAAACACCCATGTTGGTGCCGCAGAACAGCAGTCCCTGACGCACCGGATCTTCCGTAAGCGACTCCAGATATTGCTCCGGGGGAATGCCGTTGACGATCTTCGTCCAGGTCTTCCCGCCATCGGTGGTGCGGTATATGTACGGATGGTCGTCGTTCAGCCGATGCCGGTCAACCGCCGCGAACGCCTCCTGCGGGTTGTAGTGCGAGGCCGCCATCTGGATGACCTTGCTCCACGCAGTCAGCTCCGGCGGTGTGACGTTGTGCCACGTCTGGCCGTCGTTGCGCGTCACCTGAATGTAGCCATCGTCGGTGCCTGCCCAAATCTCGTGGGGCAGCAGCGGCGACGGTGCAATCGTATAAATCACGCCCCAACGCGGCCCGTTGGTCCGCTCGGGATAGGTCGTATCCTGCGCCGTCGCGGGATCGAGATTCGGCGGAATGCCCGGGTCCGGGCGCGTGAGATCGGGGCTGATCTTACGCCACGAATTCCCGCCATCATCCGTCTGGAACAAAAACTGGTTGGCGAAGAAGAACTCGTGCTTGTCCGCCATCGAGAACGCCACCGGCAGGGTCCAAGTCTGGCGGAAGTTTTGCCCGGGATAGGCCAGTAGTGGCGAGATACTCTGCCGCTCCCCGGTGGAGGGAATGCACTTGGCCGGCGAGTTGCCCCCAAATATCTCATCCTGCGCCAGCGGATTCACCGCTACGTCGCCGCTTTCTCCCGCAACGCACCCAGACTGCCATCCGGTGCCGAAGGTGGCGCGGCCGCCGTTCGGCCCCGCACTCGCCGCGGAACCGCCATTGTTATTACTATCCTGCTGGGCGCCGTAGATCCAGTACGGCGAGCGGTTGTCGGTGGTCACGTTGTACAGTTGCGCCGTCGGCTGGTTGTTCCACGAGCTCCAGTTCTTGCCGCCATTGACGGTCACGATGGTGCCTTGGTCGCTCGCCAGAACCATGCGGCGGTGGTCGCTCGGGTTGATCCATAGTTGGTGATAATCGTCCCCGCCCGGAGCGCCCCGGAAGGCAAGGAAATGGGCGCCGCCATCGGTTGATTTGTACACCGTCGTATTGATCGCGTACAGCGTGTTCTCATCTTTCGGGTCCACCGTGATGGACTCGAAATACCAGCCGCGATTCCAAATGCGGTTGTCGGTGTCCATCAATTTCCAGGTCGCGCCGGCATCATCCGAGCGGTACAGACCGCCCTCTTTGGCGCTGGCATCCACCATCGCGTAAACGCGTTCCGGGTCGGCCGGCGCCACGGCAACGCCCATGCGTCCGGGATGGGCCGGCAGCCCGTTCGTCAGGTGCGCCCAGGTGGTGCCGCCGTCGCTCGATTTATAGAGCCCGCTGCCCGGCTCATTCGACGACGGGTACACCGTCCAGGGCGGACGCCGCGTCGCCCACATGGCCGCATAAATCACCTGCGAGCCGCCCGGGGCAAATGAAAGGTCGATGGCGCCCGTGTTGTCGTTGATGAACAACACCTTCTTCCAGGTCGCACCGCCGTCCGTGGTCCGGTACACGCCACGCTGCGGTGTGGCCGCATAGACGTTGCCGAGTGCCGCGACGAAGACCCGGTTCGGATCGCGCGGGTCGACGACGATGCGGCCAATCTGACGCGTCTTTTCCAGGCCTATGCGCGTCCAGGTCTTGCCGCCATCGGTTGACTTGAACATCCCATCGCCCAACGAGAACTGCGAGCGCGGATCGTCTTCGCCGGTGCCGACATAAATGATATTGGGGTTCGAGGGCGCCTCGGCGATGGCGCCAATCGAGGCCACCGGCTCGTGGTCGAAAATCGGCTTCCACGTCGTGCCGTCGTTGTTGGACTCCCACACGCCGCCATCCACCGCGCCCATGTAGTAGGTGTCGGGGTGCTGGGTGCTGCCCGTGACCGCGACCGTGCGGCCCGCGCGAAAGGGCCCGGCCATGCGCCATTTCATGCCCGAATAGAGCGCCGGGTTAATCGTTTGCGCCGCCAACGCCAGCGCGAAAGCCGCAAGAATCCACAAAACTCTCCGCATCATCACAAGCCCCCTGGAAAGATACCGAACTACCGAGCATACCGCAGAAAGCCCCGAGCAATGTTGGCGCGGGCCCCAGCGCGGCTGCTTCGCCCTGCTGTGGGTGCGCAGGGCGAATTGGGGGCCCCGGGGCTGGGGCCGCGCCTGCAGGTTTCCCCGGGGGCGCTCGCTGGGACGCTCGCCCGTTCCGAATTTAGCAGCCCTTCGCGTCGATTTTGCCCACGGTGCAAAGCGGCGCGACCCCCGCGAGGTGCTTCGACAGCTACGAATTCATCTACACCGCATGGGGTTCCCCGTTTTGCAGAACTGCGGGCCTCTGGGAAAACAGCGTCTTGCCAGCGAAGGTTCAGTTCCGCTTGGCGTAAAGTCCCAGGACGTGCTCCGACAGGCAGCCCAGCACCGCCGCGCCCGCCACCACCCCGAGCACGAGATTCTCGTTCATCACCACAGAATGCAGCCCCACCAGCCCCATATAGCCGGCCCCAAGCAGGAGCGCCGGGCCGGTGAGATAGCAGTGCCGCCGCCCGCACCGCGCGGCGTTGGCGACACAGCCGGCGCCGCCAACCAGGAACCCGAAGAACCACAACCACGTGCGTGCAACGCCGGAGAAATGGCCTCCGAGCAGAAGCAGGGCTACCGCCGAGCCCCAAATCGCCCAGCCCCGCGACGTGCCCACCCAATCGTTCGTTTGGCAGTCTCCGGCCGCGGTTCCACTCGTTGCTTCTCGTGTTCCCATCCCGCCTCCTTCACTGCGGCGCCGCGCAATCCATGCGCAGCACCCGCGCAATCTGCTCCACCGTTGGCGCCCGCTCGAAGCCGCCCCCGGACACCGGATACAGCCGGCACGATTCAATCGCACCGCTCGCCATCGCGCCCGCCACGTCCCTACCCTCGACCAGGCACGTGGGCGAACCAAACTCCCGCGTGTACGCCGGGCTCGCGGCATCCGACCGGTCCCACTCCACCCAGCGTGCCTCGCATCCGGTCAAAGCCAAAGCCCTCTGCAGATTTTCCCGCGCCTGCCCCGCATTCGGGCACACGCGGTCGTAAACGAGCTCAATCCTCACCGTTGCCCATCCCCCAGCGCCTCCAGCATCGGACATTCGTTCGCCGCGTCGTTCCCCGCGCACGCCGCCGCCAGCTTGACCAGCGCCCGCTTGATGCGACGCAGCGCCGCGATTTTGGCTTCGATGTCGTCGATCTTGGCCGTCGCTCGTTTCCTCACCGCCGCACACGCAACGCCTGGCGCCAGCCGCAATTCCAGCAACTCGCCGATCTCCTTTAGCGAAAATCCCAGCTCCTTCGCCTGCCGAATGAACTGAACTCGCGCCACCGCCGCGCCCGGGTACTGCCGGTATCCCGCCTCCCGCCGCGGCGGTTGCGCCAGCAGCCCCTCCCGCTCATAAAACCGGATCGTCTCCACACCCACGCTCGCCGCCCTCGCGAGCTGGCCGATGGTCATCGCCCCCATAACGTCAGCTTACACCCCGTACCGAGGTACGGAGTCAAGCGCCGACGGAGTCCGTTGCATGGCCGCGGGTCCTGCCGGAGCGAAGCCGGGTTCCGACATCCGATGCCCAACTGCTTCTGGATCAATCGAATACGGCCCTGTAGATGGTTTTGAGGACGCCACCGCATCAGCGAATCCGCCGGTTCCCCAATGTTCATGCGGCTAACGGCGGCAGGCCGGCTGGCTAAAATTCAGCTGTCCGATTTTAGCTGTCCGTAAACAATTGACAACATAGTACTTAGCGCCAGCAAACCCCGGGGGCCCGAAACTCTTTTTCGGGCTTGTTGGATTTTGCTGAATTCTGTTGATCCCCAGTGATTGAAGATGAAAGCGTTGTGGCCCGTGCGTTGAACTTCGTTGAAGCGTTTTGACGTGAAGGGCTTTGGCAGCTACGAAATCATCTACATGCGCCGGCTCGCCGCGGGGTTTATGCTTGACGCGTGGAAGACCGGCGAAAACGTGCATTCCTGTTGACATGCACTTTCGGTCCGTGCAAACAGGCATCCCGGCTACACCGGAATGTTGGCGCGGGCCCCAGCGCGGCTGCGCCGCGCGCCCCCCGCGAGGCGAAGTTACGAAAAAATCCATTCGTTTGGTTCTAGTCGCGCTTCTAACCGCCATCACTTTCCCGGGCGTTTTGGTGGCCGCTCCGGCTGCTCCAGTCAAAGCCGCTTCCACCATTCCGAGCCAGCACGCATTCTTTGAAGCCAAGGAAAAAGCAGTCTGGCAGAGCTTCAAGGACAAGAACGCCATCGGGTTCGAAAAGCTCGTTTCACCCAAGCTGGTCGTGGTCCACGACAGCGGCGTGAACAACTTGCAAGACGAGTTGGACGGCATGGCCAAGTCGCAAATCAAATCGATCACTATCAACCAGTTCACTGTCGTGATGACAGACCCCGACACCGCGATCCTCATCTACAAAGCGAAAATCGAAATGACCTGTGCTGGCAAAGATGCCTCCGGCATCCGCAAATGCGCATCCATCTGGCGGCGGGACAACGGCCAGTGGCGCAATGTTTTTTTCTCTGACCGGTAAGAGAAGGACCCCCAGCCGAATCACGGTTAGGGTCGTGAGCAGGGCAAGCCCGCCCATCGGACGCGTTGCATGATAGACGTTTGCGACGGTTGCGCGCAAGTGATTGAGGATAAAGCGAAACGGCCGTCCGCTCTTGGTATCGCCACGTCCGATATATGTGCGAACGATGGACGCAGGCGCGCGCTGCTCCTGGGCGTCAGTGCTCTCACCATCTACGCCGCGCGCATGACTAGCTGATCGGCGGGTGCGAAGCGCCTAGGTTGATCCATAGCAGACTCGAATTCCTGCGTGACACATAGATGGGCTGCACGGGGCACAGATGCGCGAGATGAGGATGTGGGCCGGGTGGTTGCGCCCGACCCGGAGGTGATGGCCAAGCCGAGGCGGCGTAGCTTCACCGCCGAGTACAAAATGTTGGCGCTGGCCCCAGCGCGGCTGCTTCGCCCTGCTGGAGCTGCGCAGGGCGAATGGCTTCGCCCTGCTGGAGCTGCGCAGGGCGAATGGCGCCGCGCGCCCCGCTTATGAGCCGCCCCGCTGGAACTGCGCGCGGCGGCTGGCTCGCGTCGGGTTGCCCGCCCTGCTGTGAGTGCGCAGGGCGAGGTTGCCCGCCCTGCTGTGGGTGCGCAGGGCGAGGTTGGGAGCCCTTGGCCCCAACCCGACGCTGCGCCTCGCTCCCACCCCAAGGCGCAGGCGCCTTGGGGCCCCAGCCCCAGGGCCGCGCCTGCATGTTTCCCCGGGGGCGCTCGCTGGGACGCTCGCCCATTCCGAATTTCGCAGCCCTTCGCGGCGATTTTGCCCACGGTGCAAAGCGGCGCGACCGCCGCGAACGGACTGCGCCGACGCGTCAGGTCCATTTTGGGTCGTGGACGGGAATTTTGTTCCGGGACCGATTGCCGCGCCGCGACCGGCCGCCACGGGCGTGTATACTGGCGGCGGGTGCAACCGACCTCAGTGAAACCCGCCGGCGGGCGCGACATCGCCGGGCGCACGTTGGCTTCGCTCGGCAGCCTGGTGTTGGTGGCGAGCGGCGCGCTGCACTGCTTCGGCGCCTATCCGGGACTGTCGGAGGCGCTGCGCGCCTCGAACCTGGCGCCGCCGCTGTCCTCCACCTTGCGCGCCGTGTTTCTGCTGGTCGGCTGGGACTGGTTTGTGTTTGCCGCAATTACGCTCCTGGTGACTTGGCGCACGATGCAACAGGGGCGATTGCTGGTGCTGCTTTGCGGCGCCGCCGTGCTGGTCCAAACCGCGGTTACACTGCGCTTCATCGGCTTTTTTGTCGGCAATGAATTGATCGGCTCGGCGGCACTGTTGCTGCTCGCGGGCGGCCTGCTGCTGCCGCAGGAAGGCCGCCGTCCCGACCGATAGAATAGGCGCAATGTTGGCGCGGGCCCCAGCGCGGCTGCTTCGCCCTGCTGTGAGTGCGCAGGGCGGGTTGCCCGCCCTGCGCCTCGCTGGGGCCGCGCCTGCATGTTTCCCCGGGGGCGCTCGCTGGGACGCTCGCCCATACCGAATTTCGCAGCCCTTCGCGGCGATTTTGCCCACGGTGCAAAGCGGCGCGACCCCCGCGATTGGACGTTCTTCGATTGGGCCAGCTCAGCGTCATACTGACAGCCCCACTCGGTTGGCCGTGATACGCTGATCCTCTCAAGGCAAAAGGGGATTGCGTCGTGGCCGGGGCCCTTGGCCCCAACCCGACGCTGCGCCTCGCTGGGGCCGCGCCTGCATATTTCCCCGGGGGCGGGCCGCCGTGTCGAATTTCGCAGCCCTTCGCGTCGATTTTGCCCACGGTGCAAAGCGGCGCGACCCCCGCGAGTTGCGTCATGGAGCAACAGCAGAGGCGAGTCGCCGGCGGGAACCCGCCGGCAGGTCGAGTCGAAATGCCCGGCCAGAATCTCGCCTTCACCGACTTTGCCGTTGGAAAAGAATCGATAGGCCGCCTTGGCGTTGGCCCAGTCTTCACAGCCCCACGGGATGCTGCACCCTATCCGCCCGGCGAGTTGTTCAACCAGCCTGCGGAATCGCCGATTCAGCCCCTCGTCACCGAAGTCGCAGCCCCGCAGCTAATGTGGGCGCGGGCCCCAGCGCGGCTTCGCCGCGCGCCCCGCTTATGCTCGCGTCGGGTTGGGGGCCCTTGGCCCCAACCCGACGCTGCGCCTCGCTCCCACCCCAAGGCGCAGGCGCCTTGGGGGCCCCAGGGACTGGGGCGCGCCTGCATGTTGCCCCGGGGGCGCTCGCTGGGACGCTCGCCCATTCCGAATTTCGCAGCCCTTCGCGTCGATTTTGCCCACGGTGCAAAGCGGCGCGACCCCCGCGACCTGCTCCAGCCAGTGATCCCTGCCCGCGTCCATCCTCCGCCCAAGCGTCGTGCACATACCGCAAGTTCAGCAACCGCTCCGCGCCGCCGGGAGTGATTATGCTGAGGCGGCACCCAGATTGCCAACCCGCGCTCGTACTGGCCGGCCGAACTTGTGGGTAATTGAAAGCGCAACCGGACGCTTACGCGGAGGCGGGCTTGTACGCTTACCCTAATGCGGCACCTCAATGGCGCGTCATCCACGCCGTGACGATCGCCGAAGGATACCTGTTCACAGGTGAGATTGCCTTGGGTTTGGAAGCGGCCCGGAAGGC
This sequence comes from Terriglobales bacterium, assembly GCA_050747905.1. Classification (GTDB taxonomy): domain Bacteria; phylum Acidobacteriota; class Terriglobia; order Terriglobales; family SCQP01; genus SCQP01. The sequence continues at coordinate 21,490 of JBOGKQ010000034.1, read as the reverse complement.
TTTGCGCGCAGCCGAGGATACCCATCTGCCCCAACAGGTGGCACGGGTCTGCAAAATCCTCTCCAAGTACAGGACGAAATCAGGCGATCTCGGCGACCTCTTTGAATCTGCCCGGCGTGCGCGCGCGAAGCTGCCAATATTCGTATTGTGAAGTCGGCTCAATCCTCTGGCCCGCTGAACAGCACCCAGCGATCCATTGCAGCACATAGCTGTGAGCAAGCCCCTTCGATGGCCTCTCAAAAAGGGACTGGCGGACCTCAATATAGGTCCGCACGCCAGCTTGAGAGGCCGTCGAAGGGGCCATCACGCGCTTACGCTGCGATCGATTCGTTTTTGCTGAGGAAGAAGACGCCTACCGCCGCCGCGTCGAAGATGGCCGTGTGGTAGTACTCGGGCTGCCACGCCTCGCGCTTGTGCGGCACCTTCCACGAGAGTTCCTCGAACCACTCGGCAATGAGCGAAGTGATCTCGTGCTTCGTTGTGCAGCCAAGCTGGGAATAGAAGCGCCTGATTTCCCGTGCGCGTCGCCGTGCTTGGGCTCGGATGACTGCCACGGTGGCCAGCGTCGCGTGCACCGTTGTCGAAGACTTCTCACTCCGCCGCGTGACGATCACTGACGGGCCGTAGAGATCAAGCAAGCGGCAGATCGCATCTTGGGCGGTCATTCGCCGTTGTGGGTGCCGCCTCGCACCCAACTAGCGTTCGCAAAGGACTAGGTGCCGCCCGCGAGGCGGCCCCGGGATCGGAACGATCTGGCTGAAATGGCGGCCGAGTGCGTTTAAATATCGCTCAAACGTGTAGTTCTCCCGCGCTGCGGCCGGGGCCGAGTCAAAGTAGGGATTATTGGCCTCCTTTTCAAGCGGAACGAACTCCGTCAGCAGCCATCGTTTTGCCCATGGCTGGATCGCATCGACAGCGGCTTCGATCGGGATGCCGCTACCCAATATAAGATGGTGCGAAATTGCCAGCGCGAGCGCCATGTCGGAGGTGAACCGCTGCTGAGCGCTCGGGTACTGCACACAGCGGAAGCCGAGCGCAGGCGAGGGGTCGAGCAGGTCGCAGTATACCGGCAGTAAATCAGCACCTTCGCTCTCATTACGCGTGAACATTAGGGCCAGGCAGGCTTCATCCCGGTCGAGCGCGATCGCTGCCGCGCCACGCGAGGCACTGAGGCGCGCGTACCATCCAGTATTGGACGCGAGGTCTACAACGGAGATGGGGCGCAGCACGCCCAAGGCCCGGTCGACTGCAATCCTTTTCTCTGCCCAAGTTGGCCCCGGGGTCAGGGGCGGATCGCCGTGATAATAACCGGACCAGATGCTCTCTTGGTCGGGGATCGAGGTGTCGCTGACGAGCTGAAGTAGATCCTCCAGGATTTCCCGCGGCGGGCGATCGTGGTTGGCAATTGCTGGGGGGCGGGCGCCTTCCGCCCCGACGAGGGCGAGGTCGCCTGCGGAGATTTCGGCACCGTAACCGCGCGTGAGCGCCCGCACCAGTCGGATCCCGCCCTTCCCGATTAGGGTCATCGGGCGGGCAAAGTTCGTAGTATACGAGCGCAACCCGCTCTCAAACTGGGCCTGCGCCATGGGCGCTACGGCGCCCGGATTTGAGAGGAGTGCGCGACCGCGGTGAAACGCGAAGTCCTCCGGCTTGGTGCGCCAGAGCGTCAGGCCGCGATCGAGGAGGTGTAGCCAGCAAGCGATGCAGGCTTTGGCGGCGCTCGCCCACATGGGCGCGCACCATTCGAACCCAAAGACCGCCTGCGCCGAGAGATCTTGAAGGCAGATTTCCGGTCCTTCAGATTCGCTAACCTCCAACGCCGACATCACGCCGGCTCCCGCGGCGTCGGCCAGGACGTCCGTGTTGTGAAGGTGACGAATGAAATCGGCCTGACCGCCCCGAGCCCGGAACGTCAAGCCCCGTCTGCGGGAAGAGCTCGACTCACCGAACGGAGGGTTGCGTTCGCCGCTGTCGCGGCCTCCCGCCTCCTCCCGTTTCAGCGCGCTCGGTGCATCGTCAGAGGTTTGGCACATCGCTCTCGCTCACGTTCATGCCGAGTTGGATAGATTTTGTGCGCGGTGGGACCAGGATCTCGCAGACCAAGTCAGCGTTGAAAAAATCCCCAAGCACTGGAGGGCGCCTAGCGCTGGTCAAATACCTGACCGAGGAATCTGCAAGTGTTTCCGGAAGTTCGAGATCGGGGTGCTGACAGTCCAGGACGGCGGCTGGGAGCCAGCGGTGGCCGGCAGAACGTAACCTGTACGCCCGATGGAAGCCGTTTGACAGGATTAGCCTTTTACCGATCCGTATCACAGACATCGTTGCGGCTGGTATCCCGAAAACCGCCATTACGACCCGGACCGGCTGCCCGCCGGTGGTCAGGCCGGGGCATGTGACTGAGCTGGAGTCGGCATCGGAAACGCTGAGAAGCGAAAGCCCTGGATGAGCACAGGCTAGCGCAAAGCCTGTAGGGGTTCGCGCCGAGCGGACCCGCGGCAGGGCACAGACGGGGTTGAGGCAGAGGTCTGCCAAGTCACGATCGTTGCCCACGCTGGGGAGGGCAATCCCATCTGTATAATCGAGACTAATACCTCTCTGGATTGCCACAAGGCTATCGATCTCGACCTGCTCGAAGGCGCACGAAAAGTTCGCAAATGTTTGCCGGAACGCGACTGTGCTCTGCGTTCGTTCCGACACAGCAAGCATTTCGGCTGAAAGGGGGCGCGTCCCGGCGGGCTCTTCGCAGGGCGCGCACTCCTGCATCTGGCGGAAGCGGCCGGCCGCGCCCCGCCAAGCAGCGCGCAACTCGCTCTTACGGGCCGGCGCGTCAGCGGAGGCTTGGTCCAGAAGGGCGTTAAATTCGCGCAATGTAGCCGCCGCGTACATGTAGAGCGTCCGAAGGGTTGTCGTTTCGCTGGCTGGCATCGCGTCAGGGGTTTCGCAGCAGCCCAGCCGCTGACAGGCGCACGGCGCGCCACGCAGGAGCCGCCGCGGCAGCGGCAGATCCGAGCACGACCGCGGTACCGGATAGGGCCACTAGTGACAGGCGTGGGAGGGCGGGCGCCGAGATTAGCAACGCATCGGGGCCCCAAATGAGCCAGCCCGCCCCCCCAAAAACTGCCCCCAGCGCAGCCAGCCGCACCGGGGCCTGCAGGATGTTGCCCGCGAGGCGGGCGGGCGTCGCTCCGAGGGCAAGACGGACCGCGAATTCGTGCATGAGCCCGGATGTCCAAAACGCGACCAGTGCGTAGGTGCCGAACCACGCCAAGAACGCCGAGGTAGCCCCGGCGAGCTCGAGCCAGCCCCAGTCGAGCCGGGCGGGCTGCAAGGGCCGCGCGAGCACCGCTCTCAGCGGGAGCACGGACCCAACTGCGGTGCCGTAGCCCACGCTTGACAGCGCCGACCTAAGCGCAACCACCGTGCCTTGGCGCCGGTTCACCTTGGCAATTAGCGAGACCCCTCGGATGGCGAGCGGCAGGGGCGTATTAAGAGGCAGGTAGATGACAGGGAAATCGCTCGGCTCGAACTCCTGAAACTGAACGTCGGGGACAACCGCCGAAATCCGCAGGTCTCTGTACCCGTGCTGCTCGACCACGAGTGTACTGCCGACGACCCCGGCGACTCCCTGCCGCCGCAGAAGGCGCGCCAGGCTCTCGCTTACGGCAATTCCACCCATAGCGCCAGCGCCGCCCCAGGCACCGCGTTTCATGCTCGTACCTAAAACGGCAAAGTAGTCGCTCGAAACCAGTCGCTCGCCGACGAATGTCCCGCGCCAGCCTGGGCGCGCGGCCCATACCGAAACCCCCATGGCGCAATCGAAGGGGACGCAGCTCGTCGTTGCCACAGCGGACACGCCGGGGACCGAGCTCAAGCGGCCCTCGGCCCGAGAGAGGATCGCGCGGTCGCGGGCGTTCACCGCTTCCGGTGGGCTCGGCAGCGGAGCGGGCTGCGCGGGGAGGAGTAAATCGGCTACCACGATATTGCTGGGGTCAATGCCTTTCACGGCGCTCGCCTCGGCGTGCAGTCGGAGCCCTGCCCCGAGCGCGGCCGCCAGCAGTGCAGTTGTGATGGCAGCTTGCGCGAAGATCACCCAACTGCCAATTGGTCTGACGCGGCGACCTTGGGCGCCAAGCTGACTTAGGGATGACGCCAAGTTGCACGAACGCGCCTTCCAAACGAACAGCAACGCAGGAACGCAGGCGAGCGCGGCCGCGGTCACGGCAGCGACCGCGAGAGTGGCTGGAGCGAGCCTAAACCCAGCGGGCGGAATACTCGGGTTCGACAATAGCGCCTTGGCCGTTTGGAGGGCCGCTGCACTCACGAGCAGAGCAAGCCCAGCCCCGAACACGGCCGGTGCAAGAACGGCCAAGCACCCGTGCGCAAAGATTCGGCGCGTACTTGCTCCGAGCGCCAGGCGGACCGCGATTTCTGGCCTGCGCGCCTCCGCCTGCACCGCGCCCAGCGCTGCAGCACTGACGATACACACGAGCAAAATCAACACGGATGCGGCAAGCGCGAGATCCAGGACGTCGCGCGCGTGCTTCCCGTAAAGCGCGGTGATCGCCTCCGCGCTCACCTCAGATCGGTGGGGGCCGGGCCCTGCAACCAAATTTCGGCCGTCCGGAGCTGTTGGCGGGAACTCTCGCACCTCCGCTCTCGCCTGGAGCTCGATGGCTCTGGCGGCGCCTGACATCGAGACGCCAGCACGCACGCGCCCTATCCAGACGGACGGGCCGAGCACGCCCACGGGCCGCTCCCCGGTGAGTGCCTGGATCGCGTTCGACCCGCCGACGATCCAGATCTCCGAATTGCCCGGGAAGTGGAAGCGTTCCGGCATGACCCCGCTCACCCTCCAGTTGGTGCCCCCGATGCTGATTTGCGAGCCCACCACTGCGCGGACTCCTCCCAGTCGTCTATATAGCGCGTAGGCAATGAATATTCGGGGCGCAGCAGTCCGTGACTCCCCGACCGGGCCAATAAGCGGCCGCACGCCGGCCACACCCCAGAAATCTCCAGCTAGCGCCGACACCATGACTGTCGCTGCCCGCTCGTTGATCCCAGCACGAAACGAGGCCAGGTGAATGAGCGAAGAAAAAACGCCTGTGCGTAGGTAATAGGAGATCGCGTCCGTGCTGGCCGGGGGACTGGGCAGACCGTTGACAACCAGAAGGCGCCCCGGTTCCGGCACAGAGAGCGGGCGTGCAACCAGCGCGCCGCGGAGGGCCGCCGTGGTGGCGGGCGCGGCCGCACCTACGCCAACCAGCAGCGCGACTCCAGCTGATGCGATAAGCCTTGTGCGTCGCAACGTCATCCTGCTCGCTACTTTCGATCGAAGCAGCGCCCAATCCGTGGAGCGCGACGTCGTGTCGCTTCCGGCCCAGGAGTTCTCCCGCTGACTCTGGGCCAGAATGCTCTCACTGCAGCTGGACCCCAGGCAGGCGGAGGTGGAAAAAGCGCTCGACGTCGCCCAAGGTTTCTTGTCCGTATGCCCCGTACCAGTGGGCCATGAGTCGGCCGTCTGTCCCGAGCACGTAGGTCTCCGGCGTTCCCTGGATCCTGTAGGCCGCGTCGGTCTTGGGGGTGGGATCCATGAAAACCGAGAACCCGAGTCTGAGTTCGGCAGCACATTGGGATTGCGTCACCGGCTCAGTGGCGACCGCCACGAAGCGGTATCTGCCTTGGCGTTGCTTCATGAGCGCGGCTATGTTTGCTAAGTTCCTCTGACACCACACGCAATCGGGCCGGAAGACGTATATGAAGTTTGGGAGCGAGCGCCGCTCAACCGATACAGCTGGGCCGCCGATTAGTGACGTTGCGAGGAATGCGGGCAAAACTGTGCCAACCGCGAGCGGCGGGGCCCGTTCCGGCTGGGCTCGCGGACCAGCGCGCCGAGCCGGATATTCCAGACCAGAAGGCCGGCCATCGCGGCCAGGAGAAGCAGAGTCTGCCAGCCCTTCGCGATCAGCACCTTAGCTTTCATCGATTTTTCCTCGCAAGCAGATCAGTAGATCGGTTTGCAATGGTCTGAGGATGTTACTCGAATGGATGGTGCAGCAAAGGCCAGCAATGCTCCGAGGGCAACTGGTCCTGTCACGGCTGCGAAATCCATATGTGATCCTCCTTCGTGGTCTTTATTTGTACGACGGGCCAAAAATACTTCGGAAAAGAAAAAAAGTCAAGAAAATAATTTGCCTTCCCGCGAGAGTGGTCTCAAACATACGCGTGATGGATTTTCACAGGGCAGAAACACCCGGCCACTAGCCAAGCGCGAGCAGCATGCCTCAGTGAGCGGGAGATGCGGCGTCTCCCGATCGCCCAGCCGCGGCCAGGCATCGGCTATGCAGCATCAGACGCAGGGCCGGCCCGCAAATCGCAGGTGGCGCCGCCCTGGCGAGTTTGGGCGCTGGAATCAGGTGAGCGGTACGCCAAGCACAGGTTGCGCACGAGGGTGATGCGGGGCAAGCTGGGGTAGGCATAGCTTACGCGGTGAGCGGGGGCAGGGCTGCCTGGTGCTGCTTCCAGAGGTCGGGGAGCCAGGCGGCGAGATCGCGCTGGGGCCAAATCCCGCTTGAGGAAGTCTGAAAGCGCCTTCATGTCGTCGAGCCTTCCTTACCCGGAGAGCAGGAGATGTATCTCCAGTTCACGCGGCGCTTGCGTTCGTCAATAGTTTCCGGCCCCCAGCGCAGCTTTATCAACCCGCCCCCCGGTGGGGCCGGATTCCGTGAGCACGCCGGGGCCAGAATCTATTGACGAACGCACATATCGCAGCGAATAGGGGGTGGCACGTGCGCTCGGTGGTTGGCGCGGGCCCCAGCGCGGCTGCTTCGCGCGCCCCGCTTATGCTCGCGTCGGGTTGCCCGCCTTGCTGTGAGTGCGCGGGGCGGGTTGGGGGCCCTTAGCCCCAATCCGACGCTGCGCCTCGCTCCCACCCCAAGGCGCAAGCGCCCTGAGGGCCCCGGGGCTCCCACCCCAAGGCGCAAGCGCCCTGAGGGCCCCGGGGCTGGGGCCGCGCCTGCATGTTTCCCCGGGCGCGCTCGCTGGGACGCTCGCCCGTTCCGAATTTCGCAGCCCTTCGCGTCGATTTTGCCCACGGTGCAAAGCGGCGCGACCCCCGCGAGTGGCTTTTTCCGCATGATCCAGGTGGTCATTGCGCGTTGATTCTGGACCACGGTCGTCTTCACAGGGTCGGCCAGTTCCGCGCCTAATCGCTCGGTGAACGAGCCGAGCAGACCTTCGTCCACGAGATATCGCTCCGAACCATCCGGTGACTTGTAACGGCGCCCCTCGATATGCACGATCTGGCTTTCCATGCCGATCGAGGATCCCAGGCGACAGAAGAAAAGTCCGCCTGGCTTCAGGGCCCGCCACGCTCCGCGCAGCATGGATTCGAAGTGCGTCTCGTTGCGCGCAAAATGGAGGACGGTGTTGCAGATGACCACATCCGCGTGCCCATCGGGGAAGGACATGCGTTCGAGGGCTTCTACCGAGAAATTTGACGCCGGAAGCGCGGGCGCGAATTCCCGGGCAAGGGCGCGGACACTTTCAACAGCCTGGACGTCTGGATCAACTGCGTAAACTTCGTAACCTTCCCGCAGAAAGTAGATGAGATTTCGGCCGGACCCGCATCCAGCATCCAGGATTCGCATTCCGGGCGAAATGCGCCCTTTCAGCAGTTGGTCGAAAAGATAAATGTCGATCTGGCCGAATTGCTCCTGGATCGTGGAATCTGGCATTTCACAAATCTATCTGTTTCGGGAGCGCGATTCAATCGGACCGCGGTAGCGTATTGTTTAGCTGCTGTGACCCTGGCACTGCAACACGCCGAGGTATACCCGCCACGGCCCAACGGCGTCGCTGTACTGGCCTGCCATCACCCTCGAAATCTGGTGCAGATGCGTGAGGTCGTGTACAACCCATGTCGCGAGCAATTGCGAAAGCGTGACAACTCCGAGTGCTGGGTGCTGACCGCGCCGGTCCAGATCCTCCTGCTTCAGATTCAAGGCGCGCAGTTCCCGCAGATTGTCCGATCGCAAGCCGCTGAAATCGCGCAAAAGCTGCTCCAGGGACTTGCCCTTGATCTCGGCGACATAACCCAACCGGTCGAACGAGTCAAATACGCGGTTCTCACCGAATTCCAGAATGATTCTGACCCGTGGCACCCAGTCGGTGCGCTCGCAATGAATGAGATGCCCAACGACATCGGTTGCGCTCCAGGAATCACCGCCTTCATTCGGTACCGTCCAGGCTGACGGTAGATCTCGCAAAAGTGCCTCTAGAGCAGCGGGCGTGCGGGCCAGGAGGGCGGTCGTGTGGCTCAGATCGTGTTCCATTGATTGCACCGAATATATTTTAACAATGTTGGCGCGGGCCCCAGCGCGGCTGCTTCGCCCTGCTGTGAGTGCGCAGGGCGGGGTGCCCGCCCTGCTGTGAGTGCGCAGGGCGGGGTGCCCGGCCTGGGTGGAATACTCCCGACCACTCCTTGACAACTTAGGAGAGCGGTGGCATGCTTCTCCTCAGCCGCTCAGGAGGCGCCCCCATGGACGAACACACCCCGCTGCTCGCCGGCACGCTCGACCTGCTCGTGCTCAAGGCCGTTTCCTTGGGCGAGTTGCACGGCTACGGCGTGCTGCTGCGCATCCAGCAGATCTCGCGCGGCGCGCTCGCGGTCGAGCAGGGGGCGCTCTACCCCGCGCTCTACCGCCTGCTGCGGCGCAAGTGGCTGAAGGCGCGCTGGGGCACCAGCGACAACAACCGCCAGGCGAAGTTTTACTCCCTCACCCCGGCCGGCCGTCGCCGTCTGTTGCAGGAACAGGCCGGCTGGCGGCGGCTGTCGGAGGCCATCGGCGCCGCCCTCGAGGCTCGAGCCGGCTTGGGCTCGCCGGGCCCCGGGCCGGCACGAGCCCAAACGGGATGCGGGGCGCAGCCGCGCAGGGGCCCGCGCCAGACAATCGAGGCCGAGTCATGAAGACCAGCGACCTGAGCCGCGAGATTCAGGACCACCTCGACCACCGCGCCGCCGAGCTCGAGCGCCAGGGCCTGGCGCCCGCCGCCGCGCGTCGCCAGGCGCGCCTCGAGTTCGGCAGCGTGGACAAATGCAGCGAGGAGACGCGCGCCGCCGCCGGCTGGCCCCGGCTCGAGTCCTGGTGGCGGGACCTGCAGCTTGGCGCTCGCGCCCTGCGCCGCTCGCCCGGTTTCACCTGCGCCGCCGTCGTCATGCTGGCGCTCGGCATCGGCGCCAACGCAGTGCTTTTCAGCATGGTGGACTGGCTGCTGCTGCGCCCGCTGCCGGGCGTCTCCAACCCGGCGCAATTGGCTTACCTCGAGGACAGCCGCGCGGGCGGCGGCCGGGACAACGGCTTCTCATTCGTCAATCTGGAGGACATCCGCCGGCAGTCCTCGGCCGTTTTTAGCGATGTGGCAGGCGTGAACCCGCTCGCGCGCGACGGCCTCACCGTCGCCGGCGTCACCCAGCCCACCTGGACCAACGATGTCACCGGCAACTTCTTTTCGCTGCTGGGCGTCCACGCCGCCCTCGGTCGCCTGCTGAGCCCCGCCGACGATGCCCGCGGCCCCAACGCCAAACCCCGCATCGTCCTCGCCTGGTCGCTCTGGCAATCGCGCTTCGGCGGCCGCCTTGACGTCATTGGCCAGCAGGTCGAGGTGAACGGCCGCCAGGCGGAAATCATCGGCGTCGCACCGAGCGGCTTCCGCGGCGCCGTCCCCGCCCTCGAAGCCCAGGCATATCTGCCGGTCACCGCCTCCGCCGACGCCGCCACGCTCGCCAGCCGCGGGCAACTGACCGACTTGATGCTGGTCGCCCGGTTGCGGCCGCGTGTGGCGCTCGCCGCCGCGCAACCCATGCTCGCCGGCATCGCCCATCGCCTCGCCCAGGCTTATCCCAAGGACGACCCCTGGACCGGCCTGCGCGCCTACCATCTCACCGCCGAGCCGCCGGGCGCCGGCGCCTCCGACGCCGACCCGCTGCGCCCCATCGCGGCCATCTTTCTCGCCCTCGCCGGACTGGTGCTGCTGCTCGTCTGCGTAAACCTCGCCAGCCTGCTGCTGGTCCGCGCCGAGGGGCGGCGCCGCGAGCTGGCGGTGCGCGCCGCGCTCGGTGCCGGGCGCGCCCGCCTGGCGCGCCTGTTGCTGCTCGAGAACGCCTGGGTGGCGCTCGCGGGCGGCTTGGCTGGTCTCGCCCTGGCACTGGCCGGCTGCCGCGCCCTGGACCGCGTGCAGTTGCGCGCCATCCCCGTCCAACTGGGCGTCGGCCTCAGTTGGCACGTCCTCGCCTACACCGCGGGCCTTACCCTGTTCACGCTCGTGGCCACCGGGATCGCGCCCGCGTGGCGCGGTAGCCGCGCGCCGCTCAACGCCGTACTCCAGCAGGGCCGTGGGGCCGGCGGCGGCCGCCAGCGTCTCCGTTCCATGCTCGTCACCGGCGAGCTGGCGGGCACGCTCCTGTTGCTGGTGCTGGCCGGACTGTTCCTGCGCAGCCTCAGCGCCGCCCAGCGCCAAGACCTCGGCTTCAAGCCCGACCACGTCCTCAACCTCACCCTCGATCCGCACGAAATCGGCTTGGACCAGGCCGCAAGCCAACGCTTCTACGACGCGCTCCTGTCACGCGTCCGCGGCTTGCCCGGCGTCACCGCCGCCAGCCTTGCCGGGACCGTCCCCATGGGCCCGCTCACAGAGGACGCCGCCTTCAAGCTCCCCGGACAGCACGCCACGCCTGGTCAGCCGCTGCCTGAGGCTGGAAAAAACGTCGTGACTCCGGACTACTTCAACACCATGGGCATTCCGCTGCTGCGCGGCCGCGACTTTAGCGCTGCCGATGCCGCCGCGTCTCCCCGCGTAGCCGTCATCAACGAATCCATGGCCCGCCGCTTCTGGCCCCGCCAAAGCCCGGTGGGCCAGGCCTTCGACCTCGCTAATGCGGCCAAGGTGCCCGTCCGTGTCATCGGCGTTGTTGCCGATAGCCGCAGCGGATCGCCATCGGAAACGATCGGGCCCTACCTCTATCTCGCCCAGGCACAATACCCGAACCCGGACTTCAGCGCCGACCTGCCCCAGAACGTGCTGCAGCTGCGCACCTCGGGACCGCCGATGGCCCTCGTTCCCGAGGTCGAAGCGGCCATCCACGCCGGCGCCCCCACTATGCCCGTGCTGAACGTCGAGCCCATGTCGGCCGTCGTCAACAGCCTGAACGGCCTCGCCCTCTTTCGCCTCGGTGCCTGGATCGCCGGCGCCTTGGGCGCGCTGGCGCTGCTGCTGGCCGCCATCGGCGTGTTCGGCGTGGTCGCCTACGCCGCCAGCCAGCGCACGCATGAACTCGGCGTCCGCGCGGCGCTGGGGGCCCGGCGCGGGCAACTGCTGGCGCTGGTGCTGCGCCAGGCGCTGTGGATACTGGCCATCGCCTTGGCGGTGGGCCTCGCCCTCGCCGCCGCTGCCGCCCTCGCCATCAATGGACTGCTGGTCGGGGTTAGCGGCCATGACCCGCTGACCTATCTCGCCGCCGCCGCCCTCACGGCCGCCATCACGCTTGCCGCCAGCCTCGTCCCCGCCCTCCGCGCCCTGCGCGCCGACCCGCTCGCCGCCCTGCGCTGCGAGTAGGATTCAAATGTTGGCGCGGGCCCCAATGTTGGCGCGGGCCCCAGCGCGGCAAACCGCCCGCCCCAGTTCCTGCTATGCATGATTTGTAGCCATATGGATAATATGGTGATTCATCATGAATCAACCTGCTCAGCGCTTGGTTGCACGGGCGCTCCGCGCCGGCGGTCCGGAGGTGATCGAGGTCGGCGTCGAGGAACTGCCTCCTCTGAAACAAGGCGAAGCTCTGGTTAGAGTCGAAGCCACCGGCCTCAATGATGTTGGCGCGGGCCCCAGCGCGGCTGCGCCGCGCGCCCCGCTTATGCTCGCGTCGGGTTGGGGGCCCTTGGCCCCAACCCGACGCTGCGCCTCGCTGGGGCCGCGCCTGCATGTTTCCCCGGAGGCGGGCCGCCGTGCCGAATTTCGCAGCCCTTCGCGTCGATTTTGCCCACGGTGCAAAGCGGCGCGACCCCCGCGACATGCCGAGACATTGATTCGTTCCGGCAACTATACCGTTCGTATGCCCTTTCCGTACCCGCTTGGCGGCGAGGGATCGGGAGTCGTGGTCGCGACCGGACCGGGGGCGCCGATTGCGGTGGGGACGCGGGTGTGCTGGGCAGCGGTTATCGGATCCTGCGCGACTTTTGTGACGGCGCCGGCTTCCATGTTTGTTCCGATTCCGGAGGGCCTCAGCTTTGAAGACGGCGCGTGCCTGGCCGTCGCCAGCCTAACCGCCGGTGGACTCGCGCGCGTCTGGCCGCTCCAGGGGCGGCAAGCCGTAGTGTGGGGAGCGGCCGGCGCCGTTGGTCGAATGCTCGTCGCCATTCTGGCGGACCGGCAAGTAGAGGTCATCGGCGTCGCCACCGGCAAGCGGGTGGATGCCGTTCGCGCCGCCGGGGCCATTTACGTGATTGACCGAGCGGTTGAGGATGTAGGCGAAGCAGTCCGTGGATATACAGGCGGCCGCGGTGTCGCCGCCGTGTTTGATCCCATCGGTGCCTCCACCTGCGAAACCAGCCTGCAAATGCTGGCACCACGAGGCTGCCTGGTTAGTTACGGCGAGCTTTCCGGTCCCCCGCCCGCGGTGAAACTGCGCCAACTGTTTGCCGGATCGCTTTTTGTGACGAAGTACAACGGGATGCAGTGGGCCGCTTTTCACGAATTTCCGGCTCTAATTTCGAATGGCCTGGCCCTGGCCACGAAGAGACGCGCGATCATCAGTGACATCGCCGGCCGCTTCGCGCTCAACCAGGTCGTGGATGCCTACCGCGAATTGGAATCCGGTTCACACGGCAAGGTGCTCGTGTTTCCGGGTCAACATCCAGCGGCTTGAGCGACGCCTGAGCAGCTAGCGGGGCTCGAACATCATCGGCGGTACAATGTTGGCGCGGGCCCCAGCGCGGCTGCTTCGCCCTGCTGGAGCTGCGCAGGGCGAATTGCGCCGCGCGCCCCGCTTATGCTCGCGTCGGGGACGAGTGGCGACAACTCGCCCGGGGCTATGAGTATGCTTTTTTCGGGTCGAGCGTCAACCGTACGTGAGGTCGGTGCTCTGTCCGACCTCGATAATATATTTGTCAGGATCGCGGATGTAGCAGCGCGTCTCGCCGTACTTGGGGATCGGCTCCGTGATGAACTCCGCTCCTCGACTTTTCCATAGTTCATAGCACGCTTGAATATCCGCAACGCGGAAATTCATAAAGCAGTTGATGTGATTCGGGTCCGGGACGCTGAGCGTTACCGTCGGCTTATCCGGGGTCGGCCCGCCTCCAACGTTCAGGATCATCCAGATATTCGCAAGCTGAAGGTACCCGGGCGCGTTGCCGTCACCCAGGCTCAGGATGCGAGCGCCGAAGACCTTTTCGTAGTAGCGAGCCGATCTCCCGATGTCGGCGACGGTGAGAAAATACGCGATGCTGATTCCCTCTCGCGGGGGCATCTCATAGCTCTTCTGCTCGATTTGTACGCTGCCCATTGACGGCTCCAATTCCGGTAAACAACGCTCATCGGGTGATTCTGGTCTTTCGTATTCTTACCTGCTGCCTATTAAATCCGACTAGGATAAGGCAAAACAATTGGACCAAGGTATTGACCTGCCCAAGGTCTATAAATGTTGGCGCTGGCCCCAGCGCGGCTACTTCGCCCTGCTGTGAGTACGCAGGGCGGGTTGCCCGCCCTGTTGTGAGTGCGCAGGGCGGGTTGCCCGCCCTGTTGTGAGTGCGCAGGGCGGGTTGCCCGCCCTGTTGTGAGTGCGCAGGGCGGGCTGCCCGCCCTGTTGTGAGTGCGCAGGGCGGGCTGGGGGCCCTTGGCCCCAACCCGACGCTGCGCGTCGATTTTGCCCGCGGTGCAAAGCGGCGCGACCCCCGCGATTGGTACCCTAGGGGGATGCGAGCCCTTCGGTACTCCATCAACGTCACCTTGGACGGGTGCTGCGATCATCGGGCCATGTTTGCGGACGAAGACCTGCATCGTCACGCGGCTGAGAACCTCGCCCGGGCCGATGCGCTCCTCTTGGGCCGTGTGACCTACGAAATGATGGAGGCGGCGTGGCGGCCTCCGGCGCAGGCAGGCGCGAGACCGGAGTGGATGGAGCCTTTTGCCCGGACGATCGACGCGGTCAAGAAGCACGTCGTGTCGAGCACCCTGGACCGGGTCGATTGGAACGCGGAGCTCGTGCGCGGGGATCTGGGGAAGGCCGTGCAGGAGCTCAAGCGGGAGCCGGGTAAAGGACTGTTAGTGGGAGGCGTGAAGCTTCCGCTGGCGCTGGCGGAGCTAGGATTAATCGATGAGTACGAGTTCATGGTGCAGCCCAGACTGGCGGGCCACGGTCCAACGTTGCTCGCCGGGTTGACGAAGCGCATTGACTTGAAGCTCGTTGACCGGCTCGAGTTCGCCTCGGGAGCGGTGGCGCTGCGGTATGAGCCGAAAAGGTAGCCACATTGATTGGCGCGGGCCACAGCGCGGCTGCTTCGCCCTGCTGGCGCCGCGCAGGGCGAATTGCGCCGCAAAGCGGCGCGACTCCCGCGATCGGTTTATCCTGACAACGGTCCATTGAGTCGGCATGAGCATAGCACTCACAAAGAAGGACACCCTGGAGGAGAGCACGCAGGCGCACGATGGCGTTGTTGATCTCGCTGCGTTCGTGCCGGTCGAAGTTTTCCCGCTCAAGGACACTCAGACCGACATCCCTCGCATCGCCAAAGACAGGCGCCTTGTAAAGCTGATTGACGAGGCTGTCCAGCGAATTCCGACAACGCACCGCCTCGACCTCGGCGACGCTCGCCATGCCCTGACCAGGCTGGAAGCAGGTTCAGTCCACCTGATTGTCACTTCACCGCCCTATTGGACGCTGAAACAATACCGCGACTCGACCGGGCAGATGGGACACATCGAGGGGTACGACGAGTTCTTGGCCGAACTCGACAAGGTCTGGGAGCAATGCTTTCGGGCGCTCCTTCCAGGAGGCCGGCTCGTATGCGTCGTTGGCGACGTATGCCTGTCGCGCCGGAAGAATAACGGTCGCCACACGGTCGTGCCGCTGCACGCCTCGATTCAGGAGCACTGCCGCGCGATCGGGTTTGACAACCTGGCTGCGGTCATCTGGCACAAAATCTCCAACGCGGCCTATGAGGTGGAAAACGGTTCCAGCGGATTCCTCGGCAAGCCGTACGAGCCGAATTCGGTTATCAAGAACGACGTCGAATTCATCCTGATGGAGCGCAAGCCGGGCGGCTACCGTACGCCTGGGGTGTCGGCGCGAGTACTCAGCGTCATCTCGAGTGAGAATTACCAGGAATGGTTTCAACAAATCTGGACCGGCGTTACCGGTGCGTCCACCCGCAACCACCCGGCCCCGTATCCCATCGAGCTTGCCGGGCGGTTGATCAGGATGTTCAGCTTTGTAGGCGATACGGTTCTAGACCCGTTCCTGGGAACGGGAACGACGACGATCGCCGCCGCAAAGTACGGGAGGAACAGCATCGGCTGTGAGATCGACGAGCACTATTTCGACATGGCGCTCAAGCGCATCGAGCACGAAACGTCGTCGCTGTTCGGCACGACGAAGATTGAAACCCGCCCCCTGGGTCGAAAACGATGAGCCTCAACCGTGAGGTGGAAAAGCGGCTTCAAAGCGCGATTAAGCATTTCTGGACGACGCGCGAAACGCAGGCGCGGAAGCAAGGCGGCGCTTCCGGCGGAAAGGACGCTGGCGGGCGCTCGGCTGTCACGGGCGGGGCACAGATGAACGGGTTCACCGCTCTCGTGCGCGACCTGCTTTGCGAGAACGGACTTTCGAAGGCACATGTCTACTGCGAACAATTCACTGAGCTGCCTGGCTGGTACCGGCCGGAGAAGCAATGGGACCTGCTCATCGTTTCAGACGGCAAGCTGCTTGCCGCCATTGAATTCAAATCGCAGGTCGGTTCGTTTGGAAACAACTACAACAACCGCACCGAAGAAGCCATCGGCAGCGCGTCAGACATCTGGGCGGCCTATCGAGAAGGTGCGTTCAAGCCGTCCGCGCGCCCCTGGCTCGGCTATTTGATGCTCCTCGAAGAAGCGCCCGGGTCGTTGCGCCCCTTTCGCGCCCGGGAACCGCATTTCAAGGTATCCCCCGAATTCAAGGAAGCGTCCTACGCCAAGCGGTACGAAATCCTGCTCACAAAGCTGGTGCGGGACCGACTTTACGACTCGGCCTGTTTTCTGATGTCCAATGCGCAGGATGGCCCCAAGGGCCGCTACGCTGAGCCGGCGCCGGAATTGAGCTTCCAGAATTTTGTCGCGTCTTTGCTCGCCAAGGCGATCGCGGTCGCGAAGAGTCAAAGATGAACTGACATCGCAAACGGCACGGGCAGATTGCAGCTCAGAAATGCACGGTCAATCGAGCGTTGAGACTCCCCACTGGGCGCTGGGCGATGACCTCGCAACGCAAATTGCCCACATGTTGGCGCGGGCCCCAGCGCGGCTGCTTCGCCCTGCTGGAGCTGCGCAGGGCGAATTGCCCGCCCTGCTGTGAGTACGCAGGGCGGGCTGGGGGCCCTTGGCCCCAACCCGACGCTGCGCGTCGATTTTGCCCACGGTGCCAAGCGGCGCGACCCCCGCGAATCGCGAGCGCCGCGCCCGCTAGCGCGCCGCGGCCGCCACAGCTGCCTTGGAGCGTTTCTTGTCTTCGTACATTTCGCGGTCGGCGCGCTCGATGAGGCTGTCGGCGGTGTCAGCGGGCTGGGATTCGGCGGCGCCGATGCTGGTGCTGATCACCACCTTGACGTTTTCCCCGGCGCGCGTGAGCACGAAATCGCCAAACGCCTCGGCGCGGATGCGGATGGCGGCGAGCAGGGCGACGTCGAGGCGAGTGTCGTGCATGATGACGACGAATTCGTCTCCTCCCCAGCGGCAGACCGCATCCACCTGGCGCACGGCGCGGCGCACGTGGTGGGCCACCGAACGCAGGAGGCTGTCGCCCTGGGCGTGGCCGTAGGTGTCGTTGATGGTCTTGAAGCTGTTGAGGTCCAGCATGAGCACACTCACCGGCAAGCCCTCCAACAGCGCCTGCTGGGCGGTGTTTTCGGCGCGGCGGCGGTTGCCCAGCGAGGTGAGCGGGTCGGTTTCGGCGAGGGCGGAGGCATAATTCAGCTTTTCGCGGGCCTGTTGGAGTTCCTCGTTCAGGCGCTTCGACTGGGCCTCGCCCTCTTCCTGGGCGCGCACCGCCATTTCCTGCAACTCGGCGACGTGAATGGTCAACTGGTGGCGCACGTCGGCCACCGAATCGAGCGTGGCGATGGCCTCGACCTTGGCCGCCTGGCGGCGCAGCTTTTCGCTGTGGGCGGCGCCGGTCTGGGCCATGGTGTTGCCCGCCTCGGCCATGATGCGGATGATTTCCTTGTACTCGTACTCGCGCTGGTTGATCACGTCGGCGAGCGAGCGCAGCGCCTCATCGGCCTGGGTACGGCTCTTATCGAGCGCCTCCCGGTGGACGCCGGGATTCAGATAGCTGAGGATGGCGCGCATGTCCTCGCGCAACTGCCGCCCCTCGCCGCGCGACATGTAGCCTGCCACCTCTTCGATTGTCCGCAGGATGTGGATGTAGGCGTCGAGGATTATGCTGGCGCGGCTCTCCAGGTTGTCCCATTCGTCCATGTGCCGCTTAAATGAAAGCATCGCGGTTCCTGTTCCATTGCCCTTAGTCTTGCCTTGCCGCTCCCGCCCTAAGTGGAGTAGGCTGGCAGTGTTCCAAACAGGATACTCCTATGTGCAAACGATCTGCTATAGGCCTAATAGCGGCATGTATGGCCGCGGGCTTGACCCTATACGCCCAAGCCCAGATTCAGCCCCCTCCCTCGGCCGCGGAGCTGGCACGCTGGCAGCGGGAAGCCGCCGCAGTCACCATTGTGCGCGACGACTGGGGCATCGCCCACATCCACGGTGCGACCGACGCCGAGGCGGTGTTTGGCATGGAGTACGCCCAGGCGGAGGACGACTTCAACCGCGTGGAAACCAACTATATCAATGCCTTGGGCGAGCTGGCCGAAGCCGAAGGGCCAGCGCAGATTTGGCGCGACCTGCGCATGAAGCTGTTCATTGATCCTGCGGTCATGCGGCAGAAGTACGCCGCCAGCCCGGCTTGGCTCCAGCAGCTCATGGACGCCTTTGCCGACGGGCTGAATTACTACCTGTATACCCACCCCAACGTGCATCCGCGCGTGATTCACCGCTTTGAGCCCTGGATGGCGCTGGCCTTCAGCGAGGGCAGCATCGGCGGGGACATCGAGCGCGCCAGCCTGACCTCGATCCAACGCTTTTACGGCCCGCAGCCCGGCGGCATTGACCCGGGGCCGCCGCAGGTGGCGGAAGCGTACCTGCCCCCGCACCCCGGGGGCTCCAACGGCATCGCCATAGGGCCGAAGAACACGCTCGATCACCATGCCATTCTGGTCATCAATCCGCATACCTCGTTCTACTTCCGCTCGGAGCTACAAATGTCGAGCGATCAGGGGTTGGACGCCTATGGCGCGGTCACCTGGGGGCAGTTTTCCGTCTACCAGGGCTTCAACACGCGGATTGGCTGGATGCACACCTCGAGCGGCGTGAACAACATTGATTTTTATCTGGAAACGGTCAGCCAGCGTGGGGCTCAGCACGTCTACAAGTACGGCAGCCAGGAGCTGCCGGTGCGGCAGCGAGTGATCGAGATTCCCTACAAAACCGCCAGCGGCATGGAGGTGCGGCGCTTCACCGGCTACTGGACCCAACATGGGCCGGTCATTGGCGAGGTCAACGGCAAGTGGGAGACCATCCGGCTGATGCAGCGGCCGATGCGGGCGCTGGAGCAGGATTTCCTGCGCACCAAGGCGCTCAACTACCAGCAGTTCTCCAAGACGATGCAGTTGCACACCAACTCCAGCAACAACACCATTTACGCCGACGCCGACGGGCACATCGCCTATTTCCATTCCGACTTCATTCCCCGCCGGGACCCGCATTTCGACTGGAACCAGCCCGTGGATGGGAGCAATCCGGCCACCGACTGGCACGGCCTGCTGACGCTCGCCGAGTCCCCGCACCTGCTCGATCCCGGCACGGGCTGGCTGTTCAACTCCAACAACTGGCCCTGGTCGGCGGCGGGACCCGACAGCCCCAAGCGCGCCGACTATCCCGCCTACGTGGATCGCGGACGATTCGAGAGCATGCGTGGCCTGCATGCAGTGCGGGTGCTGAGCGGCGTGCATGATGCCACCATCGCCAGCGTGATCAAGACGGTGGCGTTTGACAGCTTCCAGCCGTGGTTTGCGCGCACCATCCCCACACTGCTCAAGGACTATGACGCGCTGCCCGCCTCGGACGCGCTGCAGGCGAGGCTCGCCGGGCCCATCGCGGCGCTGCGCAACTGGGACTATCGCTGGGGCGTGGACTCAGTGCCGACCACGCTGGCCGTCTACTGGGGCCGGGAAATGTACCGGCTCACCGGCCGTCAGGCGCGGGCGCGGGCGGAGGACGATTCGACCTATGTGCGCGACACGGCGCCGCCGCGCCAACTGCTGCAGGGGCTGGCGGCGGCGGTGGACACGCTCGACCGCAACTGGAAGACGTGGAAAACGCCGTGGGGCAAAATCAACGTCTTCCAGCGGCTGGACGACTCGATTAACCATCCCCGTTTTGACGATTCCCTGCCCGCCACGCCGGTGATGTTCACCACCGCGACCTGGGGCTCGCTGGCCTCCTACGCGCCCTGTCGCGGGCTGACGACCAAACGCATCTACGGCTGCAGCGGCAACAGCTTCGTGGCGGTGATTGAGTTTGGCCCGCGCGTCAGCGCGCGCGCGGTCACCGCGGGCGGCGAGAGCGGTCACCCCGGCTCGAAGCATTTCAAGGATGAAGCCGGGCGCTACGCCAGCGGCAATTTGCGGACGGTCTATTTCTATCCCGGCCAGCTCAAGGGCCACACCGAAGCGAGCTACCATCCCGGCGCAGCCTTGCGATACGAGTAGTGGCATGAGGCTGCTGGCGATTGTGCCGGAGGCCCTGCCCGCGGCGCGGCGGTTGCGGCGGCTGGGGCCGGGCGTTGAGGTTGTCATCGGCCACACGCCCGAGGTGATTGCGCGCGCCGCGCCGGCGGCGGAGGTGATTTTGTATTCCTCGCTGGCGGGCGGCACGCCGCCGTTTCGCGAGGTAGAGGCGCATACGGGCCCCGGGCTGCGCTGGGTGCATTCGTTCGAGGCGGGCCTGGACCGGCTGCTGACGCCCGAGCTGATTGCCGGCCCGGTGCTGGTCAGCAATGCCCGCGGCGCCTACGCGCCGCCGCTGGCGGAGTTTGCCGTTTACGCCATCCTGTTTTTCTACAAGCAGACGCGGCGCATGCTGGCGCAGCAGCAGGCGCGCCGCTGGGAGCAATTCGAGGTCGAAGCCATGGCGGGCAAGGTCTTCGCCGTGGTCGGCTTTGGCGGGGTGGGTGCGGCCTGCGCGCGCGCGGCGCGCAAGCTGGGGATGCGCGTGCAGGCGCTGCGGCGCCATCCGGAACGGCGCGAGCGCGGCGTCGAAACCATGTTCGGTCCGGGTGAGTTGCTGGCCATGCTCGCCGGCGCCGACGTGGTGCTGGCCGCGGCGCCGCTCACCCCCGACACCCGCCACCTGCTGAATGCCGCCGCGTTTGCGGCCATGAAGCCGTCGGCACTGTTCCTCAATGTGGGCCGCGGGCCCGTGGTGGAGGAGGCCGCCCTGGCCGACGCCCTGCGCCAACACCGCATCGCCGGCGCCGCACTCGACGTGTTTGAGCAGGAGCCATTGGCCGCTGACAGCCCGCTGTGGGCGCTAGACAACGTGCTGCTGTCGCCGCACTGCACCGACCGCACCCGCGACCCGCACTGGACCGAGGTGGGTATGCGCTGCTTCCTGCAAAACTGGAAGCGCTGGCGCGCGGGCCAGCCGCTGCTCACGGCAGTGGACAAAGCCGCCGGCTATTAGCCCGCATTTGCTTTTTGACCGCCGATTGTGAAACCAATGTTGGCGCGGGCCCCAGCACGGCTGCGCCGCGCGCCCCGCTTATGCTCGCGTCGGGTTGGGGGCCCTTGGCCCCAACCTGACGCTGCGCCTCGCTGGGGCCGCGCCTGCGTGTTTCCCCGGGGGTGGGCCGCCGTGCCGAATTTCGCAGCCCTTCGCGTCGATTTTGCCCACGGTGCAAAGCGGCGCGACCCCCGCGAGAGGACTGGCGCCATCGTCAATGTTTATGGGGCCGCGGCGGCGGTCGAGGCGCCCCGGAGGCGAAACCCCAATGGGTGAGACGATGTTGGCGCGGGCCCCAGCGCGGCTGCGCCGCGCGCCCCGCTTATGCTCGCGTCGGGTTGCCCGCCCTGCTGTGAGTGCGCAGGGCGGGTTGGGGGCCCTTGGCCCCAACCCGACGCTGCGCCTCGCT
>JBOGKQ010000033.1:0-31381 GCA_050747905.1 Terriglobales bacterium | reverse complement strand
CCAGACCGGTGTTCCCTGCGTATGCTCTCAAATAGCTCCACCTTCGTTCTCCTTGTCATCCGCCTCCCTTGCACTGCTTCGCAACAGCCAAGGTAGCGGTTCAAGCCCGAAGGTGGGGCCAAATTACGTGAGCGGCTGGGGCCAGATTACTGTAGCGAACTCACTTCGATACGGTCAAGCGGGAAAAGGGGAAGATCGACGTCCTATTCGCGAGCGCTGGCCAGGGTGAGGCCGTCAACCTGGGCGAGATTACCGAGCAGCACTTCGATGCGACCTTCGACCTGAATGTGCGCGGTACGCTGTTTACAGTTCAGAAGGCGCTGCCGCTGTTCAACGATGGCGGATCGATCTTCATGACCGGGTCAAATGCTTCGGTGAAGGGCTTTCCTGGTTTCAGCGTGTATGCGGCGAGCAAGGCAGCGCTGCGCTCATTCGCACGCACGTGGCTTAACGAGCTGAAGGGCAGGAATATCCGGGTGAACCTGCTGTCCCCGGGGCAGGTTGCCACAGCGACCATGGAGCAAGTTCTCACCAAGGAGGCGAGGGAGATGTTCGCATCCCTGATCCCGCGGGGAAAGATGGGTCGTCCTGAGGAAATTGCGACGGTCGCGCTGTTTCTTGCTTCCGACGATTCGAGCTATGTGAATGGGGTGGAGTTGACTGTCGACGGCGGCACCTCGGCAATCTGAATCGGCGGATCTCGGTGCGCGGCTGACCTTCCGGGTCCCGCGAAAGTCGTTCACGGCGGGAGGTCTACGCGGAGGTCGCCACACATCGGAGCCTAGAACCCCGGGCCGTCGAAGGCGTGGGGATCAATATCAACACAGATCGGAGAAACATTATGAGCTATGCGATTGTAGGATTCGGCAAGATCGGCCAGGCCCTCGCCCAGGCCTTCGCCCGTAAAAACATCGAAGTAACTGTCGCGAGCCGCCGGCCGCCCGAAGCTTTGGCACCGCAGGCTCGGGCGATTGGACCCGCGGTCGTCGCCAAGTCGCTGCGCGACGCACTCGAGGCCGACACAATCATCTTGGCGGTCCCGTTCGGGGAACATCGCGAGGTTGCGAAGGCCCTGCCGAGCTGGAAAGGCAAGACGGTCATCGACGCGATGAACGCGTTAGTTCCACCTGAAGAGCTAGACAATCTCCCGGCCTCCGCCTTCGCTGCGAAGTCGTTCACCGGCGCCAGGTTCGTGAAAGGCTTTAATCACCTGAGTGCGGCCACCCTGGCTACCGATCCAATCGTCGAGGGGGGCCATCGAGTCGTCTTTCTCTCAAGCGACGACGCCGACGCGATCGCTCCCGTGGCGGATTTGGCCAAACAACTCGGGTTCGCGCCCGTCAAGCTGGGAAAGTTCAGCGAGGGTGGCGCGCTGGTGCACGCACGCGACCGCATTTGGGGTCAACTTATCTTCCAAGATTTGTTCAAGAAGGAGCAGTAATCGACCTACAACGGTACGCTCACTTCTCCACCGACTGCACGAACGCATCGAAGTCCCGGTGCAACTTTTCACGTGATTCTTTGTGGGCGTAAATCATGTGCCCAGAAACGTAATGCTCAATGGTGACGCGGCTGAGCGACTCGGGAGTGATGAACAGGTGGCGGATGCCGTAGATGGCTTCCAAGGTAGGCGTGGCCTGATCGAAGTAGCCTTCGCACAGCATGAGACGGAGCGAGGGGTCCTGCGCAAAGGTCCGCTCGAGATTCTGGCTGGCGTCGTTGCCGCCCCCGCTGGTGCCCCAGCCACCGGCCTTGCCATTGCCGTTGACGTTGTAGGTCCACTGCGGGATGCCGGCACCGCCCATACTGCGGTCGCCGTATTCGGTGGTGGTTTGGTAGCCGAGTTCGTTTTTCATATAATCCACGAACTCGTGAAGGTATGGCGTTGATAGCAGGTCGCTAGCATCGTAGTCGGGGAAGGGATTGCCGGGGGTGCGGCTGAAGCCGATCTGGGTGCCGTCGTAGCGGCCGATGGATTCGGCCTGGCTGCGGAGGAGCGAAGTATCAAATACGCCGGTAGAGATGCGAAAGTTGTAGCTATCGAGGAGCTGGGGTGAGAGGCCGGTGTAGCCGGCGAGCTCCTTGAGGGCTTGCTGGCGTTCAGCGCCTTGCAAAGCGCCGCCGAGGTTGAGGTAATGCTCGTACTTGGTGGAAGCCCATTTCTCGGCCTGCTGCTCGACCTGCGGCAGCGTCTCGTTCTGCAGGTTGGCGGGGAGTTTTTTGAAGTGCCAGGCAATGGCGGTCTGCGTGGGCAGAGCGAGCCAGTAGGGCAGATCGTTGCTATAGGAGCCGTTGATGTCGTTCATGTTGACAGCGGCCGACAGCAGGACGATGCCGGAGAGCGGGATGTGGTGCTGCCACAGAACGTAGGCGAGGCCGGCGGTGCGGAAAGTGCCGTAACTTTCGCCGGCGAGGATGAGGGGCGAGTTGAGGCGGTTGTTCTGGTAGAGCCAGAGTCGAACGAACTGGGCGAAGCAGTCGAGATCGCCCTGGGCGGTGGTAGCCTTCACGAGATTGGCATGGGAAGTGGCGCGGCTGTAGCCGGTGCCGATGGCATCCACGAAGACGAGGTCGGTGGAGTTGAGCCAAGTATCGGCGTTGTCCACAATCGAGTACGGCGGGTTGGGGTTGCTGCCGCTGTCGCTGAGCACGACGCGGCGGGGGCCAAAGCCGCCCATGTGGACGTAGACGGAATCGGAGCCCGGGCCGCCGTTGTAGCTGAACGTAACCGGGCGGGGCTTGCCGGGCGCGGGGTGGTCGAGCAGGTAGGCCACATAGAAGATGTGGCCCATGGTTTTGCCGGTGGCGTCGGGGATGGGGATCTTGCCGATTTCAGCGGTGTAATGCAGCGTCGTGCCGTTGACGGTGATGGAGTGCTGGGTTTTGATCGGAGGGGGATCCGTGGCCTCGGGTTCGTACCCATAGGAGGGCTGCTGCGGACCGCGGCCCTGCGCGAGCGTGGCGAGGGCGAGACCGAGGCAGCAGGCAAAGATCAGCGCCGCATGCTTTTTCATTGCTGTGCTCCGGTAAGGCCTTTCACAAAATTGTCGATATCGCGGTGCAGTTGCTCGCGTGAATCCTGATGGGCGTAGATCATGTGGCCGGACATGTAATGTTGCAGGGTGATGTGGCTCTGCTCAGCAACGGGGATGAACAGGTGGCGCATGCTGTAGACTGCTTCGAGCAGCGGCGTAGCCTGATCAAAATAGCCTTCGCAGAGCATGATGCGCAGCGAGGGGTCCTGAACCATGGCCTGCTGCAGGTATTGGCTGACGTCATCGCTGGCGCCTCCGCCGCGGCCGCTGCGGCCACCGCTGGAGATGTTGTAGTTCCAGTTGGGGATGCCGGAGCCGCCGAGGCCGTACTGGCCGTATTCGAGGGTGGATTTGTAATTCAGCTCATCGCGCAAGTAGTTGACGAATTCGTGCTGGTAAGCGGTGTCGAGGTCGGAGCTGGCGTCGTAGTCGGGTGAGGTCTGTCCGGGGGTGCGGTTGTAGCCGACCTGGGTGCCGTCATAGCGGCCGATGATTTCGCCCTGAGCGCGCAGGAGGGAAGAGTCGAACAGGGCGGTGGAGACGCGCAGGTTCCAGCTATCCAGGAACTGGGCCGACAGACCGGTGAAGCCGGACATTTCCTGCAAGGCCTGCTGCCGCTGGGCGCCCTGAAGGGCATCGCCGAGATCGAGGTAATGCTCGTATTTGGTTTGGGCCCATTCCTCGGCTTGCTGGACAGCCTGGGCGAGCGGGAGTTTTTGGTGGTTAGGCGCCAGCTTTTTGAAATGCCAGGCAATGGCGGTCTGGGTGGGCAGCATGAGCCAGTAGGGGCGGTCGTTGCTATAGGTGGGCCGCAGCGTGTCCATGTCGAGCACGCTCGACAGCAGCACGATACCGCTGACGGGGATGTGATGCTGCCAGAGCACGTGAGCAAGGCCGGCGGAACGGAACGTGCCGTAGCTTTCACCGGCGAGGATGATACGCGAATTGAGGCGGTTGTTTTGATACAACCACATCCGCGCGAACTGCGCGAAGCATTCGAGATCGCCCTGGGCACTGGCGGCGTAAACGAGATTTTTATGTTGGGTGGCGCGGCTGTAGCCGGTACCGATGGCATCCACAAAGACCATGTCAGTAGCGTCTAGCCAGGTATCGGCGTTATCCACGAGCCTGTAGGGCGGCGGAGCGACGCTGCCGTCGGCATTGAGAGCCACGCGCCGGGGGCCAAACCCGCCGATGTGCACCCAGACGGAGGCGTAGCCGGGCCCGCCGTTGTAGCTGAACGTCACCGGGCGGGGATGGCTTGGGTCGGGGTTGTCAACGATGTAGGCCACGTAGAACATATGGCCCATGGTTTTGCCGCTGGCGTCGGGAATGGGAATCTTGCCCACCTCGGCGGTGTAATGCAGCGCCTTGCCGTTGACGGTGACCGTATGCTGGGTCTTGACCGGCGGCGGATCGGTAGCGTTGGGCTCATAGGCGAACGACTGCTGGCCGCGGCCGAACTGCGCCGCCGCGGGCAGCGCCAGCAGTAACGCCAGCGCCGCCAAAAGACCGAACGACCGATAGACCGACAGACGTCTCATTGCGCCACTCCCGGCAGAGTCTTGATGAAATTGTCGAAGTCGCGGTGGAGTTTTTCACGCGAATCCTTGTGGGCGTAGATCATGTGACCGGACAGGTAATGCTCGATGCTGATGTGGCTCTGCTCGGGGACGGGAATAAACAGGTGGCGCATGCTGTAGCTGGCTTCGAGCATGTAGGTGGCCTGATCGAAGTAGCCCTCGCAGAGCATGAGGCGGAGCGAGGGATTTTGCACGAACACGCTCTGCAGGTCCTGGCTGACGTCGTCGCCGGAGCCGCCAAAGAAGGCGCCGAAGCCGGGGACCTGGATGTTGTAATTCCAGCGGGGAATGCCGGCGCCGCCCATGCCGCGGTCGCCATACTCGAGGGTGGTCTTGTAGTCGAGTTCGTTTTTCATGTAGTTCACGAACTCGTGCAGGTACGGCACGCCGAGCAGGTCGCTGGCGTCGTAGTCGGGGCGCTCATCGCCGGGGGTGCGGTTGTGGCCGATTTGGGTGCCGTCGTAACGGCCAATGGTTTCGCGCTGGCCGCGCAGGAGGGAAGCATCGAATAAGGCGGTGGTGAGGCGGAGGTTGTAGCTATCGAGGAACTGCGGCGACAGGCCGGTGAAGTTCGACATTTCCTGGATGGCCTGCTGACGCTGGGTGCCTTGAAGGGCGTCACCGAGATCGAGGTAATGTTCGTATTTGGTCTGGGCCCATTCCTCTGCTTGCTGCACCACCTGGGGCAGGGTTTCGTTTTGCAGGTTGGCGGGGAGTTTTTTGAAGTGCCAGGCGATGGCGGTTTGGGTGGGCAGCTCCATCCAGTAGGGGCGGTCGTTGCTGTAGGAGGGGCGGAGCGTTTCCATGTTGAGGACGCTCGACAACAGCACGATGCCGCTGACCGGGATGTGGTGGCGCCAGAGATCGTAGGCGAGCCCGGCGGAGCGGAAGGTGCCGTAGCTTTCGCCGGCGAGCACGATCGGGGAGTTGAGACGGTTGTGGTCGTAGATCCAGAGGCGGACGAATTGGGTGAAGCAGTCGAGATCGCCCTGGGCGCTGGCGGCCTTCACCAGATTGGCGTGGTCGGTGGCGCGGCTGTAGCCGGTGCCGACGGCATCCACAAAAACCAGGTCCGTGGAGTCGAGCCAGGTGTCCGCGTTATCCACGATGGTGTAAGGCGGGTTGGGGTTGTTGCCGTTGTCCTCGAGCACCACGCGGCGGGGGCCGAAGCCGCCCATATGGACGTAGACGGAATCCGAGCCGGGGCCGCCGTTGTAACTGATGGTTATGGGGCGGGGGTGGCTGGGATTGGGATTGTCGAGGATATAGGCGACGTAGAACATGTGCGCCATGGTCTTGCCGCTGGCATCGGGAATGGGAATTTTACCCACCTCGGCGGTATAGGTGAGCGTGGCGCCATTGACGGTAATGCTGTGGTGGGTTTTTACCGGCGGCGGATCGGTGGCCTGGGGCTCGTAGGCAAAGCTTTCCGGTGCGGGGTTGAATTGGGCGGCGGCGGGGAGGGTGCAGGCCAAGCCAATGGCGAAGGCCAAGCCGGCAAGAGGGAGAAGGCGCGGGCTCATGATCGGTGGCTCCTAGGATCGGGGAATACGTTCAACTCTGAACCTCGCATTGTGACAAATCTGCCGCTGGGGAGCAAGCAATTTTGAAGGATGACACCGAGAACATAGCGCGGCAACTGCTATGCTGGCGAAGGAGGTCGGAAGGACTCGGCAATGGCAACGAAATACGTTTACTCGTTCGGCGATGGCAAGGCGGACGGCAACGGGACTATGAAGGGCGAGCTGGGCGGCAAGGGAGCCGGGCTGGCGGAAATGACCAATGCCGGGCTGCCGGTGCCGCCTGGTTTCACGCTTTCCACCGCGACCTGCCGCGAGTACTACCGGTTGGGCAATCGCCTGCCGGAGGAGGCCGCCGCGCAAATGCGCGCGGCGCTCGCCATGCTGCAGCAGGCCGCCGGCCAGAAACTGGGGGACGCGGCCAGCCCGCTGCTGGTGAGCGTGCGCAGCGGCGCCAAGTTTTCCATGCCGGGCATGATGGACACGATCTTAAACCTGGGGCTCAATGACGCCACCGTGGAAGGCCTCGCCCGGCGGAGCCGGAACCCACGCTTTGCCTACGACTCCTACCGGCGTCTGATCCAGATGTTCGGAAACGTGGTGCTGGAAATCAAGAAGGATGAGTTCGACGAGATCTTTGACGGCCAGAAGAAGCGCCGCCACGTGAAGCTGGATACTGAACTGACGGCCAAGGACTTGCAGGCGGTGATCGCGGCCTACAAGAAGCTGATCCAGAAACACACCGGCAAGCCGTTCCCTCAGGACGCCCTCGATCAGCTCACCATGGCGCGCGACGCCGTGTTCCGCTCGTGGTTCAACGACCGCGCCAAACATTACCGCCGCATGAACAACATCTCCGAAGACCTGGGGACCGCGGTCAACGTGCAGGCCATGG
Source organism: Terriglobales bacterium (assembly GCA_050747905.1). Classification (GTDB taxonomy): domain Bacteria; phylum Acidobacteriota; class Terriglobia; order Terriglobales; family SCQP01; genus SCQP01. The sequence goes on along the minus strand of JBOGKQ010000033.1, from coordinate 24,348 downwards.
TGTTCGGCAACCTGGGCGAAACGAGCGGCACGGGCGTGGGCTTTACGCGCAACCCGGCTACCGGCGGGAAGGAGTTTTACGGCGAGTTTCTGATGAACGCGCAGGGCGAAGACGTGGTGGCCGGGATCCGTACACCGGTGCCCATCCGTGAGCTGGAGAAGCAGATGCCGCAGGTCTACCAGCAACTCCGGGACATCACGACGCGCCTCGAACACCACTATCGCGACATGCAGGATTTCGAATTCACCATCCAGGAAGGTCGGCTGTATATGCTGCAGACGCGCAACGGCAAGCGTACCGGCCGCGCCGCCGTCAAGCTGGCGGTGGACATGGTGCAGGAAAAGCTGATCCAGCAGGAGGAGGCGCTGTTCCGGGTGGACGCCAACCAGATCTACGAGCTGCTGTTTCCGCGCTTCGATCCCAAGGCGCTGGGCAAGCTGGAGCCGGTGGCCGGCGGGTTGCCCGCCTCGCCGGGCGCAGCTGTGGGCCAGATTGTGTTCACCGCCGACGCGGCGGTGCAGTGGACGCAGGCGAAGAAGGGGCCGGTACTGTTGGTGCGGGCGGAAACCACGCCCGAGGACATCCATGGCATGGAAGTTGCCGCCGGCATTCTGACTTCGCGCGGCGGCATGACCAGCCACGCCGCTGTGGTGACGCGCGGAATGGGCAAATGTTGCGTGGCCGGCGCCAGCGGCATCGCCGTCGACGAGCACGCACGCACCCTGACGGCGGGCAAACGCAAGTACAAGGAGGGAGACTGGATCTCGATTGACGGCTCGGCCGGCAATGTCTATGAAGGGCAGGTGCCAACCGTGCCCGGCGATCCCAATGATCCGCTGCTGAAAACCTTCATGGCGTGGGCGGAGCCGCACCGCACCCTCGGCGTGCGCGCCAATGCCGACGTGCCGCGCGACGCCAAAGCGGCGCGCTCGTTTGGCGCCGAGGGCATTGGGCTGTGCCGCACCGAGCACATGTTTTTTGGCGAGGGGAAGATCGAGCACATGCGCGCCATGATCCTGGCGGCGGATGAAAAGTCGCGCCGCGCTGCGCTGCGCAAGCTGTTGCCGCTGCAGCGGCGCGACTTCGCCGGGATCTTCGAGGTCATGGACGGTTATCCGGTGACTATCCGGACACTGGATCCGCCGCTGCACGAGTTTTTGCCCCAGCGCGAGGACCTGCTGGTGGACCGCGAACGCCTCAAGCTCGCCGCCGGTGCGGCCAAGCGCAAGGTGCTGGCGGAGACCCGCGCCAAGTACAGCGACTATGCCGTCACCGACGCCGCCTCCCTCGACCGCCTGCTGGCGCGGGTGCAGGAACTGCACGAAATCAACCCCATGCTCGGCCTGCGCGGTTGCCGGCTGGGCATTCTCTATCCCGAAATCACGGAGATGCAGGCGCGCGCGATTTTCGAGGCCGCCGTGCAAGTCCACCGCAAGGGCAAAGTGGTCAAGCCCGAGGTCATGATCCCACTGGTGGCCACGCCCAAGGAACTGGCAATGCAGGCGGCGATTGTGCGCCGGGTGGCGGAGGAGGTGCTGGGCAAGGCCGGCGCGAAGATCCCCTACCTGGTGGGCACCATGATCGAGCTGCCGCGCGCCGCCCTCATGGCGGCCGACATCGCCACCGAGGCGCAGTTCTTCAGCTTTGGCACCAATGACCTGACGCAGACGACGTACGGCTTTTCGCGCGACGACATTGGTAAGATCCTGCCCATCTATATCGGTCAGGGTGTACTCAAACAGGACCCCTTCGCCAGCCTCGACCAGGCGGGCGTGGGCCAGCTCGTGCAGATGGGCACCGCCAACGGCCGCAAAACTCGCCCTGACCTCAAGGTGGGCATCTGTGGCGAGCACGGCGGCGACCCCGAATCGGTCAAGTTCTTCCACCGCACCGGCTTAAACTACGTGTCGTGTTCGCCGTACCGTGTTCTCACCGCCCGTCTTGCCGCCGCCCAGGCGGGAGCCAGCGACGAGGCGGGCCGGGTGGCGCACACCGCGTAAACAGAGCCACAACCTCCCTCTGACTCCGGATGCTAGGTGGGTACCCGCAGCAACAGGTACACGCCCAGTCCGAGAAAGAGAACGTCGGGGCTCCAGGCGGCGACCGCTGGGGGAAGCTGGTTTAGGTTGCCCAAGGATTGCAACAGGCTGGCGAGGCTCCAGTAGGCGATGGCAACGACAATGCCGACCGAGATGCTGGCGACGGTGCCCTTGCGGCCCACTCTCAAGGCGAAGGGAAACGCGAGAAGCGCCATAACCACGGTAATCAGCGGGTAGGCGATTTTCTCCGCGAGCGTGATGCTCAGCCGGCTGACGTTGTAGCCGCTGGCGCGCAGGGCGGCGACGTAGCGGCGCAGCTCGGCGTAGCTCATCTGCGTGCCTTGGCGAGTGTCGGTGGCGAAGTAGGACGGGGTCTCCGGCAGGCCGGGGAAATTGGCCACGAGGAAGCGCTCGAACTCAGATCCGCCGCCCTGGGTGAAGCTGCGCGTCCAGCCCTGGGTGAAGACCCAGGTACCGACATTGGCATCCCAGCGGGCCTGGCGCGCGAAGATGCGGCGCGTCAGCCGGAAGCGAACCTGATCGAACTGGAAGACGGAGACGTTGTCGAGCGCGAGTGATTGTGGATCGTAGAAGCTGAAATAGTAAAGATCATTGCCGCGGCCGAATACCCATTGCCGCCCGGGGGTGCGATAGGTGGTGGGGGGCTGACCCTTGATGCGGTCGTGCAGGGCGTCCTGGCGCTGGTTGAAGGCGGGCAGCCAGGTGGCGCCGAGGGCGAACTGGAGCGCGCACAGGCAGGCGGCGGCGATCAGCACCGGCCAGATCAGGCGGTAGATGCTGATACCGCAGGCCTTGATGGCGGTGACTTCGTTGGATTTCGACAACAGGCCGAAAGCGATGAGCACGCCCACCAGAATCGCGACCGGAATCATGAGATAGAGCATCTGGGGGGTGAAGTAGAGCAGGTACTCGGCGACCACGGCGGCCGGGATGTGGTACTGCAGGATGCTGCCCATGAGCTCGAACAGGGTGAAGATCAGCACCAGCGCGACGAAGACCGCCAGCAGTAGCGCGGTGTAGCCGAGGAAGGCGCGGCTGACGTAGGCGCCGAGCAGCGAGGGCATCCACGGGCGCGAGCGGGCCGTGGGGCGGGGCGCGGAGGGCAGGCGTACGCGTCCGCCGCCGGCGCCCGCGCGCCACGATTCCCGCCACCAGGCGCGCCAATCGAATGGTTCGCGGGCACGGGCGGGAGCGCGATCGAGGCGCCAGAGCGCCCAGCCGCCCCAGGCCAGGAAAATCAGGTTGGCGGCCCACACGCCCCAGAACGGAGGCAGGCGGCCTTGCTTGGCGAGGCTGATACCGGCGATGAACAGCAGGTAATAGACCACCACCAGCACCAGCGTGAAGACGAAGCCGGCGGCGCGGCTGCCCGGTCCGCCGCCCAGGCCGAGGGCAATGCCCGCTAGGGCGAGCGCGAGGCAGGCAAACGCCAGCGCCCAGCGGCGCCAGAACTCGACCCGGGCGGCGCGCCAGTCAGCCGCGAAGTGGGCGCGGCGCCAGAGGGGTCCCAAGGCCTCGGCGGCCAGCGGGGGTGGACCGTGGGCGGTGGCGGGCAACAGGAACGGGATGTCCACGGAGCGGAACGAGCTCACCAGGCTGGTTTCCGGATGCGCGGGCGTGACCTGGTAGCGCATACCGCCCACGAGATGCAATTGGACCTCCCTGTCCCCCCGGTGGACCAGCGTACCGGACTGGGCCAGGGTCAGCTCGGGCGCCTCCGCGCTGGCCATCTGCGCCACCAGCACGTGCTTCCAGGTGGTACCATTGGCGCCGATGTCGCTGGCGTAGACGATCCAGTCGGGACTGTTCTGCGGCTCGAAAAACACGCGCGGCTGGACCGCGGCCGCGATTTCCGAGCTGGCGAGGCGGGCGGTGAGGCGGTCGAGATGGCGGCGTGTGAACGGCGCCAGCCACAGGGTCATCGCCAGGGCCGCGCCCAGCGCGACAACGGGTACGGCCAGCAGCGGGCGCAACAAGCGGCGCGCTCCGATGCCGCCGGCGGCGAGGGCCATCAGCTCGCCATCGGCACGGAGGCGACCCAACCCGATGAGCACTCCGACCAGCACCGCCATGGGGAGGGTGAACACTAGGGCGGCGGGCAGCACGTAGGCGAAAAGCAGCAGCACTGCGCCGGTGGAAGCGCGCACGGCGGCATCCAGGGCGCGCCCCAGGTCCTGCATGAAAATCACAAAGGTGAACACCAGCAGGCCCAGCGCGCTATGTATGGCAACTTCGCGGCGGATATAGCGGCGCAGGATTTTCATGGCTGCACGATAGCGAGAAAACCGGGATGGGGCGGAGAGGCCAGCAGCGTAATCAACGTGTTGGGATTACGCGGGTCCTGGGTGCGGATGACGGCGATGTCGTCGGAGGCGGCGTCGGAGACAAACAGCATGCCGGCGCGATCCAACGCGAGCGCACGGGGCTGCTGGCCGACGCGGACCAGCGCGTGCAGCGAGCGGTCGGCGAGGGCGATAACCGAAACCGTGCCGGCGGCGGCATTGGCCACATAGAGGCTGGATCCATCGGGGGCGACGGCGAGGGCGCCGGCCCCGGCCCCGGCGGGGATGGCGCCGGAGATCTCATTGGTGGAGGTATTGATGACGCTGACCGAGCCGCTGGCGTTGCTGACGTAGAGCTCACCGCCGTCCGGCTTGAGTGCCATGTGCTGCGGCAGGTCGCCGGGGCGGAGATAGCTGAGCAGGCCGGGAATTTGCGTGTCCACTGCGGCCACAGTAGTGGCGCACAGTACAAAGGCCTTGTGGCCATAGGGCAGCGCGAGGACCTGGCGCGGCGGAGTTGCGAGCGGAATGCGATGCAGGGGATCGAGGCTGGTTGCCGACACCAGCAGCAGGCCGGCAGGCTGAGCGACGGCCACGGCCAGGGTGCCATGGGGCAGCAGCGCCAAGGCGGCGGCGAGCGGGTTGAGGTTGCGCTCGGCGCGGACGCGGCCGCTCGCCGCATCGAGGGTCAGCAGACGGCCGTGGCCAGCGGCGTTGCCCAGCACAAAGGCGATGGTGCCGGCAGCGTTCAGCACCTCGGCGACCGGCTGCATCGCGAGTTCGTGGCGGGCGCGAACGCCGCCGGCGGCCAGCGCCAGCCAGGCGGGGCTGGCGCCCGCAGTGACCAGGTCGAGTTCGCCGCGTTCCGGGTTCACCACGCCCGCAGTGACCGGCCCCGGCAGGCGGAACTGGTTACGTAGCTCGAGCGTCTGGGCATTGATCACCTGCAGTTGGCCGCTTCCGGTGGCGAGCAGCACCTGAGGCCCGGCTGAGTTCACAGGAATCGAGCGGCAGGCGCCCAGCAGCGAGACCAACAGAATTGCGCTAGCCAAAAAATACCGATGCCAGTGCGTACAGGTCCTCCCCGACGGTGCGGTTGCTCCGGAGTGCTTCGGTGAGCGGCACGGATCTCAGTTGTTGCCCCTGGAGCGAGGCCATGCGGCCGAACTCGCCCCGATGCACCATGTCCACGGCCTGGATGCCATAGCGGGTGGCGAGCATGCGGTCGAAGGCGGTGGGAGTACCACCGCGCTGGGTGTGACCGAGAATCACCACGCGGGTTTCGTAGCCGGTGTGGCGCTCGATCTGCTCGGCGAGATGGTTGCTGATGCCGCCCAGCCGAACGTGGCCAAAAGCGTCCTTGGGGGCATCGGCCTGCTCGACGGGCGCCTCGGCCCAGCGCGCCCCCTCGGCCGCCACCACAATGCTGAAGTACTTGCCGCGAGCGTGGCGGCGGCGCAGCAACTCACAAACTTCCAGGATGTCGAAGGGTTTCTCCGGAATCAAGACTACATCGGCGCCGCCCGCAACGCCCGCATAGATGGCGATCCAACCCGCGCCCCGGCCCATGACCTCGACCACCATGACGCGGTTGTGCGCTTCGGCGGTGGAGTGCAGGCGGTCAATGGCCTCGGTGGCAATGCTGACCGCGGTATCGAAACCAAAGCACAAATCGGTGCCGGAAAGATCGTTGTCAATCGTCTTGGGCACGCCCACCAACGGCAGGCCGGCCTCGCTCAGCCACTGCGCTACGCCCAGGGTGTCATCACCGCCGATGGCGATGAGCGCCTCGAGATGCTGGGCGGCAAAAGTGCGGCGCGCCTGTTCGAGGCCGCCGGAGATGACCTTGGGATTGGTGCGGGAAGTGCGCAGGATGGTGCCGCCGCGGTGGATGATCCCCGCGATGCGGTCGAGATCGAGCTCCTGGGTGCGGTTCTCCACGACGCCGCGCCAGCCCTCCAGAAACCCCACCACGGAGTCGCCGTAAAACATCGTGCCCTTGCGCACGACCGCACGAATGACGGCGTTGAGGCCGGGGCAGTCGCCACCGCCGGTGAGGATGCCAAGGCGCATGAATTTAAGGTATCAGGGATCGGGTTGCCGGGTGCGCCCGATAGAATGGAGCATGCGGTTCGGGGCCCATGTTTCGTCAGCGGGGGGAGTATCGCGGGCCTGTGAGCGGGCGCGGGCGCTCGGCGCCGACACCTTGCAGGTGTTCACCGCAAGCCCCCGGATGTGGCGGGCCAGATGCATTCCGGAAACGGAAGCCGCCACAGTGCGGCGGTTGCGGCGCCGGATCAAGCTGCGACCGCTGATCGTGCACGCCAACTACCTCATCAACGCCGCCAGCGCGGATGTCCAGATTCGCAGCCGCTCCCTCGCGGCGCTCCGGGGGGAGCTGGAGCGGGCGCGGGCGCTGGGTGCCGAATACCTGGTTCTGCATCCCGGCAGCGGGGAACTGGAGCGCTGCGTGGAAGGGATCCGGGAGGCGTCGGAGGGATTCCGGTGGGAGCAGCTTACGCTGCTAATTGAGAACATGGCCGGAGGCGGAACCCATCTGGCGGGAAATTTTCCCGCGCTGGCGGAGGTACTGGAGGGGTTGCGTGGCTTGCCGGTGGGCGCGTGCCTTGACACTTGCCACAGTTGGGCGGCAGGCTACGACCTGGTTTCGCCCGAAGGCTACGCCGCCACGCTCGGGGAGTTGCAGGCCACAGTCGGGTTGAAGCGCGTGCCCGTCTTGCATGCCAACGACGCCAAAACAGCACGCGGCAGCCACCACGACCGGCACGCGCACATTGGCCAGGGACAGTTGGGCGAGGTGGCGTTCCGCCGGCTGCTGCAGGACCGGCGCCTGCGGGGCAAGGCCTGGATCGTGGAAACACCTCTGACAGGGCAAGCGCGCGACCTGAAGGCGCTGCGCCGTCTGGCACAATAGTAGTCTCACCACATGGACGAGACCGGCTATCAACCCAACTGCTTCGAGCCGCAATGGGCCGGGCGCTGGGCGCAGGAGAATCCCTTTGCCGGCGCCAACGCCGGCGGGCCCCACTACTACGTGCTGGAGATGCTGCCCTATCCGAGCGGGGCGCTGCACATGGGGCACGTGCGCAATTATGCCATCGGGGACGCGTTGGCACGGTACTGCTGGATGCGCGGCTACGATGTCCTGCACCCGATGGGCTGGGATTCGTTCGGACTTCCCGCGGAAAATGCCGCCATCAAGAACCATACCCATCCGCGGGTGTGGACGCTAGCCAACATTGCGCGCATGAAAGCCCAGGCGCAGCGGTTCGGCTTTAGCTACGATTGGGCCCGCGAGGTGACGACCTGCCAGCCGGAGTATTACCGCTGGACCCAGTGGCTGTTTTTGCGTCTGTACGAAAAAGGTCTGGCGTACCGCAGCAAGGGTCTGGTGAATTGGTGTCCGAAATGCGCGACCGTGCTGGCCAACGAACAGGTGGAAGGGGGCGTGTGCTGGCGGCACGAGGATACTGCCGTCGAGCAGCGCGAGCTGAGCCAGTGGTATTTCCGCACGACCGCCTTCGCCGGGGAACTGCTGCGGGATCTGGACCGGCTTGCGGCCTGGCCGGAGCGGGTGCGGACCATGCAGCGCAACTGGATCGGACGCAGCCAGGGCGCCGAGGTGGAATTTACGCTGGAAGGCGACAGCAGGACCGCGATCCGGGTCTTCACCACGCGCCTAGACACGATTTTCGGCGCGAGCGCGATCCTGCTGGCGCCGGAGCATCCCCTGCTGCCCCAACTGGTGGACGCTGCAGCGATGGTAGCGGCACGGGCGCTGCGGGCGCGGCAGACGCACCTCGAACCGGGACAAGAGCCGGAGAAGGAAGGCTTTTTCACCGGCCGCTGGGCGCTGAATCCGTTCAGCCAGGAGCGGCTGCCGATCTGGGTGGCGAATTTTGTATTGATGGGATACGGCACCGGCGCGGTCATGGCGGTGCCGGCCCATGACCAGCGGGACTTTGAATTTGTCCGCAAGTACGAGCTGCCGATGCGGGTGGTGGTCGAACCCGCAGAGGGTGTGCCGGAGCCGCTGACGGCGGCGCTGGAGGCCGACGGGCTGATGGTGCGCTCGGGCCCCTTCAGCGGCATGGACAACCGCGCGGCCCTGCGGGCGATGATCGAGCAGGCCGAACAGGCGGGGTTCGGGAAGGCAACCGTCTCCTACCGGCTGCAGGATTGGGGGATTTCGCGGCAGCGGTTCTGGGGCACACCCATCCCCATGATTCACTGTAATGCTTGCGGTATCGTGCCCGTGCCGGACAGCGACCTCCCGGTGCTGCTGCCCGACCAGGTCGAGCTGACTGGCGCGGGACAATCGCCGCTGGCGGCGGATGCGGCCTTTGTCCAGGTCCGCTGTCCGCGCTGCGGCGGGGCCGCGCGCCGCGAGACCGACACCATGGACACGTTTGTCGACTCATCCTGGTACTTCTACCGCTACACCAGCCCCCATGCGGCGGAGCGGCCGTTTGATGAGGCCGAGGTGGAGCGGTGGCTTCCGGTGGACCAGTACATCGGCGGCATCGAGCACGCGATTCTGCATTTGATTTACTGCCGGTTTTTCACCAAGGCGATGCGCGATCTGGGACTGTGTCGGCTGGACGAGCCCATCGAGCGGCTGTTTACGCAGGGGATGATCACCCGGCACGGGGCGAAGATGTCGAAGTCGAAAGGCAATGTGGTGGACCCGGAAGAACTGGTCAGCCGCTACGGCGCCGACGCCACGCGCATGTACGTGCTGTTTGCGGCGCCCCCGGAGAAGGACTTCGACTGGAGCGACCAGGGAGTGGAAGGCATCCACCGATTTCTGGCGCGGGTGTGGCGCTGGGTGCTGCGGGCGGAGAAGGGAGGCGGCGACGGCACCGGGGATGCCGGGCTGCTACGCAAAGCACACCAGACGCTGCGGCGGATGAGCGCTGATTTGGAGGGACGGTGGCATTTCAACACTTCCATCGCCGGGCTGATGGAGCTGGTGAATGCCCTGTACGCGGGCGAGGCGGAGCTGTCCGGGGCGGCGCGGGCGGAGCTGGCGCGGCTGCTGCTCTTGATGCTGGCGCCGTTTGCGCCGTTTTTAGCTCAGGAATTGTGGCAGCGCAGCGGGCGCGAGGGCGCGATTGCGCTCCAGGCGTGGCCGGCCTACGACGCCGGGCTGGCACGGGAGGAGACGGTGGAGATCGTGGTGCAAGTGAATGGAAAGCTGCGGGCGCGGCTGCGGGCCGCGCCCGGCGCGGCCGACGATGAGCTCGTGGCGGCGGCGCGAACGCACGCCCAGGTGCAACCGCTGCTGCAAGGCCAAACCCCGCGGCAGGTCGTGGTGGTTGCAGGACGGCTGGTGAACTTCGTCTTATGAGTCCGCGGCACCGAGCCATCGTGGTGCTGGATTTCGGAGCGCAATACGCGCAACTGATTGCGCGGCGCATCCGCGAGCTGGGCGTCTACAGCCTGCTGCTGCCCTACAACGCAAGCTGGGAGCAAATTGCCGCGGAGCGGCCGGCGGGCATCATCTTGTCGGGTGGGCCGGCGTCCGTGTACCTGCCGGGCGCACCGCGGTGTGCGCCCGAGGTATGGACGGCAGGGCTGCCGCTATTGGGGATCTGCTACGGCTTGCAGCTCATGGTGGACACGCTGGGTGGAACGGTGGAGAACGCCGCGGAGCGCGAGTTCGGACGGGCGGACGTGGAAGTCGACACCCGTGATGGGCTGTTCCACGACAGCCCGGGGCGGGAGGTGGTATGGATGTCGCACGGAGATTCGGTGCAGAAGCTCCCACCTGGCTTTCAGGCGGTTGCGCGCAGCCCGCGATCGCTGGCGGCGATTGCCGACCCCGGGCGGCGCATGTGGGCGGTGCAGTTCCATCCCGAGGTGCGGCACAGCGAGCGCGGACAGGCGCTGCTCGCAAATTTCGTCGCGCAGTGCGGGGTGGCGCGCGACTGGACGGCAAGCGCCTTTGTCGCCGAGCAAGTGGACAAGATTCGGGCGGAGGTGGGCGGGAAGGGAACGGCGATTTGCGCGCTCAGCGGGGGGGTGGATTCGAGCGTGGCGGCGGTGCTGGTGCATCGCGCGCTGGGTGACCGGCTGACCTGCGTATTCGTCGACAACGGGCTGCTGCGCAAGGGCGAGGTCGAGCGCGTGCAGCGGACGCTGCGGCAGCGGCTGGGGTTGAAGCTGAATGTGGTGGATGCAAGCGCGCGGTTTTTGACCGCACTCGAGGGGGTGAACGATCCGGAGCAGAAGCGGAAGATCATCGGACGGGTGTTCATCGAGGTGTTCGAGCCCGAGGCCCGCGGACTGGGGGCGGAGTTTCTCGTGCAGGGAACGCTCTATCCGGATGTGATTGAATCGGTGTCGGTGCATGGACCGTCGGCGGTGATCAAAAGCCATCACAATGTTGGAGGTTTGCCGGCGGCGATGAAGCTGCGGCTGATCGAGCCGCTGCGGGAGCTGTTCAAGGATGAAGTACGGCGGGTGGGCGCCGACTTGGGGCTGGACGCCGAGCTGCTGCAGCGGCAGCCCTTTCCAGGACCAGGACTGGCGGTGCGGATCCTGGGCGCGATCAGCCCCGACAAACTCGAGCTGTTACGCAATGCCGACGCGATTGCGGCGGAGGAGATCCGGCGGGCGGGCCTGTATACCAAGCTGTGGCAAGCGTTTGTCGTCCTGCTGCCGGTGCGGACGGTGGGGGTGATGGGGGACTTCCGCACCTATGGCCTGACGTGCGCCTTGCGGGCGGTGCACTCGGAGGACGGCATGACGGCGGACTGGGCGCCGCTGCCCTACGAGGTGCTGGGTAGCATCGCAAACCGCATCGTGAACGAGGTGCCGGGAATCACGCGGGTGGTGTATGACATCACCTCGAAGCCGCCGGCGACGATCGAGTGGGAATAGCGGTCGGGAGCCAGGGGTTCGGAAGGAACGCCAGGCCCCGGGGGTACAATGGCGGGAGATGACGGGAATTTAATTCTCCGGGGCGAAACCGCATCCTCATGAGCCACGTCGGAAATGATATGGAAGCCGTGTTGCCGGCCCCGATAGCCGTGGACGCCGGGGCGTGCGAGGCGACGCCGGTGGGTGAGAACCACGCCGGACTGCTGCGGCGCTGCCAGCAGCGGGAAGCGGGGGCGTTTGAGGAGCTGGTGCGGCGGTTTCAGCCCCGGGTGAGCTCGGTGGTGCGCGGCATTCTGCGCCGCTCCAACGACTGCGATGATGTGGCGCAGCAGGTGTTCACTAAGGTATATTTCGCGCTCGACCGGTTCAATTTCCAGTCGGCGGTGTCCACTTGGATTTACAAAATCGCGGTAAACGAGTGCTACGACTACCTGCGCAAGCAAAAGGTCCGGCGGGCGACCATCCTGGCGGATTTGAGCGAGCCGGAGGCGGCTTGGGTTGAAAACTTCGACGTGCAGGGTCAAACCGGAGTGGCGGGGCTCGCGCGGCAGGTGGAAGTGCGCGAACTGGCCAACAAGCTACTGGCCCGGGTAAGCGCCGAAGACCGGGTGTTGCTGGTGCTGAAGGAAGTGGAAGGCTACGCTGTGCGGGAAGTGGCGGCGATCATGGGGCTGAACGAAAACACAGTGAAAGTGCGGTTATTCCGCGCGCGCCAGGCGCTGACGGCGGCGTTGCGGAGAAAGCGGATTTAAGACAGCGGGAACCGGTCAAGAAATATGAAGCAGTCGTGTCGTAGGTTTGTGGGGGAACTAGAGGAGTATCTGACGCGGCATCCGGATGCTGGCGGCGGCCTCGAAGCGGGTCAAGCGCCGGGGGGCCTGGAGGGGCATTTCCGGGCATGCCGCGAATGCCGGCAGCGCTGGCGCGTCACCATGGCGAGCCGCATGCTGCTGACGAGTCTGCGCTCGCCGGGCGGGCTGCTCGCGGATCCCTATTTTTACGGGCGCGTGCGCGCGCGGATTGAAGCCCTGGCGCCGGCCCAGCGCTGGGTTGAGATCCGCTGGAGGCACCTGGTACTGGCCAGCCTTCTGTTCGCCACCGCCCTGGGGTCGTTTGTCTACAATATCCAGCGCACGGAAACGCCCAACGCCGATGAGGCCATGGTACTCGACGTGCCCCACCTTAACCCGCAGCATCCGGAGGATTCGCACCTCCAGCCGCGCCTGGCCGACGTGATGCTGAATCTTATGAACCCGTGAGGAGCGAGCCATGGAATCCCTGCACCGCGACCGGCGCGCGACCACCTTTTTTGCCTTGATCTTCATCAGCGGGCTGCTGTTGGGCGGCACGTTCATGAACCTGGCCGAGCATTACTTGTTCCACGCGCATCCGCGCAGTGAGTACGACATCCGGCAGCATCGGCTGATTGCCTCCGAGATGGGTCAGCGGCTGCACTTGACGCCGCAGCAGGTGGACCAGGTGGACGCGGTTCTGCGCGAAACCATCGGCAGCTACCAGCAACTGGAGACGCGGCTGGCCCCGCAGTTTGATGCCGTGCGGCAGTACGACCGCGACCAGATGCGGGCGATTCTGAACCCAGTGCAAAAGAAAGAGTTCGACAGCATCGTCCGGCATGTGGACTTGGAATATCCCATCAATGAGCGGCCGGCGGTGCTCTCGCCGGTGCCGTGCCGGACCGCGGCGAATACCCCGGTGGCCCCCACGCCTCATTGAAGGGGCGGGCCAATTGACCCTAACGTAACATAAGATCCATTATCAGACGTTGGTTCGGTGGTGGCGCCCCGCCTAGGCAGCCAGCTTTTTGCCGCCAGTTCCTGCCTGGACCCCCTTGATTTCGATTCTGTGTGGCAGGGCCCTTTCGCTCAATGGGGCGGAGATTTCGAGCACACCCTGGTTGAAGTTCGCCTCGATTTTGTCGCTCTGGATGCCCTCCGGAAGCGGGACGATACGCTCGAAACTGCCGTAGGTGATTTCCCGCTGGAAGGAGTGATCCTCGGAGGGAACAATTTCCTGCTTGCGTTCGCCGCTGATGCTGAGCTCGTTGCCGTGAACCTGGAGGTTCACTTCGTTCGGCTTCACGCCCGGCAGGGCGAGGCGGATGTGGTAGCGGTCCTTGTCTATGAAGCAGTCGAGGGGCGGAATCCAGGCGATCGGACTGCCCGTCGAGCTCCAGCGCTCCCAGAAAGGGTTGCTAAACATGCGGGTGAAGAAGTCGTCGACGTTGCGGCGGGAATCAAAGATATCGTACTGATCGCGGCGGGACAGAGAACGAGGTAGCATGGCAAGCCTCCTTCGTCTCTGCGATGACGCAGCGGTCCGAAAGGTGGCTTTGCGGCTATTGCACGGCGGGAGCAGGCAGGGTGAGCAGGCCCAGCAGGGTATCGCGCAGCAAGGGCTGAAGGCGGCGCTCGTTGATGAGACCCTCGATTTCTTCACCAAGGTGGTGATCAGGCGGGCCGGGGAGTTCGACCTCGTCCACCGGCTCGCCGACAACCAGACCGGCCGGCTGATCTTCGCTCAGGATACGCACAGGATGGCCGACAAATAGCTCACGTAATGGATCAACAAGTCCTGCCATCAGCAGACGTACCGTGGCTTGCGCCTGGGCAGCGGGGCCGCGCATGGCCAGCAGGCGGGCCCATTCCACACCGGGGGCGAACAAGAGCTGCATGTAGATGAACGGGACCGCGCCGACAGCCTCCAATGAAAGCTGAAAATGAACCTTGTAAAGCAGCTCGTCGGGCAGGCAGTTAACGGCATCGATCTCTACCCCGGTGAGCTGGAGATCATCGAGCCGGTGGTCGTAAATAGGCGTGGGCGGCAACGGAGCCGCATCGCCGGCACCGGCCGGAAACAGGGTGCGGTGGACGGCGCCGCGCAACTCCAGCGGCCAGGGAAGGTAGGCGAGTAATCTTCCCTGCTCCTCGATCCACTCAGGCGTGAGCTGGATTTTTTCAAACAGCACGCGCAAGGGTGGATTTTTGAGTTTGTTGCGCAGCAGGATGAGGTTGTCTTCGCTCGCGGTCATGGCACCGATTTGAAACTCGACCTCACCGTTGGGTTCCTGGACGGCGACCCAGTGGTTGCGGCAGCGTTCGTGGAGACCACAGATCGGACAAGAAGACATCCCGTTGATTAGTTTAGCAGTCGTCTTCCCAATTCCCGCCCAATCCCCGCCTGACGATGTGGCACGCCCACCTCTTTCTGAGCCGCCCTCCCCTTGGCTGGGCTCCTGAGCCGGCAGACGTGTTCAGCGGAGGGCGAGCAGGGCGATGGCGGTGATGATCAGGGCCACGCCGAGCCACTGGCGCCACGACAGGCGTTCGCGCAGGAACAGCACCGCCAGCACCAGCGTCCAGACGGTGAACAGGCCGCTGAGGGCACTGACGACCGAGACCGGGAGGCGGCGGGCGCCTTCGGCGTAAAAGACATAAGCGGAGCTGTCAAGCAGACCGGTAGCCCAGAGCCATCGGGAGCGGAACCAGCCGCGGGGTGGACGATAGCCGACAATGAGCGGGAGTGCGAGCAGTATGGCACCGGTGAAGCGAAAGATTAGCACCGGGGCGGTGGCGGCGCTGGCGGCGGAGTGGGTGGCGAGGGAGTAGAACACGGTGCCGAAGATCAGCGCGCCCGCCACAGCCGCCAACAGAGCCGAGCGACGGCGTGGGTGGGCGGTGCCGGGTCGCGGTTGATGCGGAAGGCTGGCCAGCAGCGTGCCGGCGATGACACCGGCAACCGCCAACTCCATCCAGGCCGCAAGGCGCTCACCGGAAACCAAGTAGGCGAGCAAGGCCGAGACCACCGGATAGGTGGCGGTGATGGGCGACACCAGTGCCAGGGGACCGTACTCGAGCGCGTAATAAAAGAAGACGCCGCCAATGGTGTTGCCCAAGCCGAGCTCAAGCAGCAAGGGAAGCTGCGTGGGATTCAGGTGTACACCGCCACAGGCCCAGAGCACGGCCAGGGCCAGCGCGCCCACAGCATTCATGCCCCACACCGTGGGCCAGAAGCCGAGTTTTTCGGCCGCCACTTTGGCGCAAAAGTCCGCCGATCCCCAGGCGATGGCGGCGGCGAGCGCGCAGAGAAGAAAGTAGGTCACAGAAGGTATCAGGGTAAAGGGTTTTGGGGAACGATTGCTGATAACCTTGAGAGGTGACCACGACTTCCCTGCCCGCAATGCTGGGCACACCGCCCAACTCGCCGATACGGGCTCCCCGCGGGAATGCGTTGCGCTGTCGGGGCTGGGCACAGGAAGCCGCACTGCGGATGCTGATGAACAACCTCGATCCCGAGGTGGGAGAAAAACCCCATGAATTGGTCGTGTACGGCGGCACCGGACGGGCGGCGCGGAACTGGGCATGCTACCACGCGATCGTGGCGGCGCTCGAGAAACTGGGGGACGAGGAGACACTGCTCGTGCAGTCAGGCAAGCCTGTGGGCGTGTTTCCCACCCACGCCTACGCCCCCCGGGTGCTGATCGCCAACTCGAATCTGGTGGGGCATTGGTCGAATTGGGAGAAGTTTCACGAGTTGGAGCGGCGCGGACTGATGATGTACGGACAGATGACGGCGGGGAGCTGGATTTATATCGGTTCGCAGGGGATTTTGCAGGGCACGTTTGAGACGTTTGCCGCGGCGGCACGGCAGCATTTTGGTGGTTCCCTGCACGGCAAACTGGTGGTGAGCGGCGGGCTGGGAGGTATGGGCGGTGCCCAGCCACTGGCGGCGACGCTGAACGGAGCGGCGTTTCTGGGTGTGGACGTGGACCCGGAGCGAATTACACGGCGGGTGCAGAGCGGATATTGCGATCTTCAGGTCAACCATCTCGATGAAGCGCTGCGGATTCTGAAAAATGCCATCCGGCAGAAGCAGGCGGTATCAGTGGGCCTGGAAGGCAACTGCGCCGAGGTGCTGCCAGAACTGGCGCGGCGGGGCGTGGTGCCCGACCTGCTGACCGACCAGACCAGCGCGCATGATCCGCTGCATGGCTATGTGCCCGCAGGGCTGAGTATGAAGGAAGCGGCAGAGCTGCGGGCGCGGGCGCCGGAGGAGTACATTGACCGGGCGATGGAGGCCATGGCCACGCACGTGCGCACCATGCTGGAGTTGCAGAAGGCGGGCGCGGTGACGTTTGACTACGGCAACAACATCCGCACCATGGCGTTCCAGCGCGGAGTAGCGAATGCGTACGATATCCCGGGGTTCGTGCCGGCCTATATCCGTCCGCTGTTCTGTCAGGGACGAGGGCCGTTCCGGTGGGTGGCGATGAGCGGCAAGGCGTCCGACATTCACGCCACTGACGAGCTGGTGCTCAGGCTATTTCCGCACGATGAGATTCTAAGCCGCTGGATTCACCTGGCGCGCCAGCACGTGAAGTTTCAGGGGCTGCCGGCGCGGATTTGCTGGCTGGGATACGGCGAGCGGGCGCAGTTCGGGCTGGCGCTGAACGAGATGGTGCGCAGGGGCGAGCTCAGCGCACCGATCGTGATGGGGCGCGATCATCTGGATTGCGGTTCGGTGGCCTCGCCGTTCCGCGAAACCGAGGGCATGGCCGACGGCAGCGACGCGGTGGCGGACTGGCCTCTGCTCAACGCCCTGCTCAATACCGCAAGCGGAGCGAGCTGGGTTTCGATCCACAACGGCGGTGGGGTCGGAATCGGTTACGCGCAACACGCCGGGCAGGTAACCGTGGCCGACGGCACACCGGAGATGGCGCGGCGCATCGAGCGGGTGCTGAACAACGATCCCGGCATCGGAGTCGCCCGCCATGTAGATGCCGGCTACGTGGAGGCGCGGGAGTTTGCGCGCGGGCACGGGATTAACATCCCCATGGTCAGCTAAGCGGCAGGACGATGGCACTGCTGCTCACGCATGCCTCGGAGCTGCTGACCCTGGCCGGACCGGCGCGGGCGCGGCGGGGCCCGGAGATGGGAGATCTGGGCGTGGTGCGCGACGGGGCCGTGCTCATCGCCGGGGACCGCATTGTGCGGGCGGGGCCGACGGACGCGGTGGCGCGGGCGCTACCGCAAGGGTTGGGCGAGGTGGTCGAGCACGATTGCGCGGGCATGGTGGTGACCCCGGGTCTGGTGGATTCGCATACGCACCTGGTCTTCGCCCAGCCGCGGCTGGCGGACTACGAGCGCCGGTTGGCGGGCGCGACGTATGCAGAGATTGCGGCCGCGGAAGGCGGGATCCAGTCGAGCCTGGCGGCGGTGCGGGCGGCGGCGGAGCCGGAGCTGGCGGCGGACGCCGCGCACTGGATGCGTACAGCGCGGGCGCTGGGCACCACCACCATCGAGGTGAAATCCGGCTACGGGCTGACGACTGAAGCCGAATGCAAGAGCCTGCGGGCGGCAGCCAACGCCAAGACCGCGGTCGGGGGCGACGCGCCCCGAACGTATCTAGGGGCGCACATTGTGCCGCCGGAGTTCCGGCACGACCGCGCCGCCTACCTGAGGCTGGTGGTGGGGGAGATGCTGGAGGCCGTGATGAGACCGGGCGGCGGATCGCCGGAGTTTGCTCCCGAGTTTGCCGATGTGTTTTGCGATCCCGCGGGTTTCAGCCTGGAGGAGAGCCGGACGGTGTTAATGGCGGCGAAACGGAAGGGACTGAAGCTGAAGCTTCACGCCGAGCAGTTCGCCGCCATCGGCGGCATCGGGCTGGGAGTGGAGCTGGGCGCGGTGTCGGTGGATCATTGCGACGCGGCGCGCGCAGAGGATGCGCGGCTGCTGGCGCGCGCAGCGACGGTGGCGACGCTACTTCCGGGGGCGAGCATGTTTCTGGGACGGCCGTTTGCGCCTGCCCGGCTGCTGCTGGAAGCCGGATCGGCGGTGGCGCTGGCCACCGATTTCAACCCCGGCACGTGTCCGTGGCTGAGCCTGCCGTTGATCATGAGCGTGGCGTGCAGCGGGATGCGGCTGACGCCGGCGGAGGCGTGGACAGCAGTGACCATCAACGCCGCCGCGGCGCTGGAGCGAACCCATGTGTGCGGGTCGCTGGAGTCGGGCAAACGCGCGGATGTGGCCCTGTTCGCTGTGGACGATCACCGCGCCGTTCCCTATTACGCCGGTCAAAATCTGTGCCACGCGGTCGTGCAGAATGGAGCTTGGATAGCGAACCATGGCAATGATTGAATGCGTGCCGAATTTCAGCGAGGGCCGGGATGCGGCCCTCGTGGGCGCGATTGTGCAGGCCATGCTGGCCGTGGCCGGCGTCTCCCTGCTGGCTCAGGAAATGGATTATGACCACAACCGCTCGGTGATCACGCTGGCGGGCGCGCCGCAGGCGGTGGCGGAGGCGGCCGTGCGCGGGGTGGGGGTGGCAGCGGCAAGGATTGACTTGCGCTATCACCAGGGCGCACACCCGCGCATCGGGGCCACCGACGTGGTGCCCTTTGTGCCGCTGGAGGGGTCAACCCTGGCGGAGTGCGCCCGGCTGGCGGAATGGGCGGGGGCGGAAATTTGGAGGCGGTATCAGATTCCGGTCTATCTGTACCAGGCGGCGGCACGGCGCGAGGAACGGCGCGGCCTCGAGAACATCCGCAAGGGACAATTTGAGGGCGTCAGCGAACTGGTGAAAACCGATCCCAGCCGCACCCCGGATTTCGGACTTCCCTTCCCCGACTGCCGTCTGCATCCGACCGCGGGCGCCACGGTGGTGGGAGCGCGGAAGTTTCTAATCGCCTACAACATCAACCTTGACACGCCGGATGTAGCGGTGGCCAAGGCGGTGGCCAAGGCGGTACGGACCTCGAGCGGGGGGCTGCCGGCGGTGAAGGGCATGGGGGTGCAATTGAGCAATCCGCCGCGGGCACAGGTGTCGATGAACCTGACGGATTTTGAGACCACCTCACTGGCAACGGCGTGGCGGGCTGTGGAGGCAGAAGCGGCCAAACACGGCGCCCAGCCGCTGGAGAGCGAGCTCATTGGCTTGGTGCCGCGCGCGGCGTTGGAACAGGCGGCGGCGGCAATGCTGCGCTTTGTCACCTTTGACGCCGAAATGGTGCTTGAAACGCGGATGGCGAGCGTGACGGCCGCCTTGCCGACGCGGTATGCGACGATTCTCGCACCTTTCCTGGACGCGCTGGCTTCCGAAGCGCCGGCGCCGGGGGGAGGCACGGCAGCGGCGGCGGTGGGCGCGATGGCGGCAGCACTGGGGCAGATGGTGGCGAGACTGGCTAAAAAGAAACTCGCGGCCAGTGTCTCGCAACCGGCCGCGGGGCCCGGCGGCAGCGAAGAAAGCCGGAACGGCCCGATGGAGTTGTGGACAGCGGCGGAAGGAGAGATGGGGAAGCTCCGCGAGGAGCTGGCGCGCGCGGCGGATGAGGACAGTGAGGCGTTTTTGGCGATTCGCGCGGCGCGGCGGTTGCCGAAGGCCACCGTGGAACAACAGCAGGCGCAGGCCGGGGCGCTGCGCGCCGCCACCGTGCTGGCGGCGGAGGTGCCCCTAGGGGTGGCCACTCGCTGTCGGCGCATTGAAGCGCGGCTGGAGGTGCTGCGCGCGCACGTTCCGCGTGTCATGGCAAGCGATCTCACCACGGCGCTGGCGCTGGCAGGGGCGGGCTTCAGCGGAGCGCGGGATAACGTGCGGATCAACCTTGAGGGAATGCCCGGGGAGGATGCGGACAAGCGCAGGCTCGAGACCGCCCTGCAGGCGCTGGCGGAGAACGCTTAGAACGTGGTTTTTTCTTGACTAATGGCTATAGGTTTGTGGATCATCGTCTAAACGGCCCGCTCGGCCTGCGCCCCGGGTCCTAACCGCAGCCCTCGAAGTGCTGACTCCGTCCGCGAGAGAATAAGCTAACGACGCCTATGTCCCGAAGGAAACTGCCTTTTCCCGGTTTGCGTACTCAAGGGTTCCTATCCCTCGCCGCCTTGGTGGCAGTGGCGCTGGCCGCGACGGCGGCGTGGGCGCAGCAGCCGCGCGCGGCCGCCCGCCTGGGGGAACAGTATGCGCACCTGCCGCTGACGTTCCAAGCAAACCAGGGCCAGACCAGCGCGCAGGCGCAATTTCTGGCGCGCAGTCAGGGTGCGGTGGTGTTTTTGACCGTACACGGCGTCGTCGTCAAGTCGCGTGCCGGGGCCCTGAGCATCAACTTTGCCGGGGCGGCGGCGGCGCCGCAGGCGCAGGGGGAACAACCCCTCGCAACGCGCGTGCACTACATGGCCGCGCGCGAGAATCTCGCGGTGCGCAGCTTCGCGCAAGTGCGCTATACGAACATGTACCCGGGCGTGGATGTCACCTATTACGGACGCCTGGGGCAAATGGAATACGACCTGAGGCTGGCCCCGTATGCCAATCTGCAGCAGGTGCGGCTGCGGTTTCGCGGGGTGACGCCGCGGCTGGGCGCCGCCGGCGCGCTGGAGTTGCAAAAAGGCGTGAGCTTGCAGGCTCCGGTCGCATATCAGTGGATTGCCGGACGGCGTCGGACCGTGAGTGCGCGCTACGTGCTGCACCCCGACGCGAGCGTGACGCTGGCGTTGGGACGTTATGACTCGAGCCAAGCGCTGGTGGTGGATCCCATCCTGACGTTTGCCACCCTTCTGGGCGGGACCGGATACAACCAGGCCAATGCGGTGGCCGTGGACAGGTATGACGACGGCTATATTGCCGGCTACACCCTGTCCAGCGATTTCCCGCCGGTGAATGCGTTCCAAGCCACGCTGGCGCCAGGTCAGTACGGACCCGACAATGACGCGTTTGTGGCTGAGATTTCCCCCGACGGCAACAAGCTGATTTACTCGACCTACCTCGGCGGCAACGGCGATGACCGGGCCACCGGGATTGCGATAGATTCCACCGGTGCAGCCTATGTCACCGGCTACACCAGCTCGACGAATTTCCCGCTGCAGGCGGCGCTGCAGGGCAGCAACGCGGGCGGCTACGACGCTTTTGTGGCCAAGCTGGCGCCCCTCGGCGCGACGCTCGCTTATTCGACCTATCTGGGTGGATCGCAGGATGACCGGGCAGCGGGGATTGCAGTAGATGGCGCGGGCGAGGCGTTTGTGGTCGGAACGACGGCTTCGAGCGACTTCCCGGTATCCGCGACCGCCCCGCAAAAGACGTTTGGGGGCTCGACCGACGCGTTTGCCGTGGCTCTCAATTCCAGTGGCAGCGCAACCCTCTATGCCACCTACATCGGGGGTTCGGGCACCGACAGCGGCTCCAGTGTTGCGGTGGACGCAACCGGCAATGCGTACGTGGGTGGCGCGACCGCTTCGAGTGATCTGCCGGTAACGCCGGGAGCGCTGCAAAGCGCGTTGGCGGGCAAGACGGATGGTTTTGTAGCGCAGATTCTGCATTCTGGGTCGAGCTTCGGGTGGGTGACCTATCTGGGCGGGAGCAAAGCCGACGAAGTAAACGCGGTGGCCGTGGATACGGCCGGCAGCGTATATGCGGCGGGCGACACCAGCTCGATCGACCTGTTCCCGGGCGCCTCTAGCGTGTATCAACAGAGCCTGGCGGGAGGAACCGACGCGTTTGTGGCCAAGATCAACAACCAGGGCTCGAACCTGATCTATGGGACCTACCTGGGCGGCGGCAGCACCGATGTGGCCACCGCTGTCGCCGTGGATAGCAGCAACAACGTCTACGTGGCGGGCAATACGAGCTCGTCAGACTTTCCCGTTACCTCAAATGCCACGCAGTCGATCTATGGTGGCGCCCAGGACGGGTTCCTGTCCAAGCTGGACCCGCAGGGGCAAAACCTGCTGTATTCCAGCTATCTGGGCGGCAGCGGCGTGGACGCGGTGACCGGCATGGCGATCCAGTCGAATGGCGATCTGGAACTTGCCGGCTACACCTTCTCCAATAACTTCCCGACTACGCCGGGTGTCTTTCAGACTGCAGCCAACAGCGCGACCGATGCGTTTGTGGCCCGCTTCGAGGTGGCCGCGCAGGGTGTGTTCAGCCCCAACGAAATGGGCTTCGCGGCCCAGGCGCCGACGGTGGCGAGTGCGGCGCAAGCGGTAACGTTCACCAATGGCGGCGAGCTGCCGCTCACGATCAGCAGTATCGCCACCACCGGCCCTTACACGGAAACCGACAACTGCTCGCAGAACAACTCAACTCTGCAGCCGGGACAAAGCTGCACGCTGAATGTGGTGTTCACGCCGACGGCAGTGGGAGCTGGCAACGGAACCTTGGTGATCAGCGACAATTCGCCGTCGGGAAGTGAGACGCTGCAGCTGTCGGGCAGCGGCGGTGATTTCGCCATCACCGTGGCGCCGACATCACTAACGATTTCTGCGGGAGCGAGCGGGAGCTTTGCTGTCAACTTGGCGCCCGCTACCGGCTTCGAGGGGGTGGTGACGCTCAGCTGTACGGGCATTGGTTCCGCTCAGAACGCCACGTGTACGCCATCGCCCGCGTCGTTGACCATGAACGGAACTTCGACCTCGACCGCCACCATGACCGTGACCACGACGGTGCGGCCCTCACTGGTGCCATGGCTACCGCAGGCGCCCGCTGGGCCGTGGTTCTGGCTTGCACTGGCAGGCCTGTTCATGGCGCTGGTGGGCACAGCGTACGCGCTGCGCACCCGCGGCGTGCGGCGACGGCTGGGCTGGATCGGTACGGCCGTCCTCCTTGGCCTCTCGCTGGCGGCAGCCGGCTGCGGCGGTTCCACAGTCAGTCAGGGCACTATTGCGGGCAACTATAACTTGGTGTTCACCGGAACTTCGGGCAGTGCCACGCACTCGCAAACGGTAGTGCTGACGGTTAACTGAACGAGAATCTGCGGTCTGCGGGGCAGTATTAGCATGAGAGGTAAAGCATGCTGAAGAGAATTTGCACACTAGCAGCGGCGGTCGTGGCGTTGGGCCTGGTTGTGGTGGCGGCGCAGTTGAGCCCGGAAGCGCAATCGGTGCTGCCGCAGGGGACGCGGCAGGTCATTTCAATCAACTACCGCAGCTTGGCCGCGAATCCGGTGGCGGAGCAGTTGGAAAAGCGGGTACTGCCACCGGGGATGCAGAACCTGACGGCGCTGCTTTTGCAGGGCGGCGTCAACCCAGCTAGTGACCTGAACCGGCTGACATTTGCCACGTTTGCGGGGAGCAAGGGAGTTGGACTGCTAGGCATCGCCGAAGGCAATTTCGGCGGTTTTCAGACAGGAACGTTTTTCCACAAGTCCAAGGCGCAGCCGCAGCCCCCGCAAATTGATGGCGTGAGCGTGTATAGCACGGGCGGCATGGACTTCTACCTGCCCGACCAGGCAACCCTTGTATTTGGCTCGCGCGAGGCCATCAGCGCGGCCATTGCCACGCAGCAGGGAGCGCCGCAGATCGGAGAGAACGAAGCCATGATGAACCTGATTGCGGGCACGCAATCCAGCGATATCTGGAGCGTACTCGACGCCAGCGGAGCGCAGACGATGGTGGGGGGCATGATCGCGGGCGCCTCCAGCGCCTTGCCTGCCAGCCTCATCGCCAAACGCTTCAGGGGGGCGCGCTACACCATTGCGGTGCAGGATCCAGTGCAAGTGAACCTGGAACTGATGACCACTGACGCGTTGAGCGCGGCGGCGGTGAGCACGGCACTCAACGCCGAGATTGCCATGCGGCAAAAGAGCGAAACTGATCCGGTGGTCAAGGCGCTGCTTGGCAAGATTCAGGTGGATTCGGCGGGCAACGATGCGTTTCTGCAGGTGTCCGCACCCCAGACGCAGATTGCCGGGCTGGTCAATTCTGATCTGATCGGCTCAATCCTCCCGAAATAAGCTTTCAGCTAAACGAATGTGCACCCGCCGCGGCATCCGCGGACGGCTGAAAACTGCTAAAAAAGGGCTCGGACATTGCTTGCTGCCCGAGCCCCTTTCAGGTTGCGCCACTTCGTCTGCCTTGTTAACTTGCAAGCGACGTGCCAAAACAGAAAGTGAAGAAAGCGCACGGGGTTAGCCGTAGCCGGAGCGAACAGATCCGGCGCGGACCGAGTAATTCTCACCTGTGCTGGAATAAAGTAAGCGTCCGGTTCTGGCCGTATAGCGTTGGCGGGCAGCCAGCGGCAAGCTGGAGCGATGGGAACAGGGGCGGCGAGAGTTGACGCTGAGGCCGGGGCGGAAGCGAAGCGGGTGCGCCGGAGCG
>JBOGKQ010000032.1:0-32572 GCA_050747905.1 Terriglobales bacterium | reverse complement strand
GGTTGGGGGCCCTTGGCCCCAACCCGACGCTGCGCCTCGCTGGGGCCGCGCCTGCATGTTTCCCCGGGGGCGCTCGCTGGGACGCTCGCCCATTCCGAATTTCGCAGCCCTTCGCGTCGATTTTGCCCACGGTGCAAAGCGGCGCGACCCCCGCGACGGGGCTGGTTTTGCTCTAGTCTGAAAGCATGGTTGAGACCCTGGATCCTCTTGCCGATAACGGCTGCTTCGGTTGTGGCGCTGCCAATCCCCACGGCCTGCGCTTGCGTTTTGAACTGGACCATGAGCGCCGCGAGGCGCGCTGCCAGTTTAGGGTAGGCAGCGAGTATCAGGGCAGCCGCGGAATTCTGCACGGCGGCATCATCGCCTTGCTGCTGGATGAAACCATGGGGAAACTGACGCGGCTGCACAACCTGCGCGCGGTCACGGCCGAGCTGTCGGTGGCCTACCTGCGCCCGATCCCAGCCGGGGAGGAAATCACGGTGATTGCCACCGAGGCCAGCTGCGAGGGAAAAAACCTGCACTTTGAAGGTGAGATCCGCAGCGCCGGAGGCGTGCCGCTGGCCCGCGGCCGCGGCCGCTTTGTCGCCATCGGCCAAGCCTAGGCAGCTATAATCCTTGCATGCAGAAGTGGGTGGCAAGCTGGCTTTGGGGAGTGGCGCTCAGCGCCGGCGCGATCATGGCGGCGCCGCAAACAGCGCAGATCCCCGCCGGGCCCACCGAGGTGCAGAGCTTGAAGTCGCTGGTGCAGATCTTCAACGATTCCAACTCCCAGCCCGCGACCTTTGATAACGCCGTGGAACAGTTCCAGCAGCAGTTCCCGCACAGCAGCAGGATGATTCCGGTGCTGGTGCTGGCGGTGCGCTACCACCGCCTACGGCGGGAATTTTTGCCCGAGCTGCGCTACGGGGTGGCGGCGCTGAGGCTCGACCCGCACGATCTCTACGTCATGTCGAGCCTGGGGCAGGCCATTCCCGACAACGTCAGCCCCAGCGACCTGAACGTCGAGCAACTGCTGACGCAAGCCGAGGGGTACGACCAGCAGGTGCTGGCGGCGGTGCAAGGTTTTCAGATCACCCCGGGCGGCCTCGATTTCGCCGGCATTCACTACAGCGAGACCAATGCCCACAGGCTCAGCGATAACCTTGCGGGGCCGGCCTACATTTCCCTGGGCGCCATTGCCATGCTGCGGCAGCAATACCCGGCGGCGGCGTCGGCCTACCGGAAGGCGCTGACTTACCAGCCGGATGCGGGCACACAAGCGCAAACCTATTACCACATCGGCGCCGCCGAAGCCGCTGCGCATCAAAACGATGCCGCCAAGGCCGACCTGGCCAAGGCGCGCAGCCTCGCTCCCAGCTCGCAGCTGCTGCAGCGCCTCATCCAGGCGGAAGAGGCAAAGCTCAGCGGCGGCAACTAGCCCGCATTTCTCACACCCCGTGCAACGTGGCCTGATTTTCGCCGGCGGAGATGCCATCTGAAGATTTGCAGCGGGCGGAGCCGTCCCGTTGTGTCACGTTTCCGCGGCTGAGACACGCGCTGCGCGTCACGCGCCAGCCTTGGCGCACGGTTCCGCCCGGCGCCGATAACGGCGGCAGGGGGATTCGGTGGGCGGGAATTCCGTTTCGGGCTAGCCAATGGCCGCCGCCAGCGACGAAAAGTGCCCCTGCGCGGGCGCCACTGTAAACTCATGACTGTGCTCCTCGCCGGACTCGGTCGCCTCCATTTGGCGTGCTTCGCCTTATCGGCATTGCTGTGGGCACAGCTCGCAACCGGCAACCTCCGCGGTCACATCACCGATTCCTCAGGGGCCGCCGTCCCGAGCGCCTCCGTCGCCATTCAAGGTCGAGGCGCGCCAGGAGTCCGCAGCGCCCGTTCTGACGCCGCCGGCAGCTACGAGTTCACTGGCCTTGCTCCCGGCGCGTACCGCATTACTGCCTCCGCGCCTGGATTTGAAACGGTGAGCGCAACCGTGCAAGTGACCGCCTCTGCCCCCAGCATCTGGAACGCGGTACTGACGCCATTGCTCACGCTTTCCAGCCTCGGTTTTCCCGTGAACGTTACTCAGGGCAGCGCCGCGGAGCAGCTCCGGCTGAACCGCAGGGCGCACATGCTCAAGATCCACCAGACGCTTGGGCTGATTACGACGGTTCCGCTCGCGGCCACGGTGGTGACGGGCTTGTTCGCGGGCGGACACGCCACGAGATCCAGCCTGCGGAATCTCCACGCCGGGTTGGGGATTTCCGCTGCCGCCCTCTATGGCCTCACCGCCTACTACGCTCTGCGCGCCCCCAAAATCCCGGGCGAAAAGGAGCATGGCCCCATCCGTCTGCACGAAATCATGGCCTGGATTCACGGCCCGGGGATGGTGCTCACCCCGATCCTGGGCGCCATGGCCTACCAACAACGCGGCCGGGGCGAGCGCGTGCACGGCCTCGCCAGTCTGCATGGCGAGGTCGCCATCGCCACGCTTGCCGCCTACACCATCGCCATTCTGGCGGTCACCATGCATTCCGGTCCGCCAAAGCCCATCCGCACCGGCTTCAACTGGCTGCTCCGCCGACATCCTGGGCCGGGTAACCTTCCCTCCGCCGCGGTGCGGCCACGGCCATGACGAAGTGGGTCCTCATTTTCGCGCTCGTCGCGCTTGCGCCCATGGCCGCCGCGCAATCGTCGTGGACCCTGGTGCGCTCGACGCTGATCTACCACGTTGTCCACCCTCTCCACCGCGTCGAAGGCGTCAGCCATGCCGCGCGCGGACGCGGCGCCTGCCATCCCGGCAAGTGCGACTTTCTGATCGCCGCGCCGGTCAACTCGTTTCGGTCCGGCGACACCGACCGTGATCTTCATATGCTCCAAGTGACGCGCGGCGCCCAATTCCCGATGATCACGGTGCGCGCCGCCGTTCCCGCCCGCTCGCTGCATCCCGGCACGCTGCAAGCCGACCTCCGGGTTAGCTTCGCCGGCCAGCAAAAAGAGTATGCTCAGGTCCCATTTCGCATCAGCGCCGCGGAGAAGGGCGGCCTGGAGCTGCAAGGCACGATTCCGGCCACGTTGACCGATTTCAAGATCACTCCGCCGGAGCTGCTCATGATGCCGATCCACAACGATATCCCTATCCAGGTGGACCTGACATGGAGGCCGGACGCGCCGCAGTGAGGCAGAGCGCACGGCATTTCCTGCTGGAGCCGCGCCGCGGTTCGAGCCAGAGGCGCAGCGGGCTCGCGCCCGCCTAAGCCTTTACGTTCAGCAAACCACTGCTTTTGGGAGCAGCGGTGGGTTGGGCCTGCGACGAGGTCATCGCAGCCAGCTTCTGGATGGCCTGCTGATCGCCCTGTTGGGCCTCTTGCCGGGTCTGGGCGATGGTTTCCGCACTCTCCGCAACCGGGCTTGATTGGGTCGTAATGCTGCTGATGTTCATGGCTTGGTCTCCCTTCAAGGAGCGGCACAGATTGACTATCGGCCCAATCCGCCATGACTTGAGCGCAGTAGCGCCCACGCCGCCGCAGGCAGGAGCTTCTCCATCAGCTCTTAACCGGTCGCGTCCACAATCTGGCGTTCGCCAAGCGGCTCGCATCCCCTCTGCCGGCGCTTCTGGTCATTGGCAGCCAGTTGTTTTGGGCTGTACTCCTCTGGCGCCGACTCGCTCAGTGGGCGGGCCGGCCGGTGCGCCTGCGGCCCGCGCCAACCATAGCGGGGCTGGTTTTGCTTTAGCGCACCGACCAGATATCCAGCGTGCCGCTGGTGGCGCGGCGGTTGGCGTTACCCTCAGGCAGGATAATGTGGCCATCCACGACGATGGGGCTGCTCCAGTGGCCTGCCGGGCAGGCGAGCGTGGTGATCCGATTGCCGCTCGCCGCGGCGAACACGTTCAGACCACCCTCGGGGTTATAGACGAAGAGCAGGCCGCCGGCCTCAAACGGACTGGTGCCATTGGTCAGGTTGCTCCACTGGGTTTGCAGCTTGCCATGGTCGAGCACCCAGGCCACGGTTCCGGCCGCATCAGTGCCGAACATCCAGGTCTGGCCGTTGTGGCGCCAGACTGCGGGTTGGCTGAACATCATCTTGCTGCGGCGCCCCTCGCCGGCGGGGAGCGGCACGAGCTGCAGCTCGTGCCCCTTGTGCGGGGCGGTGCCGGCGATGGCGCTGATGCTGAGCAGCCGCATCAGGCCATCCTTGCCCCCCTGGGCCAGCACATCGCCGCCCAGCAGCACCGGCGCGGTGGAACCGAGATCGAGGTCTTCATCGTTGAGGGTCTGGGTATCGGTAGGGGTGTAATTGGCCAGCATGGTGGTGGCCCCGGAGTTCAGTTCGATGACGGCGTCGCCCCAATCGGTCGAGCCATTCCAGTCGGCGTTGCCGGTGGCCACGAAAATGTTCCCGGCGCTGTCAATCTGCGCGCCCGGCCGGCCCCAGATGGCGGAATCGGACTGCGCGCAGGTGCTGGGGTCCAGCAAGCCGGCGCGATTGCTACAGAGGGAGTTCCACACGTGCAGGAGCTTGCCCGAGTGGGCGTCCAGGATTGCCACGTGCCCTTGGTAGGGCGGGCGGTCGCCGTTGTAGCCGCCCGTGACCGCGACGACGTGGCCGCGATCCACTTTCAATCCCGAATCCATTTTTTCCCGCAGCGGCAGCCGGCTGATGGAGGTGCGCCAGAGGGCGTGGCCATCGGCGACGGAAAGTTTTTGAATGTAGCCGTCGGGCGAAGCGGTGTAAAGGTATTGCAGGCTGGGGTCGGCCGCGGGAACGGAGTTGGTGACCTGGCGGCTGCCGGCGAGCTGGCTGTAGCTCGGCGGTGTGTACGTCCACAGAACCTGGCCGCTGGAGGCGTCAATGGCAAACGTCTTGCCGTACAGGGCGGTGAGAAACAGTGTGTCGTGGCGCGCGCCCGCGACCTCGGCGCCGTGGATGTAAATCGCGCTGGCATCGATCATGCCGGGCAACTGCAACTGCTGATGGCGCAGACGGCCAACGTTGGCGGCGGTGATGCCGGTGGGATGGGGGTTGGAGCTGGGGCTGCTGAGGCTGCCGCCAAACATCAACCAGTTGCCGCCGGAGGGGGATTGTGCGCCGGCGGTGACGGCCAGGGCGGCCGCGAGAGCCAGGGCAAGCGCCAGTGAGTGTCTCATTCGAAAATTATGGCACTAACATTGGCAGGGCGCGCGGAGATGGACTATAGTCCCGGTGAGGCACTCAGGAGGCAGGCATGCGGCATTGGCTGCTGGGACTATCAGTACTCACGGGGTTGGCAATCGGGCTAGCGGCACAGGCGCCCACGGTGGCGAGCTACGCTTCCCTGCATTGGCGTTACGTCGGGCCGCCGGGCAACCGGACGGACGCGGTGGCGGGAGTGCCCGGCGATCCGCTGACCTATTATGCGGGCGCGGCCTCGGGCGGGATTTTCAAAAGCAGCGATGGCGGCCTGACCTGGCACCCTATTTTTGACGCCGAGCCGGATCTTTCGATTGGGGCGCTGGCGGTGGCGGGCTCGGACCACAACGTGGTGTGGGCGGGGACGGGGGAGGCCTTTATCCGGAGCAATATTTCGATGGGGGACGGCGTGTACAAGTCCAGCGATGCCGGGCACACCTGGACGAACATGGGGCTGGCGAAGACCGGACGCATACCGCGCCTGGTCATTGACCCGACCAATCCCGATGTCGTGCTGGTGTGCGCGCTGGGGACGACGTACGCGCCGCAGCCGGAACGGGGCGTGTTCCGCAGCGCCGATGGGGGCAAGCGCTGGACGAAGACGCTGTTCGTGGATGCGAACACCGGCTGCAGCGGGCTGGCGCTGGATCCGGCGAACCCGCGCATTCTCTATGCCGGCATGTGGGAATACGAGCAGCATGCCTGGGGTGAGCAGTCGGGCGGACCCTCGAGCGGGATTTACAAATCCACCGATGGCGGCCAGACCTGGACCCACCTGACCGGGCATGGGCTGCCGCATGCGCCACTGGGGAAGATCAACCTAGCCGTGGCGCCCTCGCAGCCGCAGCGGGTGTACGCGATGATCGAGACCGGCGACGGGTTCATGGCGCACGGGAAGCGGACGCAGGCGGGAGTTTTGTGGATGTCGGACAACGGGGGCGCGTCGTGGGCGCTGATGAGCTCGCAGGTGGGCTTGCAGAGCCGGACGCATTACTTCAACCGGGTGGCGGTATCGAGCGACAACCCCAACGAAGTTTATTTCCTGGGCAACACGTTTCTGCACTCGCTCGATGAGGGGCGGGATCTGGCGCGGATGGGCTCACCGGGCGGGGACAACCACGACATGTGGATTGATCCGGACAACGCCGCCAACATGGCGGTGGCGCATGACGGCGGGATCAGCATCAGCCACAACCGGGGCGCCAGCTGGAACCGGGTGACGCTGCCGATCGCGCAGCTTTACCACATCGCGGTGGACAACGAAATTCCCTACCACCTGTTCGGCAACGTGCAGGACAACGAGAGCGTGCGCGGTCCCAACCGCACCGCCGGGGGAGGGTTTTTCGGCTTTGCGGCGCGGATTCCCGGCTCCGACTGGATGGCGGTGGGCGGGGGCGAAAGCGGCTGGGCCCAGCCCGATCCGGTGGACAACAACATTATCTGGTCGAGCGGCAGCGGCGATGGCAGCATGGGCGGCATCGTCACCCGCATGGACCTGCACACCGGGCAAATCCGCAACGTGGAGATTTGGCCGATGAATCCATTGGGCGCGCCCGCGCTGACGGCCAAGTACCGGTTCCAGTGGGAGTTTCCCCTGGCCATCTCGCCGTTTGACCACAACACGGTGTACGCGGCCAGCCAGGTGGTGCATGTCACCCACGATGGCGGACAGTCGTGGACGGTGATCAGCCCGGACCTGACGCGCAATGACAAGAGCAAGCAGCAGGTTTCCGGTGGGCTGACGCGGGACAACATCGGAGTGCAGTACTACGACACGATCTACGCGCTGGGGTTGTCGCCGAAGCAGGAGGGGCTGATCTGGGCGGGCAGCAGCGACGGGCTGGTGCAGCTGACGCGGGACGGAGGCCAGCACTGGACGGATGTGACCGCGAACATTCCGGGCATGCCCGTGGGGGCGGTGCGGGCGATCGAGCCCTCGCCGTTTGCGGCGGGCGCCGCCTACATCACCGTGGATGCGCACGCCGGCAACGACTTTGCCCCCTACGTCTTCCGGACCAGCGATTTCGGCGCAACCTGGACGAAGATCACCAACGGCCTGCCGCTCGAACCCAACGGCTGGGCGCACGACATTATCGAGGATCCCTACCGGCCGGGCTTGCTGTTCCTGGGCACCGAGGGGGGCATGTACGCATCGTTCAACAACGGCGACCAATGGCAGCCCTTGCAGATGAATCTGCCGCATGCGCCGGTGTACGGACTGGTGGTGCAGAAGCGGCGGCATGATCTCGCCATCGCGACCTATGGGCGCGGCTTCTGGATTCTGGACGACATCACGCCGCTGGAGAATTTCACCGCGGCCGAGGCCTCGGCGGCGGCGACGCTGTTTGCGCCGCGCGAGGAGTACGAGCTGCGCGGCGGAGGGTTCGGCCGTGGTGTGGGCATTGACAACACGGTGGGCCAGAACCCGCCGGCGGGCGCGGCGATCAGCTATTACCTGCCGCGGGCGGCGCAGGGCAGGGTAACGGTCAGCATCCGGGATGCCGCCGGCAAGACCATCCGCAGGCTGCGCGCCGGGGGTGCGGAGGGGTTCAACCGGGTAGCGTGGAACTTCCGGGGCGAGGCGTCGGCGCCGCTGCGCGCCTACACCACGCCGCCAGGCAAACCCTGGGTGGCGCTGAATGCCGCAGGCTGGCGCAACATT
Organism: Terriglobales bacterium; assembly: GCA_050747905.1. GTDB lineage: Bacteria > Acidobacteriota > Terriglobia > Terriglobales > SCQP01 > SCQP01. The sequence goes on along the minus strand of JBOGKQ010000032.1, from coordinate 24,762 downwards.
TCCGCGCGTCCGCTGACGTTGACGTACCCGCCCGGCCGCTATACGGTCCAGCTCAGCGTCAACGGCCAGAACTACACGCAAGCGTTGACGGTGCTCAAAGACCCGCGCTCGCCGGCCACGCCCGCCGACTTTGCCGCCCAGTTCGCGTTTGGCCAGAAGCTGTGGGAGGAGCAGAATCAGGCGGCGGGGATCCTGGCGGGTGCCGAGGCCGTGCGGCTGCAACTGCACGCTACGGCTACGGCGCTGGCGCTCAGTCATGCGAGCGCTGGCGCGGCGCTGCGGCAGCAGGACGAGGCGGTGGATACCAAACTGGTGGCCCTCGAGCACAAGCTCTTCAAGAACGAAATCACCAACCAGGGCGAGGATATTGACCGGATGTCGCCGGGGCTGGCAGAAAAAATCGAGCACGTGTTCGAAGACCTGCAAAGCGCCGATTACCCGCCGACGCAGCAGGAGATCGAGGTCAACCAGATCCTGGCGCAGCAGTTGAGCGGGCTGGGCACCCAGCTACAGCAGATCGAGACCAGCGACGTGGCGGCACTGAATGCGGCGCTGGGGAAGGTGCATTATCCGCCGCTGCGGGTGACGGTCAGGAATCAGCCATGAGGCTCACGTATCGGGTGATCGTGCTGGTGTTGCTGGCGGCGGGGGTGGCGGGGGCGCAGTCGTTTGATTTGGCCGGGGGCGCGGGCACCGCGGCGGGCGGCGGGATCGGCGGGGGGTTCTGGCCGAGCGTAAGCGCCACCGCCTGGCCGCTCCGGTATGTCGGCATCAACGGCGCATTTGCGTTGCGGGCGGGTCAGGAGAACCACCAGGGCTTTAATTTCGAACCCTTGGTGGTAGACATCAACCTGGCGGTGCGGCCGGTGATTTTGCCTTGGACGCCGACCTTGTTGGTCGGATGGGCGGCTGTGCAGACGGTCACGGGATTCGACTGCCCGGCGTATTCGTTAGGCCCCTGCTTCATGTCCTTGGACGCTTTCGCGCTGCATCTGGGCGTGGAATGGACGCACTACGTGCACGGGCGGTGGTTTGTGCAGCTCGAGTACCACTACTATCACACCGAGTTTCATGACGGTAATCCGTCGCGGGTTGCGGTGAGCTTTGGACACACGTTCGGGCGGATGCCGTGAAACCCCCGGCAGGGTTTCTGGCAAGGGTTGGCGCGGGCCCGCGCCAACCCTTGTGGTGTCGCGCTTGCTCTCAGAAAACGAGCGTTTTCAGCGCTTCCACTATGTACCGGACTGGTTCTAGGGCTTGAGGAAGGTGCCTTCCTGGAGTTCGCGGAAGGCTTCGCGCAACTGCTGCTGGGTGTTCATGACGATGGGGCCGTACCAGGCGACGGGCTCTTCGAGGGGTTTGCCGGAGACGAGGAGGAAGCGCACGCCATCCTCGCCGGCCTGGATTTCGACCTCGTCGCCCCGGTCGAACAGGATGAGGGAGCGGTTGGCGGCGGCGGCGGGCGGGAGCTCGGTGTCGAGCCAGCCCACCGGCTCGGTGGGGACATCGAGGGGGGCGGAGGCGTTGCAGAATTTGCCGCTGCCGGAGAAGACGTAGGCGAAGGCGTTGCGGACGGTTTCGATGGGGAGGGTGCGGCGGCGGCCGGGTGGAACACTCACGTCGAGATATATTGGATCGGCGGCGACGCCCTCGACTGGTCCGGTAAGACCCCAGAAACTGCCCGACACCACGCGCACGTGGGTGCCATCATCCTCGGTGCGCTCGGGGATTTGCGCGGCCTTGATCTCCTGGTAATGCGGAGGGATCATTTTTTTTGAAGAGGGCAGGTTGCCCCAGAGCTGGAAACCGTGCATGCGGCCGGTGGCGTCACCTTTGGGCATTTCCTGGTGGATGATGCCGCTGCCGGCGGTCATCCATTGGACGTCGCCCGATGCGATGGCGCCGCGGTGGCCCATGCTGTCGCCGTGCTCGACTGAGCCGGCGAGGACGTAGGTGATGGTCTCGATGCCGCGGTGGGGATGCCAGGGGAAGCCGGCGAGATAGTCGGCGGGGATGTCGTTGCGGAAGTCGTCGAGCAGCAGGAAGGGATCAAATTCGGCGGTGGTGCCGAAGCCGAACGCGCGGCGCAAGTGCACGCCGGCGCCTTCGAGCGTGGGTTTCGATTGGATGATGCGTTTGACCGGGCGCAGCGACATGTTGACCCTCCTGACTGCAATCTTACGCACAGATCGGGCGGGGGTGGCACGGCCACCTCGTTCTGGAGCCGCCCTGCCCTCGCACCTGAAGTTTTGAACGTGGCTTAGGCGCGGCCGCAGTGGGGGCAGCGGAGGGAGGAGAGGGGGGCGCCGCAAGCGCCGCAGAAGTGGGCGCCGCCGCCGGCGGGGGCGGGGATGACGACCACGCGGGGAGGGGAGTCGGAGTCGGCGCAGGCCCAGATGAGGGCGATGATCCAGCCGATGACGGTCCAGCCGAGAAGGGCGTCGAGGAGGAAAATGGCCGTGAAGTTGCGCTTGCGGTACGCCACGATGGCGGGCAAGAAATAGAGGGACGCCAGGACGCAGAAGGTCAGCATGTGCTTGCTCTGGTCTCAGAATACGCCGACTGCGGGAAGAAGGTTCCCCGGACAAGCTGGTATTCTGGTTATTCCCATGCCTACCACGATGCGCGCTCTCGTCAAAGCCCACGCGGCCGCGGGGGCTGAACTGCAAACCCTGCCAGTGCCCGAGATCGAACCGCGCGAGGTGCTGGTACGGGTGCATACGGCCTCCATTTGCGGGACTGATCTGCACATTTATCAATGGGACCCTTGGGCGGCGGGGCGGATTCATCCCCCGCTGACGTTTGGACACGAGTTTTGTGGACACATTGAGCGCGTGGGCAGCGAGGTCGAAGGGCTCAGGGCCGGGCAGTATGTGTCGGCCGATATGCATGTGTTCTGCGGACACTGCTACCAGTGCCGGAGCGGGCAGGCGCATATCTGCCAGCAGGTGAAGATTCTGGGGGTGGATGGGCCCGGGTGTTTTGCGGAATTTGTGAAGATTCCGGCGGCGAACCTGGTGCCGCTGCGGGAGAGCATTCCGACCGATTACGGCTCCATTCTCGATCCTTTGGGCAACGCCGTGCAAACGGTGCTGGCGGGGGAAACGGCGGGGCGGAGCGTGGCCATTGTGGGCTGCGGACCGATCGGGCTGATGGCCATTGCGGTGGCGCGGGCGGCGGGAGCGGGGCCGGTGTTTGCGCTCGAGGTCAACCCGTTCCGGCGTGAGCTGGCGCGGCAAATGTTGGCCGACTACGTGCTCGATCCGGCAAGCGAGGACGTGCTGAGGACGGTCGGGAAGCATGTACAGGCCGAGGGCGTGGACGCGGCGCTGGAGTTCAGCGGGCATCCCGACGGCGTCCAGACCGCCTTCAAGCTGGTGCGCGCCGGCGGGCGGGTGAGCCTGCTCGGGATCACGAGCCAGCCGGTGCTGCTCGACCTCAACACCGACATTATTTTCAAAGGGCTGACCGTGCAAGGCATTAACGGGCGGCGGCTGTTCGATACCTGGCACCAGATGATCGGGTTGCTGGATCAGAAGCGGCTGCCGCTCGAGCCGTTGTTCACTGAGCGGCTGCCACTGACGCGGTTCGCCGATGGGTTTGAGCGTCTGCGGCAGGGGAAGGCCGCCAAGATACTGCTCGACCCGCAGGCGTAGGGAGAAAGGAGCAACCATGGCGCGGACGCAATTGCAGTATTTGACCGACGAATTGCGGCAGTTGGAGCAGAAAGGGCTGCGCACGCGGCTGCGCGTGCTGGCGGGCGAGCAGTTGCCGGTAGCCGACTTCGACGGGCGCCGGGTGATCAATCTCAGCTCGAACAACTACCTGGGCCTGTGCACCCACCCGAAGCTGCGGGAAGCGGCGCTGGAGGCGACGCGCACGCTGGGCGTGGGCTCGGGCGCGGTGCGCACCATCAGCGGCACGATGGCGATCCATATGGAGTTGGAGCGGTTCATCGCCAACTTCAAGCACACCGAGGCGTCGGTGGTGTTTCAGAGCGGGTTCACGGCGAACTCGGGCACGGTGGGCGCCCTCATGGGGCGCACCGACTTCATCGTGAGCGATGAGCTGAACCACGCCAGCATCATTGATGGCGCGCGGCTGTCGCGGGCGACGATCAAGGTATTTCCCCACAAGAATTGCAACGCCGCCGAGGCGATTTTAAAGGAACTGGCGCCGCAGCCAGGGCGCAAGCTGCTGATCACCGACGGCGTGTTCAGCATGGATGGCGACATCGCGCCGCTGCCGGATCTGTGCGCGCTGGCGGAAAAATACGGGGCGGTGATGATGGTGGACGACGCCCACGCCGCGGGGGTACTGGGCAAGAACGGCCGCGGGACGGTGGACCATTTCGGTCTGCACGGACGCGTAGACGTGCAGGTGGGTACGCTCTCGAAAGCGATTGGCGCGCTGGGCGGCTATGTGGCGGGATCGAGCGACCTGATCGAGTTTCTGCACCTCAGGGGACGGCCGTTTTTGTTTTCGACATCGCATCCGCCGTCGGTGGCGGCGAGCTGCCTGGCGGCGTTTCAGGTGTTGGAGGCCGAGCCGGAGCGCATCCAGAAGCTGTGGGACAACACCCGGTTCTTTAAAGCCGGGTTGACCAGGCTGGGATTCAATACGGGCGCGAGCGAGACGCCGATCACGCCGATCATGGTGGGGGAAGGGCGCAAGGCGATGGAGTTTTCGCGGGCGCTGTTTGAGGCGGGATTGTTTGTAACCGGGCTCGCCTTCCCGACCGTGCCCGAGGGCAAGGCCCGGCTGCGCGCCATTGTGACCGCCACCCACACCCAGGCCGAGCTGGCGGAGGCGCTGGGCATTCTGGAAAAGGTTGGCAAGGCGCAGGGCCTGATTTAGCCCTAGGAGTCTGTATCGTTTTGCGGATTGGGTAATCTATAACAAGGATGCAAGCCGCCGTGGCCAACGCGGGTGTTTTCTATGCCTTTGCGGCGGGGCTGCTGTCGTTTCTGTCCCCGTGCGTGCTGCCGCTGGTGCCGGGTTATGTTTCGCTGCTTTCCGGCGGCATCGCCGAGCGCCTGCCGGAGGAAACCGCAGCAGCGGCCGCTGCGGGCGGGGTAGCCGTGGCGGCGGCCCCCACCCGGGCGGCGTCGGGCGGGCACTCCCGCAGCCTGCTGATCAGCAACTCGATATTCTTCATCCTGGGTTTTTCGCTCGTCTTCATTGCCCTCGGCGCCTCCGCCACCTCGGTGGGTCAGGCGCTGCGGGCGCATCAAGCACTGTTCAGTGAAATCGGCGGCATCATCGTTATACTGTTCGGACTGCACCTGCTGGGGGTGGTGCGCATCGGCGCGCTCTACGGCGACAAGCGAGTACATAAGACCATCCATGTCTCGAGTGGCGTGGGCGCCTTTGTGGTTGGTTTTACCTTCGCCTTTGGTTGGACGCCGTGCATCGGGCCGATGCTGGCGACGATCCTGTTGCTGGCGGCCAACGTGGGCACGGTGAGCCACGGCATTGTGCTGCTGGCGGTGTATTCGGCGGGGTTGGCGGTTCCGTTTCTGCTGACCACGCTCGCGATTGACCGCTTTGCCACGTTTTATAAGGGCTTCCGGCGCCATCTGGGAACCGTCGAACGGGTTTCGGGCGTGCTGCTGCTGCTGATTGGCGCGCTGCTGCTGACGCACCGCTTCACCATGATTTCCGGTTACTTGGCGCAAATCCCATTTTTCAATAAGCTGATGTTGTAGGAGGTCCTCGGTGCCCGCAAATCCACCCAAAAACAGTGCCTGGAACTGGATCCTTATCGGCGTCATCATCATTGGCGCGCTGGTGTACCTCGCCGTCAGCCACAAAAACACCATGGCCAATCAGCCGGTGGCGGAAGCGAATGGCTCGCCGGCCAACGCCATCCTGGAAGCCGGCGACGTGATCGGGCGCGCGGCGCCGAACTGGACGCTGCAAGCGCCGGATGGCAAAACGCTCAGCCTCGAACAATTTGCCGGGCATCCGGTGGTGCTGGATTTCTGGGCGACCTGGTGCGGTCCGTGTCAGGTCGAGATGCCGTGGTGGGAGCAACTGCAGAAGCAGTATGCGGCGCAGGGGCTGGTGATCGTGGGGATTTCCGAAGACAGCAGCATGAGCGACGTGCGCAACTACCTGACGAAGCACGCCATCAACTACCGCATCGTGTGGGATAACCAGTCGCTGCAGAGCACCTACGGCGTGCCCTTCGGACTGCCCACGACGTTGTTCATCAACCGCCAGGGAAAAATTACCGAACGGGTGGCAGGGCTCGAGGGGCTGCCGGAATTGGATAAGGCGATCCGTGGGATTCTTTAGAAAAAGCTTGCCGCTGAGAGCTTGCAGCCTACCGATGCAGGCGCTGGGCATGGGAGCGCTGCTGGGGTGCCTGGCGCTGGCGCAGGGCGGGGGCACGGCGCGGATGCTCGTGCCCGCCGGGTTGGCCGCCAGGGCGCATGCAACCGTGACGGCCGATTTCAAGGTGGAGATAGAGAACGGGTTTCATATTCAGTCGAATCGGCCGAAGCTGGATTACCTGATTCCGACCGAGCTCAACTTAACGCCGGCCGATGGCGTCTCCGTGCTCAAGGTGGCGTGGCCGAAGGCGACGGAGCACACGTTTGCCTTTGCGCCGAAGCAGCCGCTGAGCGTGTTTGAAGGGACGGTCGTGGTGCCGGTCACGCTGAAGACCGGGGCGGCGGGGACCGCGACCCTGCACGGGAGCTTCCGCTATCAGGCCTGCAATGACGAGCTGTGCAAGCCGCCGGTGACGGTGCCGATCACGCTCACGCTGCGCGTTCGCTGAGCGGCGCTATGCAACGGGTCACGATCCTCGGCACCGGGCTGATCGGCGCCTCGGTGGGGCTGGCCTTGCGGGCGGCGGGGTTTGCCGGAGCGATTACCGGTTGGGACCGCAGTTCCAGCGAAGCCGCCGAAGCGTTGCGGCGCCGTGCGGTGGACGCGGTGGCCGCCGATCCGGTTGAGGCCGCGCGCGGCAGCGACGTGACCGTGCTGGCCGCGCCGGTGCTGGCGATTCTGGAATGGATGCTGCGGCTGGCCCCGGTGCTGGGCGCGGGGCAATTGCTCACCGATGTGGGCAGCACGAAACTGGAGGTTTGCCGCTGCGCCGCCGAACACTACAACCGGCCTGGGCGCGCCGCGTTTTTGCCGGGCCATCCCATGGCGGGCAAGGAAGTGGCGGGCGCGGCGGCGGCGGAGGCGGGACTGTTTGCGGGCGCGACCTGGCTGTGCACGCCGCTGGCGGAGGAAACCGAGCTGGGCGGGGAGTGGCGCGGGTGGATTGCGCGCTTCGGCTGCCGCACGCTGGATCTCGAGGCCGCCCGCCACGACGAGCTCTGCGCCTGGGCAAGCCATCTGCCGCAAATGCTGGCCACCGCGTTGGCCGCGACGCTGGAAGACAAGCTGGGCGTCCGCGACGAGTTTCCCCCGGTGGGCGGCCGCGCGTTGCGCGAGATGACGCGCCTGGGCGCGAGTCCGTACGCGATGTGGCGTGACATCGCGCAGACCAATGCCGAGCCCATCGCCGCGGCGCTGCGGGCGCTGGAACGGCGCCTGGCCAAGCTGCGGGGCGCGCTGGCCAAGCCCGGCTTGCAAGAGGAGTTTGAGGCCGCCAACCGCTTCCGGACGAATTATTATTGAGTCTCGAGACTCAATACGAGGCCGGCGATTTCGCCGCGGCGACCAACTGCAGCGCATCCCGCGCCAGCGTTTGCTTGAGTTGGGCGCGGGCATGGTTGGCCCAGGCACTGCTTTTATCGATGCCGAGGTATTGCTGCCAGTGGGGAATGGCGCGCCGCGGCTGGCCTTGGCGCTGGTAGGCGAGCGCCAGGTTGTAGTGGGCGTCGGCATAGTCGGGCACGAGCTGCACGGCGGCGAGGTAGGCGGCGATGGCCTCGGCCAGGCGGCCGGTTTCGTCGAGCACGTTGCCGAGATTGAAATGCGCCAGCGCGTAGTTGGCATCGAGAGCGACCGCGGCACGGTAGCAGCGCTCGGCGGCGGCAAAATCCTTCTGGTGATAGCGGAGGGTGCCCAGGTTGATGTGGGCGCTAAGGAATCCGGGCTCGAGGCGCAGGCATTGTTCGTAGGCAGCCGCGGCCTGGTCGCGCAGTTCGGGATCGCCTTCGAGCGAGAGGCCAAAACCGAACCACTGCTCCGCCTCTTCGTGCTGGCGCTGCTGGCGGGAGGGTTCGTCGCGGCGCGCGGTAGCGCCCGGGCGCGCCGGGCGCGGTTCATTGATGGAAGGGTTGGGTGGAGTGGCCGCGGTTTCGAACGGGAGCCGCAGTTGGCCGCTGAGGGCGTCCATGAAGATGCCGCCGTAGTGCAGCTCGACCCGGCCGGCGAACACGCCCACCCGCGCCCGGCCAATGGGATCGGCGGCGAGAGCCGGGACGCGTTCGCCAATGGCTTTGAGACTGTCGGCCACCACCGCCGGACGAATGTCGGCGGCATCATACTGGCGCAGGGCCCGCGCCCGCAGCAGGTCTTGCCAACCGTAGCGGCTCTGGGCGGGAAACAGGCCGAGCTCCTGCCAGCGCTGCAATTGGCGAGGCGTGAGATGGAGCATGCGCAGCAGTTGGCGGCGCGAGTAAAACAGCGGAGTCATTCGCCTTCTTTGAATACATGAAACTGAGGCGCGGCGCAAGATCGGAGTTTTCCTGTATTCTGGTGGCGCCATGACCAAGAGAATACTTTCCCCCCTGACGGCCGGGCTGGTGGCGGCGGCCCTGACGCTGCCTGCCCGCGGCAACCATCTCCCCGCCGAAGGCATGCACGGCGCGGTCTCGAGCGCCGAGGTGCACGCGACCCAGGCGGGCATCGAGATCCTGAAACAGGGCGGCAACGCGGTGGATGCCGCAGTGGCGGTGGGGTTTGCGCTGGCGGTGACGCATTCGGATGCGGGCAACATCGGCGGCGGGGGTTTCATGCTGATCCGCCAGGCTGGCGGCCAGAGCTACTTTGTGGATTTCCGGGAGGAAGCGCCGGGGCGCGCCTCGCCCACCATGTATCAGGACGCGCAGGGCAATATCGTCAAGGGGCGGAGCCTGACCGGGATGCTGGCCACGGGGATACCGGGCACGGTAGCGGGTCTGGTATCGGCGCAGAAGCGCCTGGGCAAGCTGACGCTGGCCGAGGACATGGCGCCCGCCATCCGGCTGGCCCGCGACGGCACTGCGCTCGACAGTTACGAAGCCAGCATGTTTCGCCACGCCCGCAACCTGCCGCTGTTTCCCAACTCCCGGCGGATTTTCCAGCGCGACGGCAACTATTACAAAACCGGCGATGTTTTCAAGCAGCCGGAGCTGGCGGCGACGCTGGAGGCGATCGCGCAAGGCGGTGCGGAGGCGTTTTACAGGGGCCGCATCGCGCATCAGCTGGCAGCGTTCGAGGCGGCGCACGGCGGGCTGATCACGCTCGCCGATCTGGCCCATTATCAGGCGAAGTGGCGGGCGCCGCTGGAGATGGACTACCACGGCTATCACGTCATCACCTCGCCGCCGCCGTCGTCGGGCGGGGTGGTGATTTTCGAGATGCTGAACATGCTGAACCACTCGCATTTCGTGCAGGACGGCATGGACTCGGCGGCGGCGCTGCACGATGAGATCGAGGCCATGCGGCGGGCGTTTGCCGACCGGGCGAAATACCTCGCGGACCCGGACTTCGCCAAACTGCCGCTGAGCACGCTGTTGAGTCCGCAGTACGCCGCCGAGCGCTGGGCGAGCGTGAAACCCGAGCAGGCGAGCCTGAGCAGCCAGGTGGGCGCCGGGCCCGTACCCAACTGGGAGGGAGATGAGACCACGCATTATTCCGTTGTGGATGCGGCGGGCGACGCGGTGGGCGTGACCTACACGCTGAACTTCGGGTTCGGCTCGGGCGTCACGCCCGATCACCTCGGCTTCCTGCTCAACGACGAGATGGATGATTTCACCTCGAAGCCGGGCGCGCCCAACGGCTTCCATCTGATTCAGGGCAAGATCAACGACATTGAACCCTACAAGCGTCCGCTGTCGTCCATGACGCCGACGATGGTGGCCAAAAACGGCAAGCTGTTCCTGGTGGTGGGTTCGCCGGGCGGACCCCGCATCATCACCTCGGTATTCGAGGCGATGACGGATGTGCTGGATTTCGGCCTCAACGTCCAGCAGGCGGTGGACGCGCCGCGCTTTCACCAGCAATGGCTGCCGGAGGCGGTGGATCTGGAGGGTCCGGACCGGTTTTCGCCCGACACCATTGCGCTGCTGAAGCAGATGGGCTACCCGCTGCAGATCGGGCGCACCTGGTGCGACGTGGAGGCCATCGAGGTGAACCTGAAAACCGGGATGCGGATGGCTGCCACCGATCCGCGCGCCGACGGCGCGGCGATCGCCTACTAACCGCGCCGCCATGGACATCCTGGTTTCGACGCACTTGTTCCGTACGCAGCGGCTGGGGCCGCCGCAGCTGGAGCTGCTGCAAAGCGCCGGCGCCGCGGGCGTGGAGCTGTTCTGCGCCCGCACTTCGTTTGACTATCACGACCGCGGGCAAATGGCGGACGTGGCGGGCTGGCTGGCGCAGAACCGGCTGCCACTGCACGCGCTGCACAGTCCGATTTTTGCCGACGAGCGCGATGGGCGATCGGGGGAGCCGCCGATCAACATCGCCGACGCCGAGCCGCGGCGGCGCCTGGAGGCGCTCGACGAGATTCAGCGCGTGCTGGAGTTCAGCGAGCGCGCGCCCTACCGCTATCTGATCCAGCATCTGGGACCGTGGCGCACCGAGTGGGACCTGGGCTATGCCGACCGGGCGCTGACCAGTCTGGAACGGGTCCGGCTGCTGGCCAAGCAGGCGGGGGTCCAGCTGCTGGTGGAAAACATCCCCAACGGCCTGAGCCAGCCGGTACGGCTACGGCCCTTCCTGGAAGCCAGCCATCTCGACGATGTGGGCATCGCTTTCGACGCCGGGCACGCGCACCTGCCCGATCATCTCTTCGGCGGCGGCGGGGTGCTGGAAAGCTGGGAGCTGCTGGGCCAGCGGGTGCGCTCGACGCACTTGCACGACAACGATGGCGCGCAGGACCAGCATTTCTGGCCTGGGGATGGCACCATTCCGTGGGCCGCGTTGGTGCCGAAGTTGCCGGCGGAATTGCCACTGGTGCTCGAGGTGGGCGACTTGCCCGGCAACCGCGGGCTGGACCTGGGCGAGCGGCTGCGGCAGTGCTTTCGGCAGTTCGAGCGCTGGCGCGGCTGAGCGCGCTTGCTAAAATTGGCGCATGCCTGAACCGATGGTATTGATCCGCGAGATTGGCGCGCACGCGGGCGAACGCGTGCGCGTGTGCGGCTGGCTGTACAACCTGCGCGCGAGCGGCAAGCTGCTGTTTCCGATCCTGCGCGACGGCACGGGATGGATTCAGGGCGTGGTGTTCAAGAACAACGTGGCGCCGGAAGTATTTGACCGGCTGAAGGGGCTGAGCCAGGAGTCCTCACTCGAGGTGGTGGGCGAGGTGCGGGCGGATGCGCGCGCGCCGGGCGGCTTTGAACTGGACATTCAGGATGTAACCGTGCTGCAGGCGGTGGATGCGGCGCATCCCTATCCGATCACTCCCAAGGAGCACGGCATCGAGTTCTTGATGGAACACCGGCACCTGTGGCTGCGGAGCCAGCGGCAGACTGCGATTCTGCGGGTGCGGCACGAAATCATCAAGGCGGTGCGGGACTTTTTTGACCAGGATGGATTTGTGCTGGGCGATGCGCCGATTCTGATGTCGAACTCCTGCGAGGGCACCAGCAACCTGTTCGAGGTGGACTACTTCGACGGCAAGGCCTATCTCACGCAGTCCGGACAGCTCTATGCCGAGGCGGTGGCGATGGCGGTAGGCAAGACCTACACCTTCGGGCCAACCTTCCGCGCAGAAAAGAGCAAGACGCGGCGGCACCTGACCGAGTTCTGGATGGTGGAGCCCGAAGTCGCGTTTGCGACGCTCGATGATGTGATGTCGCTGGCGGAGCGGTTGGTGGCGTTCGTGGTGGGACGGGTGCTGGAGAAGCGGCGCGAGGAGCTGAAGACGCTGGAGCGGGACGTGGTGAAGCTGGAGGCGATCGAGCTTCCGTTTCCGCGCGTGAGCTACGACGAAGCTGTCCAGCGCGTGAACGGCGCGGGCGGGAGCATGCAGTACGGCAGCGATCTGGGCGGCGGCGACGAGACGCTGCTGTCGCAACAGTTCGAGCTGCCGGTGATGGTGCACCGCTATCCGTCGGCAGTGAAGGCGTTCTATATGCAGCCGGACCCGGAGCGGCCCGAGCTGGCACTGTGCGTGGATATGCTGGCGCCGGAGGGATACGGGGAAATCATCGGAGGCAGCCAGCGCATTCACGATCTGGATTTGTTGCTGCGCAGGGTCGAGGAGCACAGGCTGCCGGTCGAGCCGATCGGGTGGTATCTGGACCTGCGGCGGTTCGGGTCGGTGCCGCACAGCGGGTTCGGAATGGGAATCGAGCGGGTGGTGAGCTGGATATGCGGCCTGGAACACGTGCGCGAGGCGATACCCTTTCCGAGGACGATATATCGGATCGAGCCCTGAGGTTAGTTGCTGGTTGCGCGCTCGCGGGGGTCGCGCGGCGCAGCCGCGCTGGGGCCCGCGCCAACAGGGTGATGGTTTGCATGAAGCGTAACCATTCGGTTACACTAAGCGCGTGCAGGAGGATCGCAAGCGGCAGGTGGTGTTTCGGGCGCTGGCCGATCCGACACGGCGGGAGATGGTGCGGCGACTGGGCCGGGGAGCGCTGACGGTGAACGCCCTGGCGGCGGGGTTTGCCATGAGCCGGCCGGCGGTGTCGCGGCATTTGCGCAAGCTGCGGCAGGCGGGGCTGGTGCGGGCACGGCGGCGGGGAACGGAGCGGGTGTGCAGCCTGCAGACCAAGCCGCTGGGCATGGTGGATGGCTGGCTCAGCGACTGCCGGGTTTACTGGCAGCAGCGGTTGGGGGAATGGAAGCGGTATGTGGAGGGAAGCGATGAGTGAGGATCAGATTGTCGAAGAGATCACGATCGAGGCGCCGGTGGAGCGGGTGTGGGCGGCGCTGGTGGACCCGGAGCAGCGGCGGCGCTGGTGGGGCGGGGAGAAGTACCGGGTGGTGCGGATCGAAAGTGATTTGCGCGTGGGCGGGCAGTGGGCAATGCGGTTTGAAGGTTGGGGCAAGGAGACGGGAATGAGGGGAGAGTACCGGGTGGTCGAGCCCCCGCGGGTGCTGGAGTTCAGCTGGCGGCCGGACTGGTACGCGGAGGCGAGCGAGTCGGTGGTGCGGCTGGAATTGCGCGCCCACGCGGGAGCGACGCATATCCGCCTGACGCACTCGGGGCTGGCGTCGGAGGCCGACCGGGCGAATCACCGCGGTTGGGCTGAAATATTGAGTTGGCTGGGCAAATACGTGGAGACGGCTGTCAGCAAGACGTGACAGACCGCTGGCGGGGTGGCGGGGCGGGCGGGTATGCTGGGAGGGCATGGGCACAGCGATAACCCCGGCGCCGGAGGCCCGCAGCGGCCGTGGGCTGGTGGTGTTCAGCCTGGCGCTGCTGGCGGGGCTGGCGCTAGCGTGGTATTTGCGGGCGCTGGTGCTGCTGGTGTACGCCGGGGTGCTGTTTGCGAGCCTGATTGCGCCCATGGTGGAGTGGGTGGAGGGACGGGCGTGGCTGGGCTGGCGGCCGCGGCATGCGGCGGCGCTGGCGCTGGTGCTGATCGCCGCGCTGGTGGTGCTGGCCTTGGTGCTGGGGCTGATGCTGCCGCCGCTGTGGCGCGATCTGGCCGCGCTGGCGGCGGCGTGGCCGCAGGCGACGGCGCGGGTGCTGGGGGCGGTGCCGCGCGTCCCCGGCCTGAGGCATCTGGACGTTGCCGACTTGCAAGGCTACGCCGCGGCGGCGGGCGGCTGGGTATGGTTGGTGGCGCAGCGGCTGGCCGGGGAGTTAGTGGACGCCTTCACCGTACTGCTGGTGACCGTCTACCTGATGATCGAGGGGCGCACGACGCTGGCCTGGTGCCTGCGCTTTCTGCGCCCGGCGCCGCGCCAGCGGCTGCAGCATACGCTCGAGCGGGCGGAGCGGCGCATGCGCGGCTGGCTGCTGGGACAGAGCACGCTGGCGCTGGCGATGGGGGTGGCCAGCGCGGTGGTGTTTGGGCTGCTGGGGCTGCCGGATTTTTATGTGCTGGCGCTGCTGGCGGCGCTCCTGACGTTTGTACCGTTCCTGGGGCCGCTGGTGGCGGCGCTGATTGCGGCGGTGGTGGCGGGCACGCAATCCTGGACGCACCTGGGGCTGGTGCTGGCGTTTTTTGCGCTCTATGAACTGTTTGAAAACGCGGTGCTGGCGCCGCGCATCTTGCGCAAGGCGGTGGACCTGCCCGGCCTGGCGGTGATCTTGGCGCTGGCGGCGGGCGGGGCGCTGGGCGGGGTGCTGGGCGGAGTGCTGGCGGTGCCGTCGGCGGTGCTGGCGGCGGAGCTGCTGGGCGAGTATGCGCTGCAACCGGAGTAGGGGAGAGTCATGAACAAAAGCATTCGCATTATTGGCGTACCGATGGATTTGGGGCAGGACCGGCGCGGGGTGGACATGGGACCGTCGGCGGTGCGCGCCGCCGGGCTGCGCCCGCGGCTGGAGCGGCTGGGGTGCGAGGTCAAAGACGCGGGCAACGTGGAAGCAGCGTTCGCCGAGCAGAAGGCGCCGGGCGATCCCAGGGCGAAATATCTGAAGGAGATTGCGCGCTCGTGCCAGAAGCAGGCCGACTGGGTGCTCAAGACGCTGGAGGACGGAGCCTCGCCGCTGGTGCTGGGCGGGGATCACTCGATCGCCATAGGCACGGTCAGCGGGGTGAGCGCCTACTATCGCGAGCAGCACAAGTCGGTGGGGCTGATCTGGCTGGACGCGCATGGGGACTTCAACACGCCCGAGAGCTCGCCGAGTGGCAACATCCACGGTATGCCCCTGGCGTGTTTGCTGGGGCGGGGACCGAAGGAACTGACCGACCTTTGCGGTTACAGCCCGAAGCTGGCGGCGGGGAACACCGTGCTGGTGGGCGTGCATTCGCTGGACGAGGAGGAAAAGCGCATGCTGCACGAGGCTCAGGTCAAAGTCTTCACCATGCGCGATGTGGATGAGCGCGGCATGCGCGCGGTGATGGAGGAGGCGATTACAGCCGCTGGCAACGGCACCGAGGGCTTTTGCACCTCGCTCGACCTGGACTTCATTGATGCCGCCTACGCGCCCGGGGTGGGCACGCCGGTGCGCGGCGGAGCCACCTACCGCGAGGCGCACCTGGCACTGGAGAGCATCGCCGACAGCGGCCGCATGCTGTCGCTGGAGGTGGTGGAGGTCAACCCGGTGCTGGACGAGCGCAACCGCACGGCGGAGCTGGCGGTGGAGCTGATTTTGAGCGCGCTGGGGAAGAAGATTTACTGAGATTCCGTCAGGAGTTCCAAGCGCCGAGGAGGCGGCGGAGGAGGACGAGCTGGCCGAGGTGGTAGGCGTTGTGATCGGCGAGCACGAGAGCCTCGCGCAGTAGGGTTTTGCCGGGCGCGTGGGGGAGCGGGGCGAGCAGATCGCGGGCGGGGTCAAGTACGAGCGCGATCATGGCATCGAGATCAGAGGCGAGGGCCTTTTTTGAGCGCGCGAGGGCGGCGGCGGAGGGCGGAGCGGGCGTGGGCGGCCAGTAGCCCTTGGGGAAATCGGGCGAGACCCAGCGCGGGTCGCGCGTGAACTCGAGGATATCCTGCTGGGCGAGGCGGAGGTGCTCGAGCAGCTGCCAGCCCGTGTGGGGCGAGCGGGGCGGTTTTTTGCCGGCCACGCTGGCGGTGAGGCCGGCGAGGGACGGGGAGAGCGAGGCGTGGGCCGAACCGCCACGCAACAGGACGGCGACGTGCTGGCGGAGAGAGTCAGGGTTGGATGGTGGCACGAGCATACTCCTGGCGGAGGCAGATTTTATCGATTTTGCCGGTGGCGGTGCGGGGGAGCGAGGCGACCACGCGGAACTCATCCGGGCACTGCCAGGCGGGGAACGAGGTCCCGAGATGGCGGCGCCAGGCGGCGGGATCGGACGGCGCTCCGGGGCGCATAACGAGCAGCGCCAGCGGGCGCTCTTGCCATTTGGGATGGGGCACGGCGATGACCGCCGCTTCGCGGATATCGGGGTGGCAGGCAAGGGCGTTTTCGAGGGCGACGGAGCTGATCCACTCGCCGCCGCTGCGGATGAGGTCTTTCGCGCGGTCCACGATCTCCATCAGGCCGTCCTCGTCGAAACGGACGATGTCACCGGTGCGAAACCAGCCGTCGGCGGTCCAGCTCTCAGGCGAGACGCCGGCGTGGTAGCAGGCGGCGACCCAGGGGCCGCGGACTTCAAGCTCGCCGCTGCCATCGGTACGCGTTTCGACGAACGGCAGCGGGCGTCCCTGGCGGGTGCGGGCGGGGCCGGCGAGCAGCGGGTTCATGCTGCCCACGGGCGTCATTTCGGTCATTCCCCAGCCCATGTTGACGGCGATGCCGTGGCGGTCGAAGTGCTCGAACAGGGCCGTGGGCGCGGGCGCGCCACCGAGGTTGACACGCAGCCCGGGATGCAGCTTCCAGCGGCCGGGGTGGCGATCGAGAGCGTCGAGGACGGATTGCCAGATCACGCCCACGCCCGCGCTGCGGGTGGCCTGTTCAGCGGCGAGCAGATCGAGCACGTGTTCGGCGTCGAAATGGCTGCCCGCCAACACCTGCTTGCAACCGATGAGCGCGGCGGTGTAGGGAAGGCCCCAGGCGTTGACGTGGAACATGGGGACCAGCGGGAGAACGCAATCGCTGGCGTGGAGATCGAGCGCGTCAGGCAGCGCCGTGGCGAGGGCGTGAAGGGCGAGGGCGCGGTGGGAATATATGACGCCCCTGGATTCGCCGGTGGTGCCGGAGGTGTAGCCCATGGCGGCGCCATCGTCTTCGGCCAGCTCCGGCAGCAAGCCGTCGTAATCGTCCGGCCAGGCTTCGATGCGCATGGGACGGGTACCGGTGGGGATTTGCTGCCAGCGCTCGAGCAGATCCTCGGAGACGATGGCGAAGCGGTCGCCGGCCTGACGCAGGATGCGCTCCCACTGCGAGGGATGCTGGCGCAGGTTGAGCGGATGGACGACGCCGCCCGCGAGCGGGACGCCGAAGTAGGCCTCCAGATGCGGCATGTCGTTCCACAGCAGCGTGGCGACCCGCTCGCCAGGCTGGAGGCCGAGCGCAAGCAGGTGACCGGCGAGGGCGCGGGCGCGGCGGGCAAGCGAGGCGTAGGAAGCGCGGGCGCAGGGGGTGGCGATTTCGGTGCTCCCGAAGGTAGCGCAGGCGCGGCGCAGGATGGCGGCCACGGTGAGCGGGAACTGCATCATGGTGGCTGGCATGCGACCCGGCTATACCGCAATCTGGCGGCCGCGCAACTCCCGCAGACGGTCGCGGAGGCGGGCGGCGCGCTCGAATTCGAACTGCTGGGCGGCGGAACGCATTTCCGCCTCGACCTGCTTGAGGTAGTTGGCAAGCGCCACTTCGGACGGGAACTCGTCGAGTGATTCGTCCAATGCGGGGGCAGCGGGGTAGTCGCCCTCGGCCACGCCCACCAGCGCCGTGTCGAGAGGGTGCAGAACGCTTTGCGGGGTGATGTTGTGCTCCTGGTTGAAGCGCTCCTGGAGCTCGCGGCGGCGGGTGGTTTCGGCAATCGCCTGGCGCATGGAGCCGGTCATGGTGTCGGCGTAGAGCAGGGCCTGGCCGTGCAGGTGGCGGGCGGCGCGGCCCATGGTCTGGATGAGCGAGCCGGTGGAGCGGAGGAAGCCCTCCTTGTCGGCGTCGAGGATGGCGACCAGCGAGACCTCGGGCAGATCGAGGCCCTCGCGCAGCAGGTTGATGCCGATGAGCACGTCGAAAATGCCACGGCGCAGATCGCGCAGGATCTTGACCCGCTCGAGCGTTTCCACCTCGCTGTGGAGGTAGCGGCACTTGACCCCGACCTCGCCGTAGTATTCCGCCAGGTCCTCGGCCATGCGCTTGGTGAGGGTGGTCACCAGGACGCGCTCGCCGCACTCGGCACGGGCGCGGATTTCGGCCAGCAGGTCGTCCACCTGGCCCTTGCTGGGGCGGACCTCGACGGCGGGATCGAGCAGGCCGGTGGGCCGGATCACCTGTTCGATGACCGCGCCGGCGGTTTGCTGGAGTTCGTAGGGGCCGGGTGTGGCGGAAACGAAGACCGCCTGACTGACGCGCTCGTTAAATTCGTCAAACTTGAGCGGGCGGTTGTCGAGCGCCGAGGGGAGGCGAAAGCCATATTGGATCAGCGTTTCCTTGCGGGCGCGATCGCCGTTGTACATGCCCCGCAGCTGGGGCACGGTCTGGTGGCTTTCGTCGAGAAAAACCAGGGTGTCGCTGGGCAGGTAGTCGAGCAGCGTCGGCGGCGGCTGGCCGGGGGCGCGGCCGGTGAAGTGGCGGGAGTAGTTCTCGATGCCGTGGCAGTAGCCGATTTCGCGCATCATCTCGATGTCGAAGCGGGTGCGCTGCTCGAGGCGCTGGGCCTCCATGCCCTTGCCCTGGCTCACCAGTTCCGGACCCCACTCGGCCAACTCGGCAAGAATCGAGCGGATGGCCCGCTCTTTGGTTTCGGGCTTCAGGACGTAGTGCGACTTGGGATAGATCGGCATCCGCGCATAAGTCTGCCGGACTTCGCCGAGCAGCGGGTCAATTTGCGAGAGGCGCTCGACTTCGTTGCCGGACAGCTCGATGCGGTAGGCGTAGTCGTCGTAGGTGGGATAGACCTCGATGACATCGCCGCGCACGCGGAAGGTGCCGCGCTGGAAATCGTTGTCGTTGCGCTGGTAGAGAATTTCGACCAGCTTATGGAGGATCTGCTCGCGGCGGATCTTCTGGCCGACTTCGAGCAGCAGCAGCATGCCGTAGTAGGCCTCCGGCGAGCCCAGGCCGTAGATGCAAGAGACGGAGGCGACAATGATGCAGTCGCGGCGCTCGAAGAGAGAGCGCGTGGCCGAGAGGCGGAGTTTGTCGAGCTCTTCGTTGATGGTGGCTTCTTTTTCGATGTAGAGGTCGGCGGCGGGAACGTAGGCCTCGGGCTGGTAGTAGTCGTAATAGGAGACGAAGTATTCGACCGCGCTGCCGGGGAAAAAGTTGCGGAACTCGTGGTAGAGCTGGGCGGCGAGGGTTTTGTTGTGGGCCAGAACCAACGCCGGGCGCTGCAGTGCGGCGATGACCTTGGCCATGGTGTAGGTCTTGCCACTGCCGGTAACGCCGAGGAGCACCTGGGCGGCCTCGCCGGCGCGGATGCCAGCGGTGAGGCGCTCGACCGCCTGCGGTTGATCGCCACGGGGCGTATAGTGGCTTTCCAGGGTGAACTCCATCCTTTCAGGATAGCGTGAGCGGCGACGCGCAAGGGCAGGCTGCGGATCGGCGTGCGGACATGCAGCACGCAGCCGGGCCGAGTCGCACCGCTGGGCACGGTGGACAAAATCGGCGCGCAAGCCGCGGAACCGAGGGAGGCGGCCCGCCCCCGCGCCAACATTGCTGGGGCCCGCGCCAACCTGGGTGGAGAGCGGAGCGGCGCTGCCCGCAGACGTGGCTTGGGCGGCTGCCGTTATTGCCGCTGCCACGTTCTTCGATTTCGCCGCTCCGCCGCTCGCCGCGCCGCTCACGCCCGCCCCGCGGAGGCCGATGCCACAAGCCAAGCCACCAGGGCAGCCTCGCAGGCGCGCTCAGGACAGATGCACGATTCACCCTCGCCTAGCAGTTGCCGGGAGCGAACCGCGCATCTGGGAATAGAGGTGCAATCGGAATGCCATGCGCGGCTGCGGCGGAAAATGCTAGCCCCACCAGCGGAGTAGGGCAGACATCGGGGGCGGCTGTGGAGGCGGTTGTGTGCATGCGCTTGCGCAGTATCTGCAAGTTGTTGCACCCGGGGCTTCGGGCGGCGGTGCGATCGGCCGCTCTGTGAACTCCCAGCCCAGGTGACTCCTTCGGGCAGCCGCAGGCCACCCGAGCCCCGCGCCTATCATTTTTTCTCATGGACGCGCGCCGATCTTCTCGGACCAGCCGACACACATCGGCCGGCCATCGGACTTCCGGCTCATCCTCTGCTCCGAAAATAGCCGGAAGACGCCGGCCTTCCGATGCGGCTCGCCATCAGTCCAAATGCGAGTTCGTATCTCGATCGCATCCTTCCAGGAAGCGTTGTTGAGATAAACAAGTTTCCTATGCACTAGGGATCGGGTATTTATGAGGGCATCTTCCCAGGGAACTCCCGCGCTGCGCAAGCCTTGCCGCTCGGCAAGGTCCAGGAACAACGGATAGTTGGCAAAGTAAAGCAATCCGGCGCCATTAACATCCCGATCCGGCTGAATGTCGTAATGATAGGCCGCTGCGGAGGGATTCAGCTCTGTCGCCTGAGGCGGCGGCTCTCCAATGCGTCCCCCCTCCTGCACCTGTTTCGAAAATAAATATGAAGCAGGCGGAGACTGTATCTCCAGTACCGACTCAAGCACGCCGCTCTGGGGCCGCGATCTTTTGAGCCATTCCGCGCCATCAAACTTCATCACGAAGGCGTTGGCCATGCGCACCGCCGGAATGCCTGCCGCCACCGCATCGTCGAAACCGCCCAGCGGGCCGGAGATGACCTCCTGCCGGTGGGGTGGTATGAGGTAGGTTAAGCCGTCCAGGATGGAATGGCCGAACCGGCGGACGCGGTCAATCGCATGCAGCCCATCGTTTTCTCCGAATGACCCCAGCGGTCGGTCGTCTGGGAATCGAATCTCCACATAGAAGAACGCCGGATAGAGGCGGTTGCCCTCGGCGTCCACCAGATCGCGGCTCTGGACCCCGGTCAGGCGCGTAATGTGGCGCCAGCGCAGATCGCCGAGATGTTTCAGCAGTGCGCTTTCGTTTAAATTGGCGATGCCCATGAGCGGCATGCCAATCTCAAAGGCCTCCGCCATGTCGTCTGCATTCCCCATCGCCGCCGCTTCTCCCGCGGAGCGATGCGCCGAATTTCCCGGTGGCGCAGAGGCTGCCTTCCGTCTGTCAATCAGATTGACCAAGTCTGACACCGTGGTAGCGCTGAGCCAGTCTGAGTCCGGGATAAATACGCCGAAAGCCTTCTCGCAGCGCTCGCGGAGAACAACCAGGGCGAGCGAGCTCAGACCGCATTCTGTCAAGGATGCCTGCAAGGGAAGGCTTGCGGGGGTATCGCCACAAACCTCTCGCATCACCTCGCAAAGGAGCTCAAGCGTGTTCGTCTGGACCGGCATGGTAGACTCAAATCTATCACGAGTTTCCGCCCCGCCCGTTTCCGCGCATGCCCCCAGGCGACGGCTATCTCCGATGATTCAACTTCGCTCTGCCACGCTTGCGGACGCTCCCCAGGTTGCGCTCCTCAGCCGCCAATTTTTGGGTGAAACCGACGCTGCTGCGTGGAAACAGCGCTGGGAAACGTATCCCCTTCGTCGGCATTTCGATGATATACCGATCGGCTGGGTCCTCGAAGATGAGCAGGGCGGCATTCGCGGGGCGTTTGCGAACCTGCACATGCTCTATGACATCGGCGGCCGGCGAGTGCGCGCCGGAATTGGCTGCGAGTGGGTGGTTGATCCCGGTTGCCGCGGCATGTCGCTGCTGCTCCTCAATGCTTTTTTGCAGCAGCCGGCGGCCGATCTCTGTTTAGTCGGGAGCGCCAGTCCGGTAACCGCACAGATCCTCGACCGCCTGAAATTGCCGCACATCCCAGCCCCGGATTACGACGCTCCCCTGATTTGGGCGCTGAACCCGGTTAAATTCGCCGCCGCGGCACTGCGCAAACGCAAACCGGGATGGCCCACCTTGCTGGCGCCCGTCGCAGGACTTGGGCTCAGGCTATATGACATTGCCCGGCGCAGCGGATCGGGCTTGCCTTCGCTTACGGTCATCCGCAATCAAAGCAGTTTTGACGAAGGCTTCGACGAATTATGGCCGCGCCTTGGTTCCGGGGCGAAATGTCTCCGCGCCATCCGAAGCCGGGAGGTCCTGGATTGGCGGTTCGAAGCGGCAGGCCGAAATCTCGTTGTGTCCGAGCGCGGCGGCCGCTTGGCCGGCTACGCCGTCCTGGTGCGCCGGCAGGGCGCTGATCCCGGATTGAACCTTAGCTATGTGGCCGATCTGCAGGCTGCCGGCGAAGACCCGGCGGTTTTCCGGGATCTTCTCCTGGGTTGCCTGCGGCGCGCCGCGGGCGAAGGCGCGGATGGTCTCAAGTTTTCCACCGCCAACCCGCAAAAGCGTTCGGCGGCGCTTTCGCTGCATCCGCACTCCTACCGCATACCTTTTTGGCAGATGTTTTATCAGGCCAATAATCCGGATTTGGCCCGGCTGCTGGAGGATCCCAGCTCCTGGGACTTCTCTCTTTTCGACACTTACTGATCTGTGTTGGTTCGTCCCTCACCGCCGTATCAGAGAGCCATTGATCGGCGAATCCCAAAAACCCGAAAGGCTCAGCCTCACATACCGGACGGAGGCGCTGTGCCTGACCAGGGAGAGCGTATGCCGGGGAAGGGACCAGAGCAGATTCTGGTGTCGCGCGTGCAGGTTACCGCGCAGCGTTGTATAGCCGGTGGAAAACCCCAGCTCCCGGGCGAGCCGGAACTCGCGCACCCCGCACTCACCTGGCGACCCGAAGGGATAGGCAATGTGGCGAGGTAGCACCCCGGTCTTCGCCCCGATTTCAGCCCGGGCAGACGACATTTCTGCCGCCGCCTGCTCCTCCGTCAGGGACGCCAAGGCGGTATGCGTGACGCAATGCACGCCCACGGTAACCAACGCATCCCGGGAGAGAACACGGAGCTGCTCCCAGGAGAGGTAGGCTTGGTCCATGATTCCGGCAGGATCGAGCCGCCGCATATTGCAGGCCTTGACCAGAGCAGCCAGAAGTTGTTCCGCGTTCCCTTGGCCAGCTATCGCCGCCAGTGCGCGGACTTTTTCGCCCCGGCTGCGGCAAGCGAACTCCACGGGTCTCCCCTGCGGGTTCTCCAGCAGGATGGCATCCGATTCCCGCAAGAGAGCCGATGCCAGCACGGTCCAGTGCATCAACGTCCGGTTGAGGAATCCGGTCACGGGAAAGACCGTAATTGGGGCGCGAAATTCCTGAAATACAGGCAGTCCGTGCGTCAGATTGTCCGCAAAGCCGTCATCGAGTGTGATCCCCAGAATGCGGCTCCCCCCAGGCTGTCGCCGGAGCCGGGAAGGGATCTCGTCCAGGGCCACGAACTCGTAGCCGCTGGATCGGATGAAGCGGAGCGCATCCCGAAGCTGATCCACCCGAACTGCGTTTCCTTCTTCAAAAACGGGCACCTCGGGCGGAAGAACTCGATGGAGAGCAAGGATGGCTCCGAGGCCGCCATAGATCGGGCGAAGCAGTCGTGCTGCCCCGGCCCGATCCAAGAGATTCACGGCAAGCGTTTTTGCGAGCGCATTTTTATCCACGAGCTAAAGGGCGTACCCAGCCGAAGGGCGTCGTAATCCCGTCACCGCATTGTAAGGAGCGCGCCCCGCGCTCGCAAGTCGTTTATGTTACCGGTGGGGGCCACCTGGAATCGAACCAGGAACCGACGGGTTATGAATCCGCTGTTCTAACCGTCGAGCGATGGCCTCAACTCGTTGCAGTGCAAGCATTTACGCACGGCACCGCATTCTAGGGCCAGCCGTTAAACGCGGCCGACTACCAGCTCATCCGATCGCTGATTGAACAGGTTCTTGGTGAAGACGAACTGCGGGAATTCAGGGACGATGGAGAGAAAGCATCGTGCGCGCAGAATTTCGGACATCGCAGATGCCGGTAACCCGGCGCGGCGGTGTTCTGGCCTTAAAGACGCCATCCTCGCCCGCCGTGCCGTCGTCCGCGACCTGATCGAAGCCGTAAGCCTCAGCCCCCGCGCCCCATTCGAAAACTGGCAGTCCGCGTCAGCCATGCGGAAACCGATCCAATTTCCACTTCAGCCCGAAGCCGCCTGACGGGCTGCGGTGTCGCGTTAAAGCACATGAAGAGGGACAATCCACGGTTGCATGGCCTGACGTTCCGGTAGAATCCGACGGATAATTGCCCATGGCGGGACGGACATGGGCGCGCATCGCAGCATCGGTGGCCATTAGCGTAGGCATTACGGTCCTGTTTGCAGTGATCCTGCCGGGCGTCAACGCAACCACGGTTGGCTTCGCGTACTTATTGGTGGTGCTGGGGCTGGCAAGCACCTGGGGCTTTGCGCCTGCGCTAATGGCGGCGCTGGCGGCAACGGCTGAGTACAACTTCTTCTTTTTGCCGCCGGTGGGCAACTTCACCATCGAGGACGCACGTAATTGGGTGGCGTTGGCAGCATTCTTGGCGACAGCGGCTATTGTCAGCCGGTTGTCCGCCCAGGCGCAAAGCCGGGCTCGCGAGGCCGAGATGCGCAGGCAGGACGCAGCGCGACTATACGAGCTGAGCCGGGCGATATTGTTGGCTTCGCCAGAGGAGGAAACTTCGGCGCTGGAACGAGCTCTGGTGCGTATTTTCGAATTGCGGGAAGCCACGATCCAGCCGGCGGGTGCTGGGACGCCGGCGGGCAGTTCGACACTGCACACCAGACTGCGGGTTGGACAGCATGAAGTTGGCACTCTGTCGCTGGAGGGGCCCGCGCTGGCGGCAGAGGTCAGCGAGGCCATTGCCAGCATGTGCGCCATCGCGCTGGAGAAGTCACGGCTGCGGCAGGAGGCAGCGCGATTGACCGCGCTGCGTGAAGCCGACA
>JBOGKQ010000031.1:0-33055 GCA_050747905.1 Terriglobales bacterium | reverse complement strand
AGCGCAGCGAAATTTGCAGCCCGGTGCTGTACTGGAGCGAATTTTTGAGAAATCCCGGCTGCGGATTGTTCAAATAATTGTCCACCACGGTAAAGTTCAGGCTGAGCGTGCGGGACACAGGCAGAGCCCAGGCGCTCATGCCCGCCATCTGGTAAGCCACGCCTTGGGTGATGCTGGGCGTCACGCTAAGACTCTGACTCCAGATCACCCGGTTCAGTTCCTCGCGCATGGTTTCGCTCAGGCTCGAGGCCAGAAAACTCTGGGTGGCAGCGGAAAGAAACTGCTGGTGCGTCCAGTGCAGGTCGGCCTTCAGGTCCAGTTGCAGCGCGGCCGTGTTCTTCAACTTCCACCCGATGCCCCCGCCGTAGGCCTGCTGCAGTTGCAGGCCCTGGGCATCGTTGTGGTCGAGCTGTGCGTTGCCAAATAGAAACAGCTTCGAGCTGATGGCTTCATCCTGCTCCAGTGCCGCTGTGAAAATGCTCGTGCGCACCGTGGGCGTATTCGGCTGCGAGAGCTTGCCATAGGTCCCCTGAAAGTGGAACTGGGTATTCGATTTTTGAGTCATCCAGGCAAGCTTGGGCACCGGCCGCTGAAGCACAACCTGCGCCGTATAGCTGACCGAATTCTGCGTGGCACTCACTTGGCTGAACCCGCCCACGACCTGCCCCTGCCAGCTCTGCCACGGCTTCGGATGTGCCGTCACCTCGTCCACGTACAGCTTCGGCGTCACCACCATCACCACCTGTCTGGGCGAGAGAAACTCCGGCTGCATGGTCGGGCTGGAGACCACAAGGCTGGAGTTTTCCACTAGCAGCGCGCCCTGGTAAATGTGTCCGTCGCTGCTTACGACCACAAACGGCGTGGTGGTTTGCAGCTCGCGGATGTGATCCCAGGGTACCTTCACGTTGCCCGCCATGGCGCTCGAAAACACTACGCCGCTGCTGTTGGCGCGCACCAGCGTGCCTGCCAACTGATCGCCATTGGTAAATGTCAGCGTGTCGGCGCGCGCTTCCGCGGCAACCATCGCCAGCAGGCACACGACCAGAGCACAACCAACCCAAAGCGGCTTACGCATCCACCAATTTTCGCAGAAGTTCTCAAAAACTGTAAGCTTGAAGTCCCATGCAAGTCGCCGTCGTGCGCACCCGCAACAAGGGCTACTACCGCGTCCTGCACGTGCCCATTTGGATTTATGTCTTTTTCACCCTCCCCGGCGCCCTCACCGCCTCCCTCTACGCACACGGCTTCACCCCCGTGCAGGACGCCTGGCTGGCCGTGGTGGCCATCGTCTGTATTTGGCGCGGCGCCCTTGGCCGCCTCCCCGGCGCCGAGCCCCGCCCTTACATCTCCCATTACGGCCTCGACTGGCCCAACCTCGGCTATCGCATCGCCTGCTACACCGCCGCCTGGATTGCCATCGTCGCCCCCTGGGTGCTGAACCTCATCGGACTCACGTACGCCGCCGCCAGCGGCCGCTGGATTGTGCAGTCGCTTTACAGGTGGCCCTATGATCTGGTCGCGCTGCTGGTGGTCGCAGTGGCAGCCATGAACTGCCTGCCCCGTGCCCGCCGCTCGATCCGCAACGAAGGCGCCGAGCGCGCCTGGTTCTACATCGGCGTCTGGACGGCGATCCTCTCTCAGCTTGCGGCCTGGATCATGTGGCGCCTCGGTCCGGCCATGGGCCTGTCCCCGGCCACGCTGCTGTGGGCACGTCTGGTGGCCTTCGTTGCCGTCAGCGCCCTGCTGATCGGCATGGGTCTGGCCGGTCGCCTGCCCCGCACCCGCCGCTTCTACGTCTCCGGCGGCGCGGGCGATCTGCCCGAAGCCGCGGGAGAATAAAAAGTATGGCAGTCCACCTGTTCTCGCCCCTCGAGCAGCGCAGCCTGACGCTGCGCAACCGCATCATAGTTTCGCCCATGTGCCAGTACTCGAGCCTGGAGGGTTTTGCCAATGACTGGCACCTCGTGCATCTCACGACCCGCGCCCTCGGTGGCGCTGCCCTGGTGTTCACCGAAGCCACCGCCGTAACCCCCGAAGGCCGCATCA
Organism: Terriglobales bacterium; assembly: GCA_050747905.1. Lineage (GTDB taxonomy): Bacteria > Acidobacteriota > Terriglobia > Terriglobales > SCQP01 > SCQP01. The sequence goes on along the minus strand of JBOGKQ010000031.1, from coordinate 31,009 downwards.
GCCCCGACGATCTCGGCATCTGGAGCGACGATCACGTTCCCGTCCTGCGCCATATCGCGGCACGGGTCCGCTCCCATGGCGCGGCCTGCGGGATGCAGCTCGCCCACGCCGGCCGCAAGGCCTCGACCTCGTCGCCCTGGAAAGGGAACAAGCCCATCGCCCCCGGCGAAGGCGGCTGGGAAGTAGCTGGCCCCAGCCCGCTGCCGTTCGCAGAGGGCTACGCCATCCCCCACGCCCTTACACCTAGCGAAATTGCCGCTGTCGTCGAAGCCTTTGCCGGCGCCGCCCGCCGCGCCCTCGCCGCCGGTTTTCAGCTGCTCGAAATCCACGCCGCCCACGGCTACCTGATCCACGAGTTTTTATCTCCGCTCAGCAACCACCGCACGGACGTTTACGGCGGCGGCCGCGACCGCCGCCTCCGTCTCCTCTGCGAAGTTGTCGAGGCCGTGCGCGCCGTTTGGCCCGACTCGCTCCCGCTCTGGGTCCGCATCTCAGCCACCGAATGGGTCGAAGGAGGATGGAACGGTGATGACTCGGTGGCGCTCGCCCGCCGCATCGCTCCCCTCGGCGTAGACATGCTCGACTGCAGCTCCGGCGGCAACCTCCCCCACATCCGTATCCCCGCCGGCCCCGGCTACCAGACACCCCTCGCAGCCCAGGTCCGCCGCGAAGCTGGCATGCCCACCGCCGCCCTCGGCATGATCACCGCGCCCGCCCAGGCCGACCATATCCTCCGCACCGGCCAGGCCGACGCGGTCGTCCTCGCCCGCGAACTCCTCCGCCGCCCCTATTGGCCCCTCCACGCCGCCCGCGCCCTCGGCCACGACATCCCCTGGCCCCTCCAATACCAGCGCGCCAAGGATTAGAGCAAAACCCGTCCCTTCCCTCTAAAGCTTCTCCAGCAGCACCTGCCACACCTGCAAATGCTTCGCCCGGAACGCAGCCGCGCTCGAGAGCAGATAAAAGCTCCACATCCGGCAGAAGCGCTCGCTGTAGCGTGCCGTCCAGCGCTGCCATTGCCGGGCGAAGTTCCCGTACCAAGCCATCAGCGTACGGTCGTAATCCTCCGCCCAGTTGTACCACTCCGCCAGACTGAAGCGGTCCTCGATCGCCGCCCCGATTTGCTGGATTGAGGGCAGGTGGGAGTTCGGAAAAATGTAGCGTTCGATCCATGGGTCGGTCGAGCGCACGGTGCGGTTCGAGCCGATCGTCGCCAGATACATCCTCCCGCCCTCCGCCAGGCACCGGCGTGCCGTCTCAAAGTACCGCCGGTAGTTCTTGTGTCCTACGTGCTCGAACATCCCCAGCGACACCACGCGGTCGTACTTCTCCTGCACCGTGCGGTAGTCTTCCACCTTCAGGACCACCGGCAACCCCGAGCACAGTTGGCGGCCGAGCGCCGCCTGTTCCCGCGACAGCGTCACTCCATCCACGCGCACGCCGTGCTTTTCGGCCGCATATTTGGCAAAGCTGCCCCAGCCGCAGCCAATGTCGAGCACCCGCATGCCCGGGGTCAACGCCAGTTTCTGGCAAACAAACTCGAGCTTCGCCTCTTGCGCCTCATTCAGGTCGGCGGCATGATCCCAAAGTCCGGTGGTGTACACCATCCGCCGGTCGAGCATGGACTGGAATAAATCGTTGCCGATGTCGTAATGCTGCCGCGCCACCTGCGTGGATTTCGCTTTCCTCTGCTGATTGAACAGCGCCGATACCACCACCAGCCCGAGCGCGCGCAGGTTGCGCCCGGCCATGCGGTCCAGCTTCGCGGCAAAAACGCGCTCGAAGAGTTGGTCCAGCCGCGGGCAGTCCCACCAACCATCCATATACGACTCACCCAGCCCAATCGAGCCCTGCCACAGCACCCGCCCGTAAAATCCGGGGTTGTGGACCGTAAGGTCCCAATCCTGCGATCCGTTCAGCTCGATGCCGGCACCCGCGAGCATCGCACGCGTATGTGTCTCCAGTTGTGAGCCCACGGTTTCATCATATCGCGGCAACCCGCGGGGGTCGCGCCGCTTTGCGCCGCGGGCAGAATCGGCGCGCAAGCCGCGGAACCGAGGGAGGCGGCCCGCCCCCGGGGAAACATGCAGGCGCGGCCTCCGCCCCGGGGCCCCCAACCCCGACGCGAGCATAAGCGGGGCGCGCGGCGCATTCGCCCTGCGCAGTTCCAGCAGGGCGAAGCGGCCGCGCTGGGGCCCGCGCCAACATTGAGACGCCCTATTGCCTATCGCCTTTTGTAAAGCCCAATCAGCTCTGTCTGCCCCAGTATTTTTCCCTCCAGCGCCTGCTCCACGTCTGCCCGGCTCGCTCCCGCTGCCGGTCCCAGCTTTGGCGCGCTCAGTGCATACAGCGTGAAGATGTAATGGTGCGCCGGCCCCGGTGGCGGACACGGCGCCCCAAACCCGAGCGTGCCAAAGCTGTTCTGTCCCTGCAAGCCCCCCAGCGGAAACTTCGCCTCCTGGTACTTGCCCGAAGGCAATTCGGTGATCGTGGGCGGCAAATCCCAAAGCAGCCAGTGGGTGAAGTCGCCCGAGGGCGCATCCGGATCGTGCACGATCAGCGCCAGGCTGCGCGTTCCGCTCGGCGCCCCCTCCCAGCGCAGCGCCGGAGAGGTGCCATCGCCGTCGCAGCTATTGGCCGCGGGAATGGATTGGTTGTTGGTGAACGCGGTTGATCTGAGGCGAAAGTCCATGGCCGTGCTGTGTGCCGGAAAATTGTGCACGGCGGCAAATCCCACCCCCAGCAACCCCAGCGCCGCCGCGTGTAGATAAAGCACCCTAATCGGTAGCATGCGTCTCTCCCCTTTCAATTTGCCACATGGCCCAGGCAGCATGTTCGGCAAGCACGGGGTCGGCGCCCGCCACCCATGCTTGGAGCCGCGGCAGAAAGGCCGGGTTGCCACTCGGCGGAGCGTCGGGTTGGGACCCGGGGCCCCAACCCCGCCCTGCGTACTCACAGCAGGGCGAAGGCGCCGCGCTGGGGCCCGCGCCTATCAACGCGCAACCCGCATGCTAACCTTTTATCGTGCTCAAACGGTTTCACGGCCACCACCCCAAAATCGCGGCCACGGCCTTTATAGAGGATAGCGCCCAGGTCATCGGCGATGTCGTGGTGGGCGAGCACTCCAGCATCTGGTTCCACGCCGTCGTGCGTGGCGACGTCAACGCCATCCGCATCGGCAGCGAATCGAACCTTCAGGACCTTTGTGTCGTTCACGGGTTCAAGGCCAAATTTTCGGTTTCCATCGGCGACCGCGTCAGCGTCGCCCACTCCGTCTGCCTGCACGGCTGCACCGTCGAGGACGATTGCCTCATCGGCATCGGCGCCATCATCATGAACGGCGCCCGCATCGGCCGCGGCTCCATCATCGCCGCCGGCGCGCTCGTCCCTGAAGGCGTTGAGGTCCCGCCCGGCAGCGTCTTCATGGGCTCGCCCGCCCGCCTGCACCGCCAGGCCACTGACGCCGATCGCCGCATGATCGCCACCCACGCTGCCAACTATATTGGTTACAAGGACCAGTACCTCCGCCCCGAGGTCTGAACCCTGTAACCTGTAACCTGTAGCCTTCACCTTTCCCATGCCCCTTTCCGCCATCAAAGGCATGCGCGATCTTCTGCCCGCCGACACCGCCTGGTTTCAGCGGCTCGAAGCCGCCGTGCGTGAGGTCTTCGGGCTCTATAACTTCGACGAGATCCGCACCCCCATCCTCGAACCCGACGCCTTGTTCCGCCGCGCCGTCGGCGAGGAAACCGACATTGTCGGCAAGGAAATGTACAGCTTCGCCGATCGCGATGGCGCCCAGCTCACCCTCCGGCCCGAGGCCACCGCCTCCACCGTGCGCGCCTACGTCGAGCACCGCCTGTGGGAGCAGCCCGGCCTCACCCGCCTCTACTACATGGGCCCCATGTTCCGCCGCGAGCGCCCGCAAAAGGGACGCTACCGCCAGTTCTATCAGGTTGGCGCCGAAGTGCTGGGCGGCGACGAGCCCTGGATTGATTTCGAGCTCATCGCCATGCTCCGTCTCTTGCTCGAACGCTGCGGCATCACCGGCGCCGAGCTCGTCCTCAACTCGGTCGGCTGCCCCAACGACCGCCCCCAGTATTACGAGGCTCTGCGCGCCTCCCTCGCCGGCAAGCTCCCCCACATGTGCGCCGACTGCCAGCGCCGCGCCCAGACCAACCCGCTGCGCGTGCTCGACTGCAAAGTTCCGGCCGACCAGCCCATCATCGCCGCCCTACCCACCATCCTCGAGTTTCTCGATCCCGCCTGCCGCACACATTTTGACGAGCTGCGCCGCCTGCTCGACGCCGCCATGATCCCGTTTCGCCTCGCTCCCCGCCTGGTGCGCGGCCTCGACTACTACACCTCCACCGCCTTCGAGTTTCTCCACGGCGCCCTGGGATCGCAAAACGCCCTGCTCGGTGGTGGCCGCTACGACGGCTTGGCTCAGTCATTCGGCGCGCCTGCCTCCGCTGGCGGTGCCATCGGCTTTGCCCTCGGAGAAGACCGCTTCGTCGCGGTCATGCGGGACGCCGCTGTGAACAATTCGCCGTGCCACGCCGCCGGTCCCGCGCCGCTGTCCGCGCTGTTGATTCCGATCACCGCCGCCGAGCTCGCCCCAGCTCTGCAGTTGGCCGAGCGTTTGCGCCGTCAGGGCGTGCGCCTCGAAATCGCCTCCCCTGGCCGCAAGCTCGGCAAAGCCCTCGAGCTGGCCTCCAGGTTGCGCGCTCCCTTCGCCATCCTCGCCGGCGCCGACGAAGTGACCCAGTCCCGCTGGCTGCTCAAAGACCTCGCCTCCGGACAGCAGCAGGCGCTCGCCGAATCTGAACTGCTCACCCGCCTCCGGAGGCTCGCTTGACTTCCGTTCCCGGTCCTGCCCGCCAGGATCCGATCGCCCACCTGCGCCTCGAGCGCCGCAGCTACATCATCGGTACCCTGATCGTCTGGGGAGTCATCGTCGCCACCATCATCATCCTGATTGCCAGCATGGAGCCGAAAATGTTCGCCGCGCCCCGCGCCACCACCTTCCAGGTGGCGATGCAGCGCGCCCGCGAACTTCCCCCACTCACCGCGCAACAACAATTGCTGCTCGAAATCATCAACGTGGTTGGCGGCGTGGCCCTGTTCTTCCTCAACTGGCGCTTTAGCCTTTTACTGCGCCGCCCGCGCTGGGCATTTGCCAAACCGGGCGGCGCTCGCCCCCTCTTCGCGGCACCGTGGAGACGCTCTGCGCGCCCGCCGGCGTCCGTTGCCGCCCCGGACACAGCCCGCCCAGCGCCGACAGCGGGTGGACGGCTCCCGAACGAGCTGGCCATGCCACCGGTCCGCTGGCTGTGGTGGAGCATCCTGTTCTTTGTGTCTCTGTTCTACATCGTTCTCTATCTGCTGCCGCAGTTGATTCTCACCGTCGTCCTCGCCCACCTGGCCACGGTTGAAATCCGCTTGCGCCAATCCCCCCTGCCCGCGCCGCCAGCGTAAACTAGTTACCATTGTCCTGAGTCAGATATTTCATGAACGGGCCATCACCCGCCCTTCCCATGCCGCCCGACCCTGCTGCCACCGCTCATCGCACCCACTATTGCGGCGACCTCCGCCCTGCCCACGCCTCCCAGCGGGTGGTGCTGCAGGGATGGGTCCAACGCCGCCGCGACCTCGGCGCCCTGCTGTTTCTCGACCTGCGCGACCGCAGCGGCCTCTGCCAGGTGGTCTTCAATCAGGAACGCGATCCCGCCCTGCACGCTGCCGCCGCCGCCCTGCGCTCCGAGTACGTGGTGACCATCACCGGCGCAGTCCTCCGCCGCAGCCCTGAAACCGTCCACCCCGGCCTCCCCACCGGCGAGGTCGAGGTCGCCGCCGCCACCCTCGAGCTGCTCAACGAGGCTCGCACGCCGCCGTTTCCGCTCACCGAGCAGGGCGCCGAATCCGTCAGTGAGGAGGCCCGGCTCAAATACCGCTACCTCGACCTCCGCCATCCCGCCATGCAGGCCAACTTGCGCCTCCGCCACGAGGTCACCAAGGCCATCCGCAGAGCCTTCGACAACCACGGCTTTCTGGAAATCGAAACCCCCTTCCTTACCCGCTCGACTCCCGAGGGCGCCCGCGACTACCTCGTCCCCAGCCGCGTCCGCCAAGGAACCTTCTACGCCCTGCCCCAGTCGCCGCAGTTGTTCAAACAGTTGCTGATGATTGGCGGCGCCGACCGCTACTTCCAGATCGTGCGCTGCTTCCGCGACGAAGACCTGCGCGCCGACCGTCAGCCCGAGTTCACCCAGATTGACGTCGAGATGAGCTTCCCCGATCTCGAGACCCTGTTCGCCATCATCGAAGCCATGCTCCGCGACGCCTGCGCCGCCGCGGGCAAACTCATCGAAACCCCCTTCCCGCGCATGAGCTGGGACGAGGCCATGGCCCTCTACGGCAGCGACAAGCCCGACCTGCGTCTGCCGCCCATGCTCGATGCCGGCGATCTGTTCGACGAAGCCGCCCGCGCGCAGCTCCAGCTTCCGCCCGGCCTGCCCCTGCTGGCCATCCGCATTCCCTCCGTCGGCCCGCTCTCGCGCCACGAGCGCGACCAACTCCGCCCCCTGGCGGAGGGCCGCCCCGTCCGCCTGTTCGAGGATTTTGCCCGCATCGCCAAATCCTGGCCGGCCGCGGCCGCCGCGCTGCAACAGTCTCTCGCCGCCGCCGCCGGCGACCTCATCGTTCTGGTCGCCGCCGCCTCCGCCGCCACCCCGCTGCACACCTTCCAAAGCCATGCCGGCGCCCTCCGCCTCGCCTTGGCCCAGCGCTTTGTCGATCGTCACCAGCTGCTCGATCCCCAGGATTTCCGCTTCCTCTGGGTGACCGCCTTCCCGATGTTCGAATGGGACGAGGCTGAGCGCCGCTGGGTGGCCAGCCACCATCCGTTTACCTCGCCCCGCGACGAAGACGTGGCTCTGCTCGACGCCGATCCCGGTGCCGCCCGCGCCCAAGCCTATGACGTCGTGCTCAACGGTATCGAGCTCGGCTCAGGCAGCATCCGCATTCACCGCTCCGACCTCCAGTCCCGCATCTTCCAGCTCCTCGGCATGGATGCCGAGGAACAAAGGCACCGCTTCGGCTTCTTCCTCGATGCCCTCCAGTACGGCACGCCGCCCCACGGCGGCATCGCCCTCGGCCTCGACCGCCTGGTGATGCTGCTGGCCGGCGCCCCATCCATTCGCGAGGTCATCGCCTTCCCCAAAACCGCCCGCGCCGTGGATCTGATGATGGATGCCCCCACCGAGGTCGCCCCCGCCCAGTTGCGTGAACTCGGCATCCAGATCAAATGATCAGGATCCTGTCCGACGCCCTCGCCAACAAAATCGCCGCCGGCGAAGTCGTCGAGCGCCCGGCTTCGGTGGTCAAGGAGCTGCTGGAAAACTCCCTCGATGCCGGCGCCCGCTCCCTCCGCCTCGAAGTGGAAGCCGGCGGCGCGGCCCGCATCCGCCTCACCGACGATGGCTCCGGCATGTCGCGCGACGACGCCCTGCTCGCCCTCGAGCGCCACGCCACCAGCAAGCTCGACGCCGCCTCCCTGGACGCCATTGCCACCCTCGGCTTCCGCGGCGAGGCCCTCCCCGCCATCGCCTCGGTCTCCCAGTTCACCCTGGAAACCGCGCTCCCCGGAGCTGAAGGCACGCGTGTGCGTGTCGCCGCCGGCAAGCTCCAGAACGTCGAGCCCGCCGGCCTTCCCTCCGGCACCGCCATCACCGTCGCTCACCTGTTTGCCAACCTCCCCGCCCGTAAAAAATTCCTCAAATCCGAAGCCACCGAACTCGGCCACATCGTCACCCTGGTGACCCATTACGCCCTGGCGTATCCGGAAATCCAGTTTCATCTCCAAACTCCGCACCGCGTGCTGCTCGACGCCCCGCCGGTCGCCAGCCACGCCGAACGCCTGCATCAGATTCTGGGCGAAGAGCTGCTCCAGGCCTCCGTCGAGTTCCGCTCCTTTGCCGCCTTGGACCCCGGCCGCGGCGACGCCACTCTCGGCATCGTAGGCTTTGCCTCCCGTCCCGAGATCCACAAGCTCAACCGCAACTCGATCTTCATCTTCGTCAACCGCCGCCTGGTGCGCGACCGTCTCTTGCAGCACGCCCTCTCCGCCGCCTACTACAACCTGCTGCCTTCCAACATCTTCCCGGCGGTGCTGCTGTTTCTCGACCTGCCCTTCGCCGAGGTTGATGTGAACGTTCACCCTGCCAAAACCGAGGTTCGCTTCCACCGCGCCAGCTTCGTGCATGACGCCGTGCGGGAGGCCATCCGCAACGCACTGTCCGAGTCTCGCCCGCTCCCTTCCTTCCTGCGCGAGCGCGGCGCCCACCCCTCCGCCGGCTCCGCCTTTGCTCCCGATTGGGCGCGCGCCCGCCCCATCCCCATGTCCCCCGGCGCCAACCCCGAGCTCGGCATTTCCACCGCTGATCTCCCACCCGGTTTCCAGTTGCGCGCTGCTCCTCCCATCCCGCTTCCCCAGCGCCTCGACCTGCTCCCGCTGCCCGCCGCCACCCCCGTGCCCGAACTCGGCGCCGGTTGCGGCTTGCGCGAACGCGTTCCCCCGTCCGTATCGCCCCTGCCCGGCGAGCTGGCCCTCCTGCGCCCGCTAGGCCAAATCCGCGACAGCTTCATCGTGGCGGAAGGGCCCAGCGGCCTCTGGCTCATTGATCAGCATGTCGCTCACGAGCGCGTTCTGTTCGAGCAGGTGGCGGCCCAGCGCCTCGCCGGCGCCATCGAAAGCCAGCGTCTCCTCCTCCCCCTGGTGCTGGAGGTCGAGCCCGGCCGCATGCTCGCTTTTGCCGAAATTGCCGCCGAGTTGGCCGCCGCCGGCTTCGATGCCGAACCCTTTGGCCGTTCGACCCTGGCCCTCAACGCCGCGCCCGCCGGCGTGCCCGCCGACCAGCTCGAACGCCTGCTGCGCGAAATCCTCGAAGTAGCGGCCCCGCTCGAACGCGGCCTGACGCTGCAGGCCATCCGCACCCGCATTTCTGCTACCATTGCCTGCCATGCGGCTATCAAAGTCAATATGAAGCTGGAGCCACCCAAAATGCACTGGCTGCTGCAGCAACTGGCGCTCACCCAATACCCGATGACCTGTCCCCACGGCCGTCCCGTGCTGCTGCGCTATTCCCTCGACGAGATCCAGCGCGCTTTCAAGCGCATGTAACCGACAGGCCGACGACAGACCATGACTTCCGAAGACCTGCTCACCGTCCGCGCCGTCCGCTACGTCGCCCTCCGCCCCGCGCATCTCGATGAGGAAACCCTGAACAGCTGGGTTGGCGGCCTCGGGTTTGCCACCCTCCCGGACTTCGGCATCTGGGCTGATCAGGCCGTTCTGCTGCTGGAGACCGAGCTCGCCCGCCTGCACCTCGTCGAACTTTGGCTCTGGCCCGGCTTGCTGCGTTATTGTGCCGCCGACCTGCTCGGCTACGTCTACGCCGCCGTCGGTGACCGCCATCCCCGCCAGGACTATCGGCAGCAAATCCAGCGCGGCCAGCTCTCCGTGCTGGCCGGTGAAGTCTACGAACATCTGCTCGCCGCCTATGTTCCCCTCACTGCCAGTCAGGTGCGCGATGAGCTCGGCGCCGAACGAACTTCAGCGCTGGTGGTGGAAAAGGCGCTGCGCGAGCTCGCTAAAACCCTCAAGCTCCTGCGCTGTGGCCACGCCCAGGGCGAAGCCCTCTGGCGTCCGCTGGTGCTGGCGCTACCCGCCGTTCCCCCCTGGGTGGACAAGGTCTCGCTGGTGCAAGCCGCAGCCGCGCTCGTTTCCCAGTACTTGGACTCCAACGTCTGCGAAACCGAAGAGGGCCTAGCGGCCTTTTTCGCCCCCCTGTTCTCCCGCTCCCGCATCCATGACGCCATCATCGGCCTCGAGGCCCAGCGCGCCATCGTGCTGGACAACATTGACGGCCGTCCCGCCTGGCGCCTGAAATAATCTCAAATTATTTCAGTGCACTACGTGATACTTCCGCAGGATCGCCTCAGTCTGTGCCAGCGGCAGCGCCTCCACGGTGTGTCCCCGCCCGGTCACCGTGGTCGCTTTGAACAGGCTGTTATAGATCGCCTCCTGCGTTGCCTCGATCACCGCCAAAAACAGCGGTGACATCGCATCATTCTTGACCCTCGCCTCCCCGGCATCGGCCGCCACGGTCGAAAACGCAATCGCATAATCCCCCGACCCATTACTCGCCGCCGATCCCGTCCTTGCCAGCCCGAACATGGTCCTCGCAGCCATTCGTCGCAGGTTCCTCGACCCCACCGGCGCATCCGTCGCGACGATGATCATGCACGACCCATCCGGCGACGTCATCTCCTCCTCCGCGCCCTGCTCGCTGTTGGCCGGAAGCTGATTTTTCAGGTAGTACCTCCCCAGCTCGATTCCCACCGGCGCTCCGTCAACGCTGAGAATCCCCCCAAAATTCGTCTGCACCAGCACCCCCACCGTCCATCCCCCCAGCGTTTTCGGCAGCTTCCGCGACGCCGTCCCGATCCCGCCCTTGAATCCGAACGCCACCGTGCCCGCGCCCGCGCCCACCGATCCCTCCTCCACGGGTCCGCCGCGCGCCCGCTCGATGGCCTCGTACACCTCTTTCTCGCCCACGTGCCGCCCGCGGATGTCGTTCAGATAGCCGTCGTTGGTCTCGCCCACCACCGGGTTGAGGGACTGTACGTGCTCGTTGCCCGGCAACTGCATCATGTAGCTCAGCAGCGCATCGCCCACCCGCGGCACGTTCAGCGTCGAGGTCAGCAGGATGGGCGTTTCAATCCGCCCCAGCTCCTCGATCTGCGTCGAGCCCATGAGCTTGCCGAAGGCATTGCCCACAAACACCGCCCCCGGCACCTTGTGCTGAAACATATTCCCGGCGTGCGGCACAATGGCCGTCACGCCCGTATGAATGTCTTTGTGGTCGTCGAGTGTGACCTGTCCCACTTCGACGCCGGTCACATCGGTGATCGCATCGAGCGCTCCCGTCGGCAAAATCCCGGTCTTGATGCCCAGGTCCCGGGTCCGCGGCCGCCCCCCGCCCGGCGCCTGTGCCCACGCGCCCGCCGTCAGCACCGTCGCCAGCAGGGAAGCGGCGCATACCCATGTGAGGGGGTCGCGCCGTCTGCATCGTGGCCAAAATCGGCGCGAAAGCCGCGGAACCAAGTGAGGCGGCCCGCCCCCAGTTGGGTAAGCGGCGCGGCCCCCAACGGGGCGCCGCCTAGCCGCCCACGGCCAGGCGGCGCCCTGGCAGACCGCTGCAAGCGGGCTGAGGGCGGCCGCGGGCCGCCCGAGCCCCGCGCCTATTAATGCGGCCGCCCGGCCACCGCTCATCCGACTGCGGTCACATTCGCGGCCTGTGGCCCTTTGGGCCCGTCCACCACCTCGAATTGCACGGCCTGGCCTTCCTTCAGCGTCCGAAACCCGCCCGCCGGTAACGCCGAGTAGTGTACGAACACGTCAGGCGCACCGTCGCGCGTGATGAATCCGAACCCCTTGGCGTCATTGAACCACTTCACCTTACCCTGTTCCATAGAGCCTCTCTGTCCCCAATGGGACTGACACCGCCACAGTATAAGGGTCATTGTCAATCTTGTGGGTTTATTCCTGCCGCCGCACCTTCTCGCGGGGGTCGCGCCGTTTGCACCAAGCGCTTCTACGAATTTTTTCGTTGACATCTACGAAACAGTTCGTATGATAGGAACATGGCAACGCATAGCCTGCAAACGGAGCGAGGGTGCAGGGAGCACGGAGGAGGGGCGTAAATGGAAATACGTGACCAAGCCCGGGGCGGTAGTCGCCCCACAAGCCGCCGACCCACGGAATCCGAGCTGGCAATTCTTCGCGTGCTCTGGATGCGCGGTCCCAGCACGGTGCGCGAGGTCCAATCCGAACTCGGCCCCGCCACCGGCTACACCACCGCCCTCAAGTTGCTGCAGATCATGGCGGAAAAGGGCTTGGTCGAACGCGACGAAAACCAGCGCGCCCACGTCTACCGCGTCCGCCTCGAGCGCGAGCACACCGAGCGCCAACTGGTGGGCGATTTGCTCCAGCGCGCCTTCGGCGGCTCCGCCACCCGCATGATGATGCAGCTTCTCCACTCCAGCACCGCAACGCCCGCAGAGCTTGCCCAGTTGCGCCAGCTCCTCGACGATTACGAAAGGGAAAACGCATGACCTCCCTCTGGCTCCCCGCCCTCAGTGCTTCGCTGCTCCAGTTCCTCTGGGAAGCCGCCGCCATCGCCCTCGTTCTGGTTGCCGCCCAGCCCCTCTTGCGCTGCCTCCGCCCCTCGGCCCGCTATCTCTGGAACTGTTTCGCCCTATTCGCGCTGCCAGTTATTTTCGCCCTCACCCTCACCCGCATCGCCTCGACCGGCGCCGGCGCGGCTGCGCCCGTGGCCAATCTCCCTCTACTGGCGCAGGCCGCTCCTTATATCGTGGCCCTCTGGGCCGCCGGCATCGTGTTATGCGGCAGCTACGCCACCGCCGGATGGCTCTGGGCCCAGCGCATCCGCCAGCGCGCGGCGTCCGCGCTGCCCGCATCCTGGTCTTCCGAGCTCGACGCTCTACGCGCCCGCCTGCACGTCTCCGCCCGCGTCCGCCTCGCCCTCTCGCCGCGCGTCACCAGCCCCTGCACCCTGGGATGGCTCCGCCCCATCGTCCTCATCCCCCTCAGCGCCCTTACCCAGTTGACCCCGGACCAGTTGCGCGCCCTGCTCGCCCACGAGCTCGCCCACATCCGCCGTCACGACTATTTGGTAAACCTGGCCCAGCGCGCCGTCGAAGTGGTGTTTTTCTTCCATCCTGCCGTCTGGTGGCTCTCGCGCCAGGTCTCCAACGAGCGCGAGCTTTGCTGTGACGATTTCGCTGTCGCCGCCTGCGGGGACCGCGCGCTCTACGCCCGCGCCCTGGTGGATCTCGCCGCCTGGCAGAGCGCTGCTGTGGCCGCCCCTGCCCCCGCCCTCGCCGCTACCGGCGGCGTCCTCGGCGCCCGCATCACCCGCCTGCTCGGCCATCCTTCCGCCCCACGCCGCGGCATCGCCCGCGCCGCCATCGCTCTCGTTCTGGTGGCCGCCTGCGGCGGCTGGCTGGTGAGCGCCCAGGCCATTGGCCCGCCGCCCCCGCCCGCCCCTCCCGTGCCGGCAGCTCCCGCCCCGCCGCTGCCCCCCGCTTTGCCTCCAACTCCGCCGCCGCCGCTGAAATCTCCACACCTGCCGCCCGCTCCGCTCCCGCTCCCGCCGCCGCCGCCGATCCCGCCGCTGATCCCGCCAGGTCGGCCAACAGTGGTCGCCTTCACCCTGACCACCTATCAGGTCTGCGTGCCCCAGCCCGTCTGGGTGCCCCAGCTTTTGCCCTCGGGTCTCGTCGTCCTGCGCCTGCAGTCCCTGGCCCAATGTTTTCCCGTCGTCCGTCCGGAGGTGCTGGTGCTGTCTAGCATCTAGGACGGCTTAAGCCGATTTCCCTTAAAAGGAGCTTTGCCATGACTACCAACACTCGACGTGTCTTTGCCCGCATCTCGAACCCGAAAATCATCGCTGCCGCCATCGTCGTGCTCGCGGTGACCGCCACCGCCTGGGCCGGACTCATTCACATCCCCGGAGTTTCGGCCAACCATACCAGCCCCATGGTGGCCACCATGAAGCCGCTCACCCCCGACACCATCGCCCCGCTCGAGGCGCTCAACCGCGCCACCGTGGCGCTCGCCCAGCACGTCATGCCGACCGTGGTCGAGATCCAGGTCGAGGGCAGACAGAAGCGTCCTGGCATGCAGATGGCGGCGCCCCAGCAAATCCCCGAACCCTTCCGCCAGTTCTTCTTCTTCGGCGGCAATGGGCAGATGCAGTCCCCGCCCGCCGCGCAGCCGTTCCGCGCCCTCGGCAGCGGTGTCATCGTCTCCCCGGACGGCTACATCGTCACCAACAACCACGTCGTCAAGGGCGCCAACAAGATCCAGGTCGTGCTCCACGATCAGAAAACCTATTCCGCCAGGGTGGTCGGCACCGACGCCGCCACCGACCTCGCGGTCGTCAAAATTGACGCCACCGGCCTCACCAGCGCCGCCTTTGGCGACTCCAGCCAGCTCCAGCCTGGCCAGACGGTGTTCGCCATTGGCGCCCCTCTCGGCCAGGGCTTCTCGATCACCAGCGGCCTCATCAGCGCCCTCAACCGCCAGCGTGACGGCGGTCCCGACATGCGCGGCAACTTCATCCAGACCGACTCCAACATCAACCACGGCAACTCCGGCGGCCCGCTCGTCAACATTGACGGCCAGGTGATCGGCATCAACACTGAAATGCTCACCAGCCAGGAAGGCTACGCCAACATTGGCTTCGCCATTCCCTCCAACCTGGTCAAGTCGGTGGCCTCCGACCTGATCACCAGCGGCAAGGTGGTGCGCGGTTATCTCGGCATTGACGTCATGCCGTTGACGCCCAACATCGCCGCCTCTCTCAACGAGTCCAACGCCAGCGGTGTGGTCGTGGCCCAGGTCAACCCCGGCAGTCCCGCCGCCACCGCCGGCCTCAAGCCCTACGACGTGGTAACCAAATTCAACGGCAGCAGAATCGAAAACGGCGGCGATCTCCAGGTCGTCGCGGGCGCGGCCGCGCCCGGCGCCCGGGCCACCGTGAATGTGCTCCGCGACGGCAAGCCCATGACCTTCACGGTCACCATGGGCAACTTCACCAGCGCTCCCGGCACGAACGCCGCCGTCGCAACCAATACGAACTCCGCCGGCACCCCCACCCTGGGCGCGACGGTCGCCCCGCTCACCCCCGAGCTCCGCAGCCAGCTTCAGTTGCCCGGCTCGGTCAATGGCCTGGTGGTGGAATCGGTCACCCCGGAAGGCCCGGCCGCGACTGCCGGCCTCACCCGCGGTGACATCATCGAGCAGGCGAACCGCAAACCCGTCACCAGCGTGGCCGGCCTGGAAAAACAGATCGCCTCCACTCCCGCCGGTCGCGACCTCCTGCTCATGGTCGAACGCAACGGCAGCGACTTCATCCTCCCGATCACCCCCCAGCGCTGAGTTGCCGCTCGCGGGCGCCGCGCCGCTGGGCACCGTGGGCAAAATCGACGCGCAGGGCGGGCAACCCGCCCTGCGCACCCACAACAGGGCGGGCAAAATCGGCGCGACAGCCGCGGAACCGAGTGAGGCGGCCCGCCCCGGTTGGGTAAGCGGCGCAACCCTCCACGGGCAGCCGCCTGACCGCCCGAGCCCCGCGCCTATCATTGCGGGGGCCCGCGCCAACACTATTGTCCAGAATCTTCGCTGCTCCCCATCCCCCCCAAAAAGCCACAATCTCCTGCGCCCCCCATCCATCCCCGCATCCCCCTTTCGGCTTCCAACTACTCTGGAGGCCTTATGTCCGCACCCGCGACTCCCTTCGTGCCCTCGCCCCGCCAGCGCTGCTTTCGCGATTTCGTCGAGGCCAACCCCGCCCATCGCTATATCCGGGACCTATGCTCCGCCGCCGGCCTGCCCCGCACCACGTTCTACCGCTGGTGTCGGGATCCTGGCTTCCGCCAATGGTTCGCCTGCGCCTGGTCTACCCGCTGCGTCCTTGACGGCATGTTTCTGGTCAACTTCGCCCGCACCCGGGCTCCGCTTGCCTTCCCCTTCTGGAAAGCTCTGTTCGACCTCACGTTCGACCCCAAGGGCGTGCGCATGCTTCAGCACTGGCAGCAAGCCCTCGCCTCCGTCTCCCCGGACGGGTTCGCCGCCTCCCAGGAAAAAAGTGTCCCACCCGTGCCCCGGCCGGATCAATCACTTAGCTCACATTGTCGATCCAAAACCGCCTCAACGCGGCGAGCCGGGGAGGCTCCATCCAGTCCCCCGAATTCGCTGCCGGGCAGGGAAACTTCGCTGCCCGGAATTCCGGACCCGCAACTGCCCGACCAAGACAACGGGTTGCGGTGGCCTCTTCCGACCCCCGCCCAGCACCTTCGTTTGCTCCGCAACGCCATGCGCGCCGCCGGTGCCGCCGGCCTCCGCGTCGCCCGGTACCGTCGCAGTGCAACTCGCGGCAACATGGGGACGCTCTGAGCGCCAGCGGGTGTCCGTTCCCGGCGAGCGGAACTCCGCTCGCGGGGCGCGCGGCGCAATTCGCCCTGCGCAGTTCCAGCAGGGCGAAGCAGCCGCGCTGGGGCCCGCGCCAATAAACAGACGCCCCCTGCCAGGGTGTTAAAATCAACTCCGGGCAACCATCTCGCGAAAGGGCACAAGGGTCAACTCTCATGGCAGCCAAGGCAGCCGGTTTTGATTGGGCGGGCGTGGTCAATTATGCAAAGCGCGTGGCCGGTAAACCACCGCTTACTCAGTACGAGCTGCCCGGCGTTACCCTCGAGGACCACGTCGGCGTCCCCGTCGCGGTCGTCCCCCTCTGGCATGCCGTGGTCACCGCTCGCCTCAATATCCCCAAGAGCGACAAGCGCGCCCTCCAGCTTGCGCAAAAACGCCTCACCGCCGCTCTGGATGCGGTCGAGGCCGTCTACCCCCTCCAGCCCGGCGGCATCCTCACCCAAGTCGCCTACGGTCTCTCCTATTTCCGCGAATGGATTCCCGCCGCCGTGGCCGACCAGTTCATGCCGCGCGCTCTCGATGACCAGGGCAAGCCCGGCGCCTGGGCCGTCAACGACTCCATCAAGTTCCCCAAGGACCCGGCTCATCTGGTGCTCGAAAACAACGATATTTCTTTCCATTTCAAAAGTGACTTCAAGCACCACTTGAACGATGTCCTGCGCGCCCTCTTCCGCCCCGGCGTCCACACCCTCAACGGCATTCCCGCCCAAAGCCTCTACCTCGGCGACCTGTTCACCGTCACCTCCATCCGCCGCGGCTTTGCCGGCCGCGGTATGCCCCGCGCCGAGGCGGTGCGCCTCCGCATCCCCGGCGCGGACAAGATTCCCGCCGGCGCTATGCTGTTCATGGGCTTCACCTCCAGCCACCTCCATGGCCTCGCCCAGGGCGGCCTGCCCAGCTTCGAGACCCTGCCCGGCTACACCGACCAGACTCCTACGAGCTACTTCGCCCACGGCACCATGATGCATCTATCTCACATCGAGATAGATTTGGAGGCCTGGTACGCCCTCGACCACCAGGCCCGCCTGCATCGCATGTTCAACCCCCGCCGCACCGAAACCCCCGAAATCCTCTCCCCCTCGCAGGCGCCGGCCACCTCGACCTTTAAGCCTCAGCTCGAAGAGGATGCGAAAGCCCACCACCTCATCGGCCACAACGCCCAAATGCAGTTTCTCTCCCGCCTCACCGCCGACACTACCACCGTCTACGGCGAAAAGCTCCCCCGCGGATCAGTCATCTTCCTGCGCCAGGATTTTGATACCGTCGAGAACCCATTCCAGTTCAACGCCGCCGCCCCCATCAGCGCCACTCCCAAGGCCGGCGTCCATTTCATCGGCTTCGCGCCCTCCGGCCAGCTCTTCGAGAAAATCCGCAAGGAGATGGACGGCATGGATCTGCAGAAAAAATACAACCTGCCGCCGGAAAATACCGGCTTCACCAAGTTCCTCGTCACCACCCACCGTCAGAACTATCTCGAACCTCCCCGTGCCCACCGCAGCTTCCCCCTGGCGGAGAAGATCTAAATTAGAGCGATGACCCTGGCCGGCATCCTCGCCGCCCTGACCACTCCCTTCGACGCCCCAGGCGGCCTCCGCCTCGAGTGCCTCGCCGCCAACCTCGAGGCCTATAACGCCACCGCGCTCGCCGGCTACCTCGTGCTCGGTTCCAGCGGCGAGGCCATCTATCTCGACCGCGAGGAAAAGCTCTCGGTGCTGCGCGCCGCCGCCGCCGCGGCCGCGCCCAACAAAATCCTGCTGGCAGGCACCGGTGAGGAATCCCTCCGCGCCACCGTTGCCATGACCGCGTCCGCGGCCGAGCTCGGCTACCACGCCGCCGTCGTCCGCACGCCCCATTACTACAAGAGGAACATGACCCAGGCGGCGCTCGCCGCCTTCTACCGCGATCTCGCCGATACGGCCGCCCTGCCCATCGTGCTCTACAACATCCCGCCGCTCACCGGCGTGGACCTGGCGCTGGAGACGGTGCTCGAGCTGGCCCGCCATCCGCGCATTATCGGCCTCAAGGAATCCAGCGGCAACCTCGACAAACTCGTCCGCATCGCCGCCGCGCGTCCCGATTTTTCCGTGCTGGTCGGCGGCGCCTCCACCCTCTACCCCAGCCTGTGCGCGGGCGCCGCGGGCGCGGTGCTGGCGTTGGCCGCCGCCGCCCCCGCCGCCTGCTGCGCGGTCGGCGCCGCCTTGCGCCGCGGCGATCACGCCTTGGCGCTGGCCTCGCAGCGTGCCCTGCTCGCCGCCTGCGCCGCCTGCGAGCCGTACGGCATCGCCGGCCTCAAAGCCGCCGTGGATGCGGCCGGCCTCTACGGCGGTCCGCCCCGCCGCCCCGTGCTCCCGCTCGCCGGCCCTCCCCTCGACGGCATTCACCACGCCTGGGCCGCGCTTGCCGCACCCGCACCCGCGGTGGCGGCCCAGTGAGCCCGCCCCAGCCCGGACACGGGGCTTTCGAGGAATCGCTCACCCCGCTGTTCCACGACTACCTCTACGACTTCGCCCGCGTGGCCCGCTTTTACCCTGCCGCTGCCCCCTTCGACTTCGATCGCCTCGCCGCCCGCGCCCGCGACCTCGCCTGGCCCCCCGATCGCCGTGCCGCCATGGCCGCCGAACTCGCGCGCCAGAACCCCGGCGCCGACGCCGCGCTTGCGGAATTCGCCCGCCCCGGCGCGGGTGCCATCCTCACCGGCCAGCAGGTTGGCCTGTTCGGCGGTCCGCTGCTCGCCGTCCACAAGGCCATGACCGCGGTGGTCATCGCCCAGCGCCTGCGTGCCCGCGGCACGCCCGCCGTGCCCATCTTCTGGCTGGCCACCCAGGATCACGACCTCGCCGAAGTTAACCAGGCCTGGCTGCTCGATGATGCCGCCACCTTGCATCCGTTACGTGCGCAGTTTGACGCCGCCGCCGCGGGCCAGCCCGTGGGCGCCCTGCCCCTCGACGCCTCCGTCTCCGAGTTGCTCGCGCAAGCCGAACGATGTACTCCCGGTGACTGGAGCGCCGTCCGCGCCGCCTACGCCCCCGGCGCCACGCTGGGTTCGGCCTTTGCCGGCCTCCTGCGCGCCTGGTTTGCCCCCTGGGGCCTGCTGGTGTTCGATCCCCGCCAAGCCCCTGCCGCCCACGCCCTCTGGCAGCCTTACTACCTCGCCGCCTTCGACCGCCAGCCCGAGCTCGCCACCCGCCTCGCCGGCCGCGCCACCGCGCTCACCGCCGCCACCTACCACGTCCAGGTCGAACAGACCGCCGCCGCCAGCATGCTGTTTCTGGAGCAGCCCGAAGGCCGCCTTGGCCTCCGGTACCTGGAAGGGAAGTGGCTGCTGGGCGATTCCGTGATGGATGCCGCTGGGTTGCGCCAGCGCCTTGCCGCCGCGCCCGGCCGCGTCTCCCCCGCCGCCCTGCTGCGTCCCGTGCTGCAGGATGCCGCCTTCCCTACGCTCGCCCACGTCGTCGGTCCCGCCGAAACTGCCTACCTGGCGCAGGCGGCCGTGCTCTACGAAGCCCTCGGCGTGCGCCAGCCGGTCGCATGGCCGCGCGCCCGAATCACCCTCCTCGATGCCCGCGCCCAGCGCCTGCTGCAGAAATTTGAACTCTCGCTCGACGATCTCCGCGCTACCCCCGCCGCCGATCTGCTCGCCCGCCGTGCCCTTCCGGAAGGCATCGCGGCCCGCGCCGCCGCCTTGCTCCAGACCGTCCGCTCCGGCTTTGCCTCCCTCACTCCCGAGCTCGCCACCCTCGATCCCACGCTCCTCGATGCCGCCCGGGGCGCAGCCCAGAAAATCGAGCATCAGCTTGCCCAACTCGAATCCCGCGTCGCCCGTGCCCTCACCCGCCGCGGCGGCGAGCTCGCCGTCCAGGCCCGCCACCTCGATAACTTCCTGTTTCCACAGCGCCAGCCCCAGGACCGCGTCCTCGCCGCGGCCGGCGTTTTCGCCCGCGCTCCCCAGGCCCTCGCCGCCCTCCACGCCGCCCTCGATCCCGCCCACCCCGGCCACCAGGTCATCCCGCTTTAAAATTGCGGTATGGAGACCGCGGCCGACCATCCCCGTCTGGCTTGGCGTCAATCCCTCGGCGCCGGTCTGTTGCTCGGCCTCGCGCTCGGCTGCGCCTGGCTGGCGCATTGGACCGGCAGCCTCTATCCCCGCCTGCTCCTGTGGGTCGCCGCCGGTCTGCTGGCGCTGCTCGGCCTCGGCCTGCTGCTGTCGCTGTCCGACGAGCCCGGCTGGATGGGAACTTGGCAGAGCCGCCTCGAGGCGAAATTCTCCGGCGCCGGCATCCCCTTCTTCACCGCGCTCGTCGTCCTGCTGGTCGCCGCCATCACCAGCGGCAACAATCTGCTCTATCTGGTCGCCAGCGGCCTCATCGCCGCCCTCCTGGTCTCCGGCTTCTGCGCCGCCCTCAACCTCAGTGGCATGGAGCTGCGCTTCCACCTGCCCGGAGAAGTTTTCGCCGCAACCCCGGCGCCGGTCCAGTTCCGCCTGGCGAATGCCAAAAGCCTCTGGCCTGCCTATTCGCTCACCCTCACCGCCAGCGCCCCCCCGCTGCCTGGCGAGGGCGCAGCCCCAGCCAGCCTCCTCCCAATCTACATCGCCTATTTGCCCCGTCACGGCAGCGCCAGCTCCTCAAGCGACCTCACCTTCCCCCACCGCGGCCGCTACGGCAGCGCCGCGTTCGTGCTCTCCACCGGATTTCCCTTTGGCCTGATGCGTCAGCACCGCCGCTTTCAGTCCCACGCCGACGAGCCCGAGCTGCTCGTCTATCCCGCCCCCACCGCCGGCTTGGAGGTTCCTCTGCGCCAGATACGCGAGGGCGCCCTGATGGCGCAACCGCGCGCCGGCGATGGCCAGGACTTGTACCGCCTGCGCCCGCATCAGCCAGGCGACACCGCCCGCCAGATCCACTGGCGCGCCAGCGCCCGCGCCGGCACCCTGGTGGTGCGGGAATCAAACCAGGACACCGGCTTGCGCGCCCGCCTGCGGCTGTCGCTGCCGCCCGCTCTGGCACCCGCGCGCGTCGAAGCCGCGCTCTCCCTCTGCGCCGGCTGGATGCTCGCCCTTGAGCGCGCCGGCCTGGCGCTGGAGTTCTGCGGTGAAAACGCCACCCCCGCCGCCCCCGGCCTCTACCTGCCCCCCGCTCCCGCCTCCCGCCACCGCCGCGCCGTGCTCGACTACCTCGCCCTCGTGGACGCCGGCCTGCCCTTGGCCCGCTCGCCCCACCTCACCCCCGGTCTCCACGAAATCCTCGTGGACGCCGCCTCCTGACCGCGCCAAACCGCAGTCAGTAGTAGATCCACAGGTGCTGCCCGATCAGGCTGATCCCGGTCAGATCCGGCGCCTCCGCCAAATCCGTGTAAAACGCGATCTGTCCGCCGCCTGTCTGATCGGTGATCACGCCGCCATAGAGCTGCAGCGCCCGCAGGATGGCCTTGACCGCGGTCGAGGCCTGCAGCCGGCTGACGTCCACGGTAGGGTCGAACCGGATCTTCGCGCCCTCGCGGAAAATACCGCCCGGCGTCTCTCCGTCGGTGCCGCTCGCCGGCCCCTGGTGGCCCTGCTGGGTGTCGTTCATCGCGCCCGGCACCACCACGTTGAGCGCGTGGCTGAGGCAGGTGTCGCAAGCGAGCTCGCCCGGCATGATATCCCCCGCCAGCCCGGTGATGGCCGCGGCCGTGGTTCCCGGCGTGCCGTTTCCAGCCAGCGAGCCTTCGACGATGCGGCCTACATTGGTGCTCGTGGGCTGGCCGTTGCCGTCCACCGACAGCTTCCAGAAATCGTAGTACGTGCCCGTGCTTGTCTCCACCACGACCACATGACCGTCGTCAAAGCCCCAGCCGCCCAGCGAGGGATGATACCCGTTGGCCGGGTTGGGCACGCAGATGCTGTCATGGAAGTGGTGCTGCAGCGTGTCGCTGAACGTGGTACAGCCGTGCGTGCCGTCGGTGTACTGCACCGGGTAATCGTAGCCGCCGTCGTGCGTGTTCAGCACGAACCTCATCCCGGCGGTGATGCTGCTGATGTTCAATCCCGCCCCGCTGGGCGCGCTGTATAGCCATGCGGCGTTGGGAAACAGTTTCACCGGTGCCGCCGCCGCGCTGGGCGCCGGCGGCACCGGTTGGGTTCGGCTGGCGGCAGCCTGGATGGGCGGCCCGCCCCCGCATCCGGCAAAAGGCAACAACAATCCCAAGGCGAGGGCAGAACGCAGAAAATCCAAAGGGGGTCCTTTCCGAAGTGGCGGACGTTAGGGTGGGTCTTACTACGAAGTGACCTCAGACTATCCGCCCACCTCGCCCCGCCCTTTCCGGCAAAGCCCCTAACCTGCCGTCTAATCGCCCCTAGCTCCAGCCCCCCGCGACAGTCAGGCGCTAATAGTAAATCAGCAAATGCTGCCCAATCAGGCTCAGTCCCGTGAGGTCGGGCGCGGTGGCGAGCGCGGTGTAAATCAGCAAATGCGTGCTCCCCGTTTGATCGGTGATCACGCCGCCGTAAAGCTGCAGCGCCCGCATGATCGCCCGCACCGCGGTGGAAACCGGCAGCGTGCTGATCGCCATGCTCGGGTCCATGCGCAGCTTGGCGCCCTCGCGGAAAATGGCCCCCGGCACGGTGCCGTCGGTTTGCAATGCCGGCCCCTGATGGCCGACTTGCGTACTGTTCATCCCGCCCGGCACCACCATGTTGAGCGCGTGGTTCAGGCAGTTGTCGCAATCCAGCTCGCCCGGCAGGATGTCGCCCGCCAGCCCGGTGATCAGCGAGGCGGTGGTGCCGGGCGTGCCGTTGCCGGAAAGGGAACCGCTGGCGATGCGCCCCACGCTTGTGCTGGTGGGCTGGCCGGTGCTCGTCACGGTCAGCTTCCAGAAGTCGTAGTACGTGCCGGTCGCCATGTCCACCACCACCAGATGCCCATCGTTCGCGCCCCAGCCGCCGACTGCGGGCCAGTAGCCATCGGCGGGATTGGGCACGCAGTACTGGTCATGGAAGCCGTGCGCGCTGTCGTTGAAGGTGGTGCAGCCGTGCGTGCCGTCGGTGTAGGTCACCGGGTAGTCAAAGCCGCCGTCGTGGGTGTTTAATGCCAGCCCCATCGCCGCGGTCATGCTGCTGATGTCGAGCCCGGTTCCGCTCGGCGCCGCATACAGCCAGGCCGCGTTGGGGAACAGCCGGCTGCTGGTATCCGGCGGTGGCGGTGGCGGCGGCGGTGGCGGGGCACCCGCGGTGGTCACGCTTTGCGTGGCCGCGCGCAGGTCCACCTGGTTGTAATAGGACGACTCCGCCTGCACGCTGTAGCTGGTGCCCGCGGTCAGCCCCGTCAAGGTCACCGTGTGCTGGGTCGTCAGCCGCCAGTCATCGAAGGTCTGGCTCAAATTGCCCGCGCCGTAGTGAAGCTGTGTGTTGAGCGGTTCATTGCTGCTCCAGCTCAGCGTGAAACCGCTCTCGGTGTCATTGCTTACCGTGGGCGCGGACATGGTCGCGCTGCCGGCGCCATGATAATGGGCGGGAGCATGCGTGCGCGAGTGCGGGCGCACCGCCGTCTGGGCCGCGGTGCCCGCCGCCAGCAGGATACAGGCTATTGCGAATCTCAATTCCAGGTCCTCGTCTCTTTCGAGTACGAAGTGGCGCTGGAATTGAGACTAGGCCCTCAGACACATCGGCCAAGCCCGTCAGATGCCTGAGCCGGTGCGGGCTTTGTACTTACTGCGGCGTCGCCGCGGTCGCCGTGCCCGCATATAAGCCGTTAAACAACAGCTTGAAGCTGGCGTGGGGCTGGGCGCGAAATGTGATCTCGGGCCCGATGGCGACCACCATGCCCGCGCCGATGTGTCCGCTGATCACCGCCGCGGTGCCGTTCAGGTAGCCTTCCCCGTTGGCCCAGCCGCTGACTAGGGTGTGGTCGCCGGAGAACCAGCCCGCCACCTGCGGGTCCACCGTCGCGCTGGGCACGGTATGGAACACCGGGTCATGATCGAAGTCCACGTCCACGTAGCCGCCCATGCCATAGGCGATCGGGTCCTGGTTGTTGAGCGTCATGCGCATCAGCGAGCCGGGGATGTAGAACTGCTGGTTCGACAGCGGCTGCAGGATGCCTTGTTTGCCCATGGCGACCAGCGCGCTCTCAATCGGCAGCCCCACCGCTTCGGCCAGCGACGTGCCGCTGCCGATGGTCAGCAACGTGCCGCCGGCTTTCACAAACTCCTGCAGCGGCGCAATGTCCCCGCGTCCGATCGAGCCCATGCGGAGGCGATACTTCTCCGGCACCGTTGCCAGTTCGGCTGCCGTCGGCTGCGGACGGCGGAAGAAAAATCCTCCCCTGCCCCGGCCCGCCAGGCCCGAATCCACGAACACCAGCACGTCGAATTTGGCCTTCAGGTTGCCGGCCGCCAGCTCCTGCGGCCACACGCGCTCATAGGGCACCTCGTACTGGTCGAACATCCAACGCACCCAGCCCGAGGGCATGCTGCCGCCGTACTGATCGTACAAGCCCACGCGGATGGGATGCAGCTCCAGCGCCGCGCCGGTGGGCGCGCTCGCCACGCCCGTTGCCACCACCCCCAACTGCTGGGCCGCCGTCGCGATCATGGCCTCCACTCCCGGCGCGGCGGGAACGTACAGGGCGCCCGTGCCCAAATCCTGGCCGCCGGCGGTCTGCGCTGACTGCTGCCAGTAGACCTTGTCGCCCGCCTTCATCAGCCGGTTGGTCAGGATGAAAGCGTTGTTGATGCGGTGGCTGATGAGGTAGCCGGCCGGGCTGGCCGCGCCCGCCACCGGATACACCGGCATGGGCTGCAGCTCGCCGAACGGCAGCTTATCGAAGGGCCCGCTGAACCCGTCCAGCTCGCGCACGAACTTCACCCCCATCTGATCGGCCAGCGTCCAGCCCGCAGTGTCGTAGGGTGGCACCGGCGGCCCGCCCGGATAGGCCAGATCATTGGGGTAGTACTGCGGCTCGAACATGTCCAGCACGTAGGCGCGGTCGGCCTGCGCCGTCGGCACCACGTAGCTGCCCGCCGGAAAGCTCTGTCCGTTGATGGTGAAGTCGCTGCTGGCACGCTCGATTTCGGTGCCGTTTTTGATCAGCACGTCGATGAACTTGGTCGCGGTGGCGAAATCATGCTGGTCGCTGGGCACGATGTAGCCGCGCGGATCGCGGAACGCCGGATTGTGCAGCACCGTGTTGTAGAGATCGGGATTGATGGCCCGGCGCGGGCCAAACCCGCCCGCCGCCGTCACCATGCCGCCCGGCTTTTGCGCCGCCGCCGCCAGCGCCGCGATGCGCTGGGGGGTGATGGTCCAGCTGTCCTCGCTGCCCCAGTGAATCTCCTGCCTCCCCATGATGTAGATATTGCGCAGGATCAGCGTCCGGTTGCGCGAGGCCCAGTCGAGCACCGCGCGGTTGTTCTGCATGGCGTAAGCGATGGACTGGCGGTAGTGCCAGACCCCGGGGGTGACCGGCAGCGGCCAGTCGCTCGAGGGCAGTTGGAACTTGGGCACCACCGGAATCTGGATCGGGTTGGGCTCGCCGATGATCTCGGTCAGCAGCCCGATGATGTTGTGGAAATATGACTCCGTGCGGATGCCGCCATCCCACCAGGTTGAATACGGCGCGCCCTTGCGCTGCACCGAGCCGCCCATGCCCTGCGCCACCAGGTTGGAGTGCATCGCCGCCCCCAGCTCCTCAATTTGCAGCGGGATCAGCGGGTTGAAGTTGTAGTTGAACGGATCGCGGAACGGCGGCATGAAAATCACGCTGCCCGCCGGCCCCGCCTGGTGGTGGTCGTAGATAATTTCCGGAAACCACTGCTCGAACATCTGCCGGTTGAAGTTCGTGGTTTCCTTCATGTTCGACATGTAGGAGTCGCGGTTGTCGTCGTGGCCGATGTATTTGTTGAACAGCGTCGGCAGCCCCGGCGCCATGGTGCGCTCCGTGGGGGTGGATATGCGGTTCCACCAGTTGGCCACTTCCTCCTCGCCGTCCGGGTTCATGGGCACGATCAGCGCGATGTCGTCGTGGCGAATGCGCTGCATCTCGCGATCGTTGTCGCTCACCATCGCGTAGACCTGCTCGATCAGCTGCTCGAAGCCCACCGTCTCGGTGGCGTGCACGCCCCCGTCAATCCACACGATCGCCCGGCCCTCCTGCACCAGCTTGTCCGCCTCCGCCGGTTCCAGGTTTTCCGCCCGCGCCAGCCGCACGTTGATGGCGCGGTAGTGTTCGAGCTGGCGCAGGTTGTCGGACGAGGAGATGATCACCATCCACTGCTGCCGCCCCTCCTCGGTGGGCCCGATGTCCACCATCTTCATGCGGTCGCTCTCGGTCTCCAGCTTTTTCCAGTACGCCACCGCCTGGCTGTAGCTGGCCTCCTGCCAGTCGTCGCCGATGTTGAAGCCGAAAAACTCCTGCGGCGTGGTGAGGTGCGCCCCCGCGCGCTCAGCCGGCGGCTTGCGCTTCGGTTTGCTCCCCTGCGCCCACAGCGGCGCGGCGGCCAGCAACAGTACCCAGGGCACACAGAGCGGCAAAAGGCGGCGGGTCATAGGGCGGCATCTCCTGTCAGGATCGAAAACCGGATAGCAGCTTACAACAAAGCTGCCGCCAAAACGAATGTTTTCCCGGTCATGGCCGGGGTTTCTGGAACGCGGCGGCGGCCAGGCCCCTCTTTACCTCAGGGTGGCGTAAAATAGCCCCGGGGGAGTACCTATGCTATGGCCACGGCGCCGCCAGCGGCGCAGCGCGGGTTTTTCGCTCATCGAGCTGCTGATTGCGGTGGCGATCATCATGATTATCATGGCGGTGGCCCTGCCCAACCTCGGCATTTTGCGCAAGAACACCAACTCCACCGCTGCCGAGCTCAATCTCAAAACCTTGGACACCACCTTGAACGCCTACGCCACCGAATACCCTAACGTCGGCTATCCGCCCTCGCTCAAGGCGCTGGGGCCGCCGCCTAGCGGCACCCCCACCAGCTCCGCCGCCTCTCAACTCGTGGATGCCGCCATGGCCAACGCCGCCACCGCTCCCAAGCAGGGCTATCTCTACACCTACACGCCCGCGCCCGGCACGCCCTGCAGCGGCTTTACGATTACCGCAGTCCCACAAAACGGCGCTGGCTCGCGCTACTTCTTTATGGATCAGGATGGCTCCCTCCACTTCAGCGACAACTCGGCAGCCACCGCTGCCAGCCCCATCATTCAGTAGCTAGGGCGCCGCATGCGCCGAGCCATTGCTCTCTCCCTCCTCCTGGCGGCAACCCTAGCAGCCCAAGGGGTTTCCCTGCACCAAGCCGTCATCACCCTCGACGGCCGTTATAACTCCATCCAGCGCTGGGAAGCCAACTTCACCCAAAGCTTCACCTCCGGTCTGCAAACCCGCACCGAAAGTGGTCGCCTCTATCTTCAAAAGCCCGGCCGCATGCGCTGGGACTATACGGACCCCATCCACAAGCTTTTCCTGGTGGCGGGCAACCGCGTCTGGCAATATGCCTCGGGCGACGGCCAAGCCACCGTCATCCAGGTGAATCAGCTGCGTGACCTGCGCACCCCGTTGCGCTTCCTGCTCGGCCACACTAACCTGGAAAAAGAGCTCGACGACCTGAGCTACAGCGGCCTGCTTCCCTGGCAAAAAGGTGATACCGTCCTCCATGGCGTGCCGCGCCAGGAGGTGGCCGCCGCCGGCTGGCGTGAGCTGTTCATCGAGTTCACCCCGCAATACCGCATCAACCGGCTCCTCATCGTCGGTCTGGACGGCTCGCAAAACGACATCCGCTTCAGCGCTATCCGCGTCAATCTGCCGCTACCCAAGGACATCTTCAAGTTCACTCCCCCGCCCGGCGTCCGCATCGTCCCCGGCGGCAGATAATTTTGTGGAACATCCCGGCCCCAGCGGCCCTCTTCCTCCATGGAGGGAGTGGTGTACCCGGCTCTGGTAAAATGAACCACCTTCGGCCGGTCCTGGCCCCCCACCCGCAGCACCTGTTCCCTGGTACATGTAGCCTGTAACCTTCTCCCCATGCCCACCTTCACCATTACCGCGCTGAACGATCGCGGCCAGCGTCTGCAGCAGAACGAGTCGGCCGACTCCGAACGCGAGCTGCGCGACCGGCTGCTGGCGCAAGGCTATCTGGTCCAGTCGGTGCGCGCGCAGCGGCGCTGGGGGCAGCGGCGCGGCCGGGTGGCGATGAGCAAGTTTCTGGTCTTCAACCAGCAGTTTCTGACGCTGATCAAAGCCGGGTTGCCCATCCTGCGCTCGCTCGACCTGCTGCGCACGCGCGCCCAGGACGAAAATCTCGCGTCCATGCTCGCTCGCGTCTACACCCGCGTGCAGGCCGGCGATCTGCTCTCGCGCGCCTGGGCGCAGGAAGCTTCGGTTCCGGAAATTTATACCACCACGCTTCTGGCAGGCGAACGCAGCGGCAATCTTGAGGAAGTGCTGCAGCGCTTCGTCCAATATCAGCGCATGGCACTCAGCCTGAAGCGCAAGCTCACCAGTTCGCTCGTCTACCCTGCCTTCCTGATGTGCGTGGTGGTGGCCGTGGTGACGTTTCTGGTGACCTATGTGGTGCCGCAGTTTGCGGCCCTCTATGCGTCCCTGAACGCCACCCTGCCCACCATCACCATCGTGGTACTTCACATCGGCCTGGCGGTCCAGCACGATGCCGTCTATATCGCCATCATTTTTTTGGCGGTGGTGCTCGCCTTCCTGTACGGAGGCCGCCGAGAGGGCGTCAAGCGTTTTCTGGACGGCATGGCGCTGAAGGTACCGTTGCTCGGCGATTTGTACTGGAAGTACCAGGTGGCGATGCTCTGCCGCACGCTTTCAACGCTGCTGCTGGGCGGTCTGCCCGTGGTGCAGGCGCTCGAAACCGCCGCCAGCGCGCTACGCAGCCCGCGCCTGCGGGCCGGGCTGGCCACCACCGTGCGTGAAGTCCGCGAGGGTAAAACCATCGCCAGCGGTTTGGGCGGTCATCGCGTGGTGCCGAGCCTGGCGGTGGAGATGATCGAGGTGGGCGAAGCCACCGGCGCGCTACCGCAGATGCTGGCCTCGGTAGCGGAGTTCTTCGATGAGGACCTGTCCAACTCCATGACGGCTCTGTTGCAGTTGATTGAGCCCGTCATCTTGCTTTTCGTCGGCGCGGTGGTGGCCCTGATCCTGATTTCGCTCTATTTGCCGATCTTCACTTTGGGGGCCCGGATCCAAGGATGAGCACCCCGTCGTCACCCGCCGCCGTGCCTGCCGCTGCCACCGAGCGCGAACGCGCCGAAGAGCTCGCCCGCCGCTACCATTGCCCGCTGGTCGAGCTGCGCAATTATCCCATCTCCCCCGAACTGTTCCGCTCGGTGCCGGTGGAGATGATGTTCCGCTACCACTTCGTGCCGCTCGAAAGCACCGACTCGACCCTCACCATCGCCCTTGCCGACCCCAGCCAGCTCATGCTCGCCGACGAAGTGGGTCTGTTGCTGGCCAAGCGCGTCGTCATGCGGGTCGCCACGCCCGGCGAAATTGATGAAATCCTGAAGAAGAACGAACAGTCCCAGCGGGTGCTCGAGCAGGCGACCGAGGGCTTCACGCTCGACGTACTGCACGTGGAGGACTCTGGCGATGAGACCATCTCCATCGAGCGCCTCACCGCCTCGGGCGACATCAACCCCATCATCAAGCTGGTGGACACCACCATCTTCACCGCCCTCGAACGCCGCGCCAGCGACATTCACATCGAGACTGGCGACGCCGAAGTCAACGTCAAATACCGCATTGACGGCGTGCTCCAGCCCGCGCTCGCACCCATCGCCAAGGAGTTCCATAGCCCCATCCTCAGCCGCATCAAGGTCATGAGCGAGCTCGATATCTCCGAGCGCCGCGTGCCTCAGGATGGCCGGTTCCGGGTGCGCTACAAGGGCCGCGCCATTGACTTCCGGGTCTCCATCATGCCCAGCATCCACGGCGAGGATGCCGTCCTGCGCGTGCTCGACAAGGAGGCGATGAGCGAAAAGTTCCAGAACCTCACCCTCGATGTCGTGGGTTTCGACGCTCGCGACCTGGCCAAATTCCGCCGCTACATCCGCGAGCCCTATGGCATGGTGCTGGTCACCGGCCCCACGGGCAGCGGCAAGACCACCACCCTCTACGCCGCGCTCAACGAGATCCGCAGCATCGAGGACAAAATCATTACCATCGAGGACCCGGTCGAGTACCAGCTCAAGGGCATCACCCAGATTCCGGTGAACGAGAAAAAGGGTCTGACTTTCGCCCGCGGCCTGCGCTCGATTCTGCGCCACGATCCCGACAAAATCATGGTGGGGGAAATCCGCGACGCCGAAACCGCCCAGATCGCCATCAACAGCGCCCTCACCGGCCACTTGGTGTTCACCACCGTGCACGCCAACAACGTCGTGGACGTGATCGGGCGCTTCCTCAACATCGGCGTCGAGCCCTATAATTTCATCTCTTCGCTGAACTGCATTTTGGCGCAAAGGCTGGTCCGCCTGATCTGTCCCGCCTGCAGGCACGCCGTGCGCTACCCCGGGGACATGCTCGATGCCAGTGGGCTCAACGGCGAGTGGCGCGACCGTGACTTCTACGAGGGCCGCGGCTGCATGGAGTGCGCCGGCACGGGTTTTCGCGGCCGCACCGCCATTCACGAGCTGCTGGAAATGACCGACGCGGTGCGCGAGACGATTCTGGCCAAGCGCCCGTCGTCGGAGATTCGCCGCATGGCCCGCAACGAGGGCATGAAGTTCCTGCGCGAGAGCGCGCTGGAGCGCGTGAGCGCGGGCCTGACCACCCTCAAGGAAATCAACAAGGTCACCTTCATCGAGCTGGCCCGCTAAACCATCCATGCCTCTGGCCGCCCTCAACCGCCTGCGCACCCGCTTTGAAGCCTTCACGGCCGCGCCCACGCCCGCGCTGGCGGTGGAACTGGCTGCCGGGCGCGCCGCTGTCCGCC
>JBOGKQ010000030.1:0-34545 GCA_050747905.1 Terriglobales bacterium | reverse complement strand
GTCGCTAATTATCGAAGCCATACTCTCAGCGCGATGTTGGCGCGGGCCCCAGCGCGGCTGCGCCGCGCGCCCCGCTTATGCTCGCGTCGGGTTGCCCGCCCTGCTGTGAATGCGCAGGGCGGGTTGCCCGCCCTGCTGTGAATGCGCAGGGCGGGTTGGGGGCCCTTGGCCCCAACCCGACGCTGCGCCTCGCTCCCACCCCAAGGCAGGCGCCTTGGGGGCCCCGGGGCTCCCACCCCAAGGCGCAGGCGCCTTGGGGGCCCCGGAGCTGGGGCCGCGCCTGCATGTTTCCCCGGGGGCACTCGCTGGGACGCTCGCCCGTGCCGAATTTCGCAGCCCTTCGCGTCGATTTTGCCCGCGGTGCAATGCGGCGCGACCCCCGCGAGTGGTGGACGCCGCCACACTCCCGCCGGGGTTGCGGCGGGAGGTGGAGGCGCGATCGGAGATGCTGCAGGCGGCGGACGGAGCTAGAACATGTTGGCGCTGGGGCCCGCGCCTATCATTAGTTTCCAGCGTTGGCATCGAGAGCTCCATCCGACCACCGGGCGACGGGGATCATAAAGATGATGAGCCGATCGGGGACATCGTCACTGGAAAGAATCGGAGAGCCAGAACGTCCGGCGCCCCAGGTTTGCGCCATCCCCAAGGGCACAAAAAACATCACATGGGGGTGCCAGTTCCCTCCCTGATCGCTCAGGTAGCCGCGTTTCGACAGCATGTAGCACATCGCACCTGGCGCCAGCGGCGGCAGTCTCTTTTGGTTAAATGCGGCCTGGATGGCCTGGCCGATCTGCGCCTGCGACTTGCCGGCCAGCGCCAGCCGAGTCTTCATGAAGGCGATCGGAAGATAGGACTTGGCTGCAGCTGCATTGAAGCAGTTGGGGCCGCGAATTTTTGGATTCCAAAACTCGGGGGCGCCGATGGCGGAATCCCAGGATCGCTCCACCAGGCAAATGAAATGGTTTGTGCCAGGAACTGCAACGGCGAAGCCGCGCCTTCCAAGAACCATCACCTCGGCCTTGCCCGAAATGGATTCCGGAGCAGCGCTGCGCGCGAGGGCGATTTCGGCATTCCGATCCGCGATCAGGTACTGATTCAGCGGAGCCATTTTGCGGTATGGCACCTGAGTGCTCTGGGCCCGCATCTGCAAGATGAACGCAGCCGCGGCTCCCAGCACCAGAAGCATTCTCACGCGTTTTAGCATCATTGATATTCTCCCTTTAAATTGATAGGCGGGCGCATTCAGAGCCGAGCACTCTCTTTCGGACCACCTAGCCACGGAAGCAGCGGCCTAGGGTCATGTTCCTTCCAGCGACGCCGTGTCTCTTCGATTAGCGATTGACGGTTTCTCGCCATTTGAGAAATGACCTTGCCGGGCGCGCCGGTCTGTTCGTGTTTTGCGCCCCAAATCAGAAGTTCCAGCAGTACGGGGGCCAGGTCGATTCCTTTTTTGGTGAGCCGGTAACGCTTCCGTCTCCCATCCGCCGGATCGCGTTCCGCCTGTGCAATCCCCGCCCGGCACAAGCGCCGCAGCCGGTTTGCCAGAATATTCGTCGCAATGCCCTCGCCCGCGTGCTCGAAGTCGCGGAAGGTGTGGAAGCCGCGAACCATGAGGTCGCGGACGATGAGCAGCGACCAGCGATCGCCGAGGACTTCCAAGGAGATATTGACCGGGCAGCCGGAGCGGCGAGCCGGTACGGGCTGCTTCACGGCCACCGCTTTCTCAAACGGCACGGCCACCTGATTTGGGGCACACAGGCAACGTTAACAAGACTCGCTTGCATTTAGCAAGCGATTTACGGCACGGCTGGCTATGAGGCCGGCTTCAGTGCACCGGCGCTAGAATCGCGTCCAGCCGGTCGGGGGTGCCAGGCACGCGCTGCAAGTGCGGAATGCGCAGGCCGCCGTGGTAGTCCAGCGGAATGGTCTCAAAGGCGATTCCGCGCTTCACCAGCAACTGGATGGGCGCCGGGCTGCGCTCGGCCGCGAGCAGCGCTTGACGCAGCCGAACTGCGGAATACGCCTCTCCGTCAATCGCCTCGATCTGCATGCCGGCGGCCATGCCCGCCTTGAACGCCGGGCTGCCCCACCAGACCTGTCCGATATGGCCGTTGCCGGACACGCTGAAGCCGATGCCGGTGCCGTAGTTGGCGCTGGGGCGGTCGCCGGCGGCAGGCTGCATCCACGGCGAGGGCGTGTCGTTGTAGACCAGTTGGTATCCGCCCTCGGTAAAGCCTTCCTCGGGAGCCTGCGGATGCAGTTCATAGGCACGAGTGCGGAAGAAGCTGGCCCAATCGTAGGGCTGAACTTCGTTCATCGCCTGGACAATGTCGTTGAAGGTGAAGGTCTTGGTAACGAAGCTGCCGTTGTCCATGCCGTAGAACAGGTGGGCAAAATCGTCCAGGGATTTCTGGCCATGGCTGAGCTTGCGGATGGTGGTGTCGGCATCCAGCCAGATGAGCAGACCTTCCTTGTAGTAGTCCTCGCCCCGCAGCCAGCTCGGCCAGGAAACCGGCGAGCGGTGGGACATGATTTCCTGGTTGGTGGTGTCGTCCAACGAGCGCCACTGGCGGCCGGGGCTGTCGGCGAAGCTGGCGGCCATGGCGGCCATCAGGTCGCGGGTGGCAAGCGGGGAGCGCAGGCCAGAGCGCGCGGTGAGCACGTAGCCCCAGTACTCGGTGAGCCCTTCATAAACCCAGAGCAGGTCATCTTGCATCGGCACGTTGAAGTTCGGCGTCCAGAGATCATAGGGGCGGCGAAATTTGCCGTTCCACGAATGCGTGTACTCGTGACCCAACAGATCGCGGTTGGCCACCCCCGCCGCCCAATCGGTGAAGTAGTGCGGGCCGATGACGTCCTCGCTCGATTGATGATGTTCCAGACCCTGGCCGCCAATGGTGCTGCTCAGGATGAGCAGGAAATCGTAGTGATGATAATGATGCGAGTGGAACAACGCCAGCGCCTGTGCGGTCAGGTTGCGATGCCACTGCAGTTCCTGCGGCGTAGCGTCAAGATCGGCGGGGGTGTCGGCGAAGACGTTGAGATGGACCTGGTCACCGGGGTTGGGCGACAGATCAAAGCGCTTATAGTTGACGCCGGCGTACATGGGCGCATCCATCAGCGTGTTGAGCGGCACGGTGGCGAACTGGACTTCCTCGCCGCTGCGGCTGGTGGTGGTCAGCGCGGTGGCGTATTTCCAGCCAGCGGGCATTTTCACCGCAGGAGAGAAGTTGATGTCGCGCGAGAAGTAGCCCGCAGGGTAGAGAACGACCTTATTCCACCCGAGGTCCATGATGTTGTGGTCGAAGCTGATGCGACCCTCCCGGTCCTGGCTGGGGGTGAGCGGCGCCAGGTACTCGAAGCGGATATCGAGCGACGATACGCCGGCGGGCACAGCGAGGTTGAAGGCGAATACGTTGACGCGGTCGCGCTGCCAGGGAATGCGCTCGCCGTTAGCGCTGATCTCCAGCCCGGCCATGGCCCTGATGGGGCCGTCGACGGCATGGTTGCCAGGAATCCAGGCCGGGAACAACAGGATGAGCTTGCCCGGCGACACCGGAATGGTCTCCTGCACCTGCAGGATGCGCTGGCGGACGTTGGTGAAATCCACCAGCAGCG
Source organism: Terriglobales bacterium (assembly GCA_050747905.1). GTDB lineage: Bacteria > Acidobacteriota > Terriglobia > Terriglobales > SCQP01 > SCQP01. The sequence continues at coordinate 30,927 of JBOGKQ010000030.1, read as the reverse complement.
AGAGGGTTCCGGGATAGGGAATGTCGCGGGGCGCGGCAATCGGCGGCGGCAGCGGGGAGGGCATGGGGCCGACGCCCTGCTGGGCAACCAGAAGCAGGGGAGCGGCGGCGACCAGGAACGCGGCGCAAGTGGCACGGAAGTTCATGAGAATACCCTCAACGTTCGGTTGGCGCAAACTAGGGCAGGTTCTTGACGAACGTATCGAAGTCGCGGTGGAGTTTTTCGCGGGAGTCTTTGTGGGCGTAGATCATGTGCCCGGACACGTAGTGTTCGATGGTCACGTGGCTGAGCGCCTGCGGCGTGATGAATAGGTGCCGGATGCTGTAGACGGCCTCCAGCGTGGGAGTGGCCTGATCAAAATAGCCCTCGCACAGCATCAGCCGCAGCGAGGGATCCTGGGCAAACACGCGCTCCAAATCCTGGCTGGCGTCGTTGCCACCGCCGTTGGTTCCCCAGCCTCCGGCCTTGCCGTTGCCATTGACATTGTAGGTCCACGACGGAATGCCCGCGCCGCCCATGCCGTGGTCGCCGTATTCGACGGTGGTCTTGTAGTCGAGCTCATTTTTCATATAATCCACGAACTCGTGCAGGTAGGGTGTGGCCAAAAGGTCGCTGGCGTCGTAGTCGGGGCGCATGACACCGGGCGTGCGACTGTGTCCCAGTTGCGTGCCGTCATAGCGGCCAACGGTTTCCCGTTGGCTGCGCAACAGGGAAGAGTCGAATACGGCGGTGGAGATGCGCAAGTTCCAACCGTCGAGGAACTGGGGCGAAAGGCCGGTGAAGTCCGACATTTCCTGGAGCGCCTGTTGGCGCTCGGGGCCCTGCAGCGCGCCGCCCAAGTCGAGGTCATGCTCGTATTTGGTTTGCGCCCATTGTTCCGCCTGCTGCACCACCTGCGGGAGGGTCAGTTTTTGCAGCTTGGGAGGTAGCTTATGGAAATGCCAGGCGACGGCGGTCTGGGTGGGCAGCGCCAGCCAGTAGGGCAGATCGCTGCTGTAGGAAACGTTGATGGTGTTCATGTTCAACGCGCTCGACAGCAGCACGATGCCGCTCAGCGGAATATGGTGTTGCCAGAGCACGTAGGCCAGGCCGGCACTGCGAAAGGTGCCATAGCTCTCGCCGGCCAGAATCAGGCGCGAATTCAGGCGGTTGTTCTGGTACAGCCACATGCGCACAAACTGTGCGAAGGACTCCATGTCGCCCTGGGCGGTGGTCGCCTGCTGCAGGGCTTTGTGGGAGGCAGCGCGGCTGTAGCCGGTTCCGATGGCATCCACAAACACCAGGTCGGTGGCGTCAAGCCAGGTGTCAGCATTGTCCACGATCGAGTACGGAGGTGCGGGATTGCTCCCATTGGGGTTCAGGGCCACCCGTCGCGGCCCGAAGCCGCCCATATGCACGTAGACGGAATCCGAACCGGGGCCGCCGTTATAGCTGAACGTCACCGGGCGCGGGACGCCGGGGGCAGGATTGTCGAGTATGTAGGCCACGTAAAACATGTGGCCCATGGTTTTGCCGCTGGCGTCGGGAATCGGAATTTTGCCCACCTCGGCGGTGTACTGAAGCGTGGCTCCGTTAACCGTAATGCTGTGCCGGGTCTTAACCGGCGGCGGATCGGTGGCGGCCGGTTCGTAAGCGAACGGCTGCGTAACCGGGCCAGACTGTGCCGCCGCCGGCAGCGCCGCCAGCGCCAGCGCCAGCAGCGAGAAGCCGATAAAGCGATAGATCGAGAGATATTTCATTACACCCTTTCGTTGATAGGCGCGGCCCTGCGCGCCGATTTTGCCCACGGTGCCAAGCGGCGCGCCCTCGCGATAGGCCTAGAACGCGTATACAAAGCTCAGGTAGCCTTCCGCTCGCTGGTCGCCTAAAAACGTGTGTCCTCCGCTGAACAGGAGGGTCCAGCTTTGGCTCTTGTTTAGCGCGAGCCCCCCGCCGAGATCGGCGAATGTGGCCGAATGATCGGTAGTCAAATCCTGGCCTTGATGGAAGACTTCGCCTCCCAGCCAGAGTGTCTTGGTGATCTGCTTCTGCAACTCCCAGCCCAGGGACAGATTATTTTTGGCGCCGGGCGCGTGGTTGATCGTGTAATCGGCGCCTCCGTAAGTGGTCCAGCTGCCAAAACTCTTTTGGGCCCACACCGGCAGGTGATAATAGGTTGCTCCGTTCCCCAGGCCCAGCTCGGGATTTCCGGTTGCGGCTTCGACCATCGGATAGGTCGCCACCATGGGGCGATGTTTCCCTTCCTGAATAAAGCGGTACTCGACACCGAGTTCCGTATCCCCAATGCCGGCGGTGTTCACCCCTCCCCGAGGCAAGTTTTCCGCGCCCGTGACCACAGCGTGCAACTGCAGATTGGGAACCAGTACGCCCATATTGAGCTCGACGCCGGGAGCCTGGACCCCATAGTCGCCACCCGCCTCGACCATCGTGAAGGGTATGAGAAAGAGCTCATAGTGATGAAAATCGACGACGTCGGGATCATCGGTTAGAAACGGAGGGCCGGCCACGGCGCGCACCGCACAGCAAGCTATCAGGCCAAGCAAACAGACCCAGGTTTGCCACACTCTCGGACTGCACGGCCACCGGCCAAAAAGTAAACGCGAAGGATTCAAGGCTACTGGTCCTTTCAATTTAGAGTGAGTTGAAGCTTCTGCCGCGACAGACCGCGGCGAAAAGGCACGAGGTGGTTATTGGGAGGGCGCGACTTTTATCGCAGCAGTCCAGACCTGTTCGACACCGGTGCGGTTGTCAATCCAGAGCGCATGAAAGGTGCCGTCTGCGTCGGCGGCGAGACCCGACGTATCACCACCGTTGACGAAGTACCTGCGGTGCGCGCCTGCGGCAGGAGGAGCGTTGGGGGCCGTGGCAATGCGGACGCTGGGAAGCCAGTGCTGTCCGCCGTCGAGCGAAGCCCGGAAGCGGGCGTAGTATCCCCGGTCGCCAGCGATATCACGACGGTCATACCAGAGCAAGCCTACGACTCCTTTCCGATTAACCGCGATGGCCGGCTGGAAATCGTCCGGGCCGCCGCCGGGATGGGCTTGGTTGTCATCGAGGGGCACGGGTGAGGACCAAGTGCGGCCGGAGTCCGAGGAGGAGGTAAAGAGGACGCGGGCGCGGCCAGCGAGCATTTGCGTCCAGGCAATATACATACGGCCGCGCCACGGACTGGCGCTATCGTCGGCGGTCATGGTTCCGGGTACGGCCCGCACCGCACTGGAGTTATAGGAGGTTTCGTTCAGACCAGGGACCACATGGCTGGAAAAGGTGAGGCCGCCATCGCGCGAAATGAACACGTGCGCCGAACTGGCAATCGAAAACGGCTTGTGGGTGGTGCGATTGCTGCCGCCCATGATGCCATGCGATTGGAGCACGGCCACGGCGCCATCGGGCAGAACGACCGTGGCGGCGGTGATGGCGTCGGCGCGGCCGCGCGGGTCGCGGTCGAGCAGGGCGCGGATATAGACAGTGTCGAAGTGGAGTCCACCGTCCCGTGAGGTCTCAAACCAGGTGGCATTGGCAAACAGCGGTTTTATACCTGCCTGGCCGGTATCCTGATCGCTGTAGATGCGGCGGTCAAAGGAAACGTAGAGACGTCCGCGGAAAGGGTCAGCGCCAGTGTCAATCGCCATAAAGGGGCGATCGTTGGCAAGCGGCCCGTGGATTACGGGAAGCCAGGTGCGGCCGCCGTCGGGGGAGCGCCGGATAAAGAGGGCATCGGAGTTGGAGGACCCCTTGCGCGGATAGAGGGTCTCGGTTTTGGCGATAAAGTAGGCGGTGCCGTCAGGGCCGTAGGCGCAGGTCGGATCATCGGCGAACTGGTCCTCCGCAGTAGCGCCCAACTGCCAGGTCCGTCCTTGATCGAAGGAGACGTAAGCGGTGGAATGGACGCCAGGAACGGCGTCGGAAAACATCGAGCAGGCCAAGAGGCGCTTAGCATTGTGGGGATCGGCAGCGAGCACGACTTCCCGGTGCGGCGCGCTCGGCCGGGCGCTGCTGACGCGCACGTTAGGGCCCACCTGAATTGGATTTGCCGGGCGCGCCTGGGGCAGCGCGGCCACGGCCATCATGCCTGCCAGGAACGCCATTAAAATTGGCGCGGGGCTCAGCGCGGCTGCTTCGCCCTGCTGTGAGAGCGCAGGGCGGGACCGCCCGCCCGGCGCCTCGCCCCCGCCCCACGGTGCAGGCGTGGGGGGGGCCCCGGGGCCCCCCCCGCAAGCGGCGCTGGCACTCTGGCGGCCGAGACCCAGGTGGCACGGCCACCACTGTCTGGAGCCGCCCTCCCATTGGTCGGGCTGTGGCAGGGCGGCGCTCGCCGGCAACGGACGCCGGCTGGCGCTCAGGGCGTCTCCAAGTTGCCGCGTTCTGAATCTCACCGGCCGTGTCCCGTGACCTGAATTGCGGCGGTCCAGACCTGCTGTACGCCCGTCCGATTGTCCACCCAAAGCGCGTGGAAGGCCCCGGCGGCATCCGCGGCCAGCCCCGAGGTATCCCCGCCGGTCATAGAAAAGCCTCGCCGTATTTGCGGCACTGAGTTTGGCTGTGAGGAGACGCGGACGCTGGGCAGCCAAGTCTGCCCGCCGTCCAGGGAGGCGGCAAACCGGACGTAATAGCCGCGATTATCGGCATTGTCGCGGCGATCATACCAACTGACGCCCACGACACCGTCGCGGTTTACGGCTACAGCGGGTTGAAAATCGTCAGGACCGCCGGAAGCACGCGTCGAGGCCGCGTCGTCATCCACGGCACTCGGGGCTGACCAGCTCGCTCCCTCATCGGACGAATTGGCAAACATCACACGCGAGCGTCCCGCCACCACGGCCGTCCAAACCGCATACAAACGATTCTTGAATTGGCCGGAGCTGGAATCCACGGCGACCCCGCCGACCAGGCCATGCACCCACGGTATGTCCCACGCGCCCCGGAACACGGATATGGTCGTGGCCGGCCCGAACGTCTCGCCGCCATCATCGGAGCGAAACGACTGGACCCGGGCTTCGACCTCATGACTGCCATTAAAGTGCCGGCGTTCCTCCAGGATGGTCACGTGGCCATCCGAAGTCACGGCAAGGCCGTAGGCGATGGAGGTAGACATGTGCCCCTTGGTTTGATGCATGAGTGCGCGTTCGTAGACCCAGCGGAGGGAGTGACCGTTTTGGGTCAGCGTGATAAGACGCACCGTGTTGCGGAAGTTGTCCAAGCCCTTGCCGGGCGTGTCACCGTAGATGCGCTCGGCGTAGGCCGCGTAGAGGCGGCCGCGATAGGGTCCATGGGTGTTATCAACAACCAGAAAGGGGCGGTCATTGGCGAGCAAGCTTTTGATGACCGGGTCCCAGGTGCGGCCGTGGTCCAGTGAGCGGAATATAAAAAGCTCGTCCGAGTCGGACGAGTCGCGGCGGGGATACTGGGTCTCGACTTTGGCGCCGAAATACGCCTGCCCGTCCGGACCGTAAGCACACGTGGGGTCGTCGGACCACTTCTCCGCATTGACCGGGCCCGGCGTCCAGTGCCGGCCAGCATCGAAGCTAACGTAGGCAGCCGTGTTGGTGGACCCGGGGCGGAGGTTGAGCATGCTGCAGGCAAGCAGATCCCCGGCCACGTTGGGATCCGCCGCGATCACCACCTCGTGGTGGGATATCGTGGGGCGCGCGGCGCTGACCTGCACGTTTGGCGCAACGTGGATCTGACTCCACGCGGGCACGAGCAGGCAGGCGGCCAACAGCGTGGGTGTGACACCGAAAGCGAGCTTCCGGGCAACGCCGGAGTGAAAGTTACACGGCATGCGTTCCTCCAAAGGTTCAGGCTAAAACACCAACTTGAGTGAAAGCTGCACCGACCTCGGGCCGCCAGCCTGGTAGAGGGGGTTAAACCCGGGCGTGCCGCCATTGGCGAACATGCTGTTGGCCAAGCTGGCAGCGGCCACTCCAAAGCCGGGGCTGGCAATATTCAAGCTATTGCCGCTGAGCCGGAAATTGGGGTGATTGAGCACGTTGAAGGCATCGGCACGGAGCTGCAGGCCCCAGCGCTCGGTAAGGGCAATCTGCCGCCGCAGAGTAAGATCCAACTCATTCCAGCCCGGACCGCGCACAGCATTGCGCCCCAGCGTTCCTTGAACGCCCGCGGCGGGCACGGAAAACGCGTTCGGATTGAGTCCGGTACCGCCGGGACAACTTTTATAGACCGCTGTGCAAGCCGAGCCGGACAGGTAAAGGGGGACGCCGCCCACCAGGTTCGGCCGCTCATCCACGGAAACGTTGGGAAGGAACTGGGGGAACCGGACCTTGCTATCAATCAGGTTAAGGGGCGCACCGTCGCTAGCTCTAAAAATCGTATCCAGACCCCAACCGTGCAGCAGCGGCCGGAAGGCCCCCTGGGCGGGGCCCGGGACATTCCAAGTGGCGCCAAACTGGAACGATTGCGGAATATCAAAATCGGAGTTGCCCCGTTCCGTAGCCAGCGGCAGCAGGGCGACATTCGGAACCGTCTGGTCCTCATTGGATCCGGTGTCAATCGAGTGAGACCAAACATAGGACGTCATAATCTGAAAATTGTTCGCGAGGGTGCGTTGGAACAACACCTGCAGCGAGTTGTAGCTGGAGCTACCAAGATTGGTTAACAAGTTGAATCCCTGCGGCAGCGCAGCATTGGGGCTGTCAAACGCTTCCGTGAGGAACAGATTGTGCGCGTCCGCGCCGGTATAGGTGAGGGTCAGCGATTGTGCACGGCCCAGGGACTGTTCAAACGCCAAGCTGGATTCGAACGTGTAGGGCATGCGCAATCCAGGATTCGCGGCGGTAATGTTGGGCCAGGGGGCGGCATTGGGGTTGGGGGCGAGATTGGCCGGATTCTGATCGTAGGGCGTGGCTGGAAAAGGCTGAGTGACTACGCTTGCGGTGGGCTCGCCAAAGGTGCTCAGAAAGCTCGCGGCGTCACCGAAATTATCAAAGAACAGGCCCCAACCCAAACGTACTACGCGGCCCCAGTTGGGATCGGTCGAGAGCTGGTAGGCAATGCCCAGGCGCGGGGCAAACGCATTCCGCTGCGAAGTGTAGGTTCTCGTGCCAATCGGCGCGACGCCGATGCTGGCCGGATTGCCCAGATCCAGCGGACCCTGCAGGGCGAGGTAGGGGACCGAATTGAGCGTACCGGGGGCTGGGTCGAACTCCCAGCGCAGTCCGTAGGTAATGCTGATGCGGTTTTCGCTCCAAGTGTCCTGCGCGTACAGGCCCAGCTCATGCCATACGAATTTTGAAAGCGGATTGAAGGCGCTGGCATAGGTACCGACCGTTCCCGCCAGCATGTCGGCGGTGGTGAGAAACGAATAGGTCTGCTGGTAGCCGGAGCGGGCTTGCACCGGCGTCAGGCGGCGGAAATCAACTCCGAATTTGAACTGGTGGGTGCCATGCAAGAAGCTGGCACTGTCGAGCAACTGCAATTGGTGTGACTGATTGTGGGTCTCCTCGCCGGTGCGCCAGGAGGCCCCGCCGGGAAGTTCGAAAATGAAGCGCGAGTTCTGCGCGGTGACCGCACCCAGACCGCCGGGTATCTGCACCGCGGACGGGAAGAGAATGGGGTTCGAGCCCGGGATCGCGGCTGCGCCCTGGAAATTATCCACCACACTGTCGGCATCGCCGGTCACGAAGGTGTAGTTGAAGCGGGTATCGTTGACCAGCGCCGGGCTGAACACGTCGGTGAAGCCGCCGGTAATGGATTCGTAATTGGAACCGTTGGTGACCAGTGAGGTGGCGCCATACTTTCGACTGGCGCTGGAGGAGGGAGCGTCGTCGAAGCGCGCGAAGGCACTCATGTGGCTGTTGACGGCGTAATCCACCCGCACGCTGGTCGAGTTCATGCTGGTTTGACCCGAATAACCCTGGCACAAGGCAGCGAGAGCGTTATCGGTGGAGGCACGCTCCGCTCCGCCGCATCCGCCGGTCGTGGGCTGCGGGTAGGCATTGAGAAACGGAATCATAGCTGCCGGCGCGGGCGTGTTGTTGGAGCCGGTCGCCGGACAGCCGCCCCCGCCGCGCGCGCAGGTGGAAGGGACGTAGGTCAGCAGTGGCGTCGGCTGCAGGAGCCGCAGTCCCTCATAGGAGGCAAAAACGAAGAGGCGATTGCGCAACAGCGGGCCTCCGAACACCCCGCCAAAATCATTCTGCTGCTCGGGCGGATGCTGAGAGGTTCCGGGCTTGGGCGGAACCGAATTCAGAAACCAGTCGTTGGCGTCGAGGACAGTGTTTCTGAGGTAGTCGAAGGCGTCGCCGTGAAACTGATTGGTGCCTGAGCGGGTGACCATCGAGATCTGACCGCCGGGGCTGTTGCCGAACTCGGGCGCGAACGTGGAGGTCTGAATCTTGAACTCCTGCAGGGCGTCAACCGAGACCAGGTTGTTGTAGCCCCCGCCGGCGCTGGGCTGCACTCCGGCGCCCGCCGAACCCGCCAGAATGCTGCCCGCACTGGCGACGCCAATATTGGCGCTGACGCCGTCCACGGTGAAATAATTCGAATCGGGTCTCTGCCCGTTGATGCTGAACTGGCCGGAACTGCCGGCGCTCACCGGCGTGACCACCACGCCCGGGGTAAGCTCGATCAGCGACTGGTAGCTGCGGCCATTGAGCGGCATGTTGGACACGAAGCCGCGGCCGATGACGGTGCCCACCGTCGCGTCCTGGGTGTTGACCGGCGGTTGCCCGCCGGTGACCGTCACCGACTGGGTAGCGCTGGCCAGTGCCAACTGAACATTTTGCTCCTGGCGAGCTTCCACGGCCACGTTGAGGCCTTTTACGAGGGCGCTGGCAAAGCCGCTCTTGGTGACCGTCAGATCGTAACTGCCGGGCTGGACGACCGCAAACAGGTAAACCCCGACGCTGTTGCTGGTGACCACCGTAGTTGTGCCCCGGGCCAAGCTGCTCAGCAGGATGTGAGCTCCGGGCACGGCGCGCCCGGCTGGATCTGTGACCGTCCCGGAAATCGTCGCCGTAGCGGCCTGGGCGCGCGATCGCGGGATGGCCAGCACCAAGAACGTGAACGCAACGAATACAGGCAGTAGCCGAGATTTCCATTGTACGTAAAACATGGGTCACACCCCTTCGTTCGCCTTGCGTCGCGGCGGGAGAGCCCGCGCTTGCTCCTGGCATCCATGTTTGTCCCGCATTCGGGCTACTGTTGTCAAATGGATAATTGCGATCATTTACTATCGGTATTTACGATTGGCCCGAGCCCCGCGCTAATTGATAGGCGCGGGGCTCGGGCGGCCTGCGGCCGCCCTCAGCCCGCTTGCTGCGGTCTGCCGGAGCGCCGCCTGGCCGTGCGCGGCCAGGCGGCTTTGCCTGGATTGGGGTACCAGCTTACGGCGAACAGGAGGAGAGCCCCGAAGGTTGGCGCGGGCCCCAGCGCGGCTGCTGCGCCCTGCTGTGAGTGCGCAGAACCCGACGCTACGCCCGCAGGTTTTCCCGGAGGCGAGCCGTCGTTCCGAATTTCGCAGCCCTGCGCGTCGATTTTGCCCACGGGGCCAAGCGGTGCGACCCCCGCGAATCGCGAGAGGCTGTTATCCGGCCAGGGTCTTCCGCATCTCGAACTGGCGGATCACGGAAAACAGTCGTGGCAGCTCGCAGTAAATGCGGTAGTCCCAGCGCCGATAGAACCCCACCGCTTCCTCTCGTGCGTTCAATAAGACAGCGGTCGCCCCCCATTGCGCGCATGATCTTCAAGGGCCTGGAGCAGCGCGGCGCCACAACCTTTCCGTTGCCATTCCGGCAGCACGGCCATATAGCGGATCTGGGCGGTTCTCGAAGAGGGGAAGTGCGCCCGCCCGACTCCGACCAAGGTGGTGCCCAGCCAAGCCCCAAGGTGGATGGCTTCGTCCTCGGATTCGTCCCGTTCTTCGCCCCGCTGCCTAGCCCAGGGCTCGCGCAGCACCGTCCAGCGCAGCGAGAAATAGGCATCCCACTCGTCCTGGCGGGCTGGCCGACGGATTGCAAACGCCAGCTTGGGTTGCGGTAGTTGCGGCATCGTCTGCTATGCGGCTGCAAGAATCCGCTCCTAGCCGAAACTGCCGTGCGCTCGTTTGGGAGACGGCCCACTCGCTTCGGCCGCGCCGCTGTCAGGGAGCAAACGGAGGGATTCGCGCCCACCAACGCGGAGGGCCGGGTCCAAGCTGCCGCGTAATGCAATTTTACCAGACTAATGTTGGCGCGGGCCCCAGCGCGGCTGCTGCGCCCTGCTGGAACTGCGCGGGGCGGCTGGCTCGGGTCGGGCTGCTCGCCCTGCTGTGAGTGCGTAGGGCGGGGTTGGGGCCCCAGAGCTCCCACCCCAGGGCGCAGGCGCCTTGGGGGCCCCAGAGCTCCCACCCCAGGGCGCAGGCGCCTTGGGGGCCCCGGAGCTCCCACCCCAAGGCGCAGGCGCCTTGGGGGCTCCGGAGCTGGGACCGCGCCTGCAGGTTTCCCCGGGGACGCTCGCCCGTTCCGAATTTCGCAGCCCTGCGCGTCGAATTTGCCCACCGTGCCAAGCGGCGCGGGCCCCGCGAGCGGGTGCGGCGCTTACGATGGTGCAGCAGTAATCAGGCGGGCATAGAGATCCGGGTCGACGTTGCCGCCGCTGACGACGCAACATACGGAACTGCCTGCGAAGCGCTCCGGCTGCTGCAGAATCGCCCCCACCGAGAGAGCGCCGGTGGGTTCGACCTTCAAGTTGGCATCCGCAAATAAGGTTCCAGTCGCGGCGGCGATTGTCTCCTCGGCAATCTCAATGATCTCACCTACCTCCCGTTGCACGATGGCCCAATTCCGCTTGCCCAGACTCAACGTGCGGGCGCCGTCGGCCAGCGTGGCCGGCTCAGCCGGGTTGGCCAGCAACTGGCCCGCCCGCAGGGAACGGGCGGCGTCGTTGGCCAAGGCTGGCTCGGCGCCCACGACAGCAACCCGGCTGCCGGCTTGGCGGAGTCCGCAGGCGATGCCCGCGATGAGGCCGCCGCCGCCGATGGGCACCACGACCGTGTCCCAGCGCTGTCCAGCGGCCGCGAGTTCGCGACCCAGCGTCGCATTGCCGGCGATCACCAGATCGTCATCATAGGCACTCGCCACGTAGGCCTCTGGGTGCTGGGTGGCAAGCTGCGCTAAGCGCGCGGCGCGGCTGATCTTGGCCGTATCCACCAGCTCAATCGTGGCGCCATAGCTCGCCACGGCGTTCAGCTTGACCCGGGCGGAAGTGTCGGGCATGACGATGACGGCGTGTTTGCCCAGAATTTGACAAGCGCACGCCAGCGCTTGGCCAAAATTCCCCGAGGACGCAGCCAGAATGGTGTCCTGGGGGACGTGGGAGGCGAGATGGAACGCGGCGCGGTATTTAAAGCTGCCGGTATGCTGAAACGTCTCACTAGCGAGCGTCACGTGCGCGCCCAAACGTTCGGATAAAGTGCGCGATTCGATCCAGGTGACCGGCCGCAGCGCTGTCTCAAAGATTGCCCGACTGGATTGAGTAGTTGAGTTCATAGTGCGCTCCTAAGTCACGACCGACATCGAAGAAATCGAAGGGCGTACCCGCCCCGCGCTCGCGCGCGCGCTCGTAGAGCATCACGGCGGCGGCCGCATCTTGCAAGCCGGTCCCGGTCGCGTCGAAAATCGTGACCTCCTCCGGTGAGCGGCGGCCTGGCGTTTGGCCGCTGACGATGGCGCCCAGCTCGGCATACACCTGATCGCGGCGCAACACTCCCGCGGCGAGGGCATGGTGCAGTTCGCCCACCTGGGCGCACTGCGAGAGCAGGTCAACGACAACCGTCGCGTTCGCGAACACTGCCGGGTCGAGTTCCTGTTTTCCGGGACTGTCGGCGCCCACGGCGGCGAGGAACAACCCCGGCGGCACGGAGGCGGCGGGAATCAACGGCTCCCGCGCGGGCGTGCAGGTGACGCAAACATCGCTTTGGCGCACTGCGGCGGCCAGCTCGGTTACGGCTTGGACGGGGAACCCGAGCTGCGAGGTCATGTCCGCCGCCAAGTTGCGGCTGCATTCCGGGTCGCGGTCAAAAGCAAACGCTTGCGCCAGTGGGAGCACCTGGCTGAGCCCCTCCAATTGCGCCCGCCCCTGAGTTCCGCATCCGCACAAGGTGAGCACGCGTGCATCCGGGCGGGCCAAATATCGCGCCGCCAAGGCTACCGCCGCGGCAGTACGATTCCGCGTAAGCTCTGCCGAGTCCATCAAGGCGATAAGCTGGCCGGTGTTTCCGTCCAGCAACGCGACCGTGCCGAGGATGGCCGCCAACCCATAGCGCTCCCGGTTGTGCGGAAATCCACCATTCACCTTCACTGCCACATAGGTGCGGTCCAGCCGGAGGGTCCCGGTCTTGATGTGGAATTCACCGTCCTGAGCGCCGCAATGCAGGAGCCCGCTCCCGTTCTCTCCTGCCGGGCGCGCCCGGGCATGGGCCTGGAAGGCCTGCTCGGCGGCGGCCAAGTAGTCACCGAACGTGGCCAATCCGGCAAGATCGCGGCGACTCAACAGTAACGAGGGCTCCATTTTCACGGTTTCACGCGGTGGACGCTGGCCAACCCGCTCAAGCAACTATCTAAATGGATTCCTGGAACTGTAGTCAAATTCATATTTATGTTGCCATGCGATCGGATAAAGCGATAGGTTCAAAGGGCCGTCCAGGACGGCGGGAAGAGGTAGCGATGGGGATGGGATTACGCCAGTTGGAGGCATTCCGTGCGGTGGCCGATACGGGCAGCTTCACCCGTGCGTGCCAGACTCTTTATGTGACTCAGTCCACGGTCAGCCAGCATATTCGCAACCTGGAGAACCAACTTAACCTGCAACTGTTCCGCCGCGACCGGCGCGGAGCGGCGCTGACGCCCGCAGGCGAACAGTTATTGACGCGTTGCAGGAAAGTGTTTGAGCTGTTGAGTCAGACTGAGGCAGATTTGCGCAGAGCGCTGAATCCCTACTCCGGACGGCTTGCCTTCGGGTGTGCGTCTTCGACGCTCCTGTACCAATTGCCGCCCATGCTGGCGGAGTACGCCCGCCGCTATCCCGAGGTCGAGCTGGGGATCATCAGCGGCAGCATCGCCGACGTTACGCAACAACTGAGCGCCGGGGCCTTGGACCTGGCGCTGGTTGTGCTCCCCTGCAGGGGCGCCAAAATCCGGCGAGCCTTGCTCTGCGAAGAGCCGTTTGTCCTGATCCTACCCCGCAAGCATCCGCTGGCGGGCGGCAGTAGAATCGCTATAAAGAAGTTGGCGACGGAGCGGTTTATTCTACAACTGCCCGGCCAGAACACGCGGAAATTAGTGGACCACTTTTTGCTCAAGCACCGCATCGTGCCGCGGATCGCGATTGAAATCGCCGACACGGAAACGACCAAGCGGATGGTGGCCAATGGTCTAGGACCTGCCGTACTGCCCTTGAGTGCCTTCGCTGGCGGGCGGGCTCCGCGTGGGGTCAAGGTTTACCCCATCCCTGCATCGCAACTCCGGCGCACGCTCGCGGTGGTTTACCCCAAGTCCAAGCCGCTGCGGCCGGCAGCCGAGGCGCTGGTCCAGATGCTGCAGGCCCGGTTCCAAAGTCTGCTGCCGGTGGACCGGGTCCGAAGGCGCACCTTGGAATAATAGGCGCGCCTCTCCGCGATCGTCTGCCACGCCAACCCGGAAGTCAGGCTTTGGTGAGACGGCTGGGACTCGAACCCAGAACCCTTGCCTTAAAAGGGCAATGCTCTACCATTGAGCTACCGTCTCAACTCATTGAACCAGAGGCGCTTGCACCGCACCACCGCTTGCACCATTCTCGGTAGCGCATGGTGGTTGGCGGTGACCAGCCAATTGTCCCACGCCTGCAAGGTCTACGCCAGCACGGTGCCAAGCGGCGCGACCCCGCGAGTTGGCGCGGCTAGAAGCCGCCGGGGCCAGACTTTTTGTTTTTGTCGTGCTTGTCGCGCTTGGGCTTGGCTTTGCCGCTGACGCGTTGCTTCTGCGCGTGGGCGGCCGGCGGGCGCCGCTGCTGGGTGCGGCGGACCGCCTGGTTCTGATTACGGGGGCCGCGGTTGCGGCCTGCCATGGTGCGGGTGCGGTTGGCGCGGCGCATCTGGACCGGGGTCGCCCGCATATGCCGCTCCTGGGCGTAGCGCGCTTCCTCGGCGGAGGGCCGGGCATTGATGCCGCCGGGACCGCCGTTGTAGCTGATGCGGTTCACGTGCACGTTGCGGATCACCGTGCGGTCCACATAGGTATTGCGAATCACCGTTCTATTCACACGCCAGACGGCGGTGTTGTAGTAGAAGCGCCCGCCGGCCCAGCGCCCACCGGCAAAGCCAGTGCCGAAATACCCAAAGCCGTAGTTGACGCCACCGTAGAAGCCGACGTGTGGCCCCCAGTAACCCGCGCGCCATACATACGCTCCACCGGCGTAGCCCCAGTACCCGGGGGTCCACAGCAGGCCAGGGGCGGGGGCCAGGACCCAGGCTCCGGAAACCCAGTAGTAGCCGGCGGGATTATAGGCCCAGTACCCCGGTGTCCAGAAATACCCCGGGCCGGGACACATCGGTTGCACCGCCAGCACACGCAGCTGCGGCGGCCCGATTCTCACGGCAATGCCGACGGCGAGTTGGGCCGAAGCGGCAGGCGCAAGAGCTAACGTCAATCCGCCAAGCAGCGCGAGCACCGCAACCGAGTGAATATTTCGCATGTGAGCTCTTTTCACAATATAGCAAACCCTGGCCAGAAGGCGAAGTTGCGATGCGGGTGCGGTTGCCTGACGCGGCGCCGAGGAACTAGCCGGCGCCTCCGTTGCCGGATGCGCGGTGGCGGGTATACTCGGGGCATGAACTCTGGCCGATGCTTGCCATGAGAATAGCCGGTTGCTTTGCCCTAGCCGCCATTTTGCTGGGACAATCGCTCATGGCGAGCGCAGCGGGCGGAATTACCGAACGAACGTTCGGCAGGCTGCCGGATGGACGCGCGGTGGAGCTGTACACGCTGACCAACCGGCACGGCGTGCAGGTGGAGATTAGCAATCTGGGCGCCACGCTGGTGGAGCTACGGGCACCGGACCGGCACGGGCAAGTAGCCGATATCCTGCTCGGACATGACAACGCGGCGGCGTATTGGGCGGATACGAAAACGTACTTTGGGGCGCTGGTGGGGCGGTATGCCAACCGAATTGCCAACGGGCGGTTCCGGCTGGATGGGCGCGAATATTCGCTACCCATCAACGATCCGCCGAATTCGCTACACGGGGGAACGGAGGGGTTCAACCGGAGGCTATGGACAGCGCGCACGGAGAGCACCAGAGCGGGGCCGGCACTGGAGCTGGCCCTGGTGAGTGCGGACGGGGACCAGGGGTATCCGGGGCGGCTGGAAGTGCGCGTGATCTATACGCTCACGAACGCGAACGAGCTCAGGATTGAGTTTTTCGCCACGACGGACCGGGATACGGTGGTCAACCTCACAAGCCATGGGTACTGGAACCTAGGCGGCGAAGGCTCGGGGAGCGTGGCGGGGACGGAGCTGAGGATCAATGCCCGGCGCTATACGCCGGTGAATGCTGCGCTGATTCCCACCGGAGCCATAGAGGCGGTGAAGGATACGCCGCTGGACTTTACCCGGATGCGGGCGATCGGGGAGCACCACTATGACGACAACTTCGTGCTGGAAGGTGGCGCGGCAGCGGTGGAGGCGTATGATCCGGCGAGCGGGCGGGAGTTAAAGATGTATACCACGCAGCCGGGGGTGCAGTTGTACACGGCGGATGGGCTCGATCAGGTGCGCGGGAAGCACGGGCATGTCTACGGGCCGCACAGCGGCTTTGCGCTGGAGGCGCAGCACTTCCCGGACTCGCCCAATCACGCCAACTTTCCCTCGACCGAGCTGCGGCCGGGGCAGCTCTATCACGAGGTGACGGTCTACGATTTTTCGGACCGTTAGATTGAAGACGAATTCGTTCTGCACATTTATTTGTGCGCGCCGGGCCAAAAGCGGAATGCCCACACGAGTCCGACCGTGAGCAGCGCCGCGCCCCACCAGAGGCCGAGGTGGAGCGAGGCGAGCACGACCGGGGCGGGATGGCGGAGCTGGGCGAGCGCGGCGGCGAGGATGAGCGCGCCGTAGAGGGCGAGCAGAGCGCCAATAAAGAACCAGATGGATATTTGCGGTTTCACCAGAAAATCCAGTTGGCAATGAACAAGACGGAGATCATCGCCATCGCCCAGAATAACGGGCGGCGGGTCCAGGGCAGGACGGACTGGCGCGGCAGGCGCGTGCAGCCATAGACGAGGCCTTCGAGCGCGGCTTCCTTGGGGGGCGCGGTCGCCAGGCTGACCGTGATCGTGACCAGCATGGCAATGAGCCAGGACCAGAGGGCGCGGTACATGTCCTCGGCCATGACCTTGGCGTGTGGCGAAAGGGCGATGAGGGCAAGCGCCGCCGGGTTGAATTTCACCCACAGCCACATACCGACCGAGCTGAGCGTGCCCAGCAGCAGGCCCCAGAAGCCGCCGGGGCCGGTGGTGCGCTTCCAGAGCATGCCGAGGATGACGGTGGCGAACAAGGGGGCGATGAAGAAGCTGAACAGCGCCTGGACGTAGTCCATGATGCTGGCGAACTGCATGACGAAGTAGGCGGTGGCGATGCTGACGAGGACGCCGGCGAGGATGGCGGCGCGACCGATCCGGACGTAGTGGCGGTCGGAGCGGGATACGACCGACGAGGCGCCGCCGGCGGAGGCGGCCAGGGCGAGGGCGCGACGTTCAAGGTAGGGGCGGTAGAGATCGTAGGTCCAGACGGTAGAGAAGGCGCTGACGTTGCCGGCCATGCCGGACATGAAGCCCGCGAGCAGCGCGGTGATGCCGAGACCGAGAAGGCCGGGGCCACAGTAGCGGGCGAGCATGAGGGGCAAGACTTCGTTGTAGCTGTAGGCGCCGGTGGCGACGGCCTGGGTGGCGGGAACGAGCTTCATGGGCAACACGGCGAGGGCGAGCAGGCCGGGGAGGACGACGATGAGCGGGACCAGCATTTTAAATCCGCTGGCGATGATGGGCGCCATTTGCGCCGCCTGCAGATCGCGGGCGGCCATCACGCGCTGGACAACCAGAAAGTCGGTGGTCCAGTAGCCAAAGGCGGCCACAAAGCCGAGGCCGAAGACGATGCCGGTCCACTGAATGCCCATGGGGTTGGCGCTGAAATGGCCGAGACCGCGCCAGAGGTGGGTATAGTCCTGACCGGGGAAATTGTGGTGGATGCGGGTGACGAGGCCGGACCAGCCTCCGGTTTCGATCAGGCCCACAACCGCAATGACCAGCGCCCCGGCCCAGATGAGCACGAACTGCAGGACTTCGTTGAAAATCGCCGAGCGTAGGCCGCCGAGACCGACATAGAGGGCCACGGTGAGCGCTGAGACCCAGATGCTGAAGCTGAGGTTCCAGCCCAGCATCAGACGCAACACCAGCGCCATGGCGTACATGTTGACGCCGCTCACCAGCACTGTCATGGCGGCAAAGCAGATCGCCGCGAGGGCGCGCGTGGGTTCGCCATAGCGCAGGCGCAGGTAACCGGGCACGGAATGGGTTTTGGAAATATAGTAAAACGGCATCATGACGACGCCCAGGAAGAGCATGGCGGGCACGGCGCCGATCCAATACCAGTGCACGGTGAGGATGCCGTATTGATAGGTCGAGGCCGCCCAGCCCATGAGTTCGAGGGAGCTGAGATTGGCGGCCAGAAAGGCCAGGCCCGCAACCCAGGCGGTCATGTCGCGGCCGGCCATGAAGAAGTCCTCGCCGGTGGAACTGAAGCGACGCAGGTAGAAGCCGAGGCCGAGCGTGGCGGCGAAATAGAGGCCGATGATGGCGAAATCCACCGGATGCAGCGCGATCAGGCGAGCGCTCATATCGAGTCGCTCGCGGCGCGCAAGCACGCAGCGGCCTGCTCGGGGGTGAGGTCACGCTGCGGCATGGCCAAAAGCTCGTAGCCGACGAAGAACTTGCGTACGCTGGCGGAGCGGAGCAGCGGCGGGAAAAAGTGAGCGTGCAGGTGACAGCCGGAATGGGCGGCGGAGTGGGTGGGAGGGAGATGGAAGCCCCAGGAGATGGGACAGGGCGTGTGGAACAGGTTGTCGTAGCGGCGGCTGAGGCGGGTGAGGATGTCAGCGAGCGCGGCCTGGCCGTCCGCATCCAGTTCCACCAGGCCGGGGCAGTGGAGCTTGGACAGCAGCAGGGTCTCGAAAGGCCAGTAGGCCCAGAAGGGCACGAGGGCGGCGAAGGCAGCGTTCTCGCAGATCACGCGTTCGTTCAGCGCCAATTCGCGCTGGAGATAATCACACAGCAGGCAGCGGCCGTGGCGGGCGCGGTAGGCGGCGAAATGGTCGAGCTCGCGGGCGAGGAGGTTGGGCACGTGCTGATTGGCCCAGAGCTGGCCGTGGGGGTGGGAATTACTGGCGCCCATCATGGCACCGCGGTTTTCAAAGATGGTGATCGAAGCGATGCCGGGGCGGGCGGCAAGCTCGGCGTACTGTTCGATCCAGAGGGAGAGGGCGGCACGGACGGCGTCGGGCGCGAGGCGCGCGAACGTGAGGTCGTGGCGGGGCGAATAGCAGAAGACGCGGCACAGGCCGCCATCCGGCGTGACCTGGAAGAAGGGGTCGGTCCTCTCGGCAGGCGAGGGCAGGGGCGGGCTGAGCGCCGGGAAATCGTTATCAAACACGAAGGTGCCGGTGTAGGCGGGATTGCGGGCGCCGCGGGCACGCTCGTTGCCGGGGCAGAGATAGCAGGCCGGGTCGTAGACCGGCGGCGGGGGGGGCGGCGGGGTGGATTCACCCTGCCAGGGGCGATCGGTGCGCTGCGGAGAGACCAAAACCCAATCTCCGGTTAAGGGGTTGAAGCGGCGATGGGAGCGGCCCCTCAGGTCAAGCATGCACCACCTCGGTGGCGCCGGCGGCGGGCTCAAATTCCCAGATGGCGCGGGCGGGCGCGGAGCCGCGGATTGCGTCCACGGCGCCGGGACGCGCCAGGGCCAGGACGCAACCGCCGAAGCCCGCACCCATCATGCGGGCGCCCCAAAATCCCGGCTGGCGCTGCAGCCAGGCGGCGAGGGTGTCGAGCTCGGGGCAGGAGACTTCGAAATCGTCGCGCAGGCTGGCGTGGGAGGCGTTGAGAATCTGACCGAGAGCGGCGAAGCCGCCCGCCGCCAGCGCCGTAGCGGCGGCTCCGACGCGCGCGTTTTCGCTGATCACGTGGCGGGCACGGCGATAGAGGATGCTGTCCAGCGCCGGGTGGGCCGCTTCGAGCTGGCGCGCGCTGACGTCACCGAGGGAACAACCGAAGAAGGCGGCGGCGGCCTCGCATTCGGAACGGCGGCGATTGTAGCCGCCGGCGGCGTTGTCATGGCGCACGCCCGTATCGCAGACCACACAGCGAAGAGCGGCGGGCCAGGGCTGCCAGAACTGCTCGAGGGAGCGGGTGTCGAGGCGCAGAATCTGGCCGGCGCGGCCGTGACAGGCGATGAACTGATCCATCAGGCCGCAGCGGCTGCCGGCGAACTCATGACTGGCCTGCTGGCAGAGGAAGGCGAGGGCGGTGCGGCTGATGTCGAGGCCGACGGCTGTGGCCAAGGCCAGGCCGACGGCAACTTCGACGGCGGCGGACGAGCTCAGGCCCGCGCCCATGGGAATTTCGCTGCGCAAGCGGAGGTCCGCACCGCCGAGGGGCTTGCGCCGGTCCAACAGCACGGCCACGCCGCGCAGGCTGCGCGCCCAAGGGGGCAGGTTTGCGGCAGCGGCGTCGAGATCGAAGGATGCTGGTTCGGCGAAGCGATCCGAGTAGAGCCGCAATTGGCGGCCGGGGCGGGGGGAGATGGCGGCGGTGACGGCCAAGGGGATGGCGGCGGGCATGACCCAGCCGCCGTTGTAATCGGTATGCTCACCGATGAGGTTCACACGCCCGGGCGCGCGGAAGACCCGCTCCATCACTGAACGCGCAACATCACCACGCCGTGGGCGGGAACGTTGGCTGAGAAAAACTGCGCTGCGTCCAGATCGCGGTGGGCCCAAAGGTCGCGGACGGTCGCGGGAGAACGCAAGCCGAGAGCTGACCAACGCACGCTCATCGTGGCGGGCCGGGTGCCGCGGTTGAACAGTGCCACGGCGCTGGCACCGCCGGACAACGGCCGCATCCAGATTTCCTGATCGCCACGCTGCGCGATCATCCAGCCCTGCTGCCCGAGCGGGTCCTGGTCCACGGCGATGACTTCCTTGTTGGCCAGGATGGCGAGGGTGGCGGGCGTCATGGCGGTCAAGTCGTTGCCCGCAAGCAGAGGCGCAGCCAGCATGGCCCACAGGCTCAGGTGGGTGCGGTATTCGCCAGCCGTCATGCCGCCGTTGCCGATTTCGAGCATGTCGGGATCGTTCCAATGCCCCGGGCCAGCCGAAAACTGGCGGCCGTTCTGGCTGAATCCGTTGAAGGTCATGGAGGGGTAGTTGTCCGCGATATCGTCCGTGGTGCGCCAGAGATTGCCACCCGCAGCCGCACCCCAGACGCCGACATTATCCCAGCCGTATTCGCACAAACTGAAGACCATGGGGCGGCGGGTGGCGCGCAGCGCCAGCGCCATGTTTTCGTAGACGGCGGGCATTTGCTGGGGCGTATAGACGCTGCTGGCGCTGCACCAGTCGTACTTGAGATAGTCAATGCCCCAAGCGGCATAGGTGCGCGCGTCCTGCGCTTCGTGGCGATAGCTGCCTTCGTAGCCGGCGCAGGTGCGCGGGCCGGGCGAGGAGTAGATGCCGAGCTTCAGTCCGCGGGAGTGGACGTAGGCGGCGAGCGCCTGCATGTCGGGGAATTTTGCGTTGGAGCGGATATTTCCCTGCGCGTCGCGCGTGCCTTCCCAAGTGTCGTCAATGTTGACGTAGACGTAGCCGGCGGCGGCCATGCCAGTGGACACGAGCAGGTCGGCAGTCTGGCGGATTTTCTGGTCGTCCACTTTGGAGGCGAAGTGGTTCCAACTGTTCCAGCCCATGGGCGGGGTGAGAGCGAGGCGGTTGGGCGGGAGGGGATGGAAGACCGGCAGGGGCGGATGGCGGAGGGAGACGGGCAGGTGATAAGACGTATCGTCAGAGACCTTGGTGAACACGACCGTGCGGGCGGGGGCGCCGTAGCGGGAGCCGAGGGTGAGGGTGAGCTGGTTGCGGGTCAACGTGCCCTGCGCAGCTTGGGCGGCGGCGTAGGGCGAGAAGGGGTTATAGATCTGGAGGTTGAGCTGCGAGCCGCGCAAGCTGCCGCGGATGGCGCCGCTGCGGCCGCGATCGCTGGCGGCGACGCCGGATAGGTGAGTGCCGTCCAACTGGAAGACGTACTCGAGATGCAACGTCGTGGTGTGGCCGCGGCGCGAAAAGGTTTCCTGGGCGTGCCAGGTGCCGGGTAACGGGGGAGCGGCGGATTGCGCGGCGAGCAGCATACCGGCGGCTGCGAGCGCGCCGAAGGCGAGGAGTTTACAGTTCACAGTTGACAGTTTACAGTTGGGCGCGACAACTGCAAGGGGAGCCTGGCCGTGCGCGGCCAGGCGGCTTTGCTTGGGGCGTCTCCAAGTTGCTGCGTTACGAGGGCTGGGAGCCCGCATGGCGGACGCGCCAAGCCACCCCAAGCAGCAGGAGCGCACCGCTCGCCAGCAGGAGCCAGGAGGAAGGCTCCGGGGTGGGGAGCAATTGCCCGCCGTTTGTGACGGGAGTGTTCAGCAAGACGTTGTTGTTTGAGTCGAACACTTCGTAGTTGCCGCCAGTGATATCAGTGTTGCCGTTGTCGGATCCGGGGTTGCCAGTATCGAACGTAAGGTCATGCGGGTCATTCGACAGCACCCTGATGATTGGATCGCTATCCAAATTGAGGATGGAGTTGTCCTGCGTAAACTCGAAATTGGCATTTCCGCCGCCAGGGAGCGGCGTGAGATCGGTAATTACGATATCAAAATTGTTCGAATTTCCCTCAAACAAGGTGCCAGCTTGGATGTAGTTGACAGTCATAAACCCCGATGCGGTGCCGCCGTCCCCAAAACTGACGTTGTTGAGCGTCCAGGTGATGGTGCTGGCCTGGCAGAGGCGGGGAGCCAAAGTCAGCAGGCCTACGAGACACACGCCCAGGAACCAGTTCCCCCAAGGGTGGCGACGGAGTTGATCCATGCCCTGTGGCATGCACTTTGACTGCCAAACTTCAAGCTATGTGGCACAACGAGAAAGGGCCGGCGCGGTGTGCCGCAGGTGTGCAAGCGTTTGCATACTTTGGAACTTTGGCTGCACGCGGGTGCAAAGCGGCGCGGCCCCCGCGCAAGGGCGCTATACTCACTGGATTAGGGGTAGCACGTGAAGCCTGCAGGGCCGCCTCCAGCATCGAGCCTCGACGACATGCCCACGCTCGACGTGGACGCGCCCACCCTCGCAGCGCCTGATTCCAACGCCACGGTGCTGATACCGGCGGTGGGAGTGGTGGCATCGCAGACCAAAGTAGGCCACTACGCAATTGTGAGCCGTCTGGGCGAGGGCGGCATGGGTGTGGTCTACGAGGCGCTGCAGGAAAACCCGCGCCGCGCGGTGGCGCTAAAGATCATTCGGGGCGCGTTCGCCGACGACCACGCGGTGCGCATGTTCCAGCGCGAAGCGCAGGTGCTGGGGCGGCTCAAGCACCCCGGCATCGCGGCGATTTACGAGTCGGGACGCACCGAGGATGGTCAGTACTTTTTCGCCATGGAACTGGTGCGGGGCCTACGCCTGGACGAGTACGTCCGGCGCCAAGTGGGAGTGGGGCTGCCGCCACGGGTGTTGCTGCGCTACCGTCTGGATCTGTTTCAGCGCATTTGCGAAGCGGTCAGCTACGCGCACCAGCGCGGGGTGATTCATCGCGATCTCAAGCCCGCCAACATCCTGGTGCAGGAGCCGGAAACGGCCACCGCCTCGGGCAGCCTGGTGCAGGCGGAGATCAAGATTCTGGATTTTGGGCTGGCGCGCCTCACCGAGGACGAACTCGGAGGCATGAGCCTGGCGACCCAACCGGGCACTATTCAGGGGACCGTCCCCTATATGAGCCCGGAGCAGGTCCGGGGCCAGACCGAACAGATGGATGTGCGCAGCGATGTGTACACGCTGGGCGTGATCCTGTACGAAATGATTGCCGGGGAAATGCCCTACGAGCTGCGGCGGGCGAGTTTACCAGAGGCGGCACGCATCATCTGCGAGACGGCGCCGCGGCCGTTGGGTGGTGCGCTGGTGAAATCCCCACTGGGGCGCGACCTGGCGGTAATCGTGGCCAAGGCGGTGGAGAAGGAGCCGGGGAGGCGCTACCAGAGCGCGGCAGCGCTGGCCGAGGACATCCAGCGGGCGCTCAACAACCAGCCCATCCTGGCGCAATCGCCCAGCACGGTCTATCAAATTCGCAAGCTCGTAGCGCGGCACAAGGCGGGCTTCGGATTCGTGGTGGCGGTGGGGGTCCTGCTGGTGGCGTTCGCGGGCGCCATGGCGGTGGATGCAGGCAGCATAGCGCGCCAGCGCGACCGCGCCAATCACGAGGCCCAGGTGGCGGAACAGGTCTCGACATTTCTCATCAACCTGTTTCAGGTATCCAAACCGGAAAAGGCGCAGGGCAAGGTGATCACCGCGCGCGAGCTGCTGGACAAAGGCGCGCACAGCATCCAGGCGGACAGGACCATGGACCCGGAGGTCAAGGCCTCGCTGCTGAACACCATGGGCGACGCCTACTCCAGCCTGGGATTTTTCCAAAGTTCGCAGCCGTTGCTGGCCACGGCGCTGGCGACGCGCAGGCGACTTTTCGGGGCCGATAGCGTGCCGGTGGCGCAGACACTGCGCGACTTGGGTCTGCTGGCGCGCAACCGTGGAGAAACCACGCAGGCCAAGGACTATTTCCTAAAATCGCTGGCGCGGTTCCAGAAATCCGAAGGGCCGGTGAACAGCGATGTGGCCAAGCTGCTCAACGATGTCGGCACCGCCTATATCCAACTGAACCAGCTCCAGCCGGCGCGCGCGTACCTGCGCCAGGCGCTGGCGATGCGGCTGCGGGTCAGCGGTGCAACCAGTCCGGACTTGATCGCCATTCGGACCAACCTGGGTGACGTCGCTTACGCCAGCAAGGATTACGCCACTGCGGCGGCGCAATTCCGGCAGGAGCTGGCGTTGGCCAAGCAGGTCTATGGACCGAATCACCCGTTCGTGTCAAACCTGAACAGCAATCTGGGAAGTGTGCTGTTTCAGGAGAAACACTACGGTGCGTCGGTGCAGTATTACAATCAGGCGCTTACTCTGGACCGCAAGCTGCTGGGCAATCAACATCCGGGCGTAGCGGCCGATTTGGCTAATATTGCCGAGGCGCTGGATGCGGAGGGCCAGTTGAGCAGCGCCGGGCTCGATTACCGCCAGGCCCTGAAGATTCTGCGGCCCAAGGTGGCCGCAGGCGACGGCGCGTTGCGTTTTGTGGAAACAAACCTGGGCTCGGTGCTGGTACGCCAGGGCGGTGGCGCGAACCTGAAGGAAGCCGACGGATTGCTGCGGGCGGCCTTGGCGGCAGATCAGAAATCGTTGCCGGCGGGCTCGTGGGACATCGCCGACGCGCAAAGTGAGATGGGCGGATGCTTGCTGGCGCAGGGGCGGCTGCGCGAGGCTGAGTCTCTGCTGGTGGGGAGTTTCCCGACGCTCAAGGCGAAGCTGGCGGATAATGATCCGCGCGCGGTGCCGCGGGCGCTGCAGCGGCTGGTGGAGGTGGAGCAGAGGCTCGGAAACCCCACCGAGGCGGCGCGGTACCAGGCGCAAATGGGACGCACGAATTAATATTGGCGCGGGCCCCTGCGCGGCTCCGCCGCGCGCGGATTTTGCCCACGGTGCAAAGCGGCGCGACCCCCCGCGACAGGATACTAGTTGAGGCGCACCAGGTAGGCCGGGAAATGCTGCTCGCGGAGGACGCGCACGACATCCGTCGCGGTGTTCATGTCCAGATGCACGCTTTTGGCGTAACGCAGCCAGCGGCCCTCGTCGGAACCGAAGGCGATGACCGGCCGATGTAATTGCTTCAGCATGAGCTGACGGCAGTCGTCAAGCTGGGAGTGATCGCTGAACCAGCCCACCTGGACGGTGTAGACGCCTGGGGGCACCGGATCGGGCAAATCCACAATTTGGATGCGCACGCGATCCAGCCCCTGGTCGCCGACCTTCTGAGCTGCACCCCAGGAGAGATCGAGGACACGATTGGGCCAGAAGGGGCCGCGATCGTTAATGGTGACCGTAACGGTCTTGCCGGTGCGCAGGTCGGTAACCTTGACCTTGCTGCCGAGGGGCAAGAGGCGATGCGCAGCGGTCATTTTGTGGTAGTCAAAGGGCTGGCCGCTAGCGGTATCGCGGCCTTGCTCGCGAGGGCCGTAAAAGCTGGCCACGCCAGTTTCCCAGATCTCACCGACGTGGTAGGCGGGGCTGTAGTTGCCCGCGGGCATGAGCAGGCCAGCCGGAGGAGCGGGATAGCGCGATGCCGCGGCCGGGGGGACGGTTGGGGAGGTAAAAACGGGGGCGGCCGTTGCCGGCGGCAGCGGTGCGCCCCAGCTTACGCCGGGCGGCATGGACGGCGGCGAGGAGCCGGGAGGGACAAGCCTGGTCTTGTGACCGCAGGCGGCGGTACACACGGCGGCGAGAACCAGGGCTGCGAACCTGGCTAGTGCGCGCGGTCGAGAATTTCGGCGAGCTGGTGCAGCTTGTCGGCGGCGCAATGCAGCGCGCGGCCGCCATCCTGGCGCAGCCTGGGGACCAACTCGTCGTTCAAGGTCGCAATCAGGCGCCGCAGGTCGGCTTCGATGCGGCGCGCAGTCTCCTCGAAGCCTGAGGAGAGGGAATCGGAGGGGGACATGGTGCATCACCTCAACGCGGAACAGAGCGTTTTCATTATCCCAGTTCCTGTAGCGCGACGGCAAGGGCCGGACCGGATGGGTAAACAAGTATCCGCGTAGCGGTCAGCGGGCAGCAGGCGGGGGGCTGAGAAGGTGGAGGGTGGTGAGAGCGTCGTGAAGGAAGAAATTGAATGCGAGGGCGGAGGGGGGAGCAAACTGGGCCTGGCCGCTGCCGTGGAATCGCCGGCCTGCGGCCAGGCAATCCAAATCGGTGAGCAGGGCGGCGCCCTGATGAAGGCGGACCTGGCCGCGGCAGGATTGAAAGCGCCAGGGCCCGGAGGCAGTGCGGAGGGTGCCGGAGCGGAGGAGGAAATCACCGTGGGCATCAAGGTGGCGCAAGTCGCCGCCGGTGAGGGGGCGGGTGAGGGTGAGCGCGCCGGAGAGGTGGCCCAGAAGGAGGCCGTGGAAGGGAGTGTTGCGCAATAGCGGGAGCAGCGCCAAGGCGCGTGCCGCCGGGACCGCGCCATGGATTTCGTAGTCGCCGCCAGCCAGCGCGCCCGTGCCGCGGAATTCGCCCCCACCCAAAAGCAGGTTCAGATCCTCAGCGCGCCAGGACCCTGGCGCGGCTTGGACGCGCAGAATCACCTGGGCCGCGATGCCATGCCACAGCAGAGGAGCGAGCCGCACCGTGCCGCCGGCGCGCAACTGACGCAGCCAGGGGGGCGGCGCGGGAGCGCCGAGAATCGCGCCGAACATGCGCTGCATGAGGTCACCGGGAGCGGGATGCAACAGCGCCCAGACGCCCGCGCTGGGCACGTTCTGACCGGTGAGCTGAAATCGCACGCCTTGCTGCGGCGTCCAAGTGAGGGCGCCGAGCACCGGCAGTGCGGCCAGATGAAAGCGGGCCTGGAAGGGGAGGTCGGGACCGAAGCTGACCTGGAGCGGCGCGAGTTCGACACCGGCGCTGCCGGGCGGCTGGAAGCGGGCACGCGCGAACACAGCGGTAACGCTGCTTTGGGGAGCGCCCAAGTGGGACCAGGGAGCGGTGAGGCGCAGTTGGAAACGCGCCTTGCCCTCCACCTGCGCGGGCCAGGGGAATTTCACGCCCAGCAGGTGTGAGAGCGCCGCCGAGTCATCCGCAGTCATCAGCGGGCTATCGCATTGGAGGGCAAAACCGTGCGCGCCCAGTTCCCCGCTGAGGTGCAGGATGGTGGCGCCGGGACCGGGCCCGCGCAGCACCACGGAGATGGCGGGCAGGCGCAGGCGCTGGCCACGCCAGCTCAAGGCGACCGTGGGCAGGGCCAGCTCCGTGCCCGCGCTGGCAAGCCGCAGGCGGGTGAAGCGCAGGCTGGCGGAGCCCTGGGGCAGACCTTGACCCACCTGCCAGAGCGCGCGAACCGCGCCGTTGAGTGTGCCCGAGGCACTCAAATCGGCGGGCAGGTCCGACTTGAGCGCCAACGCCAGCGGCAACAAGTTGGTGGCGCTGAAGTCCTGCAACTGCAAGTGCAGATCCAGCCGTGGCTGGCCAAACACGTTGCCGACTGTACCCGCAAGACGCACGTGGCGCCAGCCGGGATCGCCCACGCCCTGGATCTGCAGCTCGTCGCGCCCGGGCACATAGCGCGCGGCAAAGGCAAAACTCACCCTGGCCGGAGAGGGCAGCAGATCCCAACGGCGCACGGAGACGGCGGAGACCGAGCCGGTAAGGGAAAACGCCTGGGCGGAGCCGGTCAGCCGCACCACCGCGCTCAACACCCCATGCACGCCGGCGTCGTGTCCGAACAGCAGGGCGGAGGAGCCGGCCAGATAGGAGTCACGCAGATGCAGCACCAGATCAAACTGCGGTGGCAGCGGGCCGCCAGCGGCCCAGTGGCCGTCCAAGGTGACCACGCCGGTATTGGACAGGTTGAGGTCGCTGCGCGCGGGCACAAAGCGCAACTGCAGGCGCCAATCGGAGCGCTCCCGCGCCAGCGAGCCGCTCACCTGGTCGAGATAAAAGTGGGTTTTGGTCTGGTGAAACTTGAAATTGACGCGGGCGTGGTTCCAGTCAATGTAGGGAAAGCGGGCGGAGGCGCCGAGGCGGCCAACGGAGGCGGAGCCGCCAGCGCAGCCGCGGCATTCCAGCAGAGCGGCAAGATTCCAGCGGCCGGCATCGTTGCGGACGAGATTGATGCTGGGGCTTTCCAGGTGAATGCGGGAAAACACGATGCGGCCGCGGAGGAGACCCCAGAGGCTGAGGCTGGCGGTGGCGCTGTCTGCCATCACCATGGCCTCCAAGCCGAAGGCAGGGCTATCGGCCAGGCGCACGTCATCCAGTTCCACGCCCGGCCGCGGGAGAAGTTCGAGGTGCACCGCTTGCGCCTGGATGCGGCGGCCCAGGCTGGCTTGCAGGGAACGGAGGATGCCTGCTTTAGCGCGCGGCAGGGTGATCAGCGGCACCAGCAACGCGGCCAGCACCAGGATCAGGAGGAGGAACACACCCGCCCAAGTGCGGCCTTTTCTCATTTGGGCAGATGCAGGGTGCGGTTCCAGCGCGTGCGGAAGGGGAAGTGGATGACTTCATCGAGCACGCCGCCGAGGTGAGCCCAGAAGCCGACGGTCTCGTATTGGGACTCAGTGCTCCGGTAGGACCAATAGATGACGCTGGGGCGGCCGATGATGTTGGCACGGGGCACAAAGCCCCAGTAGCGGGAATCCAGCGAATTATCGCGGTTGTCGCCCATGCAGAAGTAATCACCTGGAGGAACCACGAGTTCGCCGTCGCGAACGTATTGCGGCAGGGCCGCGGCCCAGGCGGGCGCAGTCTCCATCAGCGGCCCGCCGTCGGGCCAATCGTCGCGGCTGGGGTCGTAGGCGGCGGTGGTGATGACGTAGGGCTCGTGGACGGGTTGGCCGTTGCGCCAGACGACGCCATGGATCAGTTTGATGTGATCGCCAGGAATACCGATGACGCGCTTGACGATGTGCGTGCCCGGAGGGGTGCCGCTGGAAGCAACATCGTTGGGAGAGGCCAGGAAGATCACAATGTCCCCGCGCTGGATATTTCGGTAGGGGAGCAGGCCGGGAGCCCACGTGGTGGCAGGGGCCAAACGCACGCGATCGGCGACGAGGTGATCGCCAATCAGCAGTGTGTTCTCCATCGAACCGGAGGGTATGGCAAACGGCTGCGCCACGAACGTAATGATGAACAGCGCCACGACAAGAGTGGGCAGCCAGACGCGCGACGGCGTATCCTGCAGCGGGCGGGGAGCCTTGGCAGGCGACTGGAGGGGGCGCAAGGACATGAAGGCTTAAGTGTAGCAGTCCGGAGCTTACCGCAGCGTCTCCAGGGCGGCGGCAGCGGCGGCCTGCTCGGCTTCCTTCTTGCTGCGCCCGCGCCCGCTGCCGGCGGTTCCATTGGCGAGGCGCACTTCCACCAGAAAACGTTTGTCGTGTTCCGGGCCGGTAGCCTCGACGAGGCGGTATTCGGGCAGGGGTTGGGCGTGGGCGTGGGCCCATTCCTGGAGGGTAGACTTGAAGCCGAACGGGGTCGCTGCGGCGGCGGCGGAGGGGAGCAGATAGGGTTCGACCAAGAGGCGGTCAATGACCGCGGCGGCGGCGGCATAACCACCGTCGAGGAAAATGGCGGCGAAGACCGCCTCCAGCGCGTTGGCGAGCAGGCGGGGCTTGCCACGGCCACCGAGGGCGGCTTCGGCGGGACTGAGGAGTAGAAATTCCCCCAGGCCGAGCTCCGGCGCAACTTGGGCAAGCGCTTTGGCGCTCACCAAGGCAGCGCGGCGGCGGGTCAGCTCGCCTTCAGGCGCGCCCGGCAGGGCCTGCAACAGCCTCTCACTCACCCGCATTTGCAACACGGCGTCGCCGAGGAACTCCAGGCGCTCGTTGTCGGCGCCCGCAGGTGAGCACTCGCTCTTGGCAGCCGACCAGGAGCGGTGCGTCAGCGCATGCCGCAGCCAGGCGGGATCGGAAAACGTGTAGCCGAGGCGACGCTGCAGTTCCGCGCTCGCCTCTGGCAAAAATTCATTGGCCGCCGTTTTTCTCCAATTGGGCAATCAACCTGCGATTGGAGGCGACCGCAGCCTGCACTTGGGGATTGTCGGGAGCCGCTCGGGAGGCTTGATCGAGAGACGCCAGGGCCTGCGGATATTGTTTCAGCTGCATCTGGGCGCGGGCCATGTAGAAATAATCGGTGGCATCGTTGGGAGGGCCGTCAAATTTCGCTGCCTGCTGGTAGTTGGTCACCGCAGCGGCATAGTTTTTCTGTTTCGTCGCGAGCACGGCGAGGGAATTGTAGGCAATGGCGCGGGTGAGATTCTTGGCCGAATCCGGAAACGTCACGCCGTTGATTTTGGCACCCGCGCTGTCAGCGACCTGGATCGCCTGCTGGTCATCACGGGTGGCTTCGGACACGCGCGCTGCGAAATCGAGATCGGTGTCCTGCACGTGGCGGGCAAGTAAGTCGCCCACGGTGGCGAGGGCAAACACACCGGCGGGATTGTGCTGAATGGCTTGTTCGCCGTAGAGGAGGCTTTTCTCATAGTCCTTGTGGGCCGGCAACTGGTAGAAGCGCAGGCCGTAAGTGTTCACGGTGCTCAGATAATCGCTATTGGGGAATTTGGTGACAAAACTGAGGAGCGCCGCGTCCATCTGGTCGGGGGTGGTCGAGGCACTGGTGGACATCGACTGCAGTTGCTGCAGCGCCTTTTCCTCGGCCTTGCTGGTAGCCTTGGGCACCTTCTCCTCGGCGGCGGTGATGGCGGCTGGAGCCTGAACGGCTGGGGCCGAGGCGGGGGGAGTAGTTTGGGCCAGCAACAAGGCGGGGGCACACAAGGCCACGCCGAGCGACAGACCAAGGCAGTGAAGGCGACGATTCAGCATAATAAAGGTTCTTCCGGTGATGGATTCGACGTTCGTTCCTACGATCATAGCGCCGGAGCCGTGCAGCGTCCACGCGGGCCGCCCGCCAGCGCCGGGACAATGATAGGCGCGGGCCCCAGTGCGGCTGCTTCGCCCTGCTGGAGCTGCGCAGGGCGAATTGCGCCGCGCGCCCCGCTTATGCTCGCGTCGGGTTGGGGGCCCCCCTTGGCCC
>JBOGKQ010000029.1:0-36350 GCA_050747905.1 Terriglobales bacterium | reverse complement strand
GCCGCCGGCCGCGTGCATGCGGCCGGCGGCGGCGGGCTCGAGGGCTGGCGCGCCGCTGTCCGCCCCTTGCCGGTGGGCGCGGTGGTGGCCTCCGCAGTGCGCCCCAACCTGCCCGACGCCGCGCTGGTTGCAGCCGCCCTGCGCCCCCTGCTGGAATCTCTCGATGCGCTCAGCCTGCCCGCCACCCTGTTGCTGCCGGATCTCACCGCGCGTCTGGCGGTGCTGCGGTTTGACGAGTTGCCCGCCAAAGCCAGCGAGTTGGAGCCGCTGGCGCGTTTCCGCCTGCGCAAAAGCCTGCCGTTTGCTGAAGAGCAGGCGCTGATGTCCTGCCAGCCGCTGGGTGGCGGGCGCTTGCTGGTGGCCTTTGCCGACCGCGCCCGCATTGCCGAATACGAGGACTGCCTCCTGGCCGCCGGCGTCCGCGCCGCCGTGGTTCTGCCTGCCGGCCTGGCCTGCCTGGCCTCGCAGCCCGCGCTCGACGATGCCGCCTTGCTGCTGCGCGCCGATTCCGGCTGTCTCACCAGCGCCTTCTGCCGCCAGGGACGGATCGAGTTTTTCCGGGCGCTGGAAATTGGAGACGCACCCACCTTCGACGATGTCTTCCCCTCGGTTGCGTTTTTCCGCGATGCTGTCGAAGGTTTACCGGCTGCGGCCCAGCCCGGCGCCAGCGTGATCTTCACCGCCGGACTGCCCGGGCCGGTACGCGCGCAATTGGCTGCCGAGGCTCCCTGGGCGCTGCTGCGCTCCGTCGAAGTCCCGGATGCCACCGTGCCCGGCGAGTCTCCGGAAGTCCTGCTGGCCATCGCCGGCGCTTTGCGAGGCCGCTTCGCATGATGCGCATCACCGTCAACCTGGGCCGCCGTCCACCCGAGAACCTGCGCCGGGTGCGCATCGTATGGGGCGGCATGCTGGGCGTGCTGGTCGCGGCCCTGGTGGTGTTGTCGGCCATCGCGTTGGCGGGCTGGCTCGGCACCCGCCACATCCAGGCCCAGACCGCAGCCTTGCGGGATCAAATTGCGCCGCTGCAGTTGGCCGAGGCCAATGCTAAAGCCCCGCTGGCAGGGCCGCAGACGGTGCAGTTTCTGGCCCGCGTCCGATTTCTGAACCAGCTCATTGACCGCAAGAGCGTCTCCTGGACGGGCCTGTTCGAGCGCCTGGAGCAGATTCAGCCGCCCGGCGTCGAGCTGATTTCGTTGCGTCCGCTGCAGCGCAACGGCCAGAACGCGGTGGACCTGCGCTTCGCCAGCCAGACTTTTCAGCCCGCAATCGATTTCGTGCAGGCGCTCGAAACCTCGGGCGATTTCACCGACGCGCATGTCGAGCGCGCCAGTCAGAACCAGCCTGCGCCCAGCCGGGGGCGCGGCGCCGACAGCGCTCAGCCACGCTTCCAGTTCGAGCTGACCGCGCTCTACCAACCCCAGGGAGACCCCCAGTGAGTCCCCTGCGCCGCAATCTCCAGATCGCCGCCTTCGTGGTGCTCGCCTGCGATCTCGCTCTGGCCGGCTGGCTGCTCTCCCCGCGCGCGCCTTCGCAATCGGCCACGCGGCAGCAGTTGAGCCTGGCGCGCGCGCAAGCCATCAGGCTGCGGGCCAGCCTGGTGACGGTCCATCAGTTTCGCGGCCTGGTGCATACCGGCGAAGAACAGTTGCAGGAATTGATGGCCGCAGGCTTTCCCGGTCAGCGGCAAGCAAGCTCGAAGCTGCTGGCGGAGTTCCACCGCATCGCCGGCATCAGCCAGGTCGAGGTTTCCAACGCTGAATTCGTTCCCGACAAGGACGCCCACCTTGGCCTGCGCCGCGTGGCCATCAGCTTGCAGGTCGCCGGCGGCTACGCCGGCGCGGTACGCTTTCTGAACGGCCTGGAACGCTCGCCCATGTTTTTCCTCATCAGCCAGGTCAGCGTCAGCGGCGGCCGTGCCGCCGGCGCCACCGCCCCCAGCGACCAGGTGCGCCTGCAGTTGCGCCTGGAGGCCTACGAACAGACCGGGAGCCCCTCATGAAACTCGGGGCGGAAAAAAAAGGTGAGGTGATCGTGCTGGTGGTATTGCTGGCGGTTGCGGCGCTGCTGCTGGGCCGCAGCCTGTTGGCTGGCTTCGGCGGCGCTGCAGCTCCTGCGCCCGCCGCCATCGCACCGGCGGCGGGACGCCCCGGCGTAGTGAGTGTGACGATGTCCGTCCGCATGGACCCGCGCCTGCACCTGGTGAAGCTGGCGGTCTTGCGGGCGCATCCTTACCGCGGCGACGGCCGCAACCTCTTCCATTTCGGCGCCGCGCCCCCGCCGCCGCCCACGGCGTTCCAGATCGCCTCCACCCAGCGCGCCCTCGCCAACGAGCGTGCCGCCGCCGCCCGCATGGCGGCGCAAGGCCCGCCGCCCCCGCCGCCCGTGCCGCTCCAGTTTTACGGTTTTGCCATCTCCGCCGGCCTGCCGGAGAGAGTCTTCGTGCAGTTCGGGCAGGACAGCTATGTGGTTGCGCAAGGCGACACCATCGCCCACCGCTATCAGATCGAGCAAGTCGGCAAGGCTTCGGTGCGTGTCAGGGACCTCATGACCCAATCGGTCCAGGAAGTCCCGCTCCAGCGCCCTGCGAGCGGCGGGTAGCCGTACAATCGTGGAGATGCACGAACCTCCGGTTACCGGCCGCGCGCCGCTGGCGTATCAGAACGAATCGTTTTTGGACGCGCCCGAGGCGCGGCCGCTGCGCATTCTGGCCGAGTACCTGGAACCGCTCAGCCGTCTGCGCCGGGAAAACATTCAGGACACAATCGTGTTTTTCGGCTCGGCGCGCGTGCTCAGCCCCGAAGCCGCCGCCGCGCGCCTGGCGGCGGCGGAGCCGGAGCAGCGCGCCGGCGCCGAAGATCTGACGGCCATGGCTCGATATTATGAAGGCGCTCGCGAGCTGGCCCGCCTGCTCACGGCTTGGGCCGAGGCGCTGCCCAGCCGCCGCCGCCGCTTCGTCATTTGCTCCGGGGGCGGTCCGGGCATCATGCAAGCCGCCAATCTCGGTGCCCATGAGGCCGGGGGCAAGACCGTGGGCTTCAACATCCGCCTGCCGTTCGAGCAGGTTCCCAACCCCTACATCTCGCCCGCGCTGAACTTCGAGTTCCACTACTTTTTCATGCGCAAGTTCTGGTTCGCCTATCTCGCCAAGGCGCTGGTGGCCTTCCCCGGCGGCTTTGGCACCCTCGATGAGCTCAGCGAAATCCTCACCCTGGCGCAAACCCAGAAGCTCAAAAAGAAAATGGTGATCGTGCTCTATGGCCGTGCCTACTGGGAGGAAATCATCAATTTCCCGGCGCTGATAAAGCACGGTATGATCGCGGCCGAGGATCTCGACCTGTTCCACTTCGCCGACACCCCGGAAGAGGCCTTCGCGTACCTGACCGCCCAGCTCGATGCCCTCTATCTGCGCCCTGAGCCCGACGAAGCGGAAGCGCCGCAAATCACCCACACCCGCGTATAAGGCGGTTCCACCCGACGCGAGCATAAGCGGGGCGCACGGCGCAGCCGCGCTGGGGCCCGCGCCAGCCTTTGGACGCACGCGATCTCGTCCGCCGGGCTGCAGTCGGCCTGCAGCAGCTTTGCCCGCGCCGGGGTTGGCAGGCGGCGTAAAATTCAGATGTGGCCACCAAACTCGCGGCTCCCGAGATCGGTCCGCGTGCGCGGGCGCGGTTTGACCTGCTGCTGGCGCGCTTCGAGGCCAGCCGCCCGCTGGATGACCACGCGCTGCTGCAGCGCGCCTTCGAATTCGCCGCCCGCCTGCATCACAACCAGCGCCGCCGCTCTGGTGAGGCGTTCATTCAGCATCCGTTGGCGGTGGCCTCGGTCTTGGCGGAAATGGAGATGGACGCCACCTGCATTGCCGCTGGCCTGCTGCATGATGCGGTGGAGGACACTCCCGCCACCAGCGAGCAGATCGCACACGAGTTCGGCCCCACCGTGGCCCATTTGGTCGAGGGTGTAACCAAAATTGAGCGCCTCGATTTTCGGGGTCCGTTTCGCAACGATGCCCGCCAAGCCGAGAACATGCGCAAGATGCTGCTCGCCATGGTGGACGACATCCGCGTCATCCTCATCAAGCTTGCCGACCGCCTGCACAACATGCGCACCCTGCAGCACCTGCCGCCCGAGCGCCAGCAGGCCATCGCGCGCGAGACCATGGATATCTACGCACCGCTGGCACACCGCCTGGGCATGGGCAAAATGCGCGGTGAACTCGAGGACCTGGCGTTCAGCTATCTGGAGCCGGCCGCCTATGCCAACATCCAGGCCGCGGTCGAAAGCCGCCGCGCGGGGGGCGAGGAATTTCTCCATGGCGTCGCCCGGCGCGTGCTCGCCGCGCTGGCGGAGCATGAAATCCCCGCCCGGGTCGAAGGCCGCATCAAGCGCAACTACAGCATCTATCAGAAGCTCGAGCGCCAGCGCATTGACGTGGATCAGGTCTACGATCTGCTGGCGCTGCGCGTGATCACCGATTCGGTGCGCAACTGCTACGCCATCCTGGGCGTGGTCCACAGTGCCTGGACGCCGGTGCCCGGCCGCATCAAAGACTTCATCGCCACCCCCCGTCCCAACATGTACCGCAGCCTGCATACCTCGGTGATTGATCCCAGCGGCCAGCCCTTCGAGGTGCAGATCCGCACCGGGGAAATGCATCGCATGGCGGAGGAGGGCATTGCGGCGCACTGGAAATACAAGGATGGCGTCGCGCCCGCCGGCGCCCATGGCGGCGCTCCCTCACCCGACGACGAGCGCCTGCGCTGGCTCCGGCGCCTGGTCGAGTGGCAGCGCGACATCGCCGATCCGGGCGAGTTCCTGGCCATGCTCAAGGTAGATCTGGCACCGGAGGAAATCTACGCCTTCACTCCCAAGGGTCAGATTCTCACCCTTGGCCGTGGCGCCTGCGTGGTGGACTTCGCCTATGCGGTCCATACCGAGGTCGGCCACCGCTGCACCGGGGCGCGCGTCAACGGCAGAATCGTCCCGCTGCGCTATCGCCTGCGCACCGGCGACATCGTCGAAATCCTCACCCAGCCGGGCCACGTTCCCAACCGGGCCTGGCTGAATTTTGTGCGCACGTCGCGCGCCCGCCAGAAGATCCGCCACTGGTTCAATATCCACGAGCGCCAGCGTGCCACCGAAATCGGCCGCCGTGCGCTCGAGCGCGAGGCGCGCCGCTTCGACGTGGGCGTCAAAAAAGTGACCGAAGCCGCACTCGAACGCGCCGGCGCCGAATTCGGATGCGCCAAGGCGTACGAGGTCTATGCCGCGCTCGGCTACGGAAAAATCTCCGCCCGCCAGTTGCTGATGAAGCTGGTGCCCGCCGAGGAGCGCACGCCGGAGCAGAACCGCCGCCTCCTCTCACCCCGCCGCTCCCGGGCCCGTCCGCGCCCTGGCAGCCCGATGCTGGTGCGCGGCTTCACCGACCTGCTGGTTTACCGTGCCCCCTGCTGCATGCCCGTGTATGGCGAGCCGGTCGTCGGCTACATCACGCGCGGCCGGGGCGTGGGGGTCCACTGCCTGAGCTGCACCAACGTCCGCAACCTGATGTACGAGACCGATCGCCGCATCGAGGTGGAATGGGCTCCTCACTCGGCCGAGCTCAGCGAGGTCAAACTACAGCTCCGCGCCGACGACAACGCCGGCATGCTCAACGCCATCACCAACGTTATTTCCGCTCGGGGCACCAACATCCGCGACATCGGCGCAAAAACCCGCGAGGGCAAGGCGGTCATTGATCTGACCGTGGACGTGCGCGATGCCAAGGGCCTGGAGGAAATCCTCCAGGGTCTTAAAGCCATTCCCGGCATTTACGCTGTGGATCGCCTTCACGGCGCCGCCGCCCGAGCCTCGGCGCGGAAGTGATAGTCTGGCTGCATGCCAGCTACTGACACTCGCACCTCCGTTTCCACGCCCCAAGCTCCCGCCGCGATTGGTCCCTACGTGCAGGCGGTACGCGCCGGCGGTTTTGTATTCTGCTCCGGCCAGATCGCGCTTGACCCGGTCACCGGCCAGCTTCTCGACGGCGACGTTGCCCGCCAAAGCGAGCGCGTGCTGCAGAACCTGAAAGCAGTGCTTGAGGCGGCCAGCTCCAGTCTAGCCGCTGCCGTCAAGACCTCAGTGTATTTGGCCGACATCAACGATTTTGCGGCCATGAACGCGGTCTACGCCCGGTTTTTCGATAAAAACCCGCCCGCCCGCTCCACGGTCGAGGTGAGCAAACTGCCCAAAGGCGCGCGCGTGGAAATGGACGTAATCGCGCTGGCTTAGGGGAGAATCAAAATCCTGTTTAGTGTTAGCGGGCTCTAGGCCGTCTTGGCAGCGGGCCGCTGGCGGCGCAGCGGTCTCGGGTTTTTACGGCGGCATTCGGTGCATAGCCGCAGCTTCACCGCCCCACCCTGCGGGCGCTCGACACGCGTGGCTTGCAGATTGACGTTCCAGCGCCGCTTGGTCACGTTATGGGCGTGGCTGATGCGGTTGCCGAACTGCGGACCTTTGCCGCACAAATCACAGACGCGTGCCATAGATGTCCTTTCGAGCCTAAACTACAAGTATACAGAAATCCTGCTGGAACCGGGCCATGCCACATCGCGTGGGCGACGAAACCGACGACTACTGCACCCACTGCCATCGCCTCACCAATCACACGGTTGCGGCGCTGGTCGGCGACGGGATCGCGACCACGACCTGCCGCACCTGCGGATTCCAGCATCCCTATCGTGGCGGCAAGGTGCCGGCGCGCACCGCCAAGCCCAGGGCGAGCGCCTTCGACCAGGTGCTGGCCGGCATCCTGGCCACCCAACCGGAACAGGCCGCCCCGCTCAAGCGCGGTTCACGCACAAAAAAGAGATGAAGCCCTCCGATCGCGCCTTGGCGGCTGGCGTCGCGCCGCCCGACGCCGCGGCCGTACTGGCTCTGTTCGGGCCCTACCTGGCCACCGCGGCCGGCCGCGATGCGCTGGCTGCGCTGCGCTTCTACCGTGACCGCGAAGAGATCGAACGCCAGCAGCGGCGCTGGGATCAGGCCCGCTTGTGGCGCGAACGCCGTGGTGATTTCAACTTTTCCGCCTTTCCCGATCCCCGCCCACTGCTGCCCGAAGCCGCCAGCGCGGTCCTGGGAGGTAGGGAACTGCTCGACCTCGCCGTCTTCGCGGAAACCGCAGCCGCGCTGTGCGCCAGCGTGCTGGAGGCGGAGGAGGCCGAACTATGGCCGCTGGTAGCCGAGTTGGCAGCGGCCCTGCCCGATCTGGCGCCCTTGGCGCGGGCGCTACGCCGCGCGCTGCTGCCCACCGGGGAGTTGGCCGACGAGGCCAGTCCCGAGCTGGCCCGCCTGCGTCACGCCTGCGGCCGCCAGCGGCAAATGATCGAGACTGAGCTCGGGCGGCAAATGCAAAAGTTGGGCGGTGGCGGCGAAGCCGCGCTGCAGGACGAACTGGTGACGCTGCGCAACGACCGCTTCGTCCTGCCGGTCAGGGCCGAGGCCCGCCGCCGCGCCCCGGGCGTCGTTCATGGCGCCAGCTCCAGCGGCCAAACGGTATTCGTGGAACCGCTGGAGACCATCGAGCTCAACAACGAACACCTCCGGCTTCGGGAAGCGGAGCTGGCCGAACAGCGCCGCATTCTGCGCGCCTTGTGCCGGCAAGCCGCTGCTGCCGCGCCCGAGATCGAGCGCGCCGCCAGCATCGCGGGTGAACTCGAGCTGGAAGCCGCCAAGGCGCGCTTCGCCGCCGAATATGCCGCTACCCCGGCCGCGAGCGGTGACGCCATCGAGCTCGCTCTGGCGCGGCACCCGCTGCTGGTGGCCTCCGGCCGCCCCGTAGTGCCGCTCAATTTGCATCTGGAGCGCGAGCGCGTGCTGATCATCAGCGGCCCCAATACCGGGGGCAAAACGGTGGTGCTCAAGACAGTCGCCGTCGCCGCCTGGATGGCGCAATGCGGTCTGCCGGTATGCGCCTCGCGCGTCAGCCTGCCGGCGTTCGATGCTCTTTGGGCCGACATCGGCGATGTGCAATCCATCCAGGAGAACCTGAGCACGTTCTCCAGCCACCTGCTCCACATCCGCGACATTCTGGCCGCCGCCTCTCCTGCCAGCCTCGTCCTGCTCGACGAGCTGGGCACGGCCACCAATGCCGCCGAGGGTGCGGCGCTGGCCATTGAGATTGCCGATTGGATGCGCCAGCTCGGCGTCTGGACGCTGATCTCGACCCACCACGATTCCCTCAAAGCCTGGGCCAGCCAGTATCCCGGCTCGGTCGCCAACGGCAGCGTGGCTGTGGACCCGGTCACGCTCGCTCCCAGCTATCAGTTCCGCCTGGGCGTGCCCGGCGTCTCCGCCGGCCTCGACATGGCTGAGCGCCTCGGCCTGCCGGCTCCGATCATTGCCGGTGCCCGCGGCCGCTTGACGCACGAGCAGCGCGAGGCCGCCCAGTACCTGCAAAGGCTCCAGGAGAACCTCGCCGCCGCCGAGGACCAACTGCGTGGTTTGGGCGCCCGTGAGGGCGCCCTCGCCGCCCGCGAGCGCGCCCTCGCCGCCCACGACCGCACCTGGCAGCAAAAGCAGATGGCGGCCCTGCGCGAGGAAATGCAGCGCCGCTTCCAGTCGTTTGCCGATGAGGGCGACCGCCGCTGGCGCCAGGAGCTCGATGAGCTCAAGGCCTCGCTCAGCGCCGCCCAGCAGCGCAAGCTCTCTGCCGCCCGCTCGCGCCAGCGGCGCGAGGCCGAACAGGCCTGGCAGGCCGAGTCCGCTGCCGCCTTGGGCGCACGCGCCGCCGCGCCCGCCGCGGGTGCGGCACCCGAGGCCCGCTCCGGCGACCAGGTCCGGCTGCGCTCGGCGCGCATGCCCGCCCGCGTGCTAAGCCGGCTGCCCGGCGGCGGCTATGAGGTGTCCGCCGGGGCCATGCGCCTGCAGGTCGCGCCCGAGGAGATCGAAGCCATCATCTCCCGGGCCAAACCTGCCGCAGCGCCCGCGCCGACGCAGCCCGACCGGCTTACCCCCGCCGCGCTGGAGCTCAACCTCATCGGCCTGCGTGCCGAGGAAGCCGAAGAGCGACTCGACAAATTCCTCGACGACGCCCTGCTCGCCGGTGCCGAGCACGTGCGCATCGTCCACGGCTCCGGCTTCGGCGTCTTGCGCAAGCTGGTCGCCGACGCTCTCCGCGTCCACTCCCAGGTCGCCCACTTTGCCCACCCGCCCCAGAACCAGGGCGGCCAGGGCGTCACCCTCGCCGACCTAAAATAAAAAACTTCGACTCGCGGGGCGCGCGGCGCAGCCGCGCTGGGGCCCGCGCCAACATTTTGCCGGCGGGCGAATCAATGCGCACCCAGCGCTGTCGGTCGCCCGTCCCGCCTCGCGGGCGCCAGGGTCCGGCGCTCACGCTGGCGTAAAATTGACTCAGGGCCGCGTGCGGAGGGATGGGTGAGCGGTTGAAACCGGCGGTCTTGAAAACCGCTGCGCCTGCAAGGGTGCCGGGGGTTCGAATCCCTCTCCCTCCGCCACCGCAGAAATGCCACTACAGGCAGCAGCGGCCGGAGTGGGAAGAAGAGGCGCTGAGGGATAGGGATACCCGCCCTGCGCACTCACAGCAGGGCGAAGCAGCCGCGCTGGGGCCCGCGCCAACATTTCGATGCGGGTTTCACCAACGCTGATTTCGGTCTAAAAGTGCAGCAGGTCGCTGAGCGCCTGGTGCAGGGTTGAGGCTTGCGGCAAGATTGCGTCTTCCAGCGCCGGCTGATAGGCGCAGAAGACGTCTTTGGCTCCGAGCCGGCGCACGGGCGCGTCGAGCTCGTCGAAAAGCTCGTCGGCGATACGGGCCGCGATTTCAGCGCCGTATCCAAAACTGAGCACATCTTCGTAGGCCACCAGCACGCGCGAGGTCTTGCGCACCGAATCGGCAATCGCCTCCCAGTCGTACGGCGCCAGACTGCGCAAGTCGAGCACTTCGACTTGCAGGCCTTGTTCATGCGCCAACTTGTCGGCCGCCTGCATCGCCCGCGGCACCAGCGCGCCATAGGTAATGACAGTGGCATCCCGGCCTTGGCGCGCAATGCGCGCCTTGCCAAAGGGAATGCAGAAATCCTTGCCCGGATGGGGGCCGCGGCTGAAGGGCTCGCGGTAAAGCCGCTTGTGCTCCAAAAACAGCACTGGGTCCTCGGCGC
Source organism: Terriglobales bacterium (assembly GCA_050747905.1). Classification (GTDB taxonomy): domain Bacteria; phylum Acidobacteriota; class Terriglobia; order Terriglobales; family SCQP01; genus SCQP01. The sequence continues at coordinate 26,199 of JBOGKQ010000029.1, read as the reverse complement.
GCAGCGCCGTGCGCAGCAGCCCACAGGCATCCACGGCCGTCGAGGGCATGGCCACACGCAGGCCGGGGATGTGCGTGAAGATGGACTCGCCGCACTGGCTGTGGTATATCGCGCCTCCGGTCAGGTAGCCGCCAATCGCCACTCGCAGCACCGCCGGTGCCGCAAAGGCGTTGTTCGAGCGCCAGCGCAGCACTGCCAATTCATTGCGGAGCTGCATCATGGCGGGCCAGATATAGTCGAAAAACTGGATTTCCGGGACCGGCTTCAGTCCGCGAGTCGCAATGCCGACTGCGCGGCCGACAATGGAGGCCTCGGCCAACGGCGAGTTGTACACCCGGTCGCCGCCAAAGGTGCGCTGCAGCCCTCCGGTGACCTTGAAAACCCCGCCTTTGCCCTTCACTTTGCCCAGGTTTTCCTCTCGGGTGCAGTCGGCCACGTCTTCGCCAAACACCAGCAGCCGCGGATCGCGCGCCATCTCCTCGTGCAGGCAGGCGTTGATCAGATCCACCATCGTTTGCGGATTGCCCGCACTGGCCGGCTCGCTCAAAAATGCACTGCTGCGGATGTCCACGTCGGGCGAATAGATGTAGTCGTAAATTGTATTCAGCGCGGGAATCGGAGCCACCAGTGCTTCTTCGCTGGCCCGGGTGATTTCGGCATCCACCTCCGACTCGAGCGCGTCCAGCTCGGCAGCGCTGGCAGCGTGGTGCTCGATCAAATACTCTCGCAGGCGTGCGATCGGGTCGAGGCGTGCTTCCTCCTCGCGTTCCTCCGCCGGGCGGTAGAGCTTTTCATCGTCCGACAGCGAGTGCGAATACGGTCGCACCACGTGGGCGTGTACCAGCGCCGGTCCGCCGCCGGCGCGGCAGTACTCCACGGCGCGGTGAAAGCTGGCGTAGCTGTCGGCTAAATCGCAGCCGTCGCACTCGCTCACCAGCAGGTTGGGGAAGCGCGTGACCAACTGCGACAGGCCCACCCCCGCGCCTTGGACCTCCGCGGGCACTGAAATGGCGTAGCCATTGTCCTCTACCAGGAAGATCAGCGGCAATTTTTCCCGGCACGCCCCGTTCAGCGCCTCCCAGAATTCGCCCTCGCTGGTGGCGCCCTCGCCCGAGGTTACCAGCACCACCTCATCCGCCTGATGGGTCACCGACTGCGGATGGGGATGATCGTGCAGCCAGGTATCAATTTCCGGGTGCCGGTTCAGATGCCTCCCGGCCTCGGCACAGCCGAGCGCCTGCAGAAACTGCGTGCCCGTAGGACTGGAGCTGCTGACGATGTTGTATTGGGCATGGCCCCAGTGCGAGGGCATCTGGCGTCCACCCGAGGCCGGGTCACTCGCCGCCCCCACGGCCTCCAGTAGCATCTCCTTCGGCGTTACCCCCATGCGCAGGCACAGCGCCCGGTCGCGGTAATAGGGGTACGCCCAATCGTAGCCAGGGCGCAATAGATCGCCCGCCGCCGCCGTGATGGCCTCGTGGCCGGCGCCACTGATCTGAAAGTAGATCTTTTGTTGTCGCTTGAGCAGGATCTCGCGGTCGTCGAGCTTGCGCGAGAGCACCATTACCCGGTACAACTCCACCATTCGCTCCAGAGTCAACTCCGGCGCAGCCGTGGTAGAAGACGCTGCATATTTGAGGGCCATCTCCGTCATTATCGAAGCTTGCCTTCCAACACGTCAACAAACCGAGCGGTCAGCCGCAGCGAAGCAGAGCGCGGGCTACAGCTTGAACAGTTCTCGCAGGCGCCGGCTCTGGTTCCGGCTCACGGGAATCTCGGTCTGGCTCTTATCGTCCATGCGCAACTGGAAGCTGCTGTTGAACCACGGCACCACCTCTTTCACGTGGTTCAGGTTCACCAGGTAGGACCGGTGTGCGCGCCAGAAGTGCGTCTCGTCCAACGTCGCCTGCAATTCCTCGATGGTGTGAAACGCGGCGTGTCCCTCGACACTGCGGGTGGCGATCACGATCACCCCATCCTCGACCTTGGCGAACGCGATCTCCTGCGGATCCAGAAGAAACTGCCTTCCGCCCGCCCTCATAACCACCTTGGCCGCCGGCGTCCTGCGTGCGTCCAGCATCTGCAAAACACGGTCAATCTTGCCCTCCACCGATCCGCCCGACGCCATCTGCCGCTTCACCTTTTCCATCGTCTTTGCGAGCCGTGCATGATCGAAGGGCTTGAGCAGATAATCCACCGCGTTCACTTCAAACGCCTTTAATGCGTACTGGTCATAGGCCGTAGCGAACACCACGTTAGGCAACGGGACGCGCTTGTTCTCCAGCATGCGTACGGCGCCAAAGCCGTCAAGGCCGGGCATCTGCGCATCCAGAAATAGCAGGTCAGGCTGATGTTGGCGCACCAGCTTGACGGCATCCAATCCATTCTGCCCTGTGGCCACGACCGAAACTTCCGGGAACGCGCGCAGCAGGAAACCGAGCTCGTCCCGCGCCAGCTTCTCGTCGTCCACGATAATGGCGAAAATGGGCATGCGCGCTTTACACGGACGATTCTAGTATACCCACGCGCTCTCGCTACCCGACACCCGATACAGATGCTCAACGCCTTCCGCCACGGTTGGCGGCCGCAGTTTGCGGGCCATGCGCCGCACCACCTCCTCTTCGACTTGGCGTTGGCGCTCACGATTGCGCCATAAGCATTCGTCAACTCCCGTATCCATCCAGATTCCGTAGACCGCGACGCCAGCCTCGCCCGCCAGACGCACAAGCGGTTGGCGCTCGGCTCCAGCCAGGTTGGTCGCGTCTACGAAAGTCTGTGGTGCGCCCGCCTGCAACCGTGCCGCCACGATCTTTCGTAGCAAGCCGAACACCTGGGCCGGCGCGCGCTGATCGTGGGCGCTGCCCCAGAGAAGTTCACGCAATGTGTCGGTGGCCACCGTCGGGCAGCCGTAGTGCGCGAGGAAGCTGGATTTGCCTGCCCCCGGCAATCCGATCATCAAGACGAGTACGCGTTCCGGCAGCTCCGGTAGGGTTGCAAATTCCACGGTTTTGGCAGCTCCGCAAAGATGATAAGGTGCAAGGAGGATGTCTCGCAAATCCTCCGAGCCCAGATCTCCCGCCCCACTACCTATTCACCCGCCACGAACGTACCCTGAACCGGCAGCGCCCCGCTCGGCGCTCGGCGAGGGTGACTTGCACTGGTTTCAGGAGGGCCGGCATCTGCGCCTGTATGAAAAACTGGGCGCGCACCCCGAGCCCGCGCGCGAGGACAAGCCCGCCTCCACCCGCTTCGCGGTCTGGGCGCCCAACGCCGCGCGGGTCACCGTGATTGGGGATTTTACTCAATGGGCGCCCGGGGCGGATCTTCACCCCCGCGCCAGCTCTGGGATCTGGGAAGGCTGGGTCGAAGACTTGGAACCGGGCGCCGTTTATAAGTACGCCATCCAGCCCTACGGCAGTGATCAATGGATCGAAAAAGCCGACCCGTTCGCCTTCCGCGCCGAGGTGCCGCCGCGCACGGCCTCGATCGTCGCGGGGCTCGCCTACTCCTGGTCCGACGCCCTCTGGATGTCCTCCCGCGCTCGCGCCAACGCCGGCAACGCGCCTTTTTCAATTTACGAGATGCACGTGGGCTCTTGGATGCGCGTGCCTGAGGAAGGCAACCGCCCGCTTTCCTATCGCGAGCTTGCCCCCCGCCTGATCGAGCACCTGGAACGCTTGCAGTTCACGCATGTTGAGTTTTTGCCTCTCACCGAGCATCCCTTTTATGGCTCCTGGGGTTACCAGACCACCGGCTATTTCGCTCCCACCAGCCGCTACGGATCGCCCCAGGATCTGATGTTCCTCATTGATCAGCTTCATCAACACGGCTTCGGCGTGATTTTCGATTGGGTCCCGTCGCATTTTCCCAACGACGCGCACGGCCTCGCCGAATTCGACGGCACCCATCTGTACGAACACGCCGATCCCCGCCAAGGCTACCATCCGGATTGGCACTCCTGCATCTTCAATTATGGCCGCCACGAGGTGCGCAGCTTCCTGCTCAGTAGCGCGCTGTTCTGGTTCGATCGCTACCATGCCGACGGCCTGCGCGTGGACGCCGTGGCTTCCATGCTCTATCTCGACTACTCCCGCAAGCGTGGCGAATGGATTCCCAACCAGTTCGGCGGTCGCGAAAATCTGGAGGCCATTTCTTTCCTGCGCCAGCTCAACGAGGATATTTACGCCAACTATCCCGATGTGCAGACGATCGCCGAGGAGTCCACATCCTGGCCCATGGTTTCCCGCCCAAGCTATGTCGGCGGTCTCGGCTTCGGCATGAAATGGGATATGGGTTGGATGCACGATACTCTCGCCTACATGTCCCACCAGCCCATCCATCGCGGCTATCATCACACCCAGCTCACCTTTCGCCAGCTTTACTCGACCCAGGAGAATTTCGTCCTGCCGCTCTCGCACGACGAGGCTGTGCATGGCAAATCCTCGCTGCTGTATAAAATGCCCGGCGACGAATGGCAGCGTTTCGCCAACCTCCGCCTCCTGTTGGGCTTTCAATTCGGCCAGAATGGCAAGAAATTGCTGTTCATGGGCGGTGAATTCGGCCAGGGCGATGAATGGGACCACGACGCCAGCCTGCAGTGGGACCTGCTGCAATATCCGTTGCACGCCGGCGTCGCACGCTGGGTGGCGGATTTGAACCGTGCCCACCGCGCCGAACCCGCCCTGCATGAACTTGATTTTGATGCCCTGGGCTTCCGCTGGGTGGATTGCAACGATGCCCTGCAAAGCACGCTCAGTTGGTTGCGCTACGGCACCGGACCCTCCATCGTGCTGGTGATTTGCAACTTTACCCCGGTTCCGCGCCTTGACTATCAGATCGGGGTCCCCCGCTCCGGGCTCTGGCACGAGTTCCTCAACAGCGACGCCAGCGTCTACGGAGGCAGCGGCATCGGCAATTTGGGCAGTGCCTGGTCCACCGGCGAACCGCATCACGGCCAACCCGATTCCTTGCGTCTGAACTTGCCGCCGCTTGCCTGCGCGTTCTTCCGGAGCGACTCCTAAGTGGCCGCGCCGCATTACGTCTGCATTCACGGCCATTTCTACCAGCCGCCGCGGGAAAACCCCTGGAGCGGGATCATCGAGCCACAGCTCTCGGCCCACCCTCACAACGACTGGAATGAACGCATCACCGCCGAATGCTATGCGTCCAACGCGGAAAACTACGCGCACATCAGTTTTGATTTCGGCCCCACGCTGCTGGCCTGGATGGAGCGCGCCGCGCCGGCTGCCTATGCCGTAGTCGTCGGCGCCGGCCGCGACTCGCAGGGCGCCATGGCGCAGGCGTATAACCACCTCATCCTGCCCCTGGCCAACGCGCGCGATCGCGCTACGCAAGTGCTCTGGGGCCGGCGCGATTTCGAATTTCGCTTCGGCCGGGCGCCCGCAGGGATGTGGTTGCCGGAAACCGCCGTCAATCTCGCCTGCCTCGAGGATTTGGCCTCTGCCGGCATACACTTTACGGTGCTGGCGCCGCGCCAGGCGCGCCGCGTACGGCGCTTCGGCTCACGCCAGTGGCACGATGTTTCCGGCGCGCGCGTGGATCCGCGGTTCCCCTATCTCCTCCGGCTGCCCTCGGGACGCTCGATCGCGGTGTTTTTCTATGATGCTGGCATCGCTCAGGGCATCGCCTTCGACGGCCTGTTGAGCGATGGCGCCCAACTGGCGGCGCGCCTGGCCGCCATCTGCGACCGCCGCCACAACGAGCCGCAACTGGCCAGCGTCGCCACCGATGGCGAAAGCTACGGACACCATCATCGTTTCGGCGATATGGCGCTGGCCTCGGCGCTGGGCTTACTGCGCGCCGATCCCTCGCTCTCGGTGACCAGCTATGCCGGCTTTCTCAGTCACCACCCTCCCGTCCGCGAGGCCGAAATCTGGGAAGATTCCTCCTGGAGTTGCGCCCACGGCATCGAACGCTGGCGCGCCCACTGCGGCTGCAATTCGGGCGCGAATCCCGAGTGGCGCCAGGACTGGCGCGCCCCCCTGCGTTCCACCTTTGATTGGTTGCGCGACGAGCTCGCCGCCGCCTATGAGCAGGCGCTTGATCCCTGGCTCTGGAATCCCTGGTCCGCCCGCAACGACTTCATCGACCTGCTACTCGACCACTCGCCGCTGGTTCGGGCAGGTTTTCTGGCCCGCCATGCCCGCCGCCCGCTGGCGCCCGGCGAGCAGCAGCGGCTCTGGGGACTGTTCCGTCTCCAAACCTGCGCCATGTTGATGTACACCAGTTGCGGCTGGTTCTTCGATGACGTATCCGGGCTTGAAGCGGCTCAGAACCTCGCCTACGCGGCGCGCGCCGTGGGCTTGGCGCGCGAGCTGCTGGGCTTGGACCTCGAATCGGAGTTGCTCCGCCGTCTCGAAGCGGCGCCCAGTAGTCTGCCCCAATTCGGTCACGCCGGCGCCGTCTACCTGGCGCAATTGCAGCGGCGGGCCGCAACCGCGGCGGGTGCGAGATAGGCCAGGAATGTTGGCGCCAACATCGTTACAGCGGGGTGTAGCCGCCCGCTTCCAGCACCCGTTCGGCGATTTGCTGCTCCAGCCCGGCCACGTCCACCGGTTCTCGCTTGAGTAGGCGCCGTAGCCAAGCGGCTTGGGTGCGCAGCTCATCGCCGTGGCTGATGGCCGCCAGCGCCCGCCGCGCCGTCACCTCGACAGCGTCCAGCACACGGCTGGTAATCGCTTGCGTCATCAATGCTTGCGGCTGCCGCGCTGCCACCGCCTGGAGCACGTAGACGGCGATCATCAGGTCCGCCACCGCCGCCAGCAGCACTTGCCGCTGTTCCAGTGCCTCACCATGCCGCCGCACGGCCAGCCCCGCGACCAGCAGCGCCGCCCGGCGCGCCTGCTCGCTGGGCGAATGGGTTTGCGCCGGTCCCAGCATTTCTGCTACCACCGCCTCGACCTGCTCGCCCAGCGGCAGCTCGCCCTTCTGCGCCCGCCGCAGCGCCATGCCGGTGAGCAGCATGCGGTTGATCTCGTTGGTGCCTTCGAAGATGCGGTTCACGCGCGCGTCGCGGTACGCCTGCTCGGCCAGGTTGCCGTGTACGAAGCCGTTGCCGCCATGGAGCTGCACCGCCCTATCCACCACGTCGTCGAGCATTTCACTGGCCTGTACTTTGACGATCGAGCACTCCATCGCGAATTCGTCCAGCCCATGGAACGCATCCATCAGGCCCACCGTCCGGTACACGGTCGATTCGGCCGCGAACAGCTCCGTCGCCATGCGCGCCACGTGTTCGCGGATCAGCTCGAATTCCGCAATCGGTTGGCCAAAGGCGTGCCTCTGCTTGGCATACGCGATCGCCTCCCGCAGGCAATTGCGCGCGCCGCCAATACAGGCGGCACCCAGCTTGAAGCGCCCAACATTGAGGATTTGGAAGGCGATACGCGCACCCTCCCCGGGCTTTCCGAGCACGCTCTCCGGCCTCAGCCGCACGTCACGCAACAGCAACGCCCGGGTGGATGAGCCATGAATGCCCATCTTGTGCTCCTCCGCCCCAGTGGACACTCCTTCGGTTGTAGCCTCAACCAAAAACGCTGTCACTTTACCCTCAAGCTTGGCAAACACCGTGAACAGGTCGGCAAACCCGGCGTTGCTGATCCACATCTTCTCGCCATTCAGCCGCCACCCGCCACCCGCCTGCGGTTCCACCTGCGTGCGCATGGCCAGCGCATCCGAACCCGATCCCGCTTCGCTCAGCGCATAGGCTCCAATCCATTCCGCCGTCGCCAGCCGCGGCAGATAGCGCCGCTTCTGCTCCTCGCTGCCAAAAAAAACCAGTGGCAGCGTGGCAATTCCTGCATGTGCGCCAAAGGCCACGGAAAACGAGCCCTGAACCGCCAGGTGGTCCGCCACAATCGCAGACGCGGTGAAATCCATTCCCATGCCGCCGTACATCTCGGGTACGTCGGCGCCGGTCAGCCCCAACTCCCCCGCCTGCCGCAGCAGCGCGCGCGTCGTGGCAAAATCCTTCGCTTCGATGCGCTCGCCCGCGGGCGCGATTTCCTCCTGCGCAAAGCGCTCGGCGGTATCGGCAATCAGTCGCTGTTGCTCGTTGAACTGCTCCGGTGCAAACACCCCCTCCGGCTCACCCAGCAAGAAGGATCCACCGCGAGTTGCCGTTTGGTTGCTCATGACGTTATCGCACCAGGTTTTCAATCACGGCCGCCGCCCCCTGCCCGCCGCCCACGCACATCGTCACCAGCCCCCAGCGCGCCTGGCGCCGGCGCAGCTCATGCGTCAGCGTCGCCAGCAACTTGGCACCGGTGCAACCCAGCGGATGCCCCAACGCCACCGCCCCACCGTTCACATTCACCCGTTCTGGCTCCAGGTGCAGCTCGCCGATTACGGCGAGGACCTGCGCCGCGAAGGCCTCGTTCACCTCAATCAGTTCCAGGTCCTCGAGCTTGATCCCGGCGCGGCGCAAGGCCCGCGGAACCGCGCTCACCGGCCCCATGCCCATCAGCGCCGGATCCACGCCCGCAGTGGCGTAGCCCGCCAGGCGCGCCACCGGTCGCAACCCGTGCGCCTGGACGAAGTCGCCCGAAGCAATCACCGCCGCCGCCGCACCATCGCTGGTCTGCGAGGAGTTGCCCGCCGTCACTACCCCGTGCGCGCGGAATGCCGGCTTCAGGGCCGCCAGCGCCGCCGCCGAGGTGTTGCGCCGCGGCCCCTCGTCCTGGTCCACCCGGATGGTCCGCCAATAATCGGCTGCGCTTTCGTCCGGCACCCGCGTCTCGACGGCCACCAGTTCATCGCGGAACCGCCCCTCATCCTGCGCGGCGATCGCCTTCTGGTGGCTGCCGAGCGCGAATGCGTCCGCCGCCTCGCGGCTGATCTTGTACTGCTGCGCTACCCGCTCGGCGGTGAGCCCCATGCTCAAATAGCTCTCCGGGTGGTGTTCCATGAGCCACGGATTGACGCTGGGCTTGTTGCCCACGATCGGGACCATGCTCATGCTTTCCGTTCCGCCCGCCACGATCACCTCCGCCCCCGCCAGCACGCGCTGGCAGGCCATGGCCACGGCTTCGATTCCGGACGCGCAGAACCGGTTCACCGTGGCCGCCGAGGCCTCCACCGGCAAACCCGCGCGCAGCGCCGCGATCCTGGCCACATTCAACCCTTGCTCGGCCTCGGGCATCGCGCACCCAAGAATCACATCCTCCACCGCGCCCGGCTCGACGCCGGCACGCTTCAGAGCCGCCTGAAGGGCCAGCGCGCCCAGATCGTCGGGCCGCGTGGCGCGCAGGCCGCCTTTGGGCGCGCGCCCTACCGCCGTCCGTACGCTCGCGACGATGAAGGCCTCGCGCATGGTTAATTCCTCAGGGGTTTCCCCGTCTTGAGCATGAACGCAATGCGCTCCTGGGTCTTCACTTCGCCGCACAAGCTCAAAAACGCTTCCCGTTCCCATTCCCGCAGCCGCGCCTCGGGCACCGCCATGCCCGCTGGCGCTCCGTGCGCGCACAGCACGCGCACCAGGTGGTTGGCGATCGTTTGTTCATGCTCGGTGATCTGCTCTGCCTCCCGCATCATGAAAACTCCCAGCTCGAGCGTGCTCGCCACCGAAGGCCCGGGCGCCGTCAGGCGTGCTTCTCGAGGTGCTTCGTAGCCGGCTTCGGCCAACTGCAGCGCTGCAGCCTTGGCTGCCGCCAGCACCCGCGCCCGGTTGGCGATGATCTCGTCCCCGCGCCGCAACAGCCGCAGCTCCCGCGCCTCCGCCGCCGAGGTTGACACCTTGGCCATGGCAATGGTCTCCAGCGCCGTCTTGGCATCGGTCCGCAGCGCCATCTCCGTCGTGCCCCCACCAGCCGGAATCAGCCCGACTCCCACCTCCACCAGGCCGGCGTACAACTCTGCGTGCGCCACCACCCGCGCCGCGTGCAGCATCATTTCGCAGCCGCCGCCCAGCGTCAGCCCGAACGGCGCCACCACCACCGGCCTCGGCGAACGCTTCAGCGCGAGGGTCATCGTTTGGAACTGCCGCACCGCCTCCTCCACGTCCTCCCATTCCTGGTTATGGATCAGCGCCAGCAAGTAGGCCAGATCCGCGCCGGCGGAAAACTGCTCGCCGCCATTGCTCACCACGAAGGCCACAAAGGGCGAGCGCGAATCCGCGAGGGTTTCTTGGACGAGGGCCACCGTATCCGCGCCCATCACATTCATCTTGCTGTGAAATTCCAGGCAGCCCACGCCCCCGCCCAAATCCAGCAGGGAACAGCCGGCCTTGGCTCTTACGGTCGCGCCCAGCGGCCGCTCCGGTGCCCGTCCGGTTGCCACCAGCTCGCGCAGCGCAAACGGCCCGTGCTGCCAGTGGTAGCCCCACTCCATGGCTTGATCAATCGCCGAGGGATCGTCGGTGATCTCGCCCAGCCGTGCCTGGCAGTAGGCGAACAGCCCTTCCAGCGCCTGTTGCGCGAACCGGCTTTGCTTCACGGCCGAGCGCAGGTCGTCAAACGGCAGCTTGACCTTGCGGCGCGGATGGTAGGCCAGCGTGCTCACGTCCAGAGCCTCAATCTCGCCGCCGTGCCTGCGGTAGAACCCTTGTCCGCTCTTTTCCCCCAGCCAGCCCCGTTCCAGCATGGCCTGCACAAAATCAGGAACCACGAACAAGTCCCGATGCTCGTCGTTCGGCAAGTTCGCGTGCGAGTTCTTCACCACCTGCGCCAGCGTGTCCAGCCCGATCATGTCCAGGGTGCGGAAGGTCGCCGACTTGGGCCAGCCCAACAGCGGTCCGGTGAGCGCATCCACCTCCTCCACGTCCAGCCCCTGTTCCCGCATCAGCCGCAGTGTGTTCAGCAGCGCGAACACACCAACGCGGTTGGCGATGAAGTTGGGCGTGTCGCGCGCCTCGACCACCCCCTTGCCCAGCCGAGTCTCAAGCATCGAGCGCAGGGCAGCCAGGGCTTCCGGATCCGTTGCCGCCGTCGGGATGGTTTCCACCAGCCGCATGTAGCGCGGTGGATTGAAAAAATGCGTGCCCAGCCAGCGCCGCTGCAGGTCGGCCGGCAGTTCTGCTCCCACCGCCGCAACCGGCAATCCGCTGGTATTGGTGCTGACGAGCGTTTCCCGGCCCAGTTGCGGCGCCACCAGGGCCCAGAGAGCGCGCTTGGCGTCCAAATCCTCGACGATGGCCTCCACGACCCAGTCGGCCGCGGCCAGCGTCGCGCTGGCTGAGGCGAAATCTCCGGTCGTGACCTCCGGTGCCAGTTGCGGCAAAAAAAACGCCGCCGGGCGGCCCTGGGCCGCCGACTGCAGCCCCTTCTGCGCCAACTCGGCGGTTCGGTCGAGCAGAGCCGCTTGCAGTCCGTGATTGGCGCAGTGCGCCGCGAGGCGTGCGCCCATGGTGCCTGCCCCCAAGACCACCACGCGCTGCAGCGGCCGTGCCATTCCCATCAAGCCTGGGTAAACCTTGCGAGCTCTTCCAGCTTGCGGCGTGCCGCGCCCGACTGCAGCGATGCCCGCGCCTGTTCCATGCCCGCACTCCAGTCCGCTGCCTGCCCGCCCGCGATCAGCGCTGCCGCCGCATTCAGACTCACCACATCCTGCAGCGGCCCAGGCTCGCCGGCGAGCACACGCTCCATCATGGCTACCGCTTCTTCTTTGCGGTGGCATTGCAGCGCCGCAAACTCGACCCGCGCCAGCCCCAGCTGGCGCGCGTCCAGCGTGTACTGGCGCACCTCGCCATCTCGCACCTCCGCAACCTCATTCACCGCAGTGGTCGAAAGCTCGCCAATCCCGTCCTGGCTGCGCACCACAAAGCTGTGCCGCGTGCCCAGCAGGCGCAAGACCTGCGCCAGCTTCGCCACCAACTCCGCCTCCGAAACTCCGATTACTTGGGCTTCCGCGCCTGCCGGATTGGTCAGCGGCCCTAGCAGGTTGAAAATAGTCCGCACTCCCAGCGCCCGCCGCGCGGGCATCACCTGCCGTGTCGCCGGGTGCAGCCCCGGTGCGAATAGAAAAGCAATCCCGATTTCTTCCAGGCACTGTCCCAACCGCTGCGGTGGCAACTCGATCCTCACTCCCAGAGCCTCCAGCACATCCGCCGACCCGCACACGCTCGTACTGGTGCGGTTGCCGTGCTTGGCCACGCCTTGTCCTGCCCCGGCCGCCGCCAACGCCGCCGCCGTCGAAATGTTGAACACCGGGCGCGCGTTCCCGCCCGTCCCGCAGGTGTCTACCCAGGGCCGCGGCCGGCCGTTGGGGCCGCCCTTGACGCCAATGTCCAGCATGGCGGCGCGCATGGCCTCGGCGAAGCCCGCGATCTCCTCTACGGTCTCGCCCTTCGCCCTCAGCGCCACGAGCACGCCCGCCACTCGCAAGTCATGCGCCGCCCGCTCCGCTGCTTCCGCAGGGCCCGCCAGGATCGCCGCCAGTAGCTCTCGCGCCTCTGCCCGCGACAGGTGCTCGCCCGCCAGCAGCCTCTGCAGCACCTCTCGCATCAGGCGCCCAGGCTTTTCATGTCAATGGAAAAGCGGTAGCGCACGTCGCTGCTCACCACGCGCTCGTACGCCTCATTGACTTTCTGGATCGGGATCACTTCTACCTCGCTGACCACCCCTCGTTGCGCACAGAAATCCAGCATCTCCTGCGTTTCCGCGATGCCGCCAATGAGGGAACCGGCGAGGCACCGCCGTTGCATGATCAGGCTCCCACCGATCACTTCCAGCGGCCGGTCTGGCACCCCCACCAGACAGTGCACTCCGTCTCGCTGCAACAGGCTCAAATAGGGGTTTACGTTGTGCGCCGCCGCCACCGTATCCAGAATGAAATCGAAGCGGCGCTGGTATTGTTTCATCGTCGCCTCGTCGGTTGACAGAACCACCGCATGCGCGCCCAGTCGCATGGCGTCGGCAGTTTTGGCCGCGGTCCGGGTGAACAGAACCGTCTCGGCTCCCAGTGCGTGCGCCAGTTTGACCGCCATGTGCCCCAATCCGCCAAGTCCAACCACACCCACCCTCGCTCCCGGTCCCACCTTCCAGTGCCGCAGCGGCGAATAGGTGGTAATGCCGGCGCACAGCAAGGGCGCCACGCTGGCCAACTGCTTCGGATCGTGGCCAAGGCGCAATACAAAATCTTCATCCACAACGATGTGGTCGGAATAGCCGCCGTAGGTGGGGGAGCCATCGCGGTCACGGCTGTTGTAGGTGAAGTTGGCGCCCGGCTCGCAGAACTGCTCCAATCCGGCGCGGCAGTTGTCGCAGGTGCGGCAGGAGTTCACCATGCAACCCACACCCACCCAGTCTCCCGGCTTGTAGCGTGTCACTTCGCTGCCTGCCGACCTGACCCGGCCGGCAATCTCATGGCCGGGCACCATGGGGAAGATCGCTCCCGTCCACTCGTCCCATGCCTGATGGATGTCGCTGTGGCAAATGCCGCAATAGTAAATTTCGATTTCGACGTCCCGGGGTCCCGGCCGCCGCCGTTCAAAGCGGAGCGGCCCGAGAGGGGCCTTCGCCTGCAACGCCGCGTATCCTCGTGCCGCTTGTGTGCTCATAACTTGATTGCATCCATGCGCCGGTAGTTCCGGCCGCCGGTGGAACTTTCGTCCGCAAACACTGTGATGCTGGTTACTGCCGGATCCACCACCAGCGCCGGAAATTGTTCCACCGTCGCCTTGCGCTCGGCCAATTGCTCCACCGCCCAGGCCTTGGCCGCGCCGGTAACCAGGAACCATACCTGGCGAGCGGCATTGATGAGTTGGGGCGTGAAGGTAATCCGGTCGTGGCTGTGCGCCGGAGTTGCCGCGACCGCCCGCACCAGTTTCTCCTGCTGTTCATACGGATTGCGCCCTGGAAACAGCGATCCGGTATGCCCGTCAGCGCCCATGCCCAGAATAAGGAGCGGAAACTCCGGCGTGCCGCCGCTGTTCGCCGACACCGACAAGCGCAGGGTCGCCGCATAGTCGGCCGCGCATTCCTTGCCCGGCAGCGCCGTGCGCGGAGCGTGTATGCGGTCTTCGGCCACCTGCGCCGGGTGCATCAGCTTTTCCATCCCCAGCTTGACGTTGCTGTCGTCGTCGTCGCCCGGCACGAGGCGCTCATCGCTCCAGTAAAACTGCCAGCGTGCATCCACCCCATGCAGCGCCCAGGCCTCGTAGAACGCGCCCGCCGATCGCCCCCCGGTCAGCGCCACCGGCAACCCGCCCGCGGTCTCCGCCGCCACGGCATCGAGTTTGCGGCAGAATGCCTCTGTCAGTTCCGGCAACTGTGCCCGCGTTACCCACTCCACCATGGTTAGTGTGCGCCTTCCTTTTTTACCGCGTGGCCGCCGAACTCATTGCGCAGCGCCGCAATCACCTTGGCGCTGAACGATTCCGCCTGACGCGACCGCAGCCGCGCCAACAGTGAGAGCGTCAACACCGGCGCGGGCACGTCTTCTTCAAGCGCCGTGGTCACCGTCCAGCGCCCCTCGCCGGAATCGTCCACGTAGCCGCGCAAACTTTCCAGGTGCGGCTCCCGCGCAAACGCGCTCTCTGCCAGCTCACACAGCCACGACCGGATCACACTGCCTTGGTTCCACAAATGAGCTACCGCCCGCAAGTCCAATGGATACTGTGATTTCTCCAGAATCTCGAATCCTTCACCGTAAGCCTGCAGCATCCCGTATTCAATGCCGTTGTGCACCATCTTGACGAAATGCCCCGACCCCGCGGGTCCAGTATGCAAGTACCCGTCGGCGGGCGCCAAGGTCCTTAGAATCGGGCTGACCCGGTCAAAGATGGCGCGCTCGCCGCCCACCATCAGGCAGTAGCCCACCGTCAAGCCCCAAATCCCGCCGCTGGTGCCCGCGTCCAGAAAATGAATGCCCTTTTTCTTTGCCATCTCCGCGTGCGTCACCGAGTCCTTGTAAAACGAATTGCCGCCATCAATGAGTACGTCGTCGGCGCTCATTAACCCGGTAAGTTCGCTGACAGTCTGTGTCGTGATGGCCCCTGCCGGCACCATGATCCAGATCACGCGCGGGGGCGCCAGTTGGTTGACCAAACCGGCCAGCCCACTGCTGGCCTCGGCGCCCCTGCCCGCAGCTTCTTGCACCGCTGCCGCCGCCGGATCATACACCACCACCTGGTGTCCGCCCTGCAGCAGTCTCTGCGTCATATTGCCGCCCATGCGGCCCAGACCCACCATGCCTAACTTCATTGTTCGTCCTTTCTGGTTTCCGCCCCCTGGCTGGGGACCGGGTTGTCTTCGCGCAGCCGGTTCAGCATGCCTTCCATCTCCAGCCGCAATTGCTCCATCTGTTCGGTGTCAGCATCACCGGGCACTCGCAACGGTCCCGCCCACATGCCCCGCAGGCGCGCTCCCGGCTTGGGAATCTGCAGCCGGTCCCAACTCCGGAGCCTCCACGCTTGCTGCGGCGCAACATCGAGCGCGTAAATGGGGGTGCCGGTTGCCTTTGCCAACTGGATCGCACCTCCTTTGGCGGTGAACGCGGGCCCGCGCGGACCGTCCACCGTGAGGGCGATGGGCTTGCCCCGTGCCAGCGCATCCTGCATGGCCTGCAAGGCATCGGGCCCGCCGCGCGTGCTCGATCCTCGAAACAGCCGGTAGCCCAGCCGCCCCGCCACTTGCGCGATTATTTCTCCGTCAAAATGCTGGCTGATGAGCACTCCGAAGCCGCGGTCGCGCGCGAACCAGGCAATCGGCAGCAGGCACTGGTGCCAGAATACATACACCGCCGGCTGCGGCGGGCTCGTGAAGGCGCCTTCGGGAACGCCCAGCGGCAGTTCCCAGCGCCACGTCCGCCCCAGCGCTCGCAGCAGCGGTGGCGCCAGCCACCGCACCGCCCGCAACTGCCGCCGCCGGCCCCGCGTCCAGGCAGGCGTGCCGGTGTCGCGCACTTCATCCGGTGCCGTCGAGATGGGGCTGGCCGCGCTCACGCTGTCTTAAATTGTAACCGCCGCTGGCGGCATGGATAGGCGCGGGGCTCGGGCGGCCTGCGCCCGCCCTCAGCCCGCTTGCAGCGGTCTGCCAGGGCGCCGCCTGGGCGTGGGCGGGCCGCCTCACTCGGTTCCGCGACTTTCGCGCCGATTTTGCCTACGGTACAAACGGCGCGACCCCCTCGCCCGGAATGGGCGAGCCTAAGCGGGGAGGGCGGCGCAATTCCCCCTGCGCAGTTCCAGCAGGGCGAAGCAGCCGCGCTGGGGCCCGCGCCAACATTCGGTGCGGCTGCAGCAGTGCGAACCGCACGCCGCCTTCCCGCGGGTGGCCATCTGCTAAACTCCAGTTTCTGCCATGGCTCAATCCTTCGTCCCCTCTTTGTCGCTGCCCGAGGTGCAGCGACTGGCGGCGGACTACAACCTGATCCCTCTCTCTTATACCTTCTTGGCCGACCTGGATACGCCCGTCGCCGCTTATCTCAACCTCATTCGCGGCCGCCGCGCCCCCTATTCCTTTCTGCTTGAGAGCGTCGAGGGCGGCGAGCGCATCGGCCGCTATTCCTTTCTCGGTGCCGAACCTGACCAACTCCTGCGCCAGCGCGCTGGCCAGGTGGCGCTCCGCCGTCGCAGCCGTTTGCGCCGTTCCGCCCCGCTCTCCTGGCATGCCTGGACGCCTTGCCAGCAATCGTTGCTGGAGATGGCCCGCGCCGAAGTGGCCCGCCGCCACCTGGCCCCGACGGAGGGGTTACCACCGTTTCTTGCCGGCGCGGTCGGGTTTCTGGGCTACGACATGGTGCGGAGTTTCGAGCGCCTTCCCAGCCAGGCCCGCAATGATCTCGATGGCGACGACGCTCTGCTGATGTTTTATTCCCGGCTGGTGATTTTTGATCACGTCCGTCGCCAGATCACGCTGGTTGCCTGTGTATGCACCGAGGAATCGGCCTCGGTCGCCACCGGGTACCAAATTGCCTGCGATGACCTCAAAGCCATGGTGCAGCGTCTGCGCCATCATCCCCGCCCGCCGCGCCCGCGGCCGGAATCCGGCCCCTTGCAGGTGTTTCCGCAATGGGAGCGTTCGAGCTATGAGGCCGCCATCCGCCACGCCAAGCAATACATCGCAGCCGGCGACATTTTTCAAGTGGTGCTTTCCCAGCGCTTCGACGTGGCTACTTCCGCCGCCCCCTTCGAGGTGTACCGCGCCCTGCGGGCCATCAATCCCTCGCCCTACATGTTCTTTTTGCAACTCGGGCCGGTGGCCCTCGCGGGTGCGTCCCCGGAGCTGCTGGTGCAGGTCAAACAGGGCGAATTGCTCTACCGTCCCATTGCCGGTACGCGCCCGCGGGGCGCGGATGAAGCGGCCGACGCGGCGCTGACCCGCGAGCTGCTCGCCGACGAAAAGGAGCGCGCCGAGCACGTGATGCTTGTGGATCTCGGGCGCAACGACATCGGCCGCGTTGCCGCCACCGGCTCGGTGCACGTGCCCGTCCTCATGACCGTGGAAAAGTACTCCCACGTGCAGCACCTGGTCTCCGAAGTCCGCGCCCGCCTGGCGTCAGGGCGCGATATGTTCGATGCCCTCGAGGCCTGTTTCCCGGCCGGAACCTTGTCAGGAGCGCCCAAGGTGCGCGCTATGGAAATCATTGACGAACTCGAGCCTACGCGCCGCGGCCCCTATGGCGGCACGGTCGTGAACTTTGACTACGCCGGCCATCTCAGCTCCTGCATCCTCATTCGCGCGGCCTTGTTCCGTCACGGCATGGCCTCCGTCCAGGCCGGTGGAGGCATCGTCGCCGATTCCATCCCCGAGCGCGAGTACCTGGAGTCGGTCAGTAAGGCCGGCGCCATGATGCGCGCCCTCGAACGCGCCCGCACCCGCTGAGCCCACCATGATTGTCCTGCTCGACAACTATGACTCGTTCACCTATAACCTGGCGCAATACTTGCGTGAGTTGGGCCAGCAGGTGGAAGTGCACCGTAACGACCAGATCAGCCTCGAGGCCATCGAGGCCTTGCGTCCCGATGCGCTGGTGATTTCGCCGGGACCGTGCACGCCCGCTCAAGCCGGCATCAGCGTGCCCGCGGTACGACACTTCGCCGGCCGCGTGCCTATCCTGGGCGTCTGCCTGGGCCATCAAAGCATCGGCGAAGCCTTCGGCGCCCGCATCGTCCGCGCCCAGGTGCTCATGCACGGCAAAACCAGCCCCATCGAACACGACGGCCGTACCATCTTTCGCGGTCTCCCACAGCCGTTTGCCGCCACCCGCTACCACTCCCTTGTCGTTGACCCCAGCTCCATGCCCGACTGCCTCGAGGTCAGCGCGCACACCGCCTCCGGCGTGATCATGGCTGTCCGCCACCGTGAGCTGGCGGTCGAGGGGGTGCAGTTCCACCCGGAGAGCGTGCTCACCCCGGACGGCAAGCAACTGCTCGCCAATTTCCTCGACGCGTATGTTCGCCCGCGGCAGCCTCGCCGCTGCTAGCGTCTGGTCGCGGGGGTCGCGCCGCTTTGCAACATTGATAGGCGCGGGGCTGAGGGCGGCCTGCGGCCGCCCTCAGCCCGCTTGCAGCGGTCTGCCAGGGCGCAGCGCCGGGCTGGGGCCAAGGGCCCCCAACCCGCCCTGCGCACCCACAGCGGGGCGGGCAACCCGCCCTGCGCACCCGTAGCGGGGCGGGCAACCCGACGCGAGCATAAGCGGGGCGCGCGGCGTAGCCGCGCTGGGGTCCGCGCCAAGATTAATTATGCAAATTCCCTCAGACTTAGGAGGCTAGCGCACGCCACCGGGAAGGTTTCCGCGGTGCCGCGCCAGGTTCGCCGCGCGTCGCTCGGCCGCCGCCAGGGTGGAAGTTGTAGCCCATTGGGCGATGCGGCCGTTGTGCCGCCGGTTGAGATGTTTCTCAATGGTGCCTTCCAGTTCGGCGCTCAGGATGGGTTCATGCAGATACTCGTCCACGCCCAGTGGTGCATCTTGCCGTGGCGGTCCGTAGGCCACCACGCAGGCGCGTGGCTGCAACCTCCGGATCGCCTGGATCAGCGGCGTCAGCGCCAGCCGGTAGCGTAGCGCGGCTACATCGAGCTTTAGGCCGTGCTTCACGGCAGTCAGCGCCTTGGCGGCATCGGTGAACTCCAGCACCGTTCCGGAACCTTCCAATATTTCTCTGAAAAACGGATTGCATCGGCTGGAAGTATCCACCAGCAGTATAGTTTTCTTCTCCATCCATTCCTCCCTGGACCTAGTTCTGCTCACGGCATGCCGCCACGGCAAAAGCCGGGCGGCCCAACGGAGGCAAGCGCCAAACTAGATCCGAAGGGGAGGGGAGCAAGCACCCATCGCCGGCTTGCAGTACGTTGCCGGCAAAGCTGGGTTGGACTTACGGGATGTGGCTGGATTCTGTTGCAGCGGAGCCGTGACAGCTGCTAGCGCCTGCGGTTCCACCGCATCGTCAACCGCCGGTTCCGTTGTTTCCACTGGGGCGGCAGGTCGTCCTGTCACGCGTTCTTGTCGCACCCGCTGCAGCGGACGCAGGTGGCCGGCGACTCCCGGCGCCGCGGTCCACAGTGCGGCGGTCATCGCCAGCGCGCACAATACCGCAACTGCCGTCAGCCCCCGCTGCGCACCATGGATCCGGATGCGGTCCATAGCAACCACTGGTTTAGCACGGAAAATGCATCCCAGTCCACAGATATTTTTGTCTTGCGGAGGAACGCCCGCCCGCGGGGGTCGCGCTGCTTGGAACCGTGGGCAAAACCGACGCGGCAACTTGGAGACGCCCTGAGCGCCAGCGGGCGTCCGTTGCCGGCGAGCGAGGCCCGGCCACAGCCCGACCAGCGCCGGGGGCCCCCAACGCGCTTGCGCGTTGGGGGGCAAGGGGAGGGCGACTCCAGAAAGAGGTGGCCGTGCCACCCGTGCCACTTTGGAGCGGGAGACGGGATTCGAACCCGCGACTTCGACCTTGGCAAGGTCGCACTCTACCACTGAGTTACTCCCGCGGCAAGAACCCCACTTTACCACGGATCGCCGACCACGAATTAGGGCCCGGGAGCTTTCGCTCTCGGGCCCTCGGGTGCGCTTACGGGTTGCCAGAAGAAACCCCATTCCCCACCCGGAGTTGCGGTAATCTGTCAAAAAGGGTTTAGGGCTACGCTTGGATTCATTATTCGTTGCGGGTCCCATAAATTTGCCGGTAACGCGTGGCATTGCGCAGCACCGCCTGGATGTAGCCGCGCGTCTGGGTGAACGGCACCGACTCAATGAAGGCGTCCATGGCCAGGTTGGGGAATTGCTGCTGCCACTGTACGACCCGCTTGCGGCCCGCGTTATAGCCCGCGAGTGCATAAACGGGATCGTCGAATTGGCTGAGCAGCCCATGGAGTTCCGCCGACCCCAGCGCCAGGTTCAATTGCGGCTTCAGCAGATCGCTCGCCGAGAGCCGCCCCGGCCCTTTGAGCTGCCTCCAGGAGGCGGGCAGCGTCTCCAGGCCCAGCCGCGCCGTCCCCAGCTCCAACTGCATCAGCCCCCGTGCCTGCGCCCCGGAAACGGACGCGGGATCGAAGCCCGACTCTTGCCGGATCAGCCCCAGCACCAAGTAGCGGTCCAGTCCGAACTGCTGGCTCGCGGCCGCGATGGCAGCTTGATACGGGGCAGGGAACAGCAGCTTCCAATCGCTGGCCCGCAGTTCGCCTGGCGCCAGTTCCATGTAATGCGGAACCGCGCGGATCATCGCTGCCATCCCCTGGTTCCATGCGCCCCGCTCGCTCTCGACCGCACCCAACCGCCGCGCCACGCCCAGCGACGCCGCGCCCGCTGGGAGCTTATAGAGCACATGCTCCAGAATTGCGGCGCCTACAACATCCAGACCTGCCGCTTGCATCCACTCCGCCTGCTGTACTTCCTTCCGGTAACCCGTCGGAACTCTTGCTGCGTAGGGAGCAGATCGAGCTTTGAGAAAGGGCCGTAGCCAACTCGGTGGGGGAGGGTCGGCGGCCACGCCGTGGGCGATGCGCTGCGCCGCCTGTTGGCCGAAATAAGCTCCTGGGAAACGCCGCGCTGCGGTTTGAAAACACAATTGCGCTAACGCGGGCTGCCGGTGCCGTCCCGCCCACACACCAATCCAGAAAAGAGCATCGGGCGCCGCCGCTCCGCCGGGCCAGCTCCGCAGATAGTGCTGCATCCGTTGTGGCGCGTCGCTCTCATTCAGCCGGAATGCGACCCAGGCGGCCCGCCACGCCGCATGCGGGGCGTAGGCGGAATGCGGAAAGTGCCGGCTGAGCTGATCGAACCGCTGTTGCGTGGCCGCATCATCGAAGGCGAGCACGGCTTCGTTGCCGGCTACTTCCAGTGCGCGCGCGTACCAGCGGCTGTGAGGATAGCCGCGGTGCAGCGCGGCCAGCGCCGCCGTGATGTCGCCGGGTTTTGCCTGATGCCGTGCCAGCTCAACTTCGATTTCAAGCGCCTGGGGCCGCTGGGAGCTATGCAGTAGGGTGCGCAGCCGGGTCGCGGCCGTCGCCAGGTCTCCCGCCGCGAGCCACGCCCGGGTTTCCTCGGCCTTGATGCGCGCGTAATGGCTGCGCGGAGCCAGCCGCGCCGCCAGGGCCCAGGTCTCGGCGGCCTCTCGGTGGCGGCCGGCCCGGGTCCACGCGGACGCTTGCGCTTCGGTCCGCGCCCAACCCGCCGCGATCGCCGGATTGGCCCGCAAGGCGCGGCGCCAGGCCGCTGCGGCCGCCTGGGCCTGCGCCGACGCCGGATACTCGTACTCCAGCGTGCTTTCCAACCCGGCTGCCGTGTGGACATGCCCCAGCGCATCTTCGCCTTGCGCCCGCAGCCAGATCATTTCCGGATCGCTCGGAAAGCGCGCGCTCCAGCGCACTTCCTCGCTCCAATTCTGCAATTGCGCCGCCGCTCGCGCCGCCGGTTTTCCCGTCGCGGCTTCAAACACCGCGCCCCGCGCCGGCGGATATTTGTCCGCCGCCGCCAGCGTCTGCTGCGGATCATGCTGGCGCGCCCACAGGCCCACGAGCGCCGCGGTGGCGGCGTTGCGCGCCGGCTCCCAGGCCGCGGCGGTTGCCAAATCCGCAGCCGCCGTGTCAGTTTCGCCGCGTTCGGCTTCGCCTTTGCCCAAAACAAAGGCCGCCAGGGCCCGTTCCCTCTGACTCAGGGCGGCGTTACCAGCCGACTGCCGCAACTGCTCCTCGGCGCGTGCCACGGCGCTTGCATCCGGCGCCGGCGGGACTTTGCCGTCCAATCCCGCCGGCGCCCGCGGTGCGCCACTGTTCAGATACAGCCGCGCCTCGGCCCGCGGGAAAGCCTTGGCCGTGCCAGTCTGCCTTAGGGGAGCCGCGGCTAGCGCGGCCATCCCGATCAAACCGGCAACTCTACCAAACGTGAGACTGCCTCCTCGAATGTTTCCGTTTCGCCGTAGCGATCGCGGTACGCGCCGCGGCACCGCTCCAGTTCGGGAGCAAACTGCTGTCGCCAATCGCCTGCGCGCGCGCCGGCCGCAAATTCCTGCGCACGCTCGCGTGTCAGAAACAGCCGCAGGTCTTCAATCAGCAACGACGCGAAGCGTTGTGCCCGGGTTTCTCCCGCGTGCGCCAGCCAAGATAACGCGTTTGATTCCTGCCGAGGTGGCTGTGCCACCGCGGTGGGGCCGGCTGCCGTCGGCCCCACCGCCGGCAGCGCCCGCTCCAGCAGCACCAGGCCTGCCAGCCGCAGCAAAACTTCCAGCCGCTCTGCCATGGCTGCGGGCAGCGGCGCACCCGGCCAGACCAGTTCGCCCACCGCGCGTCCGCGTACCTTGATTTCCGCTCGGCAGCCGGATGACAGGCGGGACGGCTCACCCGTCGATTTCCACAGCGCCTTCTGCTCCTGCCAGACCACGAACAGCGCCCGCTGCGGTCCCACCAGGGCTGCGCTCAGCTCATAGATGGCTTCAAAGCATTCGCCCAGCGTGGCCGCTGTCTGCAGCCGCCGCAGGCCGGCCTGCAGTTCACTTGCGCTTTGCGGTGCCAGCGCCGCGTCAATGAGCGATTGCATCCGCGCCTCGAATTGAAGTTGAAACAGGCGCAGTCGTTCAGCAAGCAGCTGGTCCAGCAAGGGCTCCAGGGTGGAGCGCAGCTCGGTTTCGGTAAGCAGCACAGGAACCTGCTACAATGGTACTTGCTTCTTCGGTCTGGGGGCGTCCCGGATTCGACGGAAGTGGATGAGATGGGGAGGCGTGCCGGGCTCCATGCCCCCGTAACCGCATGGAAAACCACAACTGCCAATTCTAATCAACTGGCATACGCTGCTTAATTAACAGCGTCGTTCAAGCGGGCTCGCCTGTAGGCTCGTATTGGGCGTCATTTTTGCAGGCTGGCCTTGCGCGCATGCTCCGGCGCGTTGGGCAAGAGCCCCGCAAGGGGTAGGGGCTGGTGCTGACCGGCTCTTGTCCGCTCTGACCGGCCAGTGCGAGATTCATCGGAACGGAATACGCTCGTAGCTCTCCTCATCGGCAGCACTTTCGGACGTGGGTTCAACTCCCACCGCCTCCACCATTTTATTAGCTTTGTTTTCAACTACCTGAAGTTTAGCTCTAGACTAGCGCACGTGCCCGCTGCGTGCCCAATTTGGGCTTCTTGACGACTGCCGGAGCCGCGAGCTCGGCAGACAGACCATCGAGAAGTACGCGATCCTTGCACGCGAGAGATGACCGCGGCCTGGGGAAGCTGGGGCATCCGCGCGGTGATGAATGACGACGTGGCGAAGTACCGCGGGGGCTGGACACTCGCGCCGCTCACGGCCAAGAAGAAGTTGGAGCGCCTGCGCACGTTCTTCCAGTTCTGCATGGTGCGCGGCTGGATCAAGAGCAATCCGGCGCTGGGTCTGAAGGCGCCGCGGGTCGTGCAGAAGCCGACGCTGCCGTTTACAGACGCGGAAATTGAGAAGATCCTCTGGGCGACGGAGGTCTATCCGGCCGGCGGCTTCTACGGCGCTGGCAACAGCTTGCGGATGCGCGCGTTCGTGCTCCTGCTCCTGAACACGGGCCTGCGCCTGCAGGACGCGGTAACGCTCAGCTTCGACCGGATTCAGAAAAATCGGTTGCTCCTGTACACGCAAAAGACGGGAACGCCGGTGCATATTCCCCTGCCGCCGGTCGTCATGGAGGCGTTGGAAAAAGCACCATATTCATCGAACCTGCGGCCGTTCTGGTCAGGCCAGGGCGACCCGCGCTCCGCAACAAAGGACTGGCAGCGGTCGCTCCGACGGCTGTTCAAGCTGGCCGGCATTGCGGACGGCCACGCCCATCGGTTCCGCGACAGTTTTGCCTGCCGACTGCTCGTGAAAGGCGTCCCACTCGGCGAGGTCTCGATCCTGCTCGGGCACTCCAGCATCGCCATCGCGCAGAAGCATTACGCGCCTTGGATCAGGGAGCGCCAGGAGCGCCTTGAAGAACTGGTGAAACGGACGTGGGCGTGACGATTTGACGGCATTGCGGGACACTTGACAACCGCTACCGGTTTCCTGCATTCTAACGGCATATCTGCTCCCCGTTGGACATGCCGCAAGGCACTCTGGCGGGGTTATTTTTTATCCAATGCCGATTGAGCCTTCCATAAAACGGGCGGTCGTCTTTTTCGATGGGCAAAACTTGTTCCACCACGCCAAGGCGGCATTCGGCTACGCCTTCCCGAACTACGACGTTGCAAAGCTCGCCGCGTGTGTGTGCGGAGTTCGCGGATGGAAGCTGAGGGGAGTTCGCTTTTATACCGGCGTACCCGACGCCACCGACCGACCATCGTTGAACCATTTCTGGAACGCAAAGCTTGCAGCCATGGGACGGGACGGCATCGTCGTGTATTCCCGCTCCCTGCGATACCGGAACAAGACGTTTCAGTTGCGGGACGGCACTGCTCACACGTTCCTTTTCGGTGAAGAAAAGGGAATCGACGTGAGGATTGCACTTGACATGATTGCCCTCGCGAACCGGGATGAATACGACGTAGCGGTCGCGTTCTCGCAGGATCAGGACCTATCAGAGGTTGCGCAGGAAATCCGTATGCTTGCCCATCAGCAGAACCGCTGGATCAAGATGGCTTGTGCCTTCCCAGTGAGCCCGACGATCACGAATCGCCGGGGCATCAACGGAACCGACTGGATTCGGATTGAGCGCGCGGCCTACGATCAATGCGTTGACCCTAACGATTACCGGACATAGCGGGGAGCCTCAGGAGCGGGTATGGAGCCAGTGGACGCCCACGACATCGCGAGACTCTATCAGGGAATGGATACGACGGACCTCCTTCGGATTGCCGCAGAGCGGGGAACCTTGACTGACGATGCGAAGCTAGTCCTCGACGCGAATTGAAGCAAAGGGGGCTGGGATTAGCTGATATCAACTCAGCGGGCGTTGAACTGAATGCGGCGATCGCGACATTGAAAGCCGAACACCGAACAAGAAATAGTTCCTGGCGCCGCACAATCGCTAGACGAATTATGTGGCGCGTTTGCGCGATCATTATCGCGGGCGGCGTTGCCCTGCTATTCGTTTGGCTTCGCGGCTGCGGGCCGAGCTGAAATGGAATTGCCTGCCATACGCAAAAAGATTGAGATCAGGGTCAGCCGCGGCGATTTTGCTTGGGGAACAGGCGCTCTTGGAAAATCGCTGGATACTTCTTCGTGAACCACGCCGGATGGTTCACGTCGCCCCGTACGGCGCCCATGTGGACGGCGGTGCGGCCGGTCTTGCCGTCGAATACGGCGATGTCCTGGCGCTTCCTGACGAAGAACACCCGCTTGCGACGTTGTAGAACACCGTAGTCAGCCGCGTCCAGGATTTCCCAACGGACGCTATAGCCGGACGCGGCGAAGTCGTCGCAGATGCGCTTGATGATCCGGCCATTGTCCATGCTGGCGAGGCCGGGCACGTTCTCGAACAGGAAAGTCCGCGGCAACGCCTCCCGGAGGAAGCGAACACATTCCTTGTAAAGGACATCCCCGGGGGTCGTCGATCATCCGGGCGCCGGCCACTGAAAATCCCTGGCACGGGAAGCCTCCAGTGAGGAGCGTTGCTTCGCCGATCTCGAGCTCGGCCGCCGCGAGAATCTCCGCGATCGTCGTTTTCGTGATGTCGCGTTCGAGAATCGCCGGGGGCCGTTCCTGCCACCAGTAGTTGGTGCGCTCCCAGATGTAGTCGATGGGTAAGCGTCCGGTTGCGCTTTCAATTACCCACAAGTTTTGTGCCGATCGAGACCCCGAGGTGGATATCAGTCAGACGCACCCAGCCGCGCCAGATGATTTCATTGCCTGGTGGTGAATCCCGGGCGC
>JBOGKQ010000028.1:0-36387 GCA_050747905.1 Terriglobales bacterium | reverse complement strand
CTAGGTTCGTGTCCATCCCGCAAGTTCAGCAGCCCCTCCGCGCCGCCGGGAGTGATTATGCTGAGGCGGCATTCAGATTGCCAACCCGCGCCTGTACTGGCCAGCCGAACTTGTGGGTAATTGAAAGGTTGGCTTGACGCTTACTGTCAAGGCGGCGACAGTGACGGCGTGAGCTCTTAGAGATATGGCGCAATATCGGCGCTGGGGCTGTCGCGGCGCTGATACCTCGCCCGAGCGTCAATAGCCCTCAACCCAAGTTCCGGACGGAACGAACCCCGCGCCAAAACCCCGGCGGAACGGAGCAAGGAAATTGAGCCGGATTCGGCTGATTCTGGATGCCCCCAAAGCCGCGCCTCAATCAGGTGAATTTGGCGTTGCGCGCCACATTTCGGTTCCATCGAGCACTCCCGCGTGTTCTGCCAGCCGTTCTTCCGCCGGTACAACCACGATCATCACCACTCCGCGCTCGGCCTGCTGACCCCGGCCGCCGCTCGTTACGGCCAGGCGTCGCAGATCCTTGCCCAGCGCCAAGTAGTCCTCACCGCCGCTTTTACCGCCCATCCCGAGCGCTTTGTTCAGCGGGCGCCGCGCCCGCCGGACCTGCCCTCGCAGGTCTGGATCAATCCGCCGAAAAAGGAGGAAAAAGCTCTCTAAACTCCCAGCCCAGGTGTCTCACTTTCATTGACACGCACCGCCTTGCGACTCCTCGATCCAAGCCCCGCCGTTAGCCGCCATAACCGGCCTGTCGCGGCGCTGGCCGCCACAAGTGGAGTCGAATCAGTACGGATCAGGTCACGCCGGGGGCTGCGGCTGCCGCCAGCCGAGCACCCGCATGCCGTTGCGCCGCCTTGTGCTGCAAAGCGGCTTTCCTTTGTTCCCGCTCCATCGCGCGCTGCAGGTCGCGTTTGACGCGGTGAAGGAGCCACGACCTCGCCGCGTCGAAAATCTCTTCGATGACGGCGTAAACCCCTTTCGAAAATTTCAATGGAACCGGGCGGTCCCGCGCCCATCGCCCCGGATGTACTCGATTCCGCACTTTCCTAAGCTCGTGGCAGAACTGACCGATAGTTGCCCGCTTTCCGGCCCAGCGGAATCGTTGCGCCGGAATCCAGCCCGCCTCGCTTGCAAGTTCAATCAACTGTTCAAGCCCGAGCTCAAGAGCCTTCGCCCGTTTTCCACGAAACCTCTTTTTCGCGAAAACGCGTGTGCGTTTCACCTCCACGGGGTACAAGAAGCACATCGCTTGCAGCCCGGCCTCCAGCGCCGAGGCTTGCATCACGGTCGCAGCGAGCCATGCGCCCGCCCGGGCGCACTTGCGGGCCTCGCGGTCATATCGCTGCGCGATTTCGACCAGGCGATCAGACATGTGCATTGAGCCGAACCTCCGCCACAACAAAGCAATTCTGCCCCAAAGACCGGTCGGCGCGATCCCCCCGCGACGGCAGGCGCGCTTCGGCAGATTCATCGGGGTCCTCAACCGTTAGCGCCCGCATCAGGCTTTGGGCACGCAATGCTTTGCGGAAGTCTACCAATCCTCGTGGCGTCCTCCGTTAGCCGGTCGAGTTCGCTCGAGATCACTCCTCCCGATGTGTGCCGTCGGGGCTTCCATAGCCAGGCGGCCACCCACGCTTGCCCCACAAAGCCCACGGCATTAATCAAGGCGGCGTCAGCCCTCGGTTTGCGGCGAGGGTTCTTTGTCGTTCCGTCGCGTTCGGATTGCTGAGAACGCTCTGCCAGATCCGCTCAGAATCTTCAGGTGCGCCCTGATCGGCGAGCGCACGCGCCCACACGATGAGCGCCTCCACCACCGTCTCGTCCTCCGCATCCTCCGACGAAGTCGCTACATCCAGGTATTCCCGCGTTGCGGCAACGTCTCCCGTCCGTCGAGCGAGTTCTCCTAGCGCCACGAGGCTGCTGGCGCACATGCCGGGAAAGAGCTGTTCACATAAGCACACGGCCTGGAGGTCCCCCTCGGCATCCATGTATCTACCCAGATCCATGTAGATCATACCTCGCCTGAGCCGTGCCTCGGCCTTCTGTGTTGAGGCGATGTCTGAGGCGCCTAGGATTTCCGTCAAATCGCGAAGTGCATCATCGACTTGCCCGAGTGCGCTATTGGAAGCGCTACGTCGAAACAGCGCGATGTAACGCCGGTCGGGTGAGGTTTTCTGGAGGGCAAGGACGGCCGATCGGTCACTGATGGCGTCCTTGTGGAGTCCGCGCTGCGCGAAGACGTCGGCTCTGTTGTTCAAAGAGCATGCGCGCGCTTCGTCGGAGGCGGTCTCGTTTGCGACCACGTCACTCCAATCGTCGAAAGCTTGGTCCACGTCTTGCATTTTGATGCGGAGAATGCCCCGATTGTTTTTGATCGACGCCTCAATGTCTGATCCGCCGATCGCGTGTCCCATGGCGGCGTCAAACCAGCGACCCGCCTGTTCATGATTGTCTTCTGTAAACAGGAATATGTTGGCCAGATGGAGCTCTGCGCGTGCGAGAACGTTTTGCAATTTTGGTTCAGTTGGGAAAGTTCGCGCCAGAGTGTCGAGCCTGTCAAGTAATTCTCGCGTCCTGCGGTCGCCGCTCCGGTTCATGGTCTGGATCATGTCACCGACAAGCCATCCCCACTTGGCGCGCGCTTCGTTCGACGGGAGTAACAGGTCGCACAGGACATCTATGGCTGGGTCCGCTGGGAAATCGGATACCGCCCGAAGGATGAAGTCGCAAAGATCATCGGGCCTCAGGCCCCACGCGGCAGAGAGAAGTCTTCGGGTTATGCCGCAGGGCCCGCTTGCGCCGCCTAAACGGTCAAGAACCAGTCGTTCGCCCAAAATGTCGGGTTGAAGTCCGGCCAGCATCGGACCGTCGCTTGTGGCGGCGACGAAATCGCGATAATCGGGTCGATCTACCAGGTCCGCATCCGGAATGAGCGTCGCGATTTCGGTCGCCTTTAGGAATTCGAACCCATTTGCTTGCGGGAGTAATCCGCCTACGAGCGTCGCGAGAGTCGCGAGGTTCTCCATTTTCAAATATGCATGGCCGTCAGGAATCAATGCTCGCCGTCGCGCAGCCTCTCTTTTCATCACGACCGAAAGTAAATCCTGATTCAGAGCATCGCCATCCTCTGAATACCCGGCGATCATCATGGCGAAGAGCGGGCGACCGAGCGGGTCGAGCGTCCGGATTCGCCTTGAAAATGCGCGAGAGATTCTGCCGTCCCACGGCAACTGCTGCCGGAGCGTCACCTCCGAGGCGAGGCCCTGCAGTGCTTCTGGGGGGAGTTTGCCCAGATGGATCGGCTTGCCGTGCTGGCAGGAAAGTAATTCTTCGGATTCCGTCTGACTTTCCGCTCGTAAAAATTGCTGCAACCACGGCCCCTGCTCGCGCTCCAGCAATAGGATACGGACAGGTGACAGCAAATATGGTGATGACCGAGCGAGATCGAGCACCAAGGACCCGGCTTCCGCAGCGCGTCCGCCAGCGTAGTCGATCACAACAAGCGTCGCGCGCGATGGCCGGAAATGCGTCCACTGTCGAAACCTGTCGGTCCGGCTTAAGAAGCCAGCATCCGATCCGGGCCGAATCGCGTGGCACAGCTCTAATGCCAACCGACTCTTGCCGGCGCCTGCAGCTCCGGTGACGAGGAGCCATGCGACTTTCTTGTCTGACCGGATAAATTCTCTCATTAGTGCGAGCTCGGTATCACGCCCTACAAAGCTAGTTGAGCGAGCCGAGAAAGACAGCCATGAGACCGACGCGTTCGTGGACGGCAATATGAGAACGGGCTCGTTAGCATCCTGTGGTCGGGGAGGCGTCTCTAGCCGCAGCTTCGCCTGGTGCTCAGCGTTTGCCTTCCATTCTCCGAGCAGATCCGCTCTGAAGAACGCCTCATCGCTATCGACAAGCTTGCCACACGATTGGCAAAGCCAGATGCCGTTGCCGAACGCAGAGCGCTGTGCAGCGGTTAGCGTTGCATCGAAACGTGGGCCGCCCCCGGAGGCGGCGGTGATATGGGCTGCCACCCCGATATTAATGGTAGATTCCTCCGTCGATCCTGGTCCGCTCGTATCGCGACGGCAATCAGGATTGGAGCACCGAAATCCTGCTCGCTGGGCCAGGCGCCGAGCAATCGACACTGGGAATTCATCGCGGCTCATTACGCCTCAACTAAATCGTCATTCAGGGGAGACTGAGCTGATAGTACCCGAGGGTAGTGTGCTCCGCTTGGTGAAAGAGCCAGCTAGGCCTCCGCAGCTACAAAACCATCTACAGAGAGAATTCTTGCGCTCGGGGAATGCTCGCAAGGGTAGTAATATAGGTGGCTGAATTTACTTCCCTTTTGAATCACGCTTAGCAAGATCCTTGCGGATGCGCGCCAGTTCAACGGGGTCGGCGTAGACGCGCCGCACCCAATCTTCTAGCTGGTCTTTCGGTGTAAACCATGATCCAGACCAATCCGCGTCTCCATTCTTCCACCTGCTGAACTGTTGCCAGCATTCCTGGACCAACTCCTGGGCGAACGGTGAAAGTGTCTTCCCATGCAGGTAAGAAATCGACCTCTCGTAGCAGGTCCAAGGTAAGCGTCAAGCCAACCCATCTGGCGCGGCGGCACGGGCGACTCACGCGAACTATTTTCCTTAGCCCCAGTGGCAGAAACTATGGTGCGCCGCGGTTTGTGTCCACACCGCGGCCTCAAAATACCTCCGCCGCGTTTATATTTTATTTGCTTGTGGTCGAGCTCGGGAATACACTAGGCGCCAAGCCGGTAGAGTGAGATGCCGGCGGGGAGGCTCTATGGGTCAATCGCGTTGTGGTGTTTCCGGGCGGGTTCTGGTGCTGCTCGCTCTCGCAATGAGCTTGGTGGGGATAGCGCCGCTTGTGGCGCAGACCGCCACTTCCAGCGGCACGGTCTCCGGCCGCGTCACCGACAAAACCGGAGCGCTCATCGTGGGCGCTCAAATCACCCTCACCAACGTCCAGACCGGCTTGAAGCGCCAGGCGCCAAGCAACCAGTCCGGCCTGTTCAACTTCGCGCTGGTCAAGCCCGGCACCTACCTCGTGAGCACCACCAAGGCCGGCTTTGCCACCATGAATACCGCCCCGACGGCGCTGGCGGTCGGCCAGACCATCACCTTCAACTTCGCCATGACGCCGGGCTCCCAAACTCAAACTGTCGAGGTCACCTCGGTGGCGCCGCTGCTCAACACCAACGAAACCGGCGTCGCTTCCAACATCACCCCCGCACAGGTGCAGGATCTGCCGCTGAACGGCAACGACTACGGCAGCCTGGCGGTGCTGGTGCCGGGCATCAAGTCGGTCAACCCCTACGATCCCACCAAGTCGCGCGTCGCTACCTTCTCCGTGGATGGCAGCAGCGGCCGCAACGTCAACGTCTCGGTGGACGGCGTCGAGAACAAGGATAATTCCGTCGGCGGCCCCGACATGCAGTTGGCGCTCAACGCCGTGCAGGAGTTCAAGGTCTCGCCCAACCGCTTCTCCGCCGCCAACGGCCGCAGCGAAGGCGCGGCCATCAACGTGGTTCAAAAATCCGGCACCAACCAGTTCCACGGCGGCGCCCAGTATTACTTCACCGATACCGCGCTCAATGCCATTGACTATTTCTCCGAAACTGCCAACGGCGGCAGCGGCAACAAGCCCCAGTTCGATCGCCAGCAGTACGGCGTGGATGTCGGCGGCCCGGTGATCAAGAATCAGGATTTCTTCTTCCTCGCCTACTATCGCGACAACGAAACCACCGCCATCCCCGTCACCTCGCAGGCATATACGGAAATGGTGGTCGCCCAAAAGGCTGGCCTGCCCGTCGATCCCGTCCAGTCAATTCCCACCCCCTACAACGACAACCGCTGGTCCACCCGCTTCGACCACACCATCAACTCCGCTAACAATCTGAGCCTCACCTTCAACTGGCAGTCGAACTACGGTCTCAACGATCAGGACGGCAACACCGACGACGGCACCCAGACCAACTTCACCAAGAACAACATGATTCTGGGCGGCCTCACCTGGAACACCGTGATCAGTCCGACCACCGTCAACTCGCTTACCGGCGGCTACCAGTACTGGAACAACCTGATTGACACCAACCAGATCACGCCCTACTCCATCAGCTTCCCCAGCTTCAGCGCCGGCGTGAACGGCAACGTGCCCCAGAACACCACCGAGAAGAAGTGGGAAATCCGGGATGACTTCAGCACCAACCACGGCAACCACGACCTCAAGTTCGGCGAGGATTACGTTTGGGATCCCATGCTCGCCGGCTTTTTTGAATTCAACGAAGTGCCGGCCATTAGTTTCTCCGACGACCCCAGCGTGATCGCCGCCGACGGGACGGGCGGCTCCGGCTTCACCTACACCAACGGCTTTGCCACCCCCGGTGCGGTCACCAGCATGTCCACCACCGCCGGCGATCCCTTTTACGCCGCCACCGGCGGCACCGGCTCGCTCGGGCTCTACGCCGAGGATGATTGGCGCGCCACCTCCCGCCTGACCGTCAACTTGGGCGTGCGCTACGAGCGCGACACCAACACCTACGGCGAAAATGACATGGCCCAAAACCGTGTCTATCTCATGCTCAAACAGATCAACAGCCCCTGGGCCGGCATTCCCAAAACTCAAAACGGGGACCTCGCTCCCATCTTCGGCTTCACCTACGACCTCACCGGCCATGGCACGCAATTGCTCCGCGGCGGCTTCGGCATGTACTACGGCCAGACCTTCCAGAACATCCCGCTGTTCGCGCTCCAGCAGGCCGACCCGACCATGTTCAATACCGTTTACAGCGCCAGCCTGACCCAGGCGGGCGGCACCTGCACCAGCACCCCCTGCAATGTGCCCGGCACCGCCATTCCGCTCAGCAGTTGGGAATACGGTGTGGATCCGGCTCCGGCACCGGGCGTGGGCCAAACCCAACTGCAGAACGGCACCAATGGGCGCTACATTGACCCCTCCTATGGCAATCCCGTCTCCGAGCAGTTCAACCTGGGCTACACTTGGCAGTTCGACCCGAGCGACGCCATCTTTGTCGATTACGTGCATGAGCTCGGCTTGCACGAATCCCGCTACATCAACATTGATCCCGTCGTGAACGGAACCCAGATCTTGACTCCCGCCTTTACTGCGGCCGGCCTGCCCGATCTGAACGAGATTCAAACTGCCCAATCCATCGGCCGCTCCCGCTACGACAGCTTGTCTGTCGAGTGGCGCCGGCGCATGAGCAGCCACTTCAGCATCGACACCAACTACGATCTGTCGCGCTCGCTCGCCTGGGATGGTGCCGTCGCTTCCTTCGGCGCCAGCCCCATCACCTCCAATCCCTGGGATCCGATCAACTTCGGCTACTCGGGCAATGATCAGCGCCATCACGTCAGCTTTAGCGGCATCTTCGATCTCCCCTGGGGCATCAACGTGGCGCCCATCCTGCAGGCGGGCTCGGCGCAGCCCTACAACACCAGCATGGGCCGCAGTATCTTCGGGCTCGGTCCCGGTTTCGGCGATCCCCACATCATCGTCCCCAACAACGATCCTACTGACTATGCCGCCTACGAGAGCGCGTCCGCCAGCTCCATTGTGGCTTGCCTGGCTGCCGCCACCTGCTCCCAGCTGCCTATGTATGCACTGCGCGGCCAGCCGGACTTCGATCTCGACGCGCGCTTTGGCAAGTCCGTCAAGACCAGCGAGTCCACCTCGCTGAATTTGTTCTTCCAGGCGTTCGATCTCACCAACCGCACCAATTTCGGCAACAGCTTTTCAGGTACCGTGACCTCGCACACCTTCATGACGCCGACCGCCTATTCCAGCCCCAGCGGCGTGGTTATCCCCAAGTCCTTCCGTGGCGAGTTCGGTGCCGAGTTCGTCTTCTAATTACTGACCCGAGGCCCGGACCAGAATCACCCGCTCCCCGCGCAGCGGCCGCAACTTGTAATGCTGCAGCCGCGCCAGCGCCTGCTGCTCGAAGCCGGGATCGCCGTTGCCAATGACCTCGGCTTCAACCACGCGCCCATCCGTGCCCACGGTGAACTGCAACACGGCGGCGGCGGTTTGCGCCTGCTGCGGCATGTGATGCCATTCCTCGACCGGATAGCTCAAAATCCCCGCCCGCCGGGGCGACTGCTGCAGCGTGTTCAATTCGTCGCTGTCCGGTGCACCCAACTGCGTGATCTGGATGTTCATCACCGTCTGCTGGCCCTCGATCATGTGGATCGCTGCGGCCAGCGTGCGCCCGGCGTACTGCACCGTCTGTGCGTAATCGTACTGATAGAACAGTCCCGGCGCGGGCGAGTACAGCAGCATCCGCCCGGCGGCGTCGAGGCAATACTCGGCTTCGCGCCAGTCCCGTCCAGTGGCCGTCGGCAGCTGCGCCGCCCGGTTGACCAGCACGCAGGTTACCGGTTGGCCGTCGAGGCTGGCGCTCGCCGCCCGCATCTCGTTCCGGGTCGGCGGCCTTACCAATGGAAACAGTACCGCCTGCCGCGCCTGTGCCAACCGCAACGGCACCGGGTTCGAAGTCAGGTCAGTCAGCAACCCGCTGTTTTCGTTATCGAAATTCGCCCACCACGTCCGCCGTCCGTTTGCCCACACCTCCGTCATCGTGCCCGTGCCTTCGTAGCGCAAACTGCCGCTCGATTGCAGCGCGAGGCTGAGCGTCAGATCGGGCCCGCCCTGCTGGCCAAACGTGGTGTTCTGTCCGGCTTGGTTCAGCAGGTTCAACGCCGCCGCCCGCTGCGCCGGAGTGGTCAGCATCTGCGCCGTGCCGGTGACCGGATCGTAGGGATTCGCTGGCACCGGCGGCAGCACCATCGTTTTCACCTGTCCCGCCGCCACACCAACCAGCAAGCCCAGCATCGCAACCGATCGCCCCAACAGCTTCATGGCTTCCTCCACGCCCGCGGCACCCCTGCTGCTATCCCCATACGATAGCTGAGTTTAAGTTCAAGGTGGATCATGGTAGCAATAGGCTCGGTCCCGGCGCCAGAATCGCCCAGTACGAGCTCGTGCGCCTCCTCGGCCGCGGCGGCATGGGCGAGGTCTAGGAGGCGCGCGACACCCAGCTCGGCCGCACCGTGGCGTTGAAGTTCCCGCCCCCTTCCTTCGCTGCTGATCCCACGCGCGCTGCCCGCTTTCAGCGCGAAGCGCGCGTGCTGGCCGCGCTCAACCACCCCGGCATTGCCGTCCTGTACGGCTATGACTCAGCTCGACCTGCTCCCCAATGGCGCTGTCATCGCCCCGGTTCCCGCCGCCGCCCCTTCCTCCTCGCGCATCAACGTCATTCTGAACTGGCTCGCCTCCGCAGGCGGGTCAGGTAAATGATCACCCCCACTACCGCGATCAGCCCGGCATAGCGAAGCTGCACCATCCCCTGCGTGCGCGAGAACAGCACGTAGACGAAGCCTGCGATCGCCACCAGCACCGGCAGCGGATACCACCTCATTCGGAACGGCCGCGTCAGTTCCGGCCGCCGCGCCCGCAGCACCAAGAGGCCGATCGCCTGCAGCAGGAACTGCAGCGAGATGCGGATCACCACCAGCGCTGCGATCACAGCTTCCAGCGAAAAGCAGCAGAACAGCGCCGCTACGCCTCCGATCCACAGCAGCGAAACGTAGGGGAACTGTCCCCGCGGGTGCAGCTTGGCAAAACTCTTGAAATAGTTGCCGTCGAGCGCCGCCGCGTACGGCACCCGCGAGTACCCCAGCATCAGCGCGAACACCGAGGCGAATGCCGTCCAGATGATCAGCGCCGTGACGATGCCGCCCGCCCAGCCGCCGTACAGCCGCTGCATGAACTCCGACATCACGTAGTTGTGCGCCAGTCCGCGCGTCAGCTCCTGCCACGGCATCACCCCCACCACGCCAATGTTCATCACGATATAGATGATCGCCACCAGAATCACCGACCAGATGATGGCGCGCGGGATATTCTTCTCGGGCTGCTCCATCTCGCCGCCCAGGAAGCCGACGTTGTAATAGCCCCAATAGTCATAGGTGGCGATCAGCATGGCCGAGCCGAGGCCGAGGAAGAAGCTGCCGCTGAAGGCAAACGCGTGCGGCGGAAAGGCGAACGCCAGGGATGCGTGGAAGTGCGTCAGCGCCGCAAAAATCACCCACGCCACCGTCGCCAGCACGCCCACCCACAGGTACTGCGATATCCGGTTAATGTTGCCCACGCGCCGGTAGGCCAGCCAAAGCGCCAGCAGGCACACCCCCACCGCCACCGCCGTCACGCCGCTGAGCGAAATCCCCAGCGCCGCCGAGCCTTGGGTCAACAGCGGATGGGTGAGAGCCGGGAACAGGAAGCTCGAGTAGAGCGCCAAGCCGATGCAGCCGCTGGCAATCGACAGCGGCGCGCTGAAGCTCAATTGCCAGACGAACAGAAACGACAGCAGCCGGCCCCACTTCGGCCCGTAGCATTCGGCCAGATAGCGGTAGCTGCCGCCGGCTTCGGGAAACGTTGCACCCAGCTCGGCCCAAATGAGGCCGTCACAGAGCGCAAACACTCCACCCAGGATCCAGCCCAGCATGGCCTGCGGCCCGCCCATGGCAGCCAGGATCAGCGGCAGGGTAATGAACGGCCCCACCCCGATCATGTTGATCATGTTGAGGGCAACGCCGCCCCGCACCCCGATCCCGCGCACCAGTTGGGGAGCGTTGCCGCGCGCGCTGGGCGTAGCCATATCGTGCCAGCATACCCTATACCACGCTCATGCCACTCGCCCCCGGGACCCTGCTCGGGCCCTGTGAAATCGCCGCGTCATGCGGCTCGGGCGGCATGCGCGAGGTCTACCGCGCCTGCGACACGCGCCTCAAGCGCGCGGTCGCCGTCAAAATTCTGCACGCCGGCGGCGGCTCCGCGGCGAAGCCGCGCTGGGGCCCGCGCCAACCTTAATTGCCGGCGGATGTTGTGGGATACTTGGGCGCGGACACGTAGCCGGTGACGGTGTTCTTGTCCATCTGATACACCACCAGCTCATTCAGCGCGTGATCGCTGCCCACCAGAAACTGCACCGGCTCATCCAGATATTTGTTCTTCTTCTGGATGCGCGTGTCGTTGACGTACACGTCCACGTTGTATTTGCCATGCTTCGGGTCAACGTGGGTCAGCTTCAGCCACAGCGCACCGACGCGCACCGGCTTCTTGGCGTGCTTGTCGAGCTTGAACTGGTAGTAGGCGTGCTCGCCCGATTTTTCCAGCACCGTCAGCTGGTCGCGCGTGGTGGCGATCAGCCCGCTCTGCATGCCCAAATCGCCAATCGTGGACTTGAGCTGCGCCTTGGTGGATGCCAGATCGGCCTTGGTGTCAGCAATAGCTTGGCTGTTGGTGGTGACGTTGCCTTTGACGCCGCTGATCTGCCCGTTGATCGCACCCAGTTGCGTGCCCGTGTCCTGCTTGATCTGGGCCAAGTTCTGGGCGGCGGCCTGTTGCTGCTGTGCCAACGTCTGGGTTGCCTTTTGCGTGCTGGCCAATTGTTGCTGTGCGGTCGAGACCCGCCGTTCGGTATCGTTGGCGGTGGCTGTGAGCCGTTCCATCTCGGCGGCGCTCACATGCAGCCGGCTGCCCAGCGCGTGCATCTCGGCTGTTTGCGCCGACGATTCCTGCTGCAGCGCGGCGAGCTGCGTGATCAGCGCCTGGTTCTGCTGCCGCACCCAGAAAAATCCGCCCAGCGCGACTACAATTATGGCCGCCAGCAACCACCACCCGGCCGCCGGACTCATCCCCGTGCCAGCGGGCTTGGGAGGCGTAGTGTCCTCTTCAAACATGTTTTTTACTCCTTGGGTACGCACCCGTCCTTCCGCCCAGCATACCTCAGCTTGGCCGGCTCGTGTGAAGGCGGTGCTATTTCGCGGCCGGCTTCTTCGGTGGCTTGGCGCCGGCGTTGAGGTTCTTGTAGTTCATCGCTGCATTCAGCACCAGCGAGAACTCGCCCCCGGTTTCATTGCGCCGGAAGGGGTTGGCGGCAAACAGCACAATGTAGCCTTGGCCGTGCTGCGTCTGCACAACGATAGGCTGGTTGGCAAGTTGCTTGGCGCCGGTCAGCAATCCACTGACCAGAATGTCGTTGGCGTGGGGTACGAGCCGCACGATCACGCGCGGCGCCGGTCCGGCGCCGCTGCCGCCAAAGCGGCGGCTCGGGGTCTGTTTTTCCGCCTCCTTGAGCGTCAGCTTGCCCAGCGATTCCTTCAACAGCACGGCGTCGGAAGGCCGCGTTTGCAGCACGTCGGGTGAAGTCAGGCTGCCAATACCGCTGGCACGGCCAGGGTTGCCGCCGCGTCCGCCAAAGCCGCCGAACCCGCCGCCGCCGCCCACCGACAACAGCGGCCCGGTCGAGTAATAGATGTCCAGATCCGGACCATAGCCGTAGGCAATGGGGCTGTTGAGGTCCGTCACTTCGGCGCGCGCCACAATTCCGGGAGCATCCAGGCCTTGTGGCATGCGTGTGGTCACCCCCGGAGCCAGCCCCGTCTCGGTGGCCGCCGCCATGTCCGGTCCCACCGCGATCAGCAGGCCGCCTTGCGACACGAAGTCGGCCAGGTGCTGCAAGCCCGCCAGTCCCAGGCCGCCGCGAATGTCCGGCGTGGAATCGAGGCCTGGCGGGGCGAGGTCGGGCATGTCCGCCGTGTTCTGCCACGGAATCGCCTGCTTGCCGGTGATGCCATTCAGAATGCTGGCCAGCGAGCGGTCGTTGGGCGGCAGGATGATCACGTCGTACTGCGCACGCAAGTCGGCGATCGTGCCCAGCTTGTTTAACGCCACGTAGCTGTACGGGATCTTCATTTCATCGAGCGACACCCGGAACCAGCCATCGTTGGTGGTGTTGCTCCAGTTGTGCGCGATCGCCAGGCGCGGAGCCTGCAGCGCGTGCATGGGTACCTCGGGAGCCGAGGCCAGCCCCACCGCGGTTACGCCCGTGGCTTGGGCCGCCGCATTTAACTCCCCGGCGCTGGTGTTGCGAATGATCACCGTGCCGGCGTTGAACCTGCGCCCCGCCGCTTCAAAGCCCTTTTCGGCCGCCTCCATGGGCGTGGAGGCCATGGCGTAGCGGAACATGGCGATGTTGGGGTCCGCATTGGCATTGATCGCGAACACCGACCCCGCGCCGTGTGCGCCTCCGGGCGCCTCAACTTCACCCGTGACTTTGGTCATCGGAACCTTGAGAACGCTGGGGTCTTGCACCTGCACCGTCTCGACATTGCCCAGCGCGCCCATGGTCCAGCCCGTGTCGTCGTAGTTCTGGGGCGATTTCGGTGAATAATATTCCTGGCTCAGCAGCGCGTCGGCCTCGCGGCTGTAGGGCTGATCCAGGCGGATCACATAACTGCCCGCGGGGAAATGGTATTCCTTGGCGGCGTCGCCGGGAATTTTCCCTTGGGCGCGGAAGGCCTGGGTCGCGCGGGATACTTCCACCTTCTGCCGCTGCAGAATCTGCAGCAGCCGCGCCTGCAAGCCGGGGCGCGGATCGTTGGCAGGCAGCACGTAGGCCGCCGGGCCCTCGGTCGTGGCCTTGTCCACCGAGTGCAGTGCCAGCAGAGAGTAGTCGTGCAGGAAATGGTCGTGGTTGGTGGCCACGTTGCTCATGGCGTAGAGCACGCCGCTTTCCTGCATGTTGATGTTGTCGCGCGCCGACCAGTATACCTTGGGCAGCGGCGGGCTGGGGCGGTACCATTCGCGGCTGGTTGCGCTCGGCCCCAGCGTCACGACGCCGCTGTCGGCGCCGTCCACACTCTGGGTTTCATAGAAGCGGCCGATGGCGTTATGCATCCAGGCGATATCCAGCATGTAGTTGGGCGCCCAGCCGTCGAAAAACCCGTGCGTGAAGGCGCCGATCACGCCCTGCCCGTTGAGGTGGGCGAGATCGTAATAGGCCATGCCCGCAACATCGTCAATTTCGACCGGGTCGAGCCACGGATTGTAGGGCCCGGTGCCGGTCATGATATAGAGGTAGGGAACCGATTCGTGCAGATCGTGCATCACCGTCGGGTGCCACTCGACGTAGGTGTCCATCAGGATCTGCGACAGCCGCAGCGCCAGCGTCAGGCCGTCGCGGTTGTCGTCGTGGGAAACGTAGTGGCCCCACCAGATCAGCCCCGGCTGGGGATCGTTGGGGTGCGCCTGGTGATGATTGTAGAGCTCGACCTCGCGGTCGCGCCCATCCACCTGCGTCGCCGGCGTGATCAGCACGATCTCATGCTGGCGGATATTCTGATAAAACGGCGAGGGGTCGGTGGCGATGCGGTAGGCCAGCTCCATCAGCATCTCCGGCGAACCGGTTTCAGGCGAGTGAATGCTGCCCAGCGCCCAGTACATGGGCTTGCCCTGCGCCACCAGCGCGTCCGCCGAGGCCGGGCTCAGACCGCGCGGATCGGCGAGCTTGGCGCTGATGTCGCGGTAATGGCCGAGGTTGGCGATGGTGTCCGCGCTCGAAATCACAACCAGTTGCGTCTTGCGGCCCTCCTCGCTGTTGCCAATGTCATACACCTTGACCCGCTTACTCTGCGACGCGAGCAGGCGCATGTAGTCCTCGATTTTCTCGATGCGGTCGAGCACATTCGGTGCGCCCACAATATGGCCGAGAAATTTATCGGGCGCTTCTACGCACGAGTCCACCACCAGGTGATTGGTGAGTGCGGTGTCAAGCTGTTTCAGCGTGGTGTCTTTCAGGATCTGAGCCGTGTAATTGGCATCCGGACCGCTGGTGCAGTTTTGCTGAGCCGCCAAGGGCAGGGCCAAAGCCGTGAATCCGGCCAGACAGGTGAAAACGGTGCGCAGACGCATGCGGAAACCCCCCCGCAAGTTTATAGCAGAGTTGGGCAGGTCGGTGCTAGCGTGAAATCATGCCCGCCCAACATTACGATGTGATCATTATCGGCAGCGGTGCCGGCGGCGGTACGCTCACCCACCGTCTGGCGGCCAGCGGCAGGCGTATCCTGCTGCTGGAACGCGGCAGCTTTCTCAAGCGCGAAAGGGAAAACTGGGATGCCAAGGCGGTCTTCGTGGACGCCCGCTACCGCGCCCCCGAGGCCTGGCTGGACAAAGACGGCAAGGTCTTTCACCCCGGCATCCAATATTATGTCGGCGGTAACACCAAGGTCTATGGCGCCGCGCTGTTTCGCTTCCGTCCCCAGGATTTCGGCGAGCTGCGCCACCATGATGGCCTCTCGCCCGCCTGGCCGCTCGATTACCACGATTTTGAGCCCTACTACACCCGCGCCGAGCAGTTGTTCCACGTCCACGGCCAGCGTGGCGCCGATCCCATCGAAGGCCCCGCCAGCGCGCCCTATCCCTACCCGCCGGTGAAGCACGAGCCCCGCATTCAGGAACTCTCCGCCGACCTTACCCGCGCTGGCCTGCACCCGTTCCCGCTCCCGCTCGGCATTCTCCTCGACCAGGACGAACACGGCCAGCCCGTCTACGACAGCGCCTGCGTCCGCTGCCCCGCCTTTGACGGCTTTCCCTGTCTGGTGCGTGGCAAAGCCGACGCGGAAGTCCTGTGTGTCGTCCCGGCGCTCCAACAGCCCCACTGCACGCTCCTGACCGGCGCCTACGTCGAGCGCCTTGAAACCACCTCCGACGGTCGCTCCATCGCCGTCGTGCACGTCCAGCGCAACGGCGCGCCCGAACAATACACCGCCGACCTCGTGGTCGTCTCCTGCGGCGCCATCAACTCCGCCGCGCTGCTGCTGCGCTCTGCCAACGACCGCCATCCCCAGGGTCTGGCCAACGGCTCGGGGGTCGTCGGCCGCCATTACATGCGCCACAACTGCGCCGCCTACATGGCCCTGTCACGCCACCCCAACCCGACGATCTTCCAAAAGACCCTCGGTCTGAACGACTTCTACTTCAAATCCGACGACTGGGACTATCCCCTCGGCCAGATCCAAATGCTGGGCAAATCCGACGGCGAAATGCTGCGCGGCGAAGCCCCCTCCTGGGCCGTCCTCAAGCCTGAGTTCACGCTCGATTACATGGCTGAACACTCAATTGACTTCTGGCTGCAGTCAGAGGATTTGCCCCATCCCGACAACCGCGTCACCCTGGAGCGCAATGGCCAAATCCGCCTCACGGTGCGTGAGAACAACCTCGAGGGCCACAAGCGCCTGCGTGAAAAGTTGCACCAGAGCCTGCACCAGCTCGGCCTCCACGACCATCTCATGCCCCGCCGCCTTTATCTCGACAAGGAAATCGCCATCGGCGGCACCGCCCACCAAGCCGGCACCATCCGCTTCGGCCGCGATCCAAAAACCTCGGCCCTCGATCTCAACTGCAAAGCCCACGAGCTCGACAACCTCTACGTCGTGGATGCTAGCTTTTTCGTCTCCATCGCCGCCGTCAATCCCGCCCTGACCATCATTGCCAACGCCTTGCGCGTCGGCGATCACTTGCTCGAGCGCCTGGGTGCCCACGCGTAAGCATGTGGGCGCCGTCCAGCTATGCCGCCGCGCTGGGCCTCATGCTGCTCAGCATGCTGGCTTGGGGCAGTTGGGATAACACTCAAAAGCTCGCCCGCTGGCGCTTCGAGCTCTATTATTGGGACTACATGTGGGGCATCGTAGCGGCCGCGGTGCTGCTCGGCCTCGCTCTCGGCAACCTGCATGCCCTGGCCGCCGCCAGCCCGCGCGCGCTCGCTTGGGCCTTTGTCGGCGGGGTGATCTGGAACCTCGGCAACCTGCTGCTGGTCGCCGCGATTTCTCTTGCCGGCATGGCCGTGGCCTTTCCCGTCGGTTCTGGCCTGGCGCTAGTAATCGGCGGCGTGCTCAACTACCTCATCCAACCCGCCGGCAGCCCCATTTGGCTGTTCGGCGGCATTGCGCTGGTTTGCGGCGCCATCGCTGCGGATGCGTTTGCTTACCGTACCCTGGAAAAACAGCGCGGCCACGAAGGTGGAGGCGGCCGGAAGGGGCTGCTCCTCAGCCTCGCCTGTGGGGTCGTCCTGGGGCTCTTTTACCCTTTTGTCGCCAAGGCCATGCACGGCCCCGGCGCGCTCGGCCCCTACTCCGTGCTCTTCGTCTTCGTGCTCGGCGCCCTGGCCTCGAACTTCGTTTTCAATCTCTGGCTCATGCGCCACCCCGTGAATGGCGCCCCGGTTCGTTGGGCCGATTACGGCCGGGGCGCCGCCGCCACGCACGTCTGGGGCATCGTCGGCGGCCTGATTTGGGGCCTGGGTACCATGGCCAGCTACGTGGCGGCCTCGGTGCCGTTGGTCGGCCCAGCGGCTTCGTTTTCCATGGCGCAAGGCAATACCCTCATCTCCGCCTTCTGGGGGGTATTCATCTGGAAGGAATTCCGCAGCGGGCGGGCTGCTGTGGGTCGCCTGTTGACCCTGATGTTTGCCCTGTTTATCCTCGGCTTGATCGCCATTGCCTTGGCTCCCTTGCACGCCCGGTAGTGGTAGGATTGTCCCATGCTGGCCACAAA
This sequence comes from Terriglobales bacterium, assembly GCA_050747905.1. Classification (GTDB taxonomy): domain Bacteria; phylum Acidobacteriota; class Terriglobia; order Terriglobales; family SCQP01; genus SCQP01. Next base: position 18,966 of record JBOGKQ010000028.1, on the reverse strand, counting down.
GATCGAGCAGAAGGGAAGTGTGTTCTATTTCGTCGCTTACCTGGCCGAGGAGCTCCTCGATCGGGTCCATTTCAGCAGCCGCTTTTATGGCGAGCGCGGCGAGGCGCTGGCGGCCGACGAGCCCGCCGGGGACGGCGACGAAATCGCCCGTTTCATCGCCGGCGTCGAGAAAAAGGACGAATCTTTCCAGCGCGAGCTCAAGCGCACTAAGGTGAAGCAGATCATCAACTTCTACGAGACCGCGGAATCCCAGCCCCCGATCCCGGGTACGGTCCTGCTGTTCACCGCCGAGCAGCTGCGCTACAGCAGCGCTGGCGAGCTCAGCGCTCCGCGGGATAAGTTCCTGATCATTGATGGCCAGCACCGCCTCGCAGCGCTTCATTTCTACCTCCAGCGCCATCCCCAGGAAGCCGCGGGCGTGCGCGTGCCCTGCATGATTTTTGACGGCCGTAGCAAGGACTTTGCCGTCGAGATGTTCGTCACCATCAACTCCACCGCCACCCGCATCAACAAAAGCCACATGGTGGATCTCTACGAGCGCGTCTCCTGGACCACGCCCGAGCAGCGTTTTGCGGCGCGCGTGGCCGAGAAACTCTATTCCGAGTCTGACAGCCCCCTCCGTTACCGCATCAACCGTCTCGGTGGCCGCAGCAAGCAGGTCAAATGGATCTTGCAGGCCGAGCTTTACAACGAGCTCCACCGCTGGACCCGCGACGACGTCTGGGAGGCGGGCGAGCGTGGTGCGGCCGACCGCGCCTACGCCGTGGTGCGCGATTTCCTGCAAGCGGCGCGCTCCGCCTGGGGCGATGCCTGGGGCAGCGAGCGCCACGAGGTCACCAAGCCAGTCACCCTCAAGGCCATGCTGCGCGTCTGCGGCGAACTTGCGTCGCTCGAAAACCGCCTCCCGTCCGCCAGCCGCCTGCAGCGCTGGTCTGAGCGCCTCCAGCCCTGGTCGGAGCTGATCCGCGAGTTCCGCAGTGACGGCTTTTACGAGCGCTTCCCGGCCAAGGGCCAGCTCGAGCGCGTCGGCCGCGTCGAGCGCCGCCTCGCCGAAGCCGTCAGCCTGGCCGGCCTGGAACGCCGTTCTAAAGCAGTTCCAGACTGACTGTAACCAGGCGGACCCTCCGGTTTAGTGCAACCTGCGCCACCAGCCGCTGAGAATCATCAATCGCTGTTGGTCATCGGGATAGGTGACGGCCAGAAATCGCTGCCCATCCGGCGCGGCGGCAATCGCGTCCGGGAAGTTCGCCGCCACTACCTGGGCCGCGCCAATTGCCGGCGTGTCCCCCCTTAGCGTCACCGGCAGGGCGAGCAAATTCCCCTGCTCGTCAATCACGTCCAGCTCGCGCCCGCCCTTTACCCAGAAAATGCGCGAAGCGCCGTTATTGGTCGCTTGCCAGACCGATCCTGAGCCCCCGCGAAACGGAATCAGGTAGGCGTTCTCGGCCTGGCCCGGTGGGCCCGCCAGGTAAGCCACCCAGCGGTTGTCGGGCGACAACTTGATCTCGGCAATGTTCATGCGAGGTAGGGAAGTGATGGTTCGCAGCGCGCCGCCCGCCACCGGCAAAGCGACCATAGAATTCAGCCCGCTCGCCGCCACCACCATGCATAGAATCTCGCTGCCGTCCGCCGACCACCCCACGGGCGCGACGAAGGTTGTCCCGGCGGGAGTGTCGTTCAGCTTCTGGCTCGGTCCCCCGCGGGCGGGAATCCGCATAACGGATCGCCGGCCGGAATACGCAATCCATCGGCCATCGGGCGACCATACCGGGGAGGAGTGAATGTATCTCCCTCCAAACGTCAGCCGCGTGGCCGCCCCGCCTCCGCTCGTTTGCGTCCAAATGTCCTGAATGCCGTTGTCAATGGCCAAGGCGAAACGGCCGCCATCGGGAGCCATCTCAGCCTGCACCGCCTCTCCGGCGTATGGCGGCAGCGGCGGGCCGAGTGTTCCTGTCCGATCTGTCCACGTCAGCCGCTCTGCGCCCGCCGAGCCGGCGGCATAGACCAGCACGCCGGTATTCGAAGCCGAATATCCCGGCCGCCAGCTTTCTACGTCATCGTACACGCCCGTGGCAACCGTCTGGGGCGAGCCGCTGAGTTGCCCGGTGGAGGGGTCCAGCGGCTGTGCCAGCAGCGTGCCGCTCGACGAATAGAGCATGTAGCCATCGGCGTAGATTCCGGGCGTACTCGAAGCCAGCAGGGGGCGATTCATCGTTCCGTCCAACGACGCTTCGTGAATCATGTCGCGCGTCGGGTCGCTGTGGCTCACCGTCATGTACAAAAAGTGTTCTCCATCGGGCAGGAAATACGGAAAACGGTAGGATTCCACACCGCCCGCCGGCGCCAGCAGCGCCTGCGCCGCGCCCCCGGCGGCGGCGATACGCATCAGCCCGCCTGCCGAGTCCGGGGCATAGACGATGGTGCCGTTGGCCGCCCAACTGCCGCCTCGAAAATTGCCCACCGGCGTCAGCTCGCGCGACTCTCCTCCCGCCAGGTCCAAAATCATGAGCGCGCCGGTATCCACAACGCCCACCTCGGTCGAGCTTTGCGCGAATCCGATATGGCGGCTGTCGGGCGACCAGAAAGGCAAATCGGCGCCCACCGTGCCGGCTAGCTCGCGCGCCGCCGGACTGTCCAGCGCGCGCAGCCACAGCGACGTATGACTGCCGGTCCGCGCCAGGTACACGACTTTCGTGCCGTCAGGCGAAACCACCGGCGGTCCGGGATGCACGCCCTGAAACGCAAATTGTGCCCTCGCCGGCGGCGCAATTTGCGCTGCGATCTGCGGCGCCGAGGGCGCCGGGCGCATCCGCCAGACGGCTGCCGCGGTCACTACCACCGCCGCTGCTGTGATCACCGGCCACAACCACCGCCGCCGCGTCCACGCCGCCGCCGCTGGCACGGGCGCCTCGCCCGCCGCGGTCAGCATCAGTCCGGCATCGTAAGCCGACTGCACCCGCGCGTCCGGATTGCGCGCCAGGCAGACATGAACAAGCCGGTCCAGACCCGGCGGCTCGATCGCATGCCTGCCCTGGTAGGCGGTCTCGCCCGTTGCCATCTCATACAGCACGCAGCCCAAGGCAAAGATATCCGTGCGGGCATCCGTCTCGCGCCCCTCCAGTTGTTCGGGCGCCATGTAAGGAACGGTCCCCATGATCACGCCCGCCCCGGTCACGGCGGCAATCGTAGGCGCATCGGCCGCGGACGTAGAGCTGGCGACGCCCGGCTTCGCCAGTCCGAAATCGAGCAGCTTCGCCCCGCCGGCGGTGAGCATGACGTTGGCGGGTTTGAGGTCGCGGTGGATAATGCCCGCCCGGTGCGCCCGTTCCAGCGCCGCCGCGATCTGTCCGCCGATCACGAGAATCTCGGGAAACGCCAACCGCCCCCGCCGCAGGCGCGCCGCCAGGGTCTCGCCCTGCAGATACTCCATCACCAGAAACGAAATGTCGCTCTCATTTCCCAGGTCATGCAGCACGCAGATGTTGGGATGCTGCAGCGCGGCAATCGCCCGTGCTTCGCGCTCGAAGCGGCCGCGCAGCTCGGGGGTGGCCTCCAGCCTGGCCGACAGCACCTTGAGCGCCACCGTGCGCCCCAAGCGCGTGTCGCGAGCGCGATACACCTCGCCCATGCCCCCGGTGCCCAGCGCGGACTCGATTTCGTACGGCCCCAGCCGCTGCCCCCGCTCCAGCATGGGGCAAGTATAGCCGGACTACAATTTGTGGGCGATGGACTTGGCTTGCGTGAACAGCAGCAGGTAATCCGGGCCTCCGGCCTTGGAGTCGGTACCCGACATATTGAAGCCGCCAAACGGATGCGCGCCCACCATGGCGCCGGTGCACTTGCGGTTGAAGTACAGGTTACCGACGTGAAACTCGCTCGCCGCCTTCTCCAATTTCTTCTCATCGCGGGTGTACACCGCGCCCGTCAGCCCGTATTCGGTGTTGTTGGCGATGGCCAGGCCGTCGTCAAAACTCTTGCATTTAATCACCGCCAGCACCGGCGCGAAGATCTCCTCCTGCGCCAGCCGCGCCGCCGGCGCGATGTCGGCAAAAACCGTCGGCTCGACGAAGTAGCCCGCAGCCTCGCCACGGTGGCCGCCGGCCACCAGCCGCCCCTCCTGCTTCCCGATCTCGATGTAGTTCAGCGTGTTCTTCAGCGAGCGCTCGTTGATCACCGGGCCCATGTAGTTGTCGTGGTTGCCGGCATCACCGACCCTGATCGTTTTCGTCCGCTCCGCCAGCTTGGCCACGAACTCGTCGTAGATCTTCTCGTGCACAATCGCGCGCGAGCAGGCCGAGCACTTCTGTCCCTGGTAGCCGAACGCGCTCACGGCGACGCCCTCGACCGCGGCGTTCACATCCGCGTCCTCATCCACGAGAATCGAATCCTTGCCGCCCATCTCCAGCACCGTGCGCTTGATCCATTTCTGCCCGGGCCTGGTCTCGGCGGCCTTGCGGTTGATTTCCAGTCCCACCGATTTCGATCCCGTAAAGGCAATGAAGCGTACGCGCGCGTCGGTCACCAGCGCATCACCCACGGTCGAGCCGCCGCCGGTCACAAAGTTGACCACCCCGCCCGGCAACCCGGCTTCCTCCAGCACTTCCATCAGCTTGGCGGCAATCGTGGGCGAATCGCTCGAGGGCTTGAGTACCACGGTGTTGCCCGCCACCATCGCCGCCGCCGTCATCCCGCAGGTGATGGCCATGGGAAAATTCCACGGCGGAATCACCGCCCCCACGCCCAGCGGAATGTACACCAGCACGTCCTTTTCACCCGGCAACTGAGGCACCGGCTGCGGCCCGGAGAGTTTTAATTGCTGCCGTCCGTAGTACTCGAGAAAATCAATCGTCTCGCAGATGTCGGCGTCGGCCTCGGGAAACGTCTTGCCCACCTCCAGCGTCAGCCAGGCCGAGTAGTAGGGCTTGCGGCGGCGGAGAATCTCCGCCGCCCGGAGCAGAATCTCGACCCGCTTTTCCGCCTTCGTCAGCCGCCAACACTCAAACGTCAGGGCGGCGTTGGCGATGGCATCGCTGGCCGCCGCGGCGGTGTTCTCCTGGTGCACGCCCACCACCTCGCGGCTGTTCGACGGGTTGTGCGAGGTGAGCTTTTTCTCGCTCTTCACGTGCTTGTCGCCGATGCGGTTGTCGTACTCACGCCCCAGCTCCTTGCGCGCCTCCGCCAGGCCCTGGCTATAGCGCTCGCGCACTTCGGCCTTGGTGAAATCGGCCAATGCCTCGTTGTGGAACTCGGCAAGATGCGCCATGGCGACGGTTGCGGGAGCGACGGTGTCTGCGGTTACCATGTATTCATTATAAAAGCCATCGCCCCGCTATGGAATGAGCACCAGCGCGGGCGTCGGTACCATTAACTCAGAGCGTGGAGATGGGCGGGAGGACGGAACAGCGTGCGCACCAGATTGTAGGCGAATAACACGAAGCCGACGCCTTCCAGGGCAGCGGAGAGTGGCAGCCAACTCCAGGCTGCGTGCCACCAGCCCGGATAAGCCAGCAACTCGCCGAAAACCCGGAGCACGCAACCTGCTTCCAGCAGTAACAGCGACAAGAACATTAACGCCGGGCTGTAGAGCAATTTCATGCCGCTGAAGGCGGGCAGTACCCGCTGGCCAATCGTCAGCACCATGGTGGCGATGAAGCCGACGGTAAAGGCGTGCCGTCCGGCCCCGCTGATGCCGGTGTTGGAGGGATCGATCGCTGACCAAATCCCAAAGGCGGCCGAAAGCACCAGCCAGGCATAGGCAAAACGAAAAAACCAGGGAAAGCTGGGGTGAACGCCCTGAGTTTTGGGTTTGCCGACGGCGGGCTGGAACAAGTGCAGGCCCCAGGCTGCCAGGCCCGCGGCCGTGGCCCACAGCACGGCGGCGGGCATCCACCAGCCTGCCAAGACTGCCAACGCTGCGGCCGCCAGCAGCGGCGCCAGCGTGCGCGGAACCCAATTCCGCGCGGGGCGCAGCCCGGCGAACACGGGCAGCCAGCGCGTGGAGAACCCAAATACGAACGGTGCCAGAAACGCCCAGGTCATCAGTGCGACCATGCGGTGATCCCAGGCCGGGGCAAACGCCGCCGATGCGCCCCAACCGGCGCTCTGGACGGCAGCGGCGAGATTGACTATGAGCGTCAACCCGAAGCCGAGGGCGCCGGTCAGCACCAGCAGCACCCAACCCGGTAAGGGCTCGTGGGGTTTGCCGGGCTCGCTCCGGTGTGCGCGAAACACAATCGCCTGAAAGATTCCGAACGCGCCTAGCTCCAGCGCCGCCGAAAGCGGCAGCAGCACGCGCCAGTGCCACACGTGCATGCCCGCGTACCAGCGTAAGCCGACGCCACCCGTCCATAGAGCCCAGCACGTCCAGGCGGCGGCAAAATTCACCCGGGTGTGGTGCCTGCGGGTGAGCGAATGCAGCCCAATGCCGAGGATGAAGCTCCCCACCCAGCCGTAAAGAATCGTGTGGCCGTGCGTTTGCAGCCATACCGTAAGCGCCGCCGCCGGCGTCTGCCCGCTGCTGATCGCCAACAAATTGCCCAGGCCGATGAATCCTCCCGGTCCCAGGAGAAACACCAGCCCGGTCAGGATAAAGACCGTGAGCAGGCGGGAGATGCGCCGCTCGTAGCGACGCATCTGCTCATACGCGGCATCAATGCTAGCGGACGACATCCGGGTTTGCAGGACTCAACGCCAGCGCGCGCGGGAACAGGATGTTGTTCTCCAAGTGTATGTGCTGGCGCATATCCTTTTCAAACTCCGCCAAGGCCGTGTAGAGGGCACGGTAGGTGGAACAGGCATCCGCTGGCGGCGTGTAATCGCCACTCAAGCGGCGAACCTCCTCCAGATCGCGCCCGGAGTGATCATGCTCGACCATCATCATCTTCACCGGTGCAGCCAGATTTCCGCCGGCCTGGCCCGCCTCGGTCCGCGCAATGGCGGGAAACAGAATGAGCTCCTCTTTGGCCATGTGCTGCGCCATCTCACTCGACATCGCGGCAAACGAGCGCTGCATGCGGTGTAACTCAGGATGATGCTCGCCATGCGCCGCCACGCACTTCCCCAACCACTGCGCGATGCGCGGCGTCTCGGTACGCACGTATTGATGATGACAGGAAACGATGTGGGTCATCAGATTCTGCATCGGTTCGCTCTGCCAATGCTGATCCGGCGCCGCGGTGGGTTCCGTCTCCTGCAGGTCCTGAATGGCCTGCAGGACCACGTTCAATTCCAGGCCCTTTTTCCGGCACGCCTCGTCCAGGCTCTTTTCCCCGCCGCAGCAAAAGTCAATGCCCATCTTTTCGAAAACGCGCGCTGCCCCCAGCGTTTCCACCGCCAGCTCGCCCACTGATTTCGTTGCCGCCGTCGCCATGGCTGTTGTTCCTCCACCTCCAGCTTGCGCTAGCCCCGCCGTGTGCCTCTATGACCTCGGTCACACCCCGTTCCCTTCCATACTGACCGTAGCCTGGCGGACGATCCCGGAGCGGCCAGGGGGCGCCGACCATCGGGAGGCGGCGGGGGCGGAGCCTCCGGCAAAGACAGGCTGTGCCTGCGCCATAAGCGGGGCGCGCGGCGCAATTCGCCCTGCGCAGCTCCAGCAGGGCGAAGCAATTCGCCCTGCGCAGCTCCAGCAGGGCGAAGCAGCCGCGCTGGGGCCCGCGCCAACATTGCAGCCTGCGACAGCGCTCGCAAGCGCGCCTATGACTTCGGTCACATCCTAATGAGCAAGCCCGCGCTTCCAGTTGGTTACGACCGTAATCCCAGGGGCTGCGGCCGTGCCCGCCGACTCGCCCGCCAAAAAATCCTTGCCGTCGGGCATGGGGGCATAGAGCGCCTGGTAGGCGCCCGAGACCGGGCCTTGGAACGCTGGCAAGGCGAACAGCGCCTGCGGCGGGGAGAAGGCGAACGCTCCGCCAGGAGCCGGCAACACGTGCACCTCCATGAGCTCCCATCCGGACTGGTAGTACAGAACCTTGCCGTCGTGTGACCACTCTGGACCTGAACCGTGCGTGGGTGAAATCTGCCAGCGGCTGCTGCCGGGCGGATTGGGGATCACGAACACCTCGTTGCCATGACGCGTCTGCAAGTGCGTAGCAAAGGCGATCCAGCGCCCGTCGGGTGAAAACTGGCCCATGGCGGCGTTGGTCTGCACCACCCGATCCGGGCCGCGCGGCTGCAAGGGCAGAAGTCTCAGGTCGTACTCAGTCCCGCTCAAGCTGGAGTAGAGCAGCGTACCGCCACCGGGTGCAATGCCATTGGGTCCGGCGCCATGCAGCGCGTTGGTCAGCTGCTCCGCGCCCCCGGCTCCGTCCGCGCGCTTGCGGTAGGCGTTCAAAACACCGCCGGGCGCCAGTCCGTAGTAAACCCATTGCCCATCGGGTGACCAGACGGGCGCCTGGTATTGGCCGCTGGCGAAGGTCAGCCGCCGCGGCGCGCCGTTGGCCACATCCACCAGCCAAATGGCGTTGACGCCTCTGGCGTCCACCAGGCTGGTCGCGATGGTTTTGCCGTCGGGTGAAAGCGACCAGCCCAGGTAGCTGGCGGGCGCGCCGACCGTGTGCACGACCTTGCCGCCGCGATCCAAGATCGCCAATTGGGTGAGCCCATCTTGCGACTGGTACCACGCCAGCAAGCCACGCCGGGCCGCCAACGACAAGGCTCCGGTCGCACCCGCCAGCCCGGTCGGGGCGAGCGGCACCGCCAGCGAGCGCGGCGGTCCGGTGATTTTCCCACTCCTCCAGTCGAACGGCTGCGCGGTGAGGCTTCCATTGAGCGAGTACAGCAACGAGCCGTCGTCGTAGATCACCTGCGAATCCAACAGGGGCATGCCGCCGATCACGTGCGGCGCAGAGTCGGCGAGCGCTGCCTCCAGCAGTGTGCCATCCTGCTCGCTCTGGTTGAAGCGTAGGAAGATAAAGTGCTGGCCGTCAGGCAAGAACTGCGGCCAGCGGTCGGTGCCGCCAGAGGGCGTGCCCGCATCTGCGGGTACGGGCATGCCACCTTGCGCCGGAATCTTCATGAGCGGCCCGATCGGAGACGGCTGGTAGACGATGAACCCGTCCCCTCCCCACGCGCCACCACGGGTAATGGAAACCGGGGTGGCGGCGAGTTGACGCACCGCCCCAGCGGTCACATCCAGGGTCGAGAGTCCGCTGCTCGCGAAAAATCCCACGTGCTCGCCATCGGGCGACCAGAAGGGCCAGTGGGCTCCGTCGGTGCCCGCCAGTTTGCGGACGTCGAGGGAGCCCATTTGCCGCAGCCAAAGCTGATCCCTGCCGCTGCCGTCCGCCGCCGCGTAGACCAGTTTGGAACCGTCGGGAGAAATCGCCATGCCGCCGTCGAGCGAGCCGTTTTGGGGAGCGGGTATTGCGAATCTGACGCTTACCGCGGGCGCCGCCGCCGCCGGCCGGGCAAGGAAGTACACGAGCAACCCGCCCACCACCAGACCGGCAACGCCCAGCGCTGCCGGCAGCCATGTCGTCTGGCGCGGTCTTACCGGAATCACCATCGCCCGCACCGTGGTCGTTGTACCTTCCGCCGCGGCCAGCGCGAACTCCAAGTCGCGCGCCGACTGAAACCGCGCCGCCGGGTCCTTTTCGAGGCAATGGTCCAGCACCCGCTGCAACGGCGGCTCGATGACCGCGGCCGCCGGTTCTTCCTTCAGCACCGCCGACATGGTTTCCACTGCCGTGGCCTTTTGGAATGCCCGCCGCCCAGCGACCATTTCGTACACGATCGCGCCCAGTGCGAACAGGTCCGAGCGCGCATCGGAGGCCTCGCCGCGCACCTGTTCGGGCGCCATGTAACCCGCCGTGCCCAGCACCGAGCCGGCGCTGGTGACCTCGCCCGCCGCCAGCGTGGCGGCATCGTCGCTGACCGGCGCGTGGACCTTGGCCAGGCCAAAATCCAGAATTTTCGCCTGCCCGCCGCGAGTGAGAAAAATGTTTTCCGGCTTGAGGTCACGGTGCGTGATCCCCTTGGCGTGCGCCGCCGCCAGACCGCGCGCCACCTGCGTCGCAATTTCGACGGCCTTGCGGGGCGGCATGGCCGCGGGCGGCGTCATGCGCTCGCGCAGGGATTCACCTTCGAGCAACTCGGCGACGAGGTACGGCGTACCGTCCTGCAGTCCGAAGTCATATACGCTCAGAATGTTGGCATGGTTGAGTCGCCCCGCCGCCCGCGCTTCGATCTCGAAGCGCCGCAGCCGCTCGGCATCCCGCGCCCACGCCGCCGGCAAGATCTTGATGGCGACCTCGCGCTCGAGCCGGGGATCGCGGGCGCGGTAGACTTCGCCCATGCCGCCCGCGCCCAAGGGGGCCAGTATCTCAAAGGGGCCGAATTGTGTGCCCGGTGCCAGCATCGCGTGCCCACCAAGTTTACCGCTGAACGTATCGCCGCCGGACCGTTCGCGGGGGTCGCGCCGCTTTGCACTGTGGGCAAAATCGCCGCGCAGGGCCGCGAAATTCGGAATGGGCGAGCGTCCCCGGGGAAACATGCAGGCGCGGCCCCAGCCCCGGGGCCCCCAAGGCGCCTGCGCCTTGGGGTGGGAGCCCCGGGGCCCCCAAGGCGCCTGCGCCTTGGGGTGGGAGCCCCGGGGCCCCCACCCCGCCCCGCGCAGTTCCAGCAGGGCGAAGCAGCCGCGCTGGGGCCCGCGCCAACATTACAGGCAAATTATACGCGCTACAGTTCGCATTCGGCTTCGCGGCGCAGGGCTTCGGCATCGAGCAGTTCGATCTCGCGCGGCTTGAGCCGCACCATGCCCTCGGCCTGGAAGCGGCTGAGGTTGCGCGACACCACTTCCCGCACTGTGCCCAGCGCCAGCGCCAAATCCTGGTGCGTGGCCGCGAGCCGGCGCCGGTCTCCCGCCTGCTCCAGCAGCAAATGGGCCAGCCGTTGCCGCACCCCGCCGAAGGTCACCGCCTCCACCAGCGCCACCAGAATGCGCAGTCTTTTTCCGAACACCGCCAGCGTCGCCACCGCCACCTGGGGGTGCTGCACGCAGACGTGGAGAAAATCCTTGCGGTTGAGAAACAGCGCCTCGACCTCGCCCTCGGCGCGCACCGAAGCCGGATACGGCCCGCCATCCACCAGCGGCACCTCGGCCACCGTCGCCGGCGCGGTTTCGCGGTGCAGCATCAGCTCCCGCCCCGAGGCCGAGAGCTTGAACACCCGCACCGTGCCACTGGTCAGCAAGAACACTCCCGCGCAGCGCTCTCCCTCCTCAAGCAAAACCTGCCCGGCTGCATAGCGGTGCGGCACCACGCGCGCCGCCAGCGTCGCCAGCGGCTCGTCCTCGAGTTCGGCGAACAAGGGCACGCGCCGCAGCTGGCCGATGCGGGAGGCCGCGCTTACGGGTACGGTCATGTACCTATACTAGTGGAGAGGCGCGGCTAGGGGGGCGCGCGACCAGCGGGCGTAAAAGCCCCGGCCCGCCGCCAGCTCCTCCGGCGTCCCGTGTTCCAGCAGGCACCCATGTTCCAGCACCAGTATCCGGTCCACCCGCGGCAGCGTGGCCAGCCGGTGCGAGATGATGATCGCGGTGCGGGCGCGCAGCGACGTCCGCAAAGCCTCGTTCAAGGCGGCTTCACTGTCCGCGTCCAGGTGGGCGCTGGCCTCGTCAAGAATCAGAATGCGCGGGTCGCGCAGCAGGGCGCGCGCAATGGCCAGCCGCTGGCGCTCGCCCCCCGACAGGCGCGCGCCGCGCTCGCCCAGGCGCGTGTCCAGTCCCTCTGGCAGCCGACACACGAACTCCGCTGCCTGCGCCGCCTCCAGCGCCCGCCACAGCTCCGGCGTGCTGACGCTGGGACAACGCGGCAACTTGGCGACGCCCGGGGCTCCAGCCGCCGTCCCTTGGCCCGCTCGCGCGGTGACAGCGGCGCGGGCGGCTTTAGCAAGAGCTGGCCGTGCCGCCAGGCCATACGCGAGGTTGTCGGCGATTGAGCCTTCCAGCAGCAGCGGGTCCTGCAAAACCACGGCTATCTGGCGGCGCAGTTCCGCCGGCGCGATCGCCCGGAGGTCGCAACCGTCCAGCAGAATCGCGCCCGCTTCCGGCTCATGAAACTTCAGCAACAGATCCGCCAGCGTAGTCTTTCCCCCGCCGCTTGGGCCCACTACGGCGATGTGCTCGCCCGGCTGGACGGCAAAGCTGACTTCATCGAGCGCGTGCCGCTTCTGTCCCGCGTACCGGAAGCTCACCTTCTCGAAGCGTATGCCGCCTTGCCAGCGGAGCGGCGGGGCCACCGCCGCGGGCTCTTCAGCCGTCGGCTCCTCGAGAAAATCCAACACTGCGCCTGCCGCCACCCACTCCCGGGCGATGGTGCTATACGTGCCCGCCAATCCCGCCAGCGGCCCGTACAGCAGCGCCGCATAGCTGGTGGCCGCGATCCATGTCCCGGTGGAAATCCGGCCTTCGAGGACCAGCCAGAACCCGTAGGCGGCCACGCCCATGCGCCCCGTCAGCGCCAGCGCGTTCTTCACGTGGCCATAACTCTCGTCCAGCCAGACCAATTTCCACAGGCTGCGAAAAATCTCCCGCGCGCCGGCGCGATAGGCGGCGACCTCACCGGCCTCTCCGCCCAGCGACTTCACCGTCTTGATGCCGCTCAGCACCTCGGTCACGCGGCTGTAGAGTCGGCTCCAGCCGGTCTGCGCCATCTCTTCGTGCGCCACCAGCCGCCGCGCCCCGCGCGCCGTCGCCCACAAAAATAGCGGCATCGGCGCAAGCCCCACCCACGCCAGCCGCGGCGACAACTCCCACAGCAGCGCCATCATCATGGCCAGGGTGATGACATTGGGCACCAGCGTCTGCAGCAGGTCGTTGGTCAACTGCCCCAGTGCCGCTACGCCCCGGTCCACGCGTGTCAGTACATATCCGGCTCCGTTGTTCTGATGGAAGCTCAGCGGCCGGTTGTAGAGTTGGCGCAAGACTTCTGACGACAACTCGAAACTGGTTGCAAACCGTATCCGGTTGACCGCGATCGTCTGGGCTGTTAGCAGTACCCGTTGTGCCACCAGTACGCAGCCCAGGAGCGCCAGCGCCACCATGCCCGGCCGCCAGGCGTGCCGGCCGGCGCCTGCCGCCGCGGCGACCAGCAAATCGGTGAGGTACTTCAGAAACAGCGGCTCGACGGCGCCCAGCGCCGCCACCCCGCCGCCCAGCAGCAGGGCGGCGCCCGCCCAGCCGCCGTGAACTTGGGTATGCCGGAGCAGCGCCCTCAGCCGCGCACGCAAGGAAGGAGGATTGGCAGCCAAAGGCAGTATTTCTCTGCGAACCGTTGCGGCCATTGTCCCCCCTGGCGCCCCGGCGGCGCCATCAGGCGTTCCCCGGACCCCTTAAGAGATGGCCATGCCACGCCACGCTGATCCAGGTGCCCCTGCCCGCGAGTGGCACTTGGCGGACGGCATGCATTTCCCTATTCCGAGTTCCCCTGTATACTGGCGCTCGAAGTTGGGAGGAACCCCTTATGCCGCCGTCCGCTGGTCCGCGCAAGACTGCCCTGATCTCCGGCGTAGTCATCATCGTCATCGCCGCCGCCCTGTTTTATCTCCGCGCCACGCCCGCCCCGCACTTGATGGGCTTTGCCGCCGCCTCCAGCGCCACCGAGGCGAAGTGGGAAGCGCAGTTCCAGGCGCTGCCGCAGCCAGCCAACATCCGCGCCAACATGAAGTACCTGAGCGCCTACCCGCATAACGTGGGCACCGAGCGCGAGCACGTGCTGGCCCAGTGGGTGCAAAAACAAATGCAGAACGACGGGCTGCAGGCGCATATCGAGCAGTTCGAGGTTCTCTATCCCACGCCGTTGCAGCGCCGGGTGACCCTGGTGGCGCCCGGTCACTACGAGGCCGTGCTCAAGGAGCCGCCCATTCCAGGCGACCCGACCTCGGGCCAGGCGGGCCAGTTGCCCACCGAGAACCTCTACGGGCCCGACGGTGACATCACCGCGCCACTGGTGTACGTCAACTACGGCGTGCCGGAGGACTACGACACGCTCGCCAGGCTGGGCATCAGCGTCAAGGGCAAAATCGTCCTTGCCCGCTATGGCCACAGCTGGCGCGGCATCAAGCCCTGGCTGGCGTACGAGCATGGCGCGGTGGGCTGCCTGATCTATTCCGACCCGCGCGATGACGGCTACTTCCAGGGCGATGTCTATCCCAAGGGCGCCTGGCGTCCAGCCCAGGGCGTCCAGCGCGGCAGCGTGATGCGCATGCCCATTTACCCCGGCGATCCGGAAACGCCCGGCTGGGGCTCAACCCTGGGCGCCAGGCGCCTGCCTCTCAGTCAGGTCAAAACGCTGCAGAAGATTCCGGTGCAACCGCTTTCGTATGGCGATGCCCAGCCGCTGCTGGCCGCCCTTGGCGGTCCAGTCGCACCCGAGGCCTGGCGTGGCGCACTGCCGCTCACTTACCACATCGGCCCGGGTCCGGCGACGGTGCATCTGCTGGTCAAGTATCACTGGGGTCTGGCGCCCATTTACGACGTGATTGGAATGATTCCCGGCAGCGAGTATCCCAACCAATGGATCATCCGCGGCAACCACCTCGATGGCTGGGTCAACGGCGCCGCCGATCCGCTGTCGGGCCAGTCGGTACTCTTGGAGGGGGCGCGGGCGTTGGGCGTGCTGCTGAAGCAGGGCTGGCGGCCGAAACGCACGATCGTCTACTGTGCCTGGGATGGCGAGGAGCCAGGGCTACTCGGCTCGACCGAATGGGCTGAAACCCATGCCCCTGAACTGGAGCAAAAAGCGGTGGCGTACATCAACACCGACGACAGCGACACCGGCTATCTCAACATGGAGGGCAGCGGCTCGCTGCAACACTTTTTCAACCTGATCGCCCAGGACATCACCGATCCGGTAACGCATCAATCGCTTTGGCTCAAGGCGAAGACCCATGCTCTCGCCCAGGCCCGCACGGCCGCGCAGAAAGCCGCCATTCTGGACGGCGGCGACCTCCGTCTCGGTGCTCTCGGCTCGGGCTCGGACTTCACGCCCTTCCTGCAGCACCTGGGCATCGCCTCGGCGAACCTGGGGTTTGGAGGCGAGGGCGGCGGAGGCGTGTACCACTCCGCCTATGACGATTTTTATTGGTTCACGCACTTCGGCGACACCCGCTTTATCTACGAGCGCGCCCTCGCGCAGACCATCGGCACCGCCGTGATGCGCCTGGCCGACGCCGATGTGCTGCCGCTGCAATTTGGCGGCTTCGCCGCCGACGTGCTGCAGTACCAGCAGCAGATTGAGGCCGAGTACAAACAGCAATCCGGCGCACCGGCGTTCGATTTCTCCCCGCTCGAACAGTCGGTGACGACCTTGCGTTCGGCCGCCAAAAGCTACGACGACGCCCTCGCCGCTGACACTTCCAGCGGCAAGCTCTTGCAGCAGCCTCCGCCGGACCTTGCCGCCCTCAACGAGCTCCTCTACACCAGCGAACGTAAGCTGCTGAGTGACAGCGGCCTTCCCGGCCGCCCCTGGTACCGACACGAGATCTATGCTCCTGGCCTCTACACCGGCTATGGGGTCAAGACCCTACCCGGCCTGCGCGAGGCCATTGAGGCGAAAAACTACGCCCAGGCGGCGGAACAGGAGAAGGCCATCGTCCAGGCGCTGGATGCCTTTACGGCGCAAATCCAGTCCGCCCGCGCCAAGCTCTAAAACAGCGCGTGGCCGGTGGCGGGATAGCGGTAGTTCGCCACCGCCGAGATGACGCCGACGGCAATGTAGGCGGCGGCGGCGACGCGCTCCCAACGGTGGTGACCGGAGCGGTGGAACAGATAGCAGAGCGCCACTGCTGCGCTGGCGGCGGATATTTCGGTGGTGACAAACGCCGCCCGATTGTCCACGAGCTGATTGGTGAGCAGCCATTCGTCCTTGCCGCGGTCGCGGAAGTAGCGGGTGCTGCTGTAGTCAAGCGCCTGAACGGCCGCGATACCGACCAACAGCGGCGTATTCCACTTGCCCGCAAAGAAGTGGTGTGGCTCGGGCGGTTCCGGCGCGCTCCCGCGCGCCGCCGCTGCCGCCGCCAACACGCCTCCGATGGCGCCATAGGTCAGCCCGGCGCGCCAGGCATGGGCGCGGCGCTCATCCGCGGGCACTGCGGAAAAATCCAGGGCCTGGGCGCCGATCACCGCTCCCGCCGCTGCGCCCACCAGCGCCGCGAAGGCAACTTTTTTGGACACCGGCGCGGGCGCTTTCTGCGGGGGCGGCAGCTGCGCTCCTGCCACCAGCCCCAGCAGCAGCACCGCGAGGGCGGCTCTCATGCCGCCAACAAGACCTCGCCTTGCCTGCCGGTGACGCATACCTCAATCAACCGCCCCGGCGCGAGCGGCGCCGGTAGCCGTAGCGACGCGTAATTGTCGCTCAGCGCAGTGCCGTCGGCCAGCGTCACCGCCGACAGCGTCTGGCCGAGCAGATGGTCGAGAAACGCCACCCGCTTGCCGGCTCCCAGCTCCCGCAGTGTGCGCACGCGCTCGGCGGTCACGGCGGCCGGCACCACTGGCCAGGCGCCGCTTGCGAGCCGCGCGGCGGCTTCGGTGCCCGGCCGCGCTGAAAAGGGAAAGACGTGCAGGTAGGCGAGGGGAAGCCGCGCGATCCACTGGCAGGTGTGGTCAAACTCGGCTGCACTCTCGCCCGGAAACCCTGCCATCACATCCGCTCCGATCGCCACGCCTGGCACCCGGGCGGCCAGCGCCTCCACGCGCTCGGCATAGTCGCGCGCGCGATAGCGCCGCCGCATCCGCCGCAAGACCCTGTCGCTGCCGCTTTGCAACGGCAGGTGCGCATGGCGCGCCAGCCGGCCGCCGGCCTGCGCCATCAGCCCCGTCAGCTCTGGGCTCCAATCCGCCGGTTCGACCGAGCTCAGCCGCAGCCGCTGCACGGGCGTCTGCTCCAGCAGGGCCCGCACCAGATCGGCGAGCCGCAAACTCTGGTTCAAGTCCCGCCCCCATTGCCCCAGATTGATTCCCGAGCACACCAGCTCCGCGTGGCCGGCGGCCGCGTAGCCGGCAGCCTCCGCCAGCACCTCGCCCAGCACCCGCGAGCGGCTCGCGCCCCGCACCTGGGGAATCACGCAGAAGCTGCACGCCCGGCCGCAACCTTCCTGCACTTTCAGGATGGGACGACTGCGGACACCGCTCGCCACCAGCCGCGCCAGACTCGCCAGCTTCTGCGGCTGCGCTTGCGGCGTCACCAGCCGTTCCGCCAGCGCCCATTTTTCTTTGTGGCCGGCAACCACGGCCACGCCCGGCAGCGAGCGCACCTCCTCCGCCGCGCGCTCCGCGTAGCAGCCTGTGACCGCGATGCGGGCCTGCGGCCTTCTCCGGTGCAGTGTCCGGATGGCGCGCCGCGCCGCCGCGTCGGCCTCCGCCGTCACCGTGCAGGTGTTGAACACCACCCAGTCGGCCGCCTCGGTTCCGGCCGGCTCCATCCCGGCCCGCGCCAGCGCCTCGGTGAGCGCCACCCCCTCGGCTTGGTTGGCGCGACAGCCGAAATTCTCGATATGAAAGCTCGCCGCCACAGTGTTTATTGTACGGAAGCCTTGGTCGCCACCGCTCAATGTATTATTATTCTACTAATGAATTGTTATGCGAATCGTAGGGGTCGCGCCGCTTGGCACCGTGGGTAAAATCGGCGCGCAGGGCCGCGAAATTCGGAATGGGCGAGCGTCCCAGCGAGCGCCCCCGGGGAACTACGCAGGCGCGGCCTCCGCGCTGGGGCCCGCGCCAACCTTCGATCTGACCGAAGATTATGTGCGCATAAACGGCGCCTACAGGACCTGAAGTACGTTTTTTCAGGTACTATGAGCGCAATGGCCCGGCCGGTAATTTCCGATAAACTCTACTTCAAAATCGGCGAGGTCGCCCGCCTGGCCGGCGTCGAGCCCTATGTGCTGCGCTTTTGGGAAAGCGAGTTTCCGGCACTCAAGCCGGGCAAGAGCTCCAAGGGCCAGCGCCTCTACCGCCGCCGCGAGGTCGAGCTGGCGCTGCAGATAAAAACCCTGCTCCGTGAGCAGGGTTTCACCATCGCCGGGGCACGCAACAAACTCAAAGCCGAGCACCAAGGCAAGCGCGCTCAGGGGTCGCTGCCGCTGGCCTCCTCACGGGACCACGAGCTGTTGCAAAAAGTCCGTGCCGAGCTGGCGGCGATCACCGCCCTGCTGGATCGCCGCCCGTCCAGCTAAACGCGGCAACTTGGAGACCCCCTTGCGGGGGTCGCGCCGCTTGGCACCGTGGGCAAAAGCGACGCGCAGGGCTGCGAAATTCGGAATGGGCGAGCGTCCCAGCGAGCGCCCCAGGGGGAAATATGCAGGCGAGGCCCAGCGAGCGAGATGGCGCCTCCTGAAAGAGGCGGCGGTGCCGAGCCGGGTCGGCCCGCCCGTCCATGCTAGACTAGCCCTACCTCGTCTTTCCCCAGTCGACTCGGCCGGTTTTCGGGACGTAGCGCAGCCCGGTAGCGCACTTGCTTGGGGTGCAAGGGGTCGCGAGTTCAAATCTCGCCGTCCCGACCAAATTCCCAACAACTTGCGGGCTCTACGCCAACAACGGGGGAGGGTGGGTACCCCGGAACGGTTCAACCGCATAGTACCTTGACACGCATGCGGTAGTTTTCGAAGTTGCGGAAGCCGTAAGCCTGACGGCTGATGAGCTCCATTTTGTTGTGAAAGCCTTCTGTGATGCCGTTGTTGCGGCTGAAGTGCCACATGGTGGCGATTTCCTCTGACCAGGAGTGCAGCGTGTCGCCGAGCTGTACCAGTTGCGGCAGGCGCGCCTGCCGCAACTGGTACACGGCACGCAGGAAGCGGGGCGCGAGCTGGGCGCACTGTTTGCGGGTGCGGTTTTTCTTCAGCAGTCAATGGCACAGGCGCTGCTTGAAGCCGTAGATGAGCTGCAGGGGCGGCTGCTGTGCGAGGTAGGCTTCCAGCTTGCCCTGCTGGCCCGGGTCGAGCCTATGCCGGTGGCGGCGCATGAGCGAGACC
>JBOGKQ010000027.1:0-40364 GCA_050747905.1 Terriglobales bacterium | reverse complement strand
ACATGAACGACGCCGAGCGACTGGCGCAGGACCCCGCCTTCCGGCTGATCGGTTCCGAAAAGATATGGGAGCGGGGCGCGGCGCTGCCGTCGCGGCTGCAAAGTTTCGAGACGCAGATGCTGGCCGAGGATGGCAACTTCGCCGGGCTGGCGCGGCTCAATCGTGCGCTGGTCGCGAGAGCCGAGGCGCTCGACGCGCGGGTTCGGGCGGTGCTGGACATGGACTCGACCGAGATTCGGGTGTTCGGCGAGCAAGAGGAGAGCGCCTACAACGGGCACTTCGAGTCCACCTGTTACCACCCGCTGCTGTTGTTCAACCGTGACGGCGATTGTCTGGGCAGCAAGCTGCGCCCCGGCAACGTGCACAGCGCCGACGGCTGGGAAGAGCTGTTGTTGCCGGAGATCGAGCGGCAGCAGGCGATGGGCAAAGAGGTTGTGTTTCGGGCCGATGCGGCATTTGCCAAACCGGAGATTTATGAGGCCTCGGAGACGCGAGGCGTCAAGTTCGCGATTCGCATGCCAGCCAACGACAGCCTGGAGCGGGACATCGCGGAGCTGCTGCTGGCCGAAACCGCAGCGGCTACGGGACCTTCGGCTTTCCTCATTGAGGCGATCAACGAGCGTGAGCAGCGGTTGCGGGACCTCTCTGACCAGCTACTGGCCGGAGGAGCCAACTCCTTTGACGCCCATCTTTCGGGCATTCGCAATTTCATTATGGGGAAGATGGGAGACCTTCGCGCTCTGCTGGCTGGCGATCCAGCGCCGGCCCGGAAGGAGATGCTCAAGTATGTCTCGGAAATTCGCATGATGCTGCAAGTCGGGGACGGCAAGGGGCACTATGTTGCGCAGGGAGAGTGGCGGCTGCTTGGGAATGAGCAAGATACGCTCCCAGCCCTTGAGTCGGCACACCGTGAAATTCGGTTGGTTGCGGGGGGTGGATTTGAACCACCGACCTTTGGGTTATGAGCCCAACGAGCTACCGGACTGCTCCACCCCGCACAAAAAGGATAGCACGGCTGCGCACCTTGGAACGAGGCGCGAATGCAGTTAGCCTGTAGCAATGGCTAGCCCCGCGACCACGCTTGGCATCCGCGATTATGGCTTGATTGCCGACGGCCTCACGTGTGCCCTCATCGGGTGTAATGGCAGCGTGGGGTGGCTGTGCGCGCCGCGCTTCGACAGCGGCTCTCTGGTCGCGACGCTGCTTGACCCGGACCGGGCTGGGCAACTGCGCTGGGCGCCGGACGGGCTGCCCGCGGGCACGAGCGGCAAGCAGCAGTACCGGGAGGCCACCAACGTCCTGGTGACGGAATTCTCGGGCCGTGTGCGCATCACCGACTGGATGCCGGCCCATTTTGGCGGCGCCACCGCCGCCGGCTTCGGCAACGGCGCGCTCTGCCGTCGGGCGGAGGCCGTCGCCGAGCCGGTGGATCTCGATCTCTATGTTGACCCGCGCCCCGAGTATGGCAGCCAGGGTGTGCATTGGCAGCCGCAAACCCCTAGGTGCTGGCAGGGAGGCGCGTCGCTGCCGCTATGGGCGCAGGCTTCGTTTCCGCTGCAGGCCGCCAACGGCGCGCTGCGCGGGCGCGTGCATCTGGAGCCCGGCGAGGCGGCGTGGTTTGTGCTTGCCTGGGGCGAAGCGCCGGCCGCGCTCGATGACGCGCGCCTGCGCGGCTCGCTCGACGCCACCACCAGGCTCTGGGAAGCCTGGGCGGCCAAGGCGCAGTATCAGGGACCGTATCAGCGCGAGGTGGTGCGCAGCGCGCTGGCGCTCAAGGCGCTGATCTATGCCCCGTCGGGCGCCATGGTGGCGGCTCCGACGGCCAGTCTGCCCGAGGCCATTGGTGGCCCGCGCAACTGGGATTACCGCTACTGCTGGCCGCGCGATGCGACCTTTGCGCTCTATGGCCTTTCGCTGCTCGGCTACCACGACGAGGCCGGACGATTTCTCGAGTTTCTCACCCGCATCTGCGATCAGAACCCGCCGCCGCTGCAGGTCTGCTATCGCGTCGATGGGGGCACCCAAGTGGATGAGCGCGAGCTGGCCGATCTGAGTGGCTACCGCGATTCCCGTCCGGTGCGCATCGGCAACGCCGCCGCCGCCCAGCATCAGCTCGATATCTACGGCGAGGTCATGGATGCCGCCTACATCTATGCGAAATGGCGCAACGGCCTCGATGCCGGCCAATGGAAATCTCTGGCACGCCTGGTAGACTACGCCGCCGCCCACTGGCGCGATGCCGACGAAAGCATCTGGGAAGTTCGCGGCGGCCCGCGTCAGTTCACCTATTCCAAGGTCCTGTGCTGGGTGGCGCTCGACCGCGGCATCAAAATTGCCCAGCGCCATCGCTTGCCCGCCGATCTCGCCTCCTGGGAGCAGACCCGCGCCGCCATCCACAACGAGGTCATGTCCCGCGGCTACAACCACCAGCTCCACGCCTTCACCCAGACGCTGGACGGCGACAAGCTCGACTCCAGCCTGCTGCTGCTGCCGCTGCTGCGCTTCTGCTCACCTCACGAGCCGCGCATGGAAGCCACCATCCGCCGCATCCAGGAACACTTGTCGCTGCGCAACGCCGGGATGGGGCCCGGGGGCCTCCAATCCGGTGCGAGCAAAAGCGGGAGGCGCGGCATGGCCGCCCCCGAGCCCGCGCCAACCTTCGATTCGCTCGTGGCCCGCTATGAGAATACCGACGAGGATGGCGTGGGCGGCCCGGAAGGCGCCTTCTCCATCTGCACCTACTGGCTGGTGGATTGCTTCACGCTGCTTGGCCGCAGCGGTGAAGCGCGCAAGCTGTTCGAGCGCATGTGCAGCTACGCCAGCCCGTTGGGGTTGTTGTCCGAGGAGGTGGACCCGGGCACGGGCACACTGCTGGGCAACTATCCCCAGGCCTTTACCCACATGGCGCTGCTCAACAGCGCGCATAATCTGATGTTGTATCCCGGAGGCGTGGCATGAAAATCTCCAGGCTTACGCTGGTGCTGAGCCTGCTTGCAGTGCTGGCGGGGGCGCAGTCCTGGAAGCCTTCACACGGGCCCAAGAACGGCTATCTGATCATCAGCGGCGGCATGGACTACCACCTCGACATTCCGCGCCTCATCCGCATGGCGGGTGGCCGCGCGCGGGCGCGCATCGTGGTCGTTCCCACCGCCGATGTAACCCGTCCTGAAACGGCGGCGGCGTTGGCGCATTTCTGCACCGATGCGAAGACGTTTGGCGGCACCCACTGCACCGTGCTGCACACCACCAGCCGCGCGGTGGCCAACTCGGCCGCCTTCGTCGAGCCCCTGCAGACGGCCACGGGGGTTTGGTTCATTGGCGGACGCCAATGGCGCCTGGCCGATGCCTACCTGGGCACGCGCACCCTGCGCGCCATCCGGGGCGTGCTGGCGCGCGGCGGCGTGGTGGGCGGCGGCTCGGCGGGCGCCAGCATCCAGGCCTCATTCCTGGTGCGCGGCTCCGAGAACCCCAACAACAACCACATCATGATGGCGCCCGGCGAGGAGACCGGCTTTGGCCTGTTCACCAACACTGCCATTGACCAGCACGTGGATGCGCGCCACCGGGAAAACGACCTGGCGGTGGTCATGCGTGCCCACCCGGAACTGCTCGGCCTCGGACTCGACCAGGGCACGTCGATCACCGTGCACGGCGATGAGTTTGTGGACAACGGTCCGGGCCGCGTGGCTGTGTGGGACGGCCGGCATCACCACGGCAAGGGCTACTACTACCTGTACCAGGGCAATCGTTTCAACACCGTGACGCGCGTGGCGCAACCGTCCCACTAGGCTGGCATGGACTGGATTGTCGTCGGCAACGGCCGCGTGGGCAGGGCGCTGAGTGCCTGGCAGGCCAAATCCGGCACCAGCGTGCGCGCCCCCATCAGCCACCGCGGCTTTGCCGGCTTTCTGCGCACGCTGGCGCGGCAGCCGCGCGGCGGCTTGCTATTGGCCGTGCCCGACGACGCGCTGCCGGAAGTGGCGCGGCGGCTGGCGGCAGCGCGCCCGGATTGGTCGGGCTGGTGCGTTCTGCACACCAGCGGCGCGCGTCCGGCGGCGGTGCTGCATCCGCTGGCGCGGCGGGGCGCGGCGGTGGGCGCGATGCACCCGATGATGACGTTTACGCACGCGCCGCCTCCGCCACCGCTGGGCATCGTCTTCAGCCTGGAAGGCCAGGCGGCCGCCTGCCGCGCCGCCGGCAAGCTCGTCGCCGCCTGGGGGGGCCTGCCGCTGCCGCTGTCGGCCGCAGGCAAAGCCGCATATCACCTGGCGGCGACGCTAGTCGGCCCCGGCGCGGTGGTGAACATGGCAGCGGCCGAGATGATCCTCAAACGGGCGGGATTCGGGCGTCAGCGCCTGCGCCTGGCGCAGCGCGGCTTGCTGCGCCTCCTGCGCACCACCGCCGCCAACCTGGAAGCCGGTCCAGCCCACGCCTGGACCGGTCCGTGGGCGCGCGGCGATAGCGCCACCCTTGCGCGTCAGCGCCGGCTTTTGCCTACCCCGGCCTTGCGGCGTCTGTACGCAGGAATCGAAGCCACGGTCCGCGAGCAGGTGTCCTTAAAGTCAGCTAGGGGCAGTAAGCAAAAATAGACGCGCTGCGGTCCGCGGTGGAATTCGCTTGCAAGCTGGGCGCAAGGCCCGTTACTATGCACCCCGCACATGCCTGTGATTGCCTCCACCGTCCGCGTCGGCATTTCCAACCGGGTTGCCCCCGGCCGCTTGCCGCGCACGTGCCTTAGCGTCCAGGCCCCCACCGTGTCCGAGCTGATCGCCCGCGCCGAACGCGCCGCCCGCGAACGCAACCTGATCGAGCTGCGCCTGGATACGGTCGCCCAACTTTCGGCCCTGCCGGGTCCGCTGCGCGAGTTCCTGCGCTCCTCGCCGCAAACGCTGGTGATTGCCACTTGCCGCAAACAAACGTATGGCGGAGGCTACAAGGGCTCGGTGCAAACTCAGCTCGGCGTGCTGCGCCAGGCCGCCGCCGCCGGCTGCGCCGCCGTCGATCTCGAACTGCAGAGCGCTGAGCGCGTGCCTGCCGCGGCCTTGGCAGAGCTGCGCCAGCTCGCCAACCTGATCATTTCCTATCACGATTTCAAAACCACCCCGGCGCTCCTGCCCCTGTGGGAGCGGCTGCGGGCCGTTCCCGCCGACATCTACAAGCTGGTCACCACCGCCAACACGTGGCGGCAAAACATGGAAATGCTGCGCTTTGTTGAAACCCACAGCAGTGAGCATCCCATGGTGGGGTTCTGCATGGGCGAAAGCGGCCTCATGAGCCGCGTGCTCAGCCTGCGCGCGGGGGCTTTATTCACCTTTGCCGCGCTCGATGCCGGGCAAGCCACCGCACCCGGCCAACCCAGCCTGCAGCAATTGCAGGATTACCGGGCCGAGCAGATCAACCGCGCCACGGCCATCTACGGCATTCTGGGCTATCCGCTGGAACATTCCCTTTCTCCCCGCATGCACATGGCCGCCTATCACCGCCTGGGCTTGAATGCGGTCTACTTGCCGCTGCTGAGCCGCAAGCCCGCCGAGGTGCTGGAGCTGGCGGCCGAGGTGCCGCTGCGCGGCATCAGCATCACCCATCCTTTTAAGACCGCGATTCTCGATCAGCTCGAGCGCGTGGATCCACTGGGTGCCGCCGTGGGCGCAGTCAACACCGTCGTGAGCAGCAAGGGCAAGTTTTACGGCTACAACACCGATGTGGCCGGCATTGTCGAGCCGCTGAGCCGGGTGCTGGCGCTGCGCGGCGCCAAAATCCTGGTGGTGGGCGCCGGCGGGGCGGCGCGGGCGGCGGTGTTCGGGCTGCGCGCGCGCGGGGCCCAGGTCGCCATCTTCAACCGCACCCGCGCGCATGCTCAAAAGCTGGCGGCCGCGGCCAAAGCCAAGGTAGTGGGCAAAGCTGATCTGCAAAAACTATCATGGCAGGCGATTGTGCACGCGACCCCGGTCGGGCAGTATCCTAATGAGGGAGAGTCGCTGCTGGCCAGCGATGAGATCCACGCTCCCGTGGTGTTCGACTTGGTCTACAACCCGCTCGAAACCGAGCTGCTGCGCCGGGCGAAGACGGCCGGCGCGCAGACCATCAACGGCGTGGAGATGCTGGTGATCCAGGGCGCGCGCCAGTTCGAGCTCTGGACGGGCAAGCCCGCGCCGGTGGATAGCATGCGCGCGGCAGCGCTGGCAGCGCTGGCGCAGCCGCCAGCGCCGGGCGGCGAATGACGGATTAAATGCAAATTGCTCTGGTTTTTATCGCGCTGGTGCTGGTGGTGGCGGCCACGCAGTTGCGCATGCGGCGGCATTTTGGGCGCGTGCAGGGGGTGGCGCTGGCGCGCGACCTTGGCCTCGCCATCGCGGCCCTGCTCATCGTCATCGAAGGCTCGCGTTTCTGGATTGACGTGGACTGGTGGCGCAGCCTCGGCCAGTTGCCCACCTTCTGGCAGTACCTGCGCATCCGCTGGCTGCCGCAGACGGTAGCCGCGGTGCTGGCGGCGGCGATTTTGCTCTCCGTGTTCGCGCTGGCGCGGCATTATTGCCGCTCCGAGCTGGCGCGCACCACGCTGTTTGGGCTGGTGGGTTATCCCATCGCCGGGCTGCTCGGGATTCTGGTGTCCGTGAACCTGATCAATCCCTGGACGATCGCGCTCTATCTGGGCGCCCAGCCCACCGGCGCCTACAGCGATCCCCTGTTCCACAAAAACCTCGCCTTCTACATGTTCCGGCTGCCGTTTTACGAGATGGCCTTTGACTGGATCGCCACCCTGGCGGTGCTCGGGGTGGTGATTGCCGCCGTCACCATGCTGGCGGGCGCCTCGGCGGAGCGGATGCGCGAGATGCGCGCGCGGGTGATGGCGCAGATGGAGGGCCGCGGCTACGCCGGCGCCGCCGGCACCGAAACCCGGGCCGAGCCGCCGCCTTCGGTAGGCAGTCTGATTCGCGCCGGCGCCGTGGTCCTGCTCGTCATTTTTGCCGTCTCGCAGTTTTTCGCCCGCTACGCGCTGCTCTACTCCGCGCATGGCTTTCTCACCGGCGCGGATTTCGTGGATGTGAAGTGGGGCATTCCGCTGCTCTGGGTGCAGATCGTGGGCGCGCTCGGCCTGGCGGCGCTGATTCTGCTTGCCCGCCGGGGCGGGCCGGGTGGTGCGGCCGGCCGGCATTTCGGAAGGCCGCGTCCCAGCGCCTGGGATGAGACGATCGCTCCCTGGGTGCCGCGCAACACCCCGCGCTGGCTTCCGGCCACCGTGATCCTGGTGTTTCTCGGCCTCGCAATTCTGCCTTCCCTCCTCGAAGCCGGCATCGGCAAGTTCTACGTGGCGCCCAACGAGCTGGCCCTGGAGCAGCCCTACATTGCCGACCACATCAAGGCCACGCGCATGGCCTATAACCTCGAGCAGACCTCGCACGAGGAGGCCTTCTCGCCCAGCGCCACGACCTCGCTCAACCTCGCCAACTTTCCCGATACCGCCAACAACATCCGCCTCTGGGATCAGGCTCCCTTCCAAGCCGACGCCAACCAGCTGCAGGCGCTGCGCCCCTACTACGATTTTCCCGACGTGGACGTGGACCGCTACAACATCAATGGCAATGTCCGCCAGGTCTTAATCGCCGCGCGCGCGCTGGACACCAGCCGCCTGCCGCAGTCGGCGCAATCCTGGGTCAACCTGCGCCTGCAGTACACCCACGGCTACGGCGCGGTGGCGGCGCTGGTCAACACGGCCACGCCCGAGGGCCAGCCCGTGATGATCCTCAAAGATGCGCCGCCCACCGGGCCGTTCAAGGATTTTCAGATTTCGCGTGCCGGCCTCTACTTCGCTCAGGACACGACCCTGCCCGTCTACGTGGACACCACGCAGGGTGAATTCGACTACCCCAAGGGCGACGACAACGCCTACACCACCTATTCCGGTTCCGCCGGCGTGGTCCTTTCCAGTCCGCTGCTGCGCCTGGCGGCCGCCATCCAGCAAAACGATCCCAACGTCATTCTCACCCACTACTTCACGCCGCATACGCGCGTATTGCTGCACCGCCAGATCCTGGACCGGGTCCAGACCATCGCCCCCTTCCTGACCTACGACTCCGACCCCTACCTGGTGATTGACAGCCACGGGCATTTGTTCTGGATGCTGGACGCCTACACCAGCTCCGACCTGCATCCGTATGCGCAGCCCATGGACGTGGGCGACACGGAGCTGAATTACATCCGCAACAGCGTGAAGGTCACGATTGACGCCTACAACGGCGCCGTCCATTTCTACGTTTTCGATCCCCGGGACCCGATTCTCGCCGCCTATCGCAACGTCTTTCCGCACTTGTTTCTGCCGCGCTCGGCCATGCCCACCGACCTGCTGGCGCACATCCGCTATCCGCAGGCGCTCTTCGAGGTGCAGGCGCAAATCTATCGCCTCTATCACATGCGCGACCCGCAGGTGTTTTACAACAAAGAGGACCAGTGGGATATCGCGAAGCAGGTCGTCTCCCAGGAGGAGAGCCAGCCCACGCGGCCCTACTACGTCATGCTGCAGTTGCCCGGCGAAAGCGCGGCCGAGTTCGTGCTGCTGGTGCCGTTCACCAGCCATTCGCGCGACAACCTGATCGCCTGGGTGGCGGCGCGCTGCGATCCCGCGCATTACGGGCAGTTGGTCTTCTATCGGCTGCCGAAGGAGCAGTTGATTTACGGCCCGCTGCAGATTCAGAGCCGCGTGGACCAGGACCGCAACATCAGCAAAGACCTGAGCCTGTGGAACCAGCAGGGCTCGCGTGTGATCCGCGCCACCACGCTGGTGCTGCCGGTGGGCGGAACCTTTATCTACGTCGAGCCGATCTATATCCAGGCGCCGCAGGCGCAACTGCCCGAACTGAAAAAGATGGTGCTGGCGGTGGGCGATCGCATCGTCTACAGCAACGACCTGGCCACCGCCATTGCCACCCTCGCCCAGCCACCCAGCTCCAGCGACGACATCTCCGCCGAGCAGACCGCCTCCGGCTCCTCGCCGCCGCCGACGGCTTCCGCGCCCTTAGCATCGAGTGCCCCCGCTCCCGCGCCGGCAGCGTTGCCGCGCGCCGTGCTGGAGACGATCCAATCGCACCTGAACCGTTACCAGCAGCTCACCGCCCAGGGCAAATTCGCCCAGGCGGGCGCCGAGCTGCAAGCCGCCCGGGATGCGCTCCAGAAGGCCCTGGGCGGATCGCAGCCGTAGGCGGGCCCGCAGGTCAACCGTGGTACGCATCAACGCATAGCGTCACATTCGCATCACGCACTCCGCACCATCCGCTGTGGCGCGGTTCACCAATGGCCGCACCGGATACAGCTCAAGCTCCGGCGGCGATGCCAGTAGCGGCAGCAGATCCTCCGGCCGCGTGCGCTCCGGGTCGAGCCAGGCGGCGTAGTCAGTGCGGGCCGGAATTGCGGGCATGCGATCGTGCAGCGCGGTCATTTGCGGAGTGGGCGCGCGCGTAATGATGGTGCAGCTTTCGCCCTCCCACAGCCCGGCGAAGGCAAACAGTCCATCATCGGGCTGGTGCACAAACCACGGCTGCTTCGCCTTGCCCACCGCCTGCCATTCATAAAATCCATCGGCGGGAATCAGACACCGCCGCGCCCGGAACGCGTCGCGAAACGCCGGCTTCGAGGCCAGCGTCTCCGCTCGCGCGTTGAATAAGGTGGGCAGCGGTTGCCTATCCTTCGCCCAGTGCGGAACCAGTCCCCAACGGGTCATAACCATTTCCCGTTTTCCCGAAGCCGGGTCCAGCCGTACCACCGCAATCGCCTGCGTGGGCGCGATGTTGTAGCGCGCTTGGGGTGGTGCGCCCGCCAAGCCGCCCTCCAGCTCGAAATGCTGCGCCAGCGCGTTGCCGTCGGAGCGCAGTGTGAACCGCCCGCACATGGATGACTCGCGGGTGCCCAGCGCGGCTACGCCGCCCGACCCGCTCCTCCCGCCTGCGAAGCTAATGTTGGCGCGGGCCCCAGCGCGGCTGCGCCGCCCTGCTGTGAGTGCTGCGCTGCGTGCCAGTCATGGTACATAGGATCGCCATCAGTATACAATCCGGGGCCAGGTCCAACACCTACGCCCGCCGGCCAATCGTCGCGCACACCATCTGTGCGTCCGCCAGCGCCGTCAGCGGTCCCGGCAGGCACGGATTCAGCCGCGGCGCCGCCGAGCGTGCCCCGGCCGCGGCTGTGCGTGGCGGAGCCAGGCCCAGCGCGGCTGCTTCGCCCTGCTGGAGCTGCGCAGGGAGAATTGCGCCGCGCGCCCCGCTTATGAGGCCGCCCCGCTGGAACTGCGCGGGGCGGCTTGCTCGCGCCAACATTGCAGCGCGAGGAAAAGGCAGGCTGAGTAGCTGTCAGCGAAAATCCCTTGCAGCCACAGCCGGTAGCGGCTCACCGGCGGCGGGCGTGAGCCGCGCCAGTTTTTCCGCCAGCACGTGGATCACGCCCCGCTGGCGCTGCAAGCGGCCGCGGATGCGCAGGTGCGCCGCGCCCAGCGTCTCCATCCGGAAGCGCTCGTACACCTGCGGCCAGACGATGATGTTGCTGATCCCGGTCTCGTCTTCGAGCGACAGGAATACCACGCCCTTGGCGTTTTCCGGCCGCTGGCGGGCGATCACCGCACCGGCGACCGCCACCGCCTGGTTATGCCGCAGGCGCGAAAGCTCGGCCGCGGTCACATAGCCTTCGGCCCGTAGCCGCGGGCGTTCAAAAGCCAGCGCATGCGGACCCAGCGTCAGCCCGCTGGCGGCATAGTCGGCGCGCAGGCGCGCGCGGGCGTCCATTTCCGGTAGCGGGCTGGGGGCATCCGGCTCCAGGCGCGGCTGGTCCAGCTCCGCGTACAGCACTCCCGGCGTCTTTTGCGCCGCTTCGATCTGCCACAGCGCCTCGCGGCGCGTGGCGCCGAAGCGACTGCAAGCGCCTCCCTCGGCCAGCGTGCGCGCCTCCAGCGGGTTCAGCCCCACCCGCCGGCACAAGTCCTCCAGCGACGCAAACGGCCGCAGCTTGCGCTCCGCCTCAATCTGCCGTCCCACGCTCTCGCGCAGACCGCTGAGGTAGCGTAACCCCAGACGAACCGCTCGCCCCGCCCGGGCCATGCCGGTGGTGCAATCCCACTCCGACGCCGCCACCGAAACCGGCAGTACCTTGACCCCGTGGCGCTGGGCGTCGCGCACCAGCGTGGCGGGTGCGTAGAAGCCCATGGGTTGATGGTTGAGCAGCGCGGCAAGGAACTCCTCGGGAAAGTGCAGCTTCAAATAGGCGCTGGCGTAGACCAGCAGGGCAAAGCTGGCGGCGTGGGATTCCGGAAAGCCATAGAGGGCAAACGACGTGATGGAGCGGATGATTTCATCCGCGGCTGCGGCGCCGATGCCGCGCTCGGCCATGCCCACGCGCAACTGGTGCTCGATTTCCGCCATGCGCTGTTGGCTGCGCTTGAATCCCATGGCGCGGCGCAGCTCCTCCGCCTGTCCACCGGTGAAGCCGGCCACCGTCATGGCCATTTTCAAAAGCTGCTCCTGAAACAGGGGGATGCCGAGCGTGCGCCGCAGGATCGGCTCCAGCAGCGGATGCGGCACGCGCACCGTCTCCTCGCCCGCGCGCCGCCGCAGGTAGGGATTCACCAGATCGCCGGTGATCGGGCCCGGCCGGATGATCGCCACTTCTATGACCAAATCGTAAAAGCGCTCGGGCCGCATGCGCGGCAGGGTCGCCATTTGCGCGCGCGATTCCACCTGGAACACGCCCAGGGTGTCGGCCGCGCGCAGCATGGTATAGACGCCCGGGTCCTCCGCTGGCAGCCAGTCGAGGTCGGGAGGCGCAGCGCCGGGTTGGGGCTCACCGGGCCCGGCGGTGTTACAGCCGGGCCCGGAAGCCGCGCTGGGGCTCGCGCCCATCCATGCCGGGCTGCCCGCTGCCCGCGGCAGGCGGTCGCGCACGGCGGCGAGGGAATCCTGCAGCACCGCCATCATGCCCAGCCCCAGCAGGTCCACCTTGATCAGTCCCAGCGCGGCGCAATCCTCCTTGTCCCACTGGATGACCACGCGCCGGGGCATCGCCGCCGGCTGCAGCGGGACGATCTCGCTCAACGGTCCGGCGCACAGCACCATGCCGCCGGAGTGCTGGCCGAGGTGGCGCGGCAGGTCCTGCATCGCCTGGCAGACATACAGGAAACGCAACAGTTGCGGATTCGCGGGATCAAAACCCGCCTGCCGCAGCCCCTCCGCCACCGGCGGGGCGATGTCGGCGGCGGCGGGCGGAAAGCGCGCCCCCGGCGCGCGCTGCTTCAGGGTTTCCTGCCAGCTCGGCAGCCCCACCATGGTGTCGGCGGCGCTCAGCACTTGCGCCAGCCGCGCCTGCGCGGCTTCGGGAAAATCCATCACCTTGGCCGCCTCGCGCGCCGCCGAGCGCGGGCGGTAGGTAATCACATTCGCCGTCATTGCGGCGCCGTGACCGTACTGTCCGTACACGTACTGAATCACCTGCTCCCTCAGCTCGCCCGAGGGCAAATCGAGGTCAATGTCGGGCCACTCGCCCCGCTCCTCGGACAAAAAGCGCTCGAACAGCAGTTGCATCCTGATCGGGTCCACGGCGGTGACGCCCAAGCTGTAGCAGACGGCGCTGTTGGCGGCCGAGCCGCGTCCCTGGGCGAGAATACCGTGCGTGCGGCAGTAGCCCATGATGCTGTCCAGGACCAGAAAATACCCGGCCAAATTCAGCTTGCCGATGATTGCCAGCTCATGCTCGAGCTGCATCCGCACCTGCGCGCGCAGCGTGCCGTAGCGCCGCCGCGCCCCCGCCCAGGTGCGCTCGCGCAGCCACGACTGCGGCGTGTGACCCTCGGGCACCGGCGGCTGCGGAAACTGATAGCCCAAATCATCGAGCGTGAAGGCGCAGCGGGCGGCGATGGCGGCGGTGTTCGCAATGGCTTCGGGCAGATCGCAGAAGCGGCGCTCCATGAGGGCGGGCGCGGTCAGAAAACGCTGGGCATTGGGCGAAAGCTTCCGCCCGGCCTGCTCCAGCCGGGTGTGCAGCCGCAGGCAGGTGAACACATCCAGCACCGGGCGTGCCGCCGGCGTGGCGTAGCGCACCCCGCCGGTCGCCACCAGCGGCAGCTGCAGCGAGCGTGCCAGGCCGATGACGGCCTGGTTGCGCTCCTCCTGTTCGCGCCGGTAATGGCGCTGCAACTCGATATAAAAATTGCCCTTGCCGAAGCTTGCCGCCAGCTGCCCCGCCCGCGCCCGTGCCGCCTCCAGGCCGCCCGCCGCGAGCGCCTGCGCCAGTGGCCCCTCCTCGTCGCCGCTGAGCGCGATGACCTCCGGCAGTTCGTCGAGCTCGGCATAGAGCAGTTTGCCCTCACCCGGCCTGGCGCCCCGCAAATGCATGCGGCTGAGGAGCCGGCAGAGGCTGCGATAGCCGCCACGGCTGGTCGCCAGCACCGGCAGCCGCGCGCCGTCTTCGAGTGTGACTTCCACCCCCAGCAACGGCCGCACCCCCGCCCGCCGGCAGGCGAGGTGAAACCGCGGCGCACCGTAAAATCCGTCTCCATCGAGCAGTCCCAGCACCGGCAGCTCCAGCGCGGCCGCGCGTTCCGCCAGTTCTTCGGGCAGGGAAGCGCCCCGCAAAAAACTGAACCCGCTCGCCGCATGCAGTTCTAGGTACATCACGTTCACTGGCTAGTGGCTCCTCAGTCGTACTCGCCCAGCAGAAACCAGCGCCGGGCGCGCCGGTCATTGCGCAGCCGGGCGCGGCTGCCCGATGTAAATTCCACATCCCAGTCGTCGTGGCTCCAGGCGGTCTCGCTCCACCATGCCCCCGAGCTGCGCCATGGCCCCCAGGCGCGCCGCACGCGGCGTGGCGGCATGCCCGATGCCGAGCACATCGCTCCCACGGGACTGAATCCATTCGCGGGAGTCGCGCCGCTTTGCACCGTGGGCAAAATCGGCGCGCAGGGCTGCGCAATCCGAAACGGGCGAGTGTCCCAGCGAGCGCTCCCGGGAAAATATGCAGGCGCGGCCGCCAGTTCCAGCAGGGCGAAGCAGCCGCGCTGGGGCTCGCGCCAACATTCGTCCTGAGCCGACAGCCGCGGTGGCTCCCAACGAATGACCGGCGCCGGCCGGTATACCCGCAGCGCCGGGCCACCGCGCGCCACGGATGGCGGATGGTGGATGGCGGATGGCTGATACGGCACCATGGCGAAGCTGTCGTCGCGATGCACGTCGCGCAGGCGCGGCGAGCCGCAGCGCTGCCCTTCGGGATCATCGAGCAGCACGCGCAAGCGGGCCAGGAGGCGCTCGCGGTTTTCCTCCTCCACCGCCGTGTCACCGAATAGCCCCGCCTGCAGGCGGCGCGGGCGCAGCAGGCGGAACTCGATTTTTATAGCGGTAATCGGCGCCGGCGGCGGGCGCAGTGCCAGCGCCGTCTCCAGTTGGCGCAGGCAGCGGCGGGCATCGCGGTGTGGCAGCGGCGGCGCGTAGCGCCAGCACCAGGGGCTGGCGTCCCGCAGCTCCAGCTCGAGCGTGCATGCCGCCAGGGCGCGGTCGGCGCGCTCCCACTCCGCCGCTTGCGTGCGCACCTGCTGGTCGAGCCAGGGCAGCAGCGGCAGATAGCCCTCGACGGCGGGCTCGAAGATTTGCTCGCAGCGGGCCGGCTCGGATGCGGGTGGTGAGGGCAGCAGCAGCCCCTGATCCTGGCCCCGTGCCCAGAGCTGGCAGTCAAGCCCCGCCTGCCCCAGCCGCTCCGCCAGCGCCCGCTGAGGCAGCCCTGCCACCTCGCCCAGCGTGCGCAGTCCCCAACGGGTGAACAAATCCAGACCAGCGAGCGCATCCCCGCCGCAGTGATGAAGCGCTGCCAGCACCGCCAGCGGCAGCCGGGCCAGCGCGGGGGCGGGATCGTCGGCCAGGATGGGCGGCACGCCCGCCTGCGCCGCTAGCAGGGCCGAGGTGCGCGTCGGGCCGAGCCCCAGGCGCGCCTCCAGACCCTGCGCGCGCAGCCGCGTTTCCAGGCGCCGCGCAATCTCCGGCGCCGGGCCGAGGCAGCTTTCCATACCGTGCAGATCCAACAGCCAGCGGTCGGGCGGCAGGCACGCGCAGCGATCCGAGACCTGCTCCAGCTCGCTCAGCATCCACGCCTGCAACTGTTCCCGCGCCTGCGCCGTGCCCGGCCCCTGCCAGGGCGGGCACGTCAACCACACCGCCAGAAAATATCCCCCGCCGCTCATGCGCCCCGCTCCCCGAGCCGCAGGCGCTGGCTACAGGTTCCGCTCAACGGCTCGGGCGCGAGCAGCAGCAACGCCGTCTGGCGGCCATACTCGAGGCCGCGCAGCAGCCGGAACCAGGCCGAGCGCGGAATGCGCCGCAGCTCCGCCACCGGCCAGTCCAGAAAATCCGCCACCACCAGCTCGACCGTATGGCTCTGGATCACGAGGTTCAGAATCTCGTTCCAGCGGCTCAGCCCCTCCATGCCGCGCAGCGCGGGCGAACCCCTGAGCCAGAGCAGCCGCTCCAAATCCACACCCACGCGGTGAGCCGAGTGGGGATCGAAGCGGTCGCAGGGATCGGCCCAGGCGATGCATCCTGCCGATGCCGCCGCCCAGCGCACCGCACATCCAGCGGCCCCGCCGCCCGGCGCCGCCGCCAGCTCGGTCATCGCGCCCGCCACCAGCCCGGCTTCACCCTCCCGTGGCCGTCGCCGCAGCCCGCCCGCACGGGCCTGCCGCAGCGTCTCGCCCCACCCGCGCGCGCTCAGGCCCGCCTCCAACTGCTCCCGCACCGTCATCCCGCGGCTTCTCCAGCCTCCTTCTTCGCTTTTTCTTCGCTTCCATGGCCATGCTAAATCCCCCCCGCCCGATTGTCAATCGGGCGAAGGGGATAGGAGATAGGGCGATCTGAAACCGGCCCCCCTACCGCTGGCTGACGCGGGGAGGTGGGCTGGAATTGTGCCTCGATGCCCTACGCTCGCTGGGAACCGGCTGGCTGAGGCCATACCGCCGCGCCCAGTCTCAGGCCGGCTGAATGGCCGTGCCCCGCCGCCCCGACCGGCTGGCCGCGTGGGCTAACCTGAACGCGCTACCGGCGGACTGGGTACTGGCCCGGAGCCTGGAGCAACCATGTTGGCGCGGGCCCCAGCGCGGCTGCGGCGCGACCCCCGCGATTTGCTTGAAGGGCGCCGTGCTACGCGGGGCGAATGTTGTGGCTGCTGCTGATATCCTGGAATTGCTCATGAAGGCCGCAAGAAAGCCCAAAGCATTCACGCCTGAGGAGCGAGCCGCGATGCGCGAGCGCGCCCAGGAACTGCGGTCACAGGGCGGCGATGCCGAGGTGCTTGCCAGGATCGCCGAGATGCAGCCTTCGGATCGCGCCATGGCCGAGCGGCTGCACGCTCTGGTCAAAGCCGTGGCGCCCAGCGTCGAACCGCGCACCTGGTACGGCATGCCCGCCTATGCGCTGGGCGGCAATGTGGTCTGCTTTTTCCAAAGCGCGCAGAAGTTCAAGACGCGCTATGCCACGCTGGGCTTCAGCGACAAGGCGAAGCTCGACGAGGGTGCCATGTGGCCGACTTCATTCGCCCTCAAGGAGTTGACCGGCGCTGAGGAGGCGGGCGTGCGCGCGCTGCTGAAGAAAGCGCTCGGCGCGATTTAAACGCGCCTGGTGAATCGCCGGGGTGGTTGGCACATCCAACGCACTATGGCATCCGGCACCCTCACCACGCCCCGCCCGGCCAACCCGGGCCGCTCCGGCCTGAATCTCTCACTCTGGGCAGTGCAAATCGTCCTCTGTGGACTGTATCTCTACACTGGCTGGTCAAAGCTCGCGATGACGCCGCAGGCGCTGCACAGCGGCGGTTCCCTGTTCTTTCCCTTTCTGGGGTTGTGCGAGTTTCTGGGCGCGCTGGGGCTGATCCTGCCGAGCGGACTGCGCCTCGCGACGCGGCTCACACCGATCGCCGCCGCCGGCGTCGCCATCATCATGATCGGCGCGATCCAATCGCTGGCAAGCGGAGGACCGAAAAACCTGCTCTGGCTGCCGGTTTCCGCCCTCATGGGCGATCTGTTCGTGCTCTACGGCCGCACCCGCCTGGCCCCAATCCGCGGCCGCTAAAGGGAAAGCCGCACCCGATCTGGTCCGCCGGGTTACGGTCAGTCTGGAACCGCAGACGGATCGCGCAGGCCTGCGGCAAGCAAAGCCACGGGTGCGCGCCTCAGGCGGCCAGCAGATCCGCCGCCGTCAGCGCGTAAATCAAGGCGCATTGCATGATGTTCGCGACCGGAACGAACTCGTGGGGGCCGTGGGACACGCCCAGCAACCCCGGGCCACAGGCATACGCGGGTATTCCGCGAGCCGCATAGAAGCGGGTTTCGAGCAGACCCGGACACATCTCGAATTCCGCCCGCTTCCCGGTGACGCTCAGAATGTGGCGCGCGAGGCTTTGGGCGAGCGGAGCTTCCTCCGGGCTCGCCGCCGCCGGCGCTTGCTGCAGGACCTCGACTTCCAGGCCGCGCAGCGCCGCCCACAGCCGCTGCGCTTCGACTTCCAGCTCTTCTTCCGGGTTGATGCGCCGGTCTACGGTAAATGAGCACGACTCTGGTGTCACGTTGAAGTTCGTTCCCGCCTCCACGCGTCCGCCTAAAAGGAGGATGGACCTGCGAGCCGCTGCCGGCGTGATCCGGTACCGGGTTTCGCGCAGCTCTACTTCCCTTTTTAGCTCGACCAGGCGCATGATGGCCGGCAATGCCAGCTCGAACGCGTTCACGCCTTCAAACTGCCGGCCCACGTGCGCCGCTTTCCCGCGCGCCGTGGCCCGCAGCGATATCGCCCCGCGGTTGGCGTTCCAGATGACCCCTCCGGTGGGCTCGGGCGTCAGCATCCCGCAAGCGTTCACTCCCAGGGCGCCGCGGGCTTCCAGCTCGCGCGAACCACGCGGGCCCGCCGTTTCTTCATCGGGCACCAGTACGACGCTAATGCGGCCGTGTCCAAGCAACCCGGCGTCGCGCACCGCCGCCGCTGCGTAGAGCATCGCCGCCAGGCCGCCTTTCATGTCCGATGAACCGCGCCCGAACAGGTTGGCGCCTTCCGTGCGTGGCTGAAACTGTTCCTGGCTCTGCGCCGGAACGACGTCGAAATGGCCGCTGAAAACCAGCGTTCGCGGTCCAGTACCCACCGAGGCGAGCACACACTCGCCTTCCCGTCTGAGCGCGTCGAAGCGGAGTCTGGTCAGTTCCTCCAGTAAGGCAGAAGCACACTCGCCGTAGCAGTTTCCTGGAGGGTTCTCTGACGGAATCGAAATCAACCGCCTGGCGAAAGCGGTGATCTCCGCCTCCGGTAGCCGCTCTTGCAGCCGCATCAACGCAGCCAATCCCGCAGAATCTCCGCCTGCAGGGCGCTGGGATGGTCGAGGCGTTGCAGGTGGTACGTGTGGCGTTCCCGGGACGCAACCGTGAGCTGGACGGTACGGTGTGCGCCTCCAGCCTGGACCACAAGGGTAATGGCGCCGCCAGGTTGGTCGGTGGCAAGAAGTTCGCTGAGCCCCTTCGACGTGCCCGGGGTAAGAATACGGTCGCCGGGCTGCAGTCCGGCGCCGGCTGCGGGCGAGCCGGGCGCGACGCCATGGATGCGCAGACCACCGGATGGGTCAGGATCGGTATCGAGACCGAGCGTGGTGCCGCTGTCGGGCCCGGTGGTCATGCTGACACCGAGGCCTGCGTACCCGAAATACTTGCCGTAATCCATGGGCGCGGTGGTTGAGGCGTAGGAAAAGACCTGGGCCAGCGATTGCCCCGCCGCCGCTTCGCAGGCTGCGCGGAACTCAGCATCGGTGAAGCCGCGCTGGTCCCGCAGGTAATAGGTGCGATAGAGGGAGCGCATCACGTCGTCGAGCGAGCGCGCCCCATGGCTGGCGTGACGGATGGCGAGATCGAGTATCGCTCCCAGCATGGCGCCGTTGTCGTAATAAGAGATCGTTGTGTTCCGGTCCGAGCGGCCGCCGTAGACGCTCGACCATGTACTCCAGCTGGATTCCGTGGCCGATTCGTAGGGCCGGCCGGGCTCGCTCTCGAACCTGTTGATTTCGCCGCTCAGGGTTGCCAGGTACTGGTCGGAGCTGATCAGCCCGGCGCGCACCAGCAGCAGGTCTTCGTAATAGACGGTCAGGCCTTCCGAAACCCAGAGCATGTGGGTCAGATTTTCCGACTCGTAATCGAACGGCCCCAGCGCCAGCGGGCGAATGCGCTTGACGTTGAAGGTGTGGAAATATTCGTGGGCCACATAGCTGAGCCAACCCTCGTAACCCGCCGGGGTGGTGAGGTCCTGCCCGTTGAAGGCAATGGCAGCTGAGGTCAGGTGCTCGATGCCGCCATTGCCCCGGCCCATGAGCAGGAACGTATAGCGGGAATAGGGGACCACGCCCATCATGCCGGTGGCGGCCTCGACGATGCGCTTCAGGTCGGCCAGGATTTTCGCTCTGCTGACGCTGGCGGGCACGTCCTCGATGGCGATGGTGTGCAGCCGTCCATCCACTTCGAAGTGCAGCAGCTCCTCATTGCCCAGCAGGAAGGGGCTGTCGAAGAGCAAGTCGAAATTGCGGGCGGTGAAGGTATCGGGATGATCCGCCACGGGCGCCAGGCCGGAGGCGATGCGGTGCCACGCCGGCGGCATCTGGATGGTGACCGTGACCGC
Organism: Terriglobales bacterium; assembly: GCA_050747905.1. GTDB lineage: Bacteria > Acidobacteriota > Terriglobia > Terriglobales > SCQP01 > SCQP01. The sequence goes on along the minus strand of JBOGKQ010000027.1, from coordinate 20,709 downwards.
GCGCGCCAGTTGGTCAGGAAGGTACACGAACATGCCCGGCGGGGCAATGAAAGCGCCCGCGGCATCGAGCGAGTTGTCGGCGACGAAGGGCCGCGACGGCGCCACTTCGTAGCTGACCACCACCACGGGCGCGTGCCCACTGACCACGCGCCAGGTGTGCGGCGTCACCTGCTCCCAGCCGAGTGCGCGGCCGGCGCCATCCTGGACGCGGAAATTCGAGACCAGGCGGGCGTAGTCCATGATGCGGTAGTAGCCGGGCATCCAGGCCGGCATTTCGAACTCCTCCACCGCGCGGTCGAGGCCGGTGCAGCGCAGGCTCACGTCGAACTTGTGCAACCCCGACTGCGGGGTTACCGTGAAGGCGAACCGCGGCACCTGCGCCAGGGCGGAGGCGGCCGCCAGCAGCGCCACCGCCGCGCATCGAAACAGGCCGATCGAAGACCGCATAACCTTGCTATTGTAGTGCCATGTCTCTCGCGGCGGGAACCGGCAGGGCCGTACCGGATTGAAGCTCGGCTCGGCTCGGGCGGCATGGGCGAGGTTGGCGCGGGCCCCAGCGCTCATTTCTCCTCGCCGCGAAACTGGCGGATGCGCCGGCGGTCGCGCTTTCCGGGGCGGCCTGCGGGAGCCGAGGCGCCGGCAAACTGGGCATGGTGCTCGGCCTGCGCACGCTGGCGCGCCGCGCGGCTGGCATCAGACTCCTGATACAGGGTTTGGGCAGTGCGGGCGGGGCCGCGCACTTCGCTCAAGGCCAGCACCGTGACCTCAAAATCTCCGCCCTCGGTGACGATGTGCAACTGCTCGCCACCGCGCAACTCGCGTGCCGGCTTGGCGGGCTGTCCGGCTACGGCGACGCGACCCAGATCGCAGGCGCGGGCGGCGAGCGCTCTTGTTTTGAAAAAGCGCGCCACCCACAGCCATTTGTCCAGCCGCATTGCTCCAGAACCTGTCCGATAGTGCACGAGCGTCATCAATGCCTCAGCAGGATCAAGTTGCAGCCGAGCTGCAGCATGCCCAGGAAGTTGTCGGCGTGGTATTCCGTTTGCGCCGGTTCCGAATTGAAACGGCAGCCAACGTGTTTGGACGGCGGCGGGCAGTGGCGGCGAGCAGCGGGGCATCCAGAGAAGTATCCTCGCTTGCTTTTCTTGCAGGGGGCGAGGACGCCGTTCACCTCATCCCTCCAGGGTGGTTGCGGAGCGCTCTGCAGCCACCCTTCCCTCCCGCAGCTCGCGGGGCGCGCGGCGCAATTCGCCCTGCGTAGCTCCAGCAGGGCGAAGCTGCCGCGCTGGGGCCCGCGCCAACATTGGAGCTACTTGACCGCCAGCACTTCGCGCAGGTTGTCGCGCGCGAGGAAGAACTTGATCGAGCGATAGCCGTGAAATAGATTCTCGACGTGGCGGTTGTTGAAAATGCGCAGCAGGCGATGGTGGGCGCCGGGGCGGAGTTCGAGGGTTTCGCCGTCGTGGATGTGGTAGCGGAAAAACGGCGCCTCGGGCCCGGCATCGCGGGTATGAAAGTAGGCGAGGATGGTGCCGCCGGGGCGCAGAATGGCCGTGAGACGTTCGATGAGCGGCTTGACCAGCGGTTCGGGTATGTAGTCCACCAGATCCCAGAGCAGGACGGCATCGAAGCGTTCGTGGCTGAACTGCAAGTTATCGCACAGCCAATGGGTGGCATCGAACTGGGGGCCCGCGTCGGCGGCCAGTTGGTAGCGGGGCTGGTCGCATTCATGTAGCAAGTCGTCACTGTAGACGCTGTGATCGCGATCGGTAAAGTAGCAGAGATTGAAGCTGGAGGTGCAGCCCAGATCAAGCACGCGGCGGCCTACGACCTTGTCCCAACCGTTGAGCAACTCGCGCAAACCGTTGCTGTGGCGGAGCACGCCAGACACGTTGGGGGGCGCCATGGGGCCGACCGCTGCGGCAGCGCGCAAGGGCACCGCGTCAGGCTGGAAGATGTGGCGAACCTTCTCGAGCATGGCTCAGACGCGGCGATCGAGCAGCTTACCTTGGAGAGGATTGGAGCCGCCGCTAGCTGCGGGTGCTGCCGCCGCAGGGGGCGGCGGGACCGAGGTTTGCGCGGCGGCGGCGCCGGCGACGCGGATATCGACTCGTCCCTGAATAAAGGCGCCGTCCTGAATGGAGATGCGGGCCATGGCCATGTCCCCGAGTACCGAACCGCTGCGTCCCACTTCGATCCGGTCCTGCGCTTTGGCGTTGCCCTTCACCTTGCCGTGCACGATTAACTCCCGTGCCTGAATATCAGCGTTGACGCTGCCGTTGGGACCGATGGTCACAATTTGGTTAGGCAACTGAATCGTACCCTCGACCTCACCATCTATATAGATGTCTTCGGTGCCGACGATGTCGCCTTTGAAGTGGAACGATTTACCGAGGTGGGAAGTTTCCGGACGGGCGGGATTGGGCGTAGCCACAAGGGTCTCCTGAATTGGGAATGAGAGGTGTACCGCCCCTTATTCTAGAGCAGAACGCACCGTGCGTCTTCCGGCACGCACCGGAAATGACCAGCATGGCGACGCTGTGGACGGAGTGTCGGCAATCCGTCCAACACGGTTCCGGTCTGGACGCATTGCTGGCGGCGGCGCGGCTGGAGTGTTCCTGCGCGGATGCGGGCGGGGCGACGGCAGGGTTGCGACAGCTGACGCTGGCCACGGCGCAGTTCTACCTGGGGCAGCGGCCACGGCCGGATGCGGAGACCCTCAACGCCGCCGCCAGCCTGCCGGCGCCACCCTCGCCGGGGCGGCTGGCGGCACTTGAGGGCATCCGCTTCTACGCGCTCGAGCCAGCCGGATACGCGGTGGCCGCGCGGCGATGGCTGCGCGACCAGACCCCTGGCGCCGTCTGGGTGCTGGGGTTGCGCTCGATGGGGAGCGTGCTGGCGCCCGTGGTGGCAGCGGCGCTCAGCGCCTCCGGTTGCCCCACTCGCGTGAGCACACTGCGGCCTTCCGGTGCGCCGCAGGACCGAAAGTTGGAGCTGGGGGCCAGGCTGCGAGCGTCGTTGGCGCGCTGGCAGGGTGCCTTCGTGATCGTAGACGAGGGGCCGGGTTTGAGCGGATCGAGTTTCGGCGGCTCGGTGCGCGGGTTGCGGGCGTTGGGCATCGGGCTCCAGCGGATTGCCCTTCTGGCGCAGTGGGCGCCGGATGCGCGGCAAAGCGCAGAGCTGAGCAATCCCTATGCGGCGCAGCACTGGCACCAATGGCGCGTCTACGCCGCCGCGCCCCTGCCAGCCCCGGCCGGCGCCGTGCGCGAGATCAGCGCCGGGCAGTGGCGCCAAGCACTGGGGCGGCACACCGGGGTCGCGGTTTGGGGGCAGCATGAACGGAGAAAGTTCCTGTGTGAAGGCGGGCGAACGCTGGCCAAGTTTGCTGGCCTTGGCGGCTACGGCGAGGCTACGCTGGCGCGCGCGCGGGCCCTGGACCGCGCGGGCTGGGGCCCGCGCCTGGCGGAGGGCGGATGCGGACACGGCTGGATCCACTATTGCCGCGAGCGGACGCGGCCGCTGCGCCTGCCCGCGCCAGGCTGGTGCGAGTTTGCCGGACGCTATATGGCGTGGGTGGCCGCGGAGTGGCGACTGGGAGGGCCGCAACCGCCCTCATCCGCACTGCGGGAAATGCTGAGCCAGAATCTGGAGCGGCTGGTGGGCCGGGAGGCTCCGCCGGAGGCGCCGGCGGGATCATGGATCAGTCTGGACGGCCGGATGCTGGCCTGGGAGTGGGGCCTCACGCGCCGAGGCTACGTCAAGTTCGATGGCACCGATCACGGCGACGATCCGTTTTTCCCCGGTCCGGCCGACATCGCCTGGGATCTGGCGGGGCTGGAGATCGAATTGGGACCGTGCGCGGGCCAGGCGGTGCGGGCGGCGTATGCGCGCGCCAGCGGGGAAACCGCGGCGGCCCTGGCGCCGCGGCTGGCGTGGCACCGGCTGGCATACGCCGCCTTCCGCACTGGATTCTGTCTGCTGGCCGCAACCCGAACCGCGCCGCCTGAGCAGGCGCGTTTTGTCAGGCTGGCGTCGCGCTATGGGCGCTATTTGGGCGGATCACCCAGGGTGATGACCGCCGCACCCTTAGGCGGCGTGAGCTGAAAGATGTCGGGAGCGTTGAAGGGTTGGTTGAGGACGATGCCGGTCGCCAGCAGCTGCAGGTGCAGCGAATACCCCTCGACCGGGCGCTCGATGGTGATATCGGTGGGGATGGGAAGGTTGTTGCGGGTGGCGAATTCGCTGTAGGTGGCCTGGGTAAGATGAATTCCATCGCCGTCATAGATTTCCTGGCGATGCGGCAGCAGGTCATAGCGGCTGAAGGTAATCCGGCGCACCACGCGTTGCTCGCCGTCCCCGTCAGGGGCTAGCACCAGCACCCGGTAGGTTCCGGCGGGCGCACCGGGATCAAGGGCCACCGTGGTGGAGGGCAGAATCGGGTTGATGAGCAGCGCCTTCAAGATAACCTGGGGGCGGATTTTCTCCAGCGGGTTGCTCACCTTGGCAGGAATCACGTTATTGCGGCCCACGAAGAATTGATTGCGGGTAGGCAGGAGAAGCTCGAAGCGCTGGCCATTGGAGGCCATATCGAACAGCTTACCCACCAAGGTCATGGTGGCCCAGAGCCGGATTTCGCCGGGTTTGCGGATCAGCAGGAACGCCGCCATCTTTGGCACCTTGTTCTTGCCGGCCCTGGCGGAAAGATTCAGCTTCAGCGACATCGTCTGAATGGCACTGGCGTTGCGGTTGAAACTGGAGACCAGTTGGGCAAGCGTCGCCGAGCGCAGCGGGACGGCTGGCGGCAGGGGTACGGGACGACTGCCGCAGGCGGCGGCAAACGCCAGCAGGAGTAGGGGCGCACCGCGGAGAAATCTGGACGTAGTAGAGCGCACCTGGGGCAATCCCTATTGTAGTGGCGCGCTGCGCCGGTTGACTACTCCGCTTCTTTTTCTTTTTTCCGGCCCATCTCCTCGGTGGCCTTCTTCTGTGCCACGGCCTTGCGTTCCAGGCGCTCGGAGCGGCGCTTGCGTTTAGCGGCCTGCATGCCCTCGCTCCCGAGGAATTCGATATAGGCAAGCGCAGCGTTGTCGCCCCGGCGGAAGCCGGTCTTGACGATCCGGGTGTACCCGCCGGCGCGATCGCCAAAGCGCGCCGCGAGTTGGTCAAACAGCTTGACCACGGCCTGCGCATCCAGCAGGTAGCTGGCCGCCTGACGGCGGGCGTGCAGGGAGCCACGCTTTCCGAGGGTCACCATGTGCTCGGCCAGCGGGCGGATAGCTTTGGCCTTGGGCACCGTGGTTTCAATGCGCTCTTCCAGCACCAGCGAGGTGACGAGGTTGCGCAGCAGGGCGCGGCGGTGGGAGGTGTTGCGGCCCAGTTTTTTCCCGGCGTTGAGGTGTCGCATGCTGGTTACTCGCCTTCCGCATCAGCTACGGCGTTACCCTCGTTATCAATGCGCATGCCCAGCGACAGACCCATTTGGGCGAGGATTTCCTTGATCTCGTTGAGCGATTTGCGGCCGAAGTTCTTGGTTTTAAGCATTTCGTTCTCGCTCTTTTGGATCAGTTCGCCAATCGTCTGGATGTTGGCGTTCTTCAGGCAGTTGTAGCTCCGGACGCTGAGCTCCAGCTCCTCCACCGAGCGGCTCAGGTTCTCATTGCGCAACTGCGACTGGCGGCCTTCGAGGAACTCGCCACCTTCAGGCACCTCCTCGAAGTTGACGAAGATGCTCATATGATCCTTGAGCAGCTTGGCGGCCAGGCCGACCGCATCGGTGGGACTGACAGCGGCATTGGTCCAGACCTCCATCACCAGGCGGTCGAAGTCGGTAGTCTGGCCGAGCCGGGCCGCATCCACGGTGTAGTTGACCTTGCGCACGGGCGAGTGGACGCTGTCCACGGGGATGAAGCCGACGGCCAGATCGTCGTCGAAGTTGCGGTCGGCGGAGACATAGCCGCGCCCGACCTTGAGGCGCAGATCCATGTCCAGGCTACCGCCCTCACTCACCGTGGCGATGTGAACGTTTTTGTCGAGCACCTCGACGTCACTGTCGGTCTCCAGCATGCCGCTGGTGACCTCGCCCGGCTTGTCCGCCTTCAGATAAATGTGCTTGGGGCCGTCCACGTTGAGGCGGAAAGGGATCTGCTTGAGATTGAGAATGATGTCGGTGGCATCCTCGACCACGCCGGGAATGGACTGAAACTCATGCAGCACCCCTTCGATGCGCACCGCGGTGATCGCGCCCCCCTCAATCGAGGACAGCAGGACTCGACGCAGCGCATTGCCGATGGTGTTGCCGAAGCCGCGCTCGAACGGCTGAGCGGTGAACTTGCCGTACCGATCGGTGAGGGTTTCGGAATCAACCGCGAGACGCTTCGGCTTCTGAAAGCCTTTCCAGAGCATGCTGTGTTTCTCCTCTGCGGACCAGGCAACGGGCATGGGATTCACCTTGGGGGAAATGAAGACGTTACTTGCTATAGAGTTCGACGATCATCTGCTCTTGCAGCGGCAAGTTGAGATCGACGCGTTGAGGAAGGCTGAGCAGCCGGCCCGACATCTGTTCGCGGTTGAGCTCCAGCCAGGGCGCCAGGGTGCCATGGCCCTGAAATTCAAGGGCGGACAGGATGGTGGTGGAGGGGCGGCTTTTGTCACGCACGGCGACCGTGTCGCCCACCTTGAGCTGGAAGCTGGGAATGGTGACGCGCTTCCCGTTGACTTGGATGTGGCCGTGGCGGACCAGCTGGCGGGCCTGGGCGCGCGAGGTCGCGAAACCCAGGCGATGGGTGAGGGCATCGAGGCGCAGCTCAAGCTGGCGCAGCAGCAGCTCGCCGGTGACGCCGCTCTGACGGCTGGCGCGCTCGAAGTAGCCGCGGAACTGGCGTTCGAGCACGCCGTAGATACGGCGCGCCTTCTGCTTCTCCCGCAATTGCAGACCGTAGCCGACAATTTTGGGACGGCGGGCGGCGCCATGCTGACCGGGAGGGGTATTGCGCTTTTCAATGGCGCACTTGCTGGAAAAACAGCGCTCGCCCTTGAGGAACAACTTCATGCCCTCACGGCGGCACAGGCGGCAAACGGGACCAGTATATCGAGCCATAGTGGAAGACCTCGCCTAGACGCGGCGCCGCTTGGCGGGGCGGCAGCCGTTGTGGGGAATCGGGGTGACATCCTTGATGGAGCGGACTTCAAGACCGGCGGTGGCGAGGGAACGAATGGCGGTTTCCCGGCCCGAGCCGGGGCCGACCACGCGCACCTCGACGGTGCGCATGCCCTGCTCGCGGGCACCGCTGGCGGCGCGCAGCGCCGCCTGGCCGGCGGCGAACGGCGTGCCCTTGCGGGAGCCGCGAAAACCGAGTGAGCCGGCGCTGGACCAGGCGACGACTTTGCCGTCGGGCGCGGCGATGGTCACCAAGGTGTTATTGAAGGTGGCCTGAATGTGGGCCACACCGGCAGGCACGTTCTTTTTCTCGCGCTTTTTGAACGATTTTTTCTTGCCGGCGGGTTTGGCCGCCTTGGCGGCGACGGCTTTGGTTGCTTTAGCCATAAGGAGTCAGTCCTAAGTCTTGGCGGCGGTCTTTTTCTTGGCGGCGACGGTGCCGCGGCGCGGTCCCTTGCGGGTGCGGGCATTGGTGTGGGTGCGCTGGCCACGGGTGGGCAGGCTGCGGCGGTGGCGCAGTCCGCGGTAGGAGCCGATCTCGATCAGGCGCTTGACGTTCATCGAAATCGCCTTGCGTAGATCGCCTTCGACGTTCCCCTCGGCCTCGATGACCTGACGGATATGGTTGACCTCATCCTCGCTCAGCGTCTCGACTTTCCTGCCCGGGTCCACGTTGGCCTGGGCCAGGATCTTGTGGGCGCGCGAGCGGCCGACGCCGTAGATGTGGGTCAAAGCGATCTCGGCGCGCTTGCGCGGCGGCAGGTCTACTCCGGAAATACGTGCCATGGCAGGTTCCCTTTCTCAGCCCTGACGCTGCTTGTGTTTAGGGTTGACGCATAGCACACGCACCACGCCCTTGCGGTGCACGATCGTGCATTTGCTGCAGATTTTCTTGACGGAGGCCCGGACTTTCATAGCTGAGTTTCCTGTTATTTGTAGCGATACACAATGCGCCCGCGCTTGAGGTCATAGGGCGAAAGCTCAATCTGGACCCGGTCGCCGGGAAGAATCTTGATGTAGTTTTTGCGAATCTTACCGCTGATATGGGCGAGCACCCGGAGCTGGTTTTCCAATTCGACCTTGAACATGCCGTTGGGCAGGGGTTCGACCACGGTACCCATCACCTCAATCGCGTCTTCTTTGCTCATTCTCCTCGCAAGGCGCCTTCAGACGCCGGTTAACACCCAGGGTCCGTTGCCGGTGACGGCGACGGTGTGTTCGAAATGGGCCGAGGGCTGGCCGTCGGAGGTCACCGCGGTCCAGCCATCGGCCAGTACCTCGACGCCCGGCGCGCCCAGGTTGAACATAGGTTCGATAGCCAGCACCATCCCCTCCCGCAGCTTGGGGCCGGAGCCGGCAGTTCCAAAGTTGGGCACCTGCGGATCCTCATGCAGATGCGTACCGATCCCATGACCGACGAACTCACGCACGATACCATAGCCGGCAGCCTCGGCGTGGCGCTGCACCGCCTGGGAAATATCTCCCAGATGGTTGCCGGCGCGCGCCTGATCGATGCCGGCGGCGAGAGCGGCGCGGGTGACTTCCAGCAACTGCAGGCGCGGCGCCAGATCGTTGGATTCTGAGGCGACCAACAGGGAGACGGCGTGATCGGCATAGTAGCCGTTCACGACCACTCCGCAGTCGAGGGAAACCAAGTCGCCCTCCTGCAGCGTGCGCTTGCGGCTGGGAATGCCGTGAATGACCTGCTCGTTGACCGACACGCAGAGCACGCAGGGGTAGCCGTGATAGCCACGAAACGCAGAGGTGGCGCCCAGTTCGCGCAGCACCGCATCGGCGACCGCCTCCAGATCCCAGGTGGTCGCGCCGGGACGCACCGCCGCTTGCACACGGGCCAGGATCTCGTGCAGGACCTGACCGGAGTGGCGCATCTTGTCCAGCTCAGTCTGGGTGCGGCGCGCGATCATGCGAATTCGTTTCCCACGCTTGGGGAGCTCATGCTTTGCTCAATGGCGGCAAAAATACGTTCACTCACACGGTCGACGGCCTCGGTGCCGCTCGTTTCCAGCAGGCATCCGCGGCTGCGGAAAAAATTCACCAGCGGCAGGGTCTGCTCCTCGTAGGCGCTCAGGCGCTCGCGAATGACGGCGGGGTCGTCGTCCTTGCGCTGCACCAGAGGCGTCTGGTCGAGGTCACACAGGCCCGCTTGGCGGGGGAGCTGGGTGAAATCGTTATAGATACGCCCACACTTCGGGCAGCTCCTCCGTCCCAGCAGACGGCGGTACAGATCATTATAGCCGACCGTCAGGTAGATCACAAGCGGCTCTGGCCTGCCCGCGCCGGTCGAGGCCAGAAAGGCTGTATACCATTCCGCCTGGGCCACGGTGCGGGGAAACCCGTCCAAAATGTAGCCATCGGCACAGTCCGGACGGCAGAGCCGCTCGCGCACCACCTGGCAAACCAGATCGTCGGCAACCAAATCACCCTTCTGCATCGTGGCATGCAAGCGCTCGCCGACCTCAGAACCCGACTGGACAATTTCACGAAACATGTCGCCGGTGGAGAGCTGAGGAATGTGGTAGCGGGCAACCAATCGCTTGGCTTGGGTTCCCTTGCCGGCGCCGGGCACGCCCAGCAATAGAATGGGGGGTAGCCTCATCCGAGCGGGGGTTGCGGGCGGCGGTGTCATGCCCAGTAGGAACGGCGACCTCGAATCCGGCTGGAGCGCGCCGTAAAGCCCTCGTAGTGGCGCATGATCAGTTGGGCCTCGACCTGCTGCACGGTGTCCATGGCGACGCCCACCACGATCAACAGCGAGGTGCCACCAAAGTAGAAGTTCACCCCTAGCCCGTTGAGGAACCAGGTTGGGAAGGTCCCGAACCACGACCCCAAGGCTCCGGGCAGGTTTTGCAGCGCCGTACCGGAAAGCAGAAACTGCGGCACCAACGAGACCAGAACCAGATAGATCGCGCCCACCAAGGTGACGCGGGTGAGAATGTTGTTGATGTACTCGGAGGTATGGCGACCGGGGCGGATACCGGGAATGAAACCGCCGTACTTGCGCATGTTGTCGGCTACTTCGACGGGGTTGAAGATGATGGAGACGTAGAAATAGGCGAAGAAGATGATGGCGACAACGTAGATGAGGCTGTAAAGCGGTTTGGGGTAAGCCATCGCCGAAAACATGGGACCAAAGACCTTGCTGTTTTTGATCATTGGCAGCATGGAGGCGGTGCCCGGGAAGGTCAGAATCGAAGCCGCGAAGATGACCGGCATGACGCCGCCGCTGTTGACGCGGATGGGCAGGTGAGTGGACTGGCCGCCCATGAGCTTGCGGCCCACCACGCGCTTGGCGTACTGCACCGGGATGCGGCGCTCGCTGCGCTCGACCCAGACGATGAAGCCGATGACCGCCAGCATGAAACCCAGAAGCAGGATCATGCCGGGGACGGTGAACGGCCCCCAGGTGTTGGTCTGGACCTTGGTCCACAAATCGCCGATGGCGGAGGGAAGGCCGACGACGATGCCGGCGAAGATCAACAGCGACATGCCGTTCCCGACGCCGCGGTCGGTGATCTGCTCACCCAGCCACATGACGAAGATCGAACCGGTGGTGAGGGTGAGCACGGTCATGGCGATGAAGCCGATGCCGGGACTGAGGACGAAGCCAGCGCCGTTGAAGGTGTTTTTCTGCAGCGTGTAGGCGATGCCGAGCGACTGAAAGAAGGACAAAAACAGCGTCAGCCAGCGAGTGTACTGCGTGATCTTGCGGCGGCCGAGCTCGCCCTCCTTCTGCAGCTTTTCAAGGTAAGGCCAGACCACGGTCATCAGCTCGAGGATGATGGCGGCGGTGATATAGGGCATGATGCCCAGCGCGAACACCGTCATCTGGCTGAAGTTGCCGCCGCTGAACATGTTGATGTAGCCGAGCAGGGTGCCGGCGTTCTGTTTAAAGAATTGCTCCAGCAGGGCGGTGTTGATCCCGGGGGTGGGGATATGGGAGCCGATGCGGAAGACAAACAGAATGAAGAAGGTGAACAGAATCCGCTTACGCAGATCGGCCACCCTGAAGATATTGGTAAAAGATTCAAACGCCATAAACGTCAGCGATTCCGAGTGGTCAGGCCAAGCGGACAGCCTTGCCGCCGCAGGCCTCGATTTTGGTAATCGCGGAAGCGGTGAACGCGTGGGCGCTGATGGTGACCGCGCCGGCGAGATCGCCCCGTCCTAGAATTTTAACCCCATCATAGACGTGACGGATGAGCCCGCGGCGCAGCAGCAACTCAGGGGAAACCTCGGCCACGCCCAAAGGCGCGATCTGGTCGAGATTGACGATGGCCCAGCGCTTGGTAAACAGGTTATGGAAGCCGCGCTTGGGCAGGCGGCGGTGGATGGGCATCTGGCCACCCTCGAAGCCGCGCAGTAGCCGGTGGCCGGAGCGCGAGCGCTGCCCTTTGTGGCCGCGGGTGGAGGTCTTGCCGTGGCCCGAACCCATGCCGCGGCCGACGCGCTTGCGCGGATGGGTGGCGCCTTTGGGTTTGCGGATTTGGCTGAGGTTCATTTACTTTCCCTTCTGCGCGGGCGGCACAATGCGCAGCAGGTGGGGGGTTTTGGCCACCATACCGCGGAAGCTGGGGGTGTCGGGACGCTCGACCACTTGCTGCAGTTTGGTAAGGCCGAGGCCGCGGACAATGGCTTTCTGGCGCCAGGAACGGCCGATGGCGCTGCGGTAGTACTGGATGCGGATGGTGGCGGGCATGGGGCCTAGAGCTCCTCGACAGATTTGCCGCGCAGGCTGGCGACCTGCTGTTTGTCGCGCAGCTGGATGAGGGCGGCAAAGGTGGCTTTGATCACGTTGTGGGGATTGGTGGTGCCGATGCTCTTGGTCAGCACGTTGGCCACCCCCGCCGATTCCATCACGGCGCGCACGGCACCACCGGCAATGACGCCGGTGCCGGCAGGGGCGGGCTTGAGCAGCACCCGGCCGCTGCCGTAGCGGCCCCGCACGGCGTGGGGAATGGTGGTTTCCAGGCGGTGGATGCGCACCAGGTTTTTCTTGGCCGCTTCAATCCCCTTGCGGATGGCGCTGGGGACTTCCTTGCTCTTGCCGCTCCCGTAGCCCACGACGCTGGCGCCGGGATCGCCGACGACGACCAGAGCGGCAAAGGAGAGATTCTTGCCACCCTTGACGACCTTGGTGACGCGGTTGATGGAGACAACCTGATCCTTGAGCTGATATTGATCGGGATTAAGGCGGGTTTTGAGGACGGGCATCGGCAGTTCCTTTTAAAAATTGAGCCCGGCGGCACGGGCGGCCTCGGCCAAGGCCTGCACGCGGCCGTGGTAGGGATAGCCGCCGCGATCGAACACGACTGCGGTGATGCCGTGTTCCAGAGCGCGGGCGGCGAGAGCGCGACCAACAGCCTCGGCGGCGGCCCGGTTGTCACCGGGTTTCAGATCGAGGGTCTGGCTGCTGGCGGCGGCGAGGGTAGCGCCGCGTTCGTCGTCAATGACCTGGGCGTAGATATGTTGCAGGGAGCGGTACACGCTCAGGCGCGGGCGCTGAGCGGTGCCGGCGAGATGGCGGCGGGAGCGCCCGTGGCGAACGCGGCGGCGCTGATTTTTGGCGCTAAGTTCGATCATGGCAGTTCCTATTTGGCCCCGGTCTTGCCTTCCTTCTTCTTGAGGTGTTCGCCGGTGTAGCGCACGCCCTTGTTCTTGTAGGGATCAGGAGGGCGCTGACGGCGCAACTCGGCGGCAACCTGGCCCACCAACTGGCGGTCGGCACCGGTGACGGCGAGATGGGTTTGCTTGGCATCGACGGCGATGGCGATGCCGGGGGGGATGCGGTATTCGATCAGGTGGCTGAACCCAAGGCTGAGGACCAGGGTTTCCTTGCCCTTGAGCTCGGCGCGGTAGCCTACGCCCACAATGTCGAGGTCCTTTTGGAAGCCCTGGCTGACGCCCTGCACAGCGTTGGCGACGAGGCTGCGGGCGAGGCCGTGAAGAGCGACCAGATGATCACCCTGGCGCTCGGCCAGCAGCTCGGATTGGACCTGCTGGAAACGGATGCCGGCAGGCAGGGAGACGGCGAGGGAACCTTTGGGGCCCTTGGCCTCGACGCGGCCAGGATGCAGGCTGACCTGCACGCCGGCGGGCAGGGGAATGGGTTTGTGGCCGACTCGGGACATGGGGTTACCAGACCTCGCACAAAAGTTCGCCGCCGACGCGCTGCTTGCGCGCCTCGCGGCCGGTCATGACCCCGCGGGGGGTGGACAGGATGCTGATGCCGAGCCCGCCCAACACCGGACGGATCTGGCGGGTACCGACGTAGACGCGGCAGCCGGGCTGAGAAACGCGGCGCAAGTTGCTGATCACGGGCTGGTCGTTAGGACCGTACTTGAGCAGCAACTGCAGGGTGGGATGGCCCTGCTCCTGGTTGAGCTTGTATTCGCCCACATACCCCTCGCTCTGCAGGATGCGGACGATCTCCATCTTGAGCTTGGAGCTGGGCATGTCCACCTTGGCGTGATGGGCACGGACAGCGTTGCGGATGCGGGTGAGCAGGTCGGCGACAGGATCGGTCAAACTCATGCGGAACTCCTCACAATTACCAACTGGACTTGGTGACGCCGGTGACTTCGCCGCGCAGGGCACGCGAGCGGAAGCAGAGGCGGCACAGGCCGAACTTGCGCAGGTAGGCGCGCGGGCGGCCGCACAACTGGCAGCGGTGGCGCAGGCGGATGGCGTACTTGGGCTTTTTGAGGTTTTTAGCGATGCGGGCGGTGGTAGCCATAATCCTCCTAGGCGGCGCGGAAAGGCATGCCGAGATGCCGCAACAGGGCGCGCGCCTGCTCGTCGTTGCGGGCCGTGGTGACCAGGGTGACGTTCATGCCATTGGGCAGGTCCACCTTGGCGTAATCAATTTCAGGAAACGTGATCTGATCCTGCAGGCCGAGGGTATAGTTGCCGCGGCCGTCGAAACTTTTGGGCGAAACCCCGCGGAAGTCGCGTACCCGCGGCAGCACCACGTTGACCAGGCGGTCCACAAACTCATACATGCGGGCGCCGCGCAGCGTAACCGCGCAGCCCACGGACATGCCTTCACGCAGCTTAAAAGCGGCAATGCTCTTGCGGGCCTTGGTCACTACCGGCTTTTGACCGCAGATGGCACCCAGCTCGGCCACCGCGGTGTCCATCAGCTTGGCGTTCTGAGTCGCCTGACCCACGCCCATGTTGACCACCACCTTGTGCAGGCGGGGAACGGCCATGCGGTTGCTCAGGCCGAACTCTTTCATGAGCGCGGGAGCGATGTCTTGTTCGTAGCGTTGTTGCAGGCGCGGGGGCATGGCGTGTCTCCTACTGGGCTTGTCTGCTACTTATCCAGCACCCGCCCGCATTTCTTGCAGGCGCGCTGGCGGCCGGCGCGACCGCCGGTGGACGGGAGGCGTTTCACCTTCACCGGACCGCACTCGGGACAAATGAGCATGACGCTGGACACGGCGATGGGCGATTCGTGTTCGGCAATGCCGCCCTTAATCTGGTGATCGGGATTGGGTCGGGTGTGGCGCTTGACCATCATCACGCGCTCCACCAGCACCCGGCGCTCGTCCGGGAAGGCGCGCAGCACTTTACCCTGTTTGCCCAAGTCGCGGCCAGCAATAATTTTGACCAAGTCGTCTTTGCGGATATTCATGACGCTAGAGCACCTCCGGAGCGAGGGAGACGATTTTCAGAAACTTCCTTTCGCGCAGCTCGCGCGCCACGGGGCCGAACACGCGCGTGCCCACCGGCTCGCCGGTCTCATTGATGAGCACGCCGGCATTCTGGTCGAAGCGGATGTAGGTGCCATCGCGGCGCCGGGTTTCCTTGCGGGTGCGGACGATGACGACGCGCACGACGGTGCCCTTCTTGGCCTGCCCGTCGGGAGCGGCCTCCTTGACGGAGGCGGTGACGACGTCGCCGAGACCGGCGTGCAGCCCCGTGGCACCGCCGACCGGCAGGATGACCTGAAGTTTGCGGGCGCCGCTATTGTCGGCCACCGCCAGGATTGTGCGCATCTGCACCATAACGATCTCCTTAGTCGCCCGGGCTCAGGCCTGGGGCGGCGCCTCCGTGTCCGCGGCGGCGTCGGGCTTGGGCTGGCGGCGCCTGGTGTCGCGCTCGATTTCCCCTGCGCCCACGGCGCGCGTCACTTCCTCGGTGGTGGGTGCGGCGGTGGCGTGGCGCAACACTGCGATCAGGCGCCAGCGCTTGAGTTTGCTCAGGGGGCGGGTTTCCTGGATACGCACCACATCACCCACGCGGCACTCGCCTTTTTCATCGTGGGCATAGAAGCGGTGATGGCGGGATACGCCGCGACGATAGAGCGCATGGGCGCTGCGCAGCATCACTTCGACGACGACGGTTTTGGCCATTTTGGTGGACACCACCGCGCCGACTTTTTCATTGCGGCGGGCGGAGCGCAAATGTTCAGGGGCGGTCATTGGCCTTCTCCTGGTTCGGCGGCGGCGGCGCGGGCGTGCTGAGTTTTGAGCGTTTTTACGCGGGCGATGTCGCGCCGCGTCTGCCGCAGCTTCTTAATGCTCTCGGCCTGGCCGGTGGACAACTGGAAGCGCATGCGGAAGAGCTGATCGCGCAGATCGGCCTCGCGGGCATCGAGCTCCTGGGGACCCATCTGGCGCAGCCGCTCCATGGGATTGTTCTTCATACTTCCTCTCCGCGGTGGACGAACCGCGTCGCCAGGGCCAGTTTGTGCGAGGCCAGGCGCATGGCTTCCTGGGCCTGGGCGATGGGCACGCCTTCCATCTCGAACAGGATACGGCCCGGCTTGACCACGGCCACCCAGTGATCGGGGGCACCCTTGCCCTTGCCCATACGGGTTTCGGCCGGCTTTTTGGTCACCGGCTTATCGGGAAACACGCGCACCCAAACCTTGCCGCCGCGCTTGACGAAGCGCGTCATGGCCACCCGGCTGGCCTCGATCTGACGGTCGGTGACCCAGCCCGGCTCCATCACCTTCAGGCCGAAGTCGCCGAAGGCGAGCGCGCCCCCGCTCCACGCCTTGCCGCACATGCGGCCGCGGTGTTGCTTCCGGAACTTCACTTTTTTGGGCATCAACATAAGACAGTTACCAGTTACAAGTCGCCAGTTAAAACGCTCCCGAGGAGGCGCGGCGTTTCTGGGGGAGGATCTCGCCTTTGTACGTCCAGGCTTTGACGCCGATGACGCCATAGGCGGTGTGGGCCTCGGCGACGCCGTAGTCAATGTCGGCCCGCATGGTGTGCAGCGGGAGCCGGCCCTGCAGATACCATTCCGAACGCGCGATTTCGGCGCCGTTGAGCCGCCCCGAGACGCGCACTTTGATGCCCTTGCACCCGAAGCGCACGGCGCTATCCACGGCCTTGCGCATGGCGCGGCGGAAGGCCACGCGTTTTTCGAGCTGCAGGGCGATGGATTCGGCCACCAGTTGCGCGTCGAGCTCGGGCTTGTGGACCTCCTGGATGTCCACAAAGACCTCGCGGCTGGTTTCCTTTTGCAGCTCCGCCTTCAGTTTTTCAATTTCGCTGCCCTTGCGGCCGATGATGATGCCGGGGCGGGAGGTGTGAATGATGATGCGCAGCTTATTGCCCGGCCGCGTGATTTCCAGCGAGCTGACGCCGGCGGCCCGCAGGCGCTGTTTGAGCTTATCGCGCAGGCGCACATCCTCGAGCAGCAGCTTGGCGTAGTCGCGGGTGGCGAACCACTGGCTTTTCCAGGGCTTGACGAAGCCCAGGCGGAATCCGTAAGGATGAACTTTTTGACCCATGGTTACTCTCCGCCTTTCTTAGGCTTCCGGGCCGGCGTTTTCTTTTTGGGAGCGAGCTTTTTCGCGGCGGCAGATTTCTTGCCCGCCGCAGGCTTCTTCTTCGCTGCCGGTTTGCGGGGGGCGGGGGTTCTCTTCACGGGCGCAGGAGCAGGCGCCGACGCGGGGGCTTGCACGCGGCGGGTGAGCGCGGCGGCCGAGGCGCGCTCGCCGACATGGATTTCAATGTGCGAACTGCGGCGCTGATAGCGGTAGGCCCGGCCCATGGGAGCGGGGCGGATGCGCTTCTGGCGCGGACCTTCATTGACGAAGGCGCGGGTGACGTAGAGCGAATCCACGTCCAGATCGCCGCGGTCGGTGGCGTTGGCGATGGCCGATTGCAGCAGCTTGGCGATGTCGGTGGCAATGCGCTTGCGGGTGAAGTGCAGCCGGTGCAGCGCCTCCTCGGCGCGCAGGCCGCGGATCAGATCCACAACCAGGCGCGCCTTCTGGGGCGAGACGCGGAGGAAACGGGCGATGGCTTTGGCTTCCGGCATAGGGGATCAGCGAGGGGCCGGCGCGGCGGTTTTTTCCGCCGCCACCTTCACCGAGTGGCCCTTGAAGGTACGCGTTGGAGAAAACTCGCCCAGCTTGTGCCCCACCATGTTCTCGGTGAGGTAGACGGGAATGAACTTCTTGCCATTGTGCACGGCGACGGTGTGGCCCACGAACTCGGGCAGCACGGTCGAGCGGCGCGACCAGGTTTTATACACCTTTTTCTCGTTGCGCCGGTTCAACTCGGCGATGCGCTCTTCCAGGTACTTGTCCACAAAGGGGCCTTTTTTAATCGAGCGGGCCATGGCAGCTTACTTCCTCTTCTGACGCCGGTTGACGATCCAGCGGTCGGTGCGTTTGTTGTTGCGGGTCTTGTAGCCGCGGGTGGGCTGGCCCCAAGGGGTGACGGGATGGCGGCCGCCGCTGGTTTTGCCCTCGCCGCCGCCATGGGGATGGTCTACGGGGTTCATACTGACGCCGCGGTTGACGGGGCGGCGGCCCAGCCAGCGGGTGCGCCCGGCCTTGCCCAGAGTGCGGCCCTCGTGCTCGACATTGCCGAGCG
Organism: Terriglobales bacterium; assembly: GCA_050747905.1. Taxonomy (GTDB): domain Bacteria; phylum Acidobacteriota; class Terriglobia; order Terriglobales; family SCQP01; genus SCQP01. Next base: position 2,694 of record JBOGKQ010000027.1, on the reverse strand, counting down.
TCCCGATGGTGGCCATGCAATCGGCCAGCACGCGGCGGGTTTCCCCGCTGGGCAGCTTGAGCAGGGCGTAGGCACCTTCCTTGGAGATCAGCTGGGCGCTGCCGCCGGCGGCGCGCACCATCTGCCCTCCCTTGCCGGGGCGCAGCTCGACGTTGTGGACGGCGGTGCCTGGCGGAATGTTGCGCAGGGGCAGGGCGTTGCCAAGCAGAATGTCGACTTCGGGGCCGCTGGCTACGTGCATGCCCACTTTGAGGCCGGCCGGCTGCAGGATGTAGCGGCGCTCGCCGTCACGATACTTGAGCAGGGCGATGTGGGCGCTGCGGTTGGGGTCGTACTCGACCGATTCCACCTCGGCGGGCACGCCCGCCTTGTCGCGCTTGAAATCAATCACCCGGTACATGCGCTTGTGGCCGCCACCCCGGTGCCAGATGGTGGTGTCGCCGGAGCTGCGGCGGCCGCCGGTGCGGCGCAACGGCTCCAGCAAGGGCTTGTACGGCGTGGAGCGTGAAATCTCGTCGCTCACCACCACGGACTGGTAGCGGCGGGTAGGCGTGGTGGGACGGAAGGTCTTGATGGGCATTAGACGTTCTCCACGTACTCGGGCATGGTTTCGCCCGCGCGCAGGGTGACGTAGGCCTTTTTCCAATCCGGGCGGTGGCCGATGATCAGGCCGCGGCGGCGTTCCTTGCCGTGCTGCCGAGCGGTGCGCACGCTGGCCACCCGCACCTTGAAGATGGCCTGCACGGCTTCGCGGATCTCGACCTTACTGGCGTGGGGATTCACCTCGAACACCAGCGCGTGCAGTTTCTCCTTCACCCCCAGGCCTTTCTCGGTGATAATCGGCCGCTTGATGACTTCAAATCGGGTTCTCATGCCAGTTGCGCCTTCTTGCGGGAGCGGGCGGCCGCCTGGAGTTTTTCAATCGCGGGCTGTGTCAGCACGATGCGCTGGTAGCGTAGCAGGTGGTAAGGATGGACCTCGTGGACGGAGCGGAGCTCGACTTGAGCGAGGTTGCGGGCGCTGCGCTCCAGTGCCTCGGCCGGCTTCACATCCACCAGCAGGGCGGAGGATTGCGCCTGCAGGCGAACGAGGGCGGCGCGCAGGAGCTTGGTTTTAGCCTCGGGCAGCTCGAAACTGTCCACCACGGTGAGCTCGGCATCGCGGAGCTTGGCGGCCAGCGCGGAGCGCAGCGCGCTGGCCAGTTTCTTGCGGGGCATGGTCCAGGCGTAGCTGCGCGGTTGGGGGCCGTGCACGGTGCCGCCATGGCGCCACAGAGGCGTGCGGATGCTACCCACGCGGGCGCGGCCCGTGCCCTTCTGCTTCCACAGTTTTTTGCCGCTGCCGCTCACTTCGGCACGGCCCTTGGTCTTGTGGGTGCCGGCGCGCTGGGCGGCGCCATAGTGGCGCACCGCCTCCCAGAGCAGCTCCTCGTTGACCGGGGCCGCGAAGACTTCATCGGCCAGCTCCAGCCTGCCCACGGTCTCGTTGTTCAGGTTCTTGACGTCAATGGCGGCCATGGGTCATTTCCTCTTGGAAGCCTTGAGCGGGTTGGTGTTGGCGAGGCCGGCAAAGCCGCGGCGCTGGCGGGGCGGCTGCACGGCGCGGCGGATCACCAGGTAGCCGCCGTTGGGGCCGGGTACGGCGCCGCGCACGGCCAGCACGTTGTCATCGGTATCCACGGCCACCACTTGCAGGTTGCGGGTGGTCACGCGCGCGTGGCCCATATGGCCGGCCGCACGCATGCCCTTGAGCACGCGCGAGGGAAACGCGCTGGCGCCGATCGAACCCGGAGCCCGGTGGAACATGGAGCCGTGGGAGGCGGCGCCGCCGCGGAAGTGGTGGCGTTTGAGCACCCCCGCAAAGCCGTGGCCCTTGCTCACCCCGACCACGTCCAGCCAGTCGCGCTCCTTGAACATTTCCGCCAGCACCTGGTCACCGACCTTGGCGCCGTCCTCACCCGTGCCGCTCACCCCCACCTCGCGCAGAAAGCGGCACGGGGGCAGGTTGTGGGCCTCGAAACGCTGCAGCTCAGCCTTGGACAGCCGGGTTGCCTTGGTGAACTCGATCAGGCCCAACTGGGCGGCCTCATAGCCGTCGTGTTCCCTGGTTTTTCGCTGCACCACGACGCAGGGACCCGCCTGGATGAGGGTCACCGGCACGCGCTCGCCCTGAGCCGAGTAGGCCTCGCTCATGCCGATTTTCTTGCCTAGGATTCCGTTCACCATGATTCGTTACCGTTCCTGGGAAAACGCCTTGATTTCCACGTCCACGCCCGCGGGCAGGTCGAGCTTCATGAGCGCGTCCATGGTCTGCTGGGTGGGCTCGAGCAGATCGAGCAGGCGCTTGTGGGTGCGCATTTCGAACTGCTCGCGGCTTTTCTTGTCCACGTGGGGCGAGCGCAGCACGGTGTAGCGGTTGATCACCGTGGGCAGAGGAATGGGGCCGGCAATTTCGGCGCCGGTACGGCGCGCCGTGTCCACGATCTCGTGGGTAGAGGAGTCGAGCACGCGGTAATCGTATGCCTTGAGGCGGATGCGGATGCGTTCCTTGGCCATATCTCCCTCGTCTATTGCAGAATCTCGGTAATGGTACCGGCGCCCACGGTGCGGCCGCCCTCGCGGATGGCGAAGCGCAGGCCCTTCTCCATCGCCACCGGCGTGATCAGCTCCACCGTCAGCGCCACGTTGTCGCCCG
>JBOGKQ010000026.1:0-40866 GCA_050747905.1 Terriglobales bacterium | reverse complement strand
GGCCAAGGGCCCCCAACCCGACGCGAGCATAAGCGGGGCGCGCGGCGCAGCCGCGCTGGGGCCCGCGCCAACATTGTGGCGGACCACCGGGGCCAGCATGCACGCAACCAGCAGCAACAACAACGCTGGAACCTGTCTCATAAATGGTGCGCCGCCTCTGCCAACCACCCTGTATGGGGCAATGGTGACGCGCGCGCTTGCGCGGCGTCAAGTCGCGGGGGGCGCACCGCTTGGCACCGTGGGCACAATCGCCGCCCAGGACTGCGATATTCGGAATGGGCGAGCGTCCAAGCGAGCGCCCCCGGGCAAACACGCCGGCGCGGCCCGAGCCTCGCCCTGCGCCCTCACAGCAGGGCGAAAAGCCGCGGAACCGAGCGAGCCGGCCCGCCCCCAGTTGGGTAAGCGGCGCGTCTACTGGCCGCTGCGCCACTCTACGTACTCAAAGCTCCAGCGGTACTGCTGGCTGAAGTTCTTGCCGCTCCAGCCAATGCCATTGCCCGCCGGGTCCGTCACGCCGGAATCCCAGATCACGTCGCCCTCCTGCTGATAAATCATCGCGCCGGTCTCGCGGTATAGCCACGCGTACATCGGCGCGATCAGCAGGTTGAGATTGCGGTAGTCGGAGCCTTGCCCGTCGTTTTCCCCCCCGTTCTGATCCGTCAGAAGGTTGTAAATGAACATGCCGTTGTTGCCCGCGCGCGGCACCCATTCCGTCGCCCACAGGTGGTCGGCCAGCGCCTGGATCGCAACCGGAATGCGGGAATCCGACTGGTTGCCGGTCTTGGCATCCATATAGTATTCGATCAGCGCCTGCGCCGCCAGGCCGTCCATGAACGGCTGCTCGTAGCCCGTGGTGCCATGGACAATGTTGTCCAGGTGGGCAAGATCGTAGTTCACAAGCTGCCTGACCTGCGCCAGCGTCGTGTCGCCTGTGCCGGTGTCATAATCCAGGCGCTTCAGCCCCAGCGCGTAGCTGGTTTCCCGCACTTCCACGGCATCGAAGTAGGCTGTATTGTCCGCCAAAAGGCTGCCGTTTGTGCCCCTGGCCAGGCCGTGAAGATCGCTGCAGGCCTGGGCGCTTCCCCCGGTCATGCAGGCGTAGTAAAGCCCATGGGGAAACACCCAGTAGCCGGGAACGCTGTAGTTCGTGGCAATCAGGTACTGGTGGTACAAGGCCGTGGCCGCCGCGGCTCCTTGCGGACCCTTGCCCGCATCAAGCGTGGGGCAAGGTGAGGTGCCGGCGCCGGCGATCCAATAGGCCAGGTTGCCGGTATATATGCCGATCTGGTCGTAAACCCAGGCGCCGTCGTAGTAGGCGATCCCTTGATCGTCGGAGTCCCACTCGCACGCGCCACCACGCTGCTGGCCGTTGTACCAGTAGTTTTCCTCCGAAACGCCCGTGCCCACCATTTGCGCCTGCCAGAGGGCGAGATCGGGAATCGGCGGATAGGCGGCAGGCGGAGTGGCAGTAAACGTGACCGCCGGTTCTACCCCCAACGTCCAGGTGAAGCTGCCCCCCGGCGCGGCCAAGCCCCCGCTGATTACCGAGTAGTTAACCGACAGCGTGTAGTTCCCAGGCGGGGTAGTTCCGCCCTGATTCGTGAGAATCTCAAACTGTGTAACGCTGTTGGCCCCCAGCCCGTCCATCGTCAGGGTGTCGTTTGTCGTGTCGGTAGTTGAAACGCTCCCTTGTTGCAGGTTATTGTCCTGCTGGTCCGGCCAGTGAACCTGGGCGAACGGAGGCAGGCCGGTGACCGTGAAAACCGTGCCCGGCAAACTTGCGGCTCCCAGTATTGGGCCGTAGTGGATCCCTACATAGAGCGGGTTGCCCTGAACCACGTTGTGCGGCCCAATACCGTAGGCCATGATCAGGGTCGCCAATCCGCTGCCCGGCGCTTCGGTTGAAAACGTAAGCTGCGAGCCGCTCGTCGCCAGATAGTCCTGAGGCGCACCGCTGGCCACGCCGCGCGACTCGACGAAGTATTGATAGCCGTTGCTGGGCAGAAGCCCCGTGACGGTCACCGCGTGCGAGGTGACGCCCGTCAGGTCGCTTTCGGGCGTACAGGCGCTGACGGCGTAGCCGATGGAGTAACAAACCTTGCTCGACGCAGGCACATCAGTGGTCCAGGTGATTGTCTCGGAAGTCGGCGAGGCCGCAGCTGCGGTTGCGGGCGCCGTGATCGTCGGCGGGCTTGAGCCCGCGACTACAAACGTCACCGCCTCGGCCGCGAGATTCGAGGCGGAATCCTCTACTTCGACGGTCATCGGAAAGTCCCCGGCGCTCGTCGGCGTACCGCTCAGCGTGCAAATTCCGGCCGGGTAGATCGGGGGCGTCACCGCTGCCAGCGTCATTCCCGGCGGCACAGAACCGTCGGCGACCGAGCAGGTGTAAGGACCCGTACCACCGGCGATGTACACCAGCGTGCCTCCGCCGCTGGACTCATCGGCGTCGTCGCCGGAAACGTAGTTCACTCCCTGAAAGGCTGGGTAGAGCTTGGGCGCCGTCAACGTGATCACGGAGCCGGAGACCGCCAGGCTCAAATCGGCACTGACGCTCTTGTCGGATGGCGCGGTGTCGGTCGCTTCGACCGTCACCGGAAAGTTGCCTTGCGCGGCGGGCGTGCCGTTCAAACTACCCGATGAGTCCAGCGTAATGCCCGCAGGCAGCGAGCCGGACTTGAGCGACCACGTGACGGGAGCGGTTCCACCGCTGGACGCCAGTGAAGCCGTGTACCCCTCCCCGCTGGTTGCCGGTGGCAGCGAGGTGGTTGTAATGTTCAAGGGCGCGGCGGCCGGAGGAGGGTCCGGATTAGAAGCTGCCTTGGATGCCGGCCCCGATCCGGCGCCTCCGCAACCCATGGAAACGCCGAACAGCAATGTCGCCGCGCATCCCGCTAACACAACGGTCCATTTCGTCCCAAGCGTCGCCGATGTAGTCATAGCGCTTGGCTGATCGGCAAGACCGGCCAGCGGCTTGAGACCGTACTGTATTTCCTACTGCTGTAAGGAATATATTCGGGCAATTAGCTTAGAGTCTTCTAAGCTTCGATTGACTGCACATGCTTTCCCCTAGACCGCTCACCTCGGCCAGCTTGGTGCAATTCCTTGCCAGCCCCAGGCTCACTGCAAATGACCGGTGCGGCATTTATTCCTGCCCGGCAATTCTCCACCCAGGGCCAACCCCGCCACCATGGCCGTGCATCCAACCACCGCTGCCGTGTGTGCAAAGCGACTCACGAACGGGCTCATCTCGCGCCAAGGGCCGAGCGCGAGCGCAGGCCCCTGGGGCCGCTCGCTGGGATGCTCGTCTATTCCGAATTTCGCCCCCGCGAATCGTGGTTCCACTGCTCCTGCTGAATCTAAACGGCTTCCCACAGCAAATGGCACACTACGCGGCAATTTGGAAACGCCCAGAGCGCCCTTCGCCATCGCAGGCCCAGGGTGAGGGAGCGTATGCGGATATACGTGACCGAGCCTGCGCGAACGCCGTGTCCACCGGTCAAGCATTCAAATCAACAACTTACAGCCCCCGGTGGAACAGTTTCAGCGCTCTCGCAGCCGCCCGCCACGTCCCAAGAGCCAGTCCTCCCCGGCCCATTCGCGCGCACCCTGGCCCGCGCCCTCGACCCTGTCCCGGCCCGCTGCCGGGGAATACCCTCCGGAAGGACGAAGCTCCGCGCCGCATATCGCCCCGCCCCGCCCCGCCCCGCGCAGGCTTTGGCAGCCGAATTGCGGGTAAAAACCTTGAGCACGGCGAAGCCGCGTAGTGGCTTATAATAACGCGCAGACGCCGGCTACCTGCCGTGCAGATCAAATCATGGCCGCAACCCTGCCTCCACCCGTAAATGCGCCCGCGCCTCTGCGCCGAGACCCCTACCTGTGGCTCAGGACGAGCTGGTACGTGCTGGCGGCACTGCTGCTGGTGTACGCCGGGACGACGTGGCGGCTGATCGAGAACTGGCAGATTGATCCCAATTACTCCCACGGGTTCGTCATCCCCTTCGCGATCGCCTTTTTCCTCTGGATCGAGCGTCGGCGGCTGGCGGCGCTGCCTGTCAAGCCATCGCGGTTGGGACTGCTACTGATCGTCTACTCGCAGCTGCAGTACCTGCTGGGGTATCTGGGTGCGGAACTGTTCCTGCAGCGGACTTCATTTCTGTTTCTGGCAGCGGGAGCGGTACTGCTGTTGTGGGGCTGGATGCACCTGCGAGCGGTCAGCTTCGAGTTTCTGCTGGCTCTGTTGGCCATCCCTCTGCCGGCGCTCGTGTTTAATCAAATTGCCTTTCCACTGCAGCTCATCGCCTCGCGCTGGGCGGCGGCGCTGCTCACGTTGACCGGTGTGCCTGTGTTTCGGCAGGGAAATGTGCTGCAGTTGCCCTTCCGTGCGCTCGACGTCGCCGAGGCTTGCAGCGGCATCCGTTCCCTGTTTAGCTTGTTCGCCCTGGCGCTGATGGTCGCCTATTTCCTGCCGCTTCGGCGTTGGCTCAAATGGGCGTTTGTCCTCAGCGCTGTTCCCATCGCTCTGGTTGCCAACGCCATCCGCATCGCCGCCACCGGGCTCCTCGGCCAGTACGTCGGTCAGGAATACGCCACCGGATTTTTCCACGAATTTTCCGGTTGGGTCATCTTTGTCATTGCCTTTGCGCTGCTGCTGGCCGAGTCGGTCCTCCTGACCCGCTGGGCCGCCCGCCGCCGCCGGGCGAGGCTCGCATGAGGCAAAGATTGCTGCTGATTACGGTCGTGCTGCTCGCCACCTTTGGCGTGCGCTCCTGGCTGGGAGCGCCGCCGCGCGTGCCGCGCCGCCTGCCCTTGGCTGATTTTCCAACCATGCTGCCTGTCCACGCCTCTGCCGGTGCGGCAGAAACCGGGAGCGCCTGGAATCGTGTCCGCTCTGAGCAGCTGGACGCCAACACCATGAGTGTGCTCAAGGCCAATGATTATCTTCTCGACGACTACCGCCTCCACGGCGGTCCGCTCAACGGCGCCGCCGCTCAGCTTTTTGTCGCCTATTACTACAATCAGAGTGCCGGCGACGCCATCCACTCGCCCAAAAACTGCCTGCCGGGCGGGGGCTGGGAACCCGTCGTCAATGACCGCATTCCCTTGGGTGCACCCGCCCCGAATGGAAAACCTGGACTGGTCAATCGCTACGTGGTGGAAAATTCCGGCGCGCGTGATCTGGTCCTGTACTGGTATCAGGCACAGGGGCGCATTATCGCCAGCGAGTACTCCGGCAAGTTTTATCTGGTCTGGGATGCTATGCGCGAGCGCCGGCGAGACGGCGCCATCGTGCGCGTGATCGTCGGCATTCCGTTTGGTCAATCGGATGTGACCGCCACCAAAGTGGCCTTGTCCCTGGCGCGGGCGAGCGAAGCTCATCTGCCCGCTTTTCTGCCGAACTGAGGCGGACGGCAGCGCAACCGTGGAGGTGGCCAGTCTTGCGAGTCCTATGCGTGCTGGGTTGTCTGCTCGGTAATCGCGTCTTCGCCGACCGCGTCCATGAGGCGCTGGCGCGGTACCCGGAGTTGGAGCCAACCTTCGTCGAGCTCGCCCCCCAGGATTACCAGCGCCACGCCGTCCCCTTCTGGTGCCGCTGGAGCGATGCCTGGCACGTCGAGGCCATCATGCGCCGCAAGTTGGAACCGCACCGCGGCGAGCATTGGGATGCGGCCCTGGTGAGCGGATGGGAATCCGTGCTGGCATGCGCCGCCCTCGCGCGCTCGGTACCCACGGCAGCGGAATTCGACTTCGTGCCCGCCGCCCATTATCGCCAGCTCCGGCGCCGCGGGGTCGGCGGGCTGCATCGCGCCGTGCTGTTTGCCATTCACCACCGCCGTTTTGCCGCTGCCGTCCCGCGCATACGCGCCTTCCTCCCACGCGGATCGGAGTGCGCCCGCTCGCTCCTCCGCGATTACCACGTGCCCGCTTCGAACTTCCACACCACCCTCGCGGCCCAGCACCTCGAAGTCTGGACCCCGAACCCGGACAAGAGCTGGACCGGACCTCTGCGGCTCCTGTTCGTGGGAAACGACTTCAGCAGAAAGGGTGGCCCGCTCCTGCTGGCCGCATTTGCCCAGTCCCTTCACAAGCTGGCCACGCTCACGATCGTGTCCAACGATGCCGCGCTCGCCAGCGCTCCGCTGCCCCCAGGCGTGACATGGCTGCGCGGGAAAGACAAGCAACAGCTACTTGAGGTGTTCCGCTCGTCCGATCTATTCGTCTTTCCGACTCAGCAGGACTCGGTCGCCGAGGTGATCGGCGAAGCGATCACCGCCGGGCTCCCCTGCATTGCCAGCGATGTCGGCAGTATCTCCGACCTCGTTATCGATGGCGAGAACGGCTGCCTGATGCCGCCGGGCGCGCCCGCCGCTGCCTGGATCGAAAAAATTACTTCCCTGGCCGGCCGGCGCCCGGACCTGGCGCGCATGGGGGCGCGGTCGCGCGAGATCGCTGAAGAAAAACTGGATTTCGAGTCCTTTGCGGCCCTGCTGGCGGGCACGCTGACCGCTATCGCCCGGACGCCGCCTGGGTCGGCAACCTAGGTAGGGGCGGGGCGAATGCGGCCCGGTTCAACCAACCCTACCGCTGGAGCTTTGACTACGTGCGCTGGCGCAGCCCTCCTGCTGCCGCGCCGGACCATTCAAATCCTTGACCAGACGAAAGCCGCCGCCGGAGTATTGGAATGAGCGCTGGGGCGTTCTGCCCGCCAGACGATATCCCAGCCGCCGGAGTATCAGCCCCGCGGGCCAGCATTGCCGCTTGGCGTCAATCACGCTCATGCCGCTGGCCCCGTTCAGGGTGTGGATGCCGTGCGGATAAGGCCAGTCCGGCTGGGGCGCGATGCGCCGCACCGTGGTCTCGCGGAATTCGCGCAGCGACAGCGCCTCCACACGGTTGATCGCCAGCCCGCCGCCGTATCCGTTCGTGCCGTCCTGCGCCGGCCGGTAGAGCACGCCATCCACCCAAAACGGCCGGCCCGCGGGGCGGCTGGAGGTTACATCTACTTTCACCGGGTTGCGCTCGTGCGGCTGCCAGGGGCCGAAGGGGTTGTCCGACCGCCACACGAATAACGACCAGCGCCCGGCGCCGCCTCCGCTCAGGCTCAGCGAATGCAGCAGCCACCAGCTGCCGTACGCCTCGAAAACGGTTGCGTCCACCGCCGGAACGTCGCGCATCACCCATCCCGCCTCCTGCCAGCTCGCGCTTCCCCCATCCCAGCGGTACAGCGGAATGCCGCGCCGCTGCGCGCACTCCGGCATGCAATACAGCGTCCCGTTATATTCCAGCACATAGGGAAAACTCATGTGCACCGGCTCATCAATGGCGGGCACGCCCAGCGAGAGCGAACCGTCGGCGGCCGCTTGCATCTCCAGGATGCGGCCGCTTCCGGCATGCCAGCTGAATTCCTCGCAAAGGATGCGCACTCCCTGCGCCGCGGGAGCCAGAAACGGGTCCGCAATCATCTGGCCTTTCTCCCGATAACCGGACCACTGAACGTCGGGCCGGAATTCCGGATCCAGAAACGCCTCCGGGCTCGCGCGGATCCAACCCACGTTCCACTCGTCAATGCACTGGTTGGCAAGCTTGTAGCGCAGCCAGCTCGCACCCATGCGCCCCCAGCAGCGCAGCTTGTTGCGCGCGCCTCGGGGCCGGTCCATGCCCGCAACCGCCGTGGGTGCGGGCTGCCAGTCCGCGGTGCCTCCGTTGAGTACATCCAGGCACGCCCAGCGCAGCATGGTAGGCGAGGCATCCAGAATCCGCCGCTGGTTGGCGCGCTGCGAGCGCCCTTCGGTGGGCACGCACATCTGGGCCAGCACGAATCCGCCTCCCTCGCCGCCTCGCAGGCATACGCCCGTCACCGGGTCTCCGCGGTGGATCTCCCACAAACCCGGCGGCGCACCGCTGTACTGCCCCTGATCGCCACTGTGAAACGCCCAGGTGCCGAAACGTGCCGCCGTGCCAGTTTCGCCCCGCCTAGGCCTGAAGCTGCAGTTCAGGATAAAATCCAAGCCGTATCCGGCCAGTTGGGGATCACCGGCCGCCAGCCGCGGCAGGCTTCTGAATGCGGCTTCAATCGCCGGTGCCACCTCGCCGGTCTCGCTGATGAGTGCGGCCGGGGTGGCCAGATCGGCAACTTCCCGCACGCAGGCGAAGACGAACCCGGTCAACATCGCCGATTCGCACTGAATCCCAAAGCGCAGCGGCGCGGCCGGAGCGGAAGCTGCGGTAGGAAGCGCCACGGGTACGAGTATAGAACCAGAAAGGTTCTTGCCGCGGTCCAAGCGCTCGACTGCGCCGCCGCCGGAACCCCGCCCGGGGCGATGCCGGCTGGGCTCGGCTGCGCTTCCGAGCTACGGCCGGCGCACCTTTGGGTGTGATGGCGGGCAGGACTGCACCAATGCGCGCGCTGGCTGCTTGTGCGCCATCTTTACTAACACATTTATAATCAACAGCTTAGTTCGGTACCTGGTTTGGCACTCCGATTGCGGAAAACAGGTTGTTCCCGGGGTGACAGAAAGCGCCACTTTGGAACAAGACCACAGTCAAGGAGTCTAGATTATGAAACGAATCCTTCTCACGGCGGCGCTGGCGGCCGGGATCAGTATGCTTCCCGCAATCGCTCTCGCCGGCCCCATTACGCCAACTCTGCAGCTGGGCTGGTCCACCTCACTCGCCGGTCCCGTTACTACGATCACGCCAACCGCCACCGTCACGAACGGCATCAGCTACACGGGCGCGGTGGACGGCTGGGACCTGGTTATAACCTCGGGCTCGACCGCCTATCCCGGCACGCCGCTGCTGGACCTGTCGGTACAGGCGAACTCAACCGTTTGTACCGCTGCCGGTACTTGCCCCGACGGCCTGTTAATCTGGTTGACCGGGACCGGTTTCGGCAACGGTTCGTCCGCAACCACCCAAGGCTTTTCCGGACTATTGACCGGCTCCGTGACGGGCGGTTCGGGCGCGTTTGGGGCCACGGCCTTCGCCGACGCCTCCGACATGGCGTTTGGGACCACGACCTACCTCGGTGTCACAAACGGCCCCGGCGTATTCGACGGGTCCGCCCCCACGGCGAACCCCTATTCGGCCACGCTAGTGACCGGGCTCGAAGCTGGCGGCAACTACAGCACCGATGCCAGTCTGGCCACGCCGGAGCCGGCTTCGCTGGCGCTGCTGGCGACGGGTCTGCTGGGTCTGTTCTTCTTCACGCGGAAACGGTTTAGCTTCGGGCAGCAAGCCTAAAGCCTCCCGGACCCGCACTACCTCGCACCGCCCCATCGCCGTACGGATCACGGCGGTGCGATCTGGTGGGGGCCGGGCCGCAGAGCCCTGGCCCCCGTTTTTGCAGGACCCGGTCAGCGCCGCCGATTCACACTGAATGCCAAAGCGCAGCGAATGTTGGCGCGGGCCCCAGCGCGCACCCTTTGTCAGACTGGCACAAGGCACCCTAACTAGCAGAGACACCTCCCCGCCGTGCGGCGGTTATCTCCTGACTTATCGCCCCAGGCCACAACCCCGCCCGGGGCGTTGCCGTTTGGGCCCGAATGTTGGCGCGGGCCCCAGTGCCGCTGCGCCCCGCGCCCTGCGCTTCCGATACAAGGCCCGATGCACCTTTAGGTGTGATGGCGGGCGGGACAGTGCATAGTTTTGCACACTGTGCCCGCCTGCTCCTTGTGTGCCTTCCCTACTAACGCAACTAAATAATGTATAATCAGCAACTTACATTGAAACGCCCTCGGGTGCCGGTTTGGCATTGCAATTGCGGAAATCAGGTTGTTCCCGGGTGACTGAAAGCGCCCCTGGGAACAAGTGCACATTCGCGAATGCAGTCAAGGAGCTAAATCTATGAAACGAATTCTTCTCACGGCGGCGCTGGCGGCCGGAATCAGTATTCTTCCCGCAATCGCTCTCGCCGGCCCCATTACACCAACTCTGCAGTTGGGCTGGTCCACCGACGTCACTGGTCCCGTTACTACGATCACGCCCACTTCCACCTTCACGAACGGCATCAACTTCACGGGTACGGTGGACAACTGGGACCTGGTTATAACCTCGGGCTCGACCGCCTACCCCGGCTCGCCGCTGCTGGACCTGTCGGTACAGGCGAATGCAACCGCTTGTTATGCTGCGGGTACCTGCCCCAAGAGCCTGTTCATCTGGTTGACCGGGACCGGTTTCGGCAACGGCTCGTCCTCAACCACCCAAGGCTTTTCCGGACAATTGACCGGCTCCTTGACGGGCGGTTCGGGCCTGTTTGGGACCTGGGCGTACGCCGACGCCTCCGACATGGCGTTTGGGACCGCGAGCTATCTCGGCTACGCAAGCGTCGGCTACATTCTCGACGGGTCCGCTCCCACGGCGAACCCCTATTCAGCCACGCTGGAGAGCGGGTTCCAGCCAGGCGGCAACTACAGCACCGATGCCAGCCTGGCCACGCCGGAGCCGGCTTCGCTGGCGCTGCTGGCGACGGGTCTGCTGGGTCTGTTCTTCTTCGAGCGGAAACGGTTCAGCTTCGGGCAGCAAGCCTAAAGCCTCCCGGACCCGCACTACCTCGCACCGCCCCATCGCTGTACGGATCACGGCGGTGCGATCTGGTGGGGGCCTGGCAGGAGAGCTTTGGCCACCGTTTTTTCCTGGCTTTTCGCAAGTGCGGCCGCGCAGCGGCGGCCGACGCACCTTGAGGTGAGCCTCCCGGACTCGCACTACCTCGCCCCGCCCCATCAGCGGCGTGGATGGTGCCACGCGGCCGCTATCTCGTGACCTATAACCCCAGGCCGCAACCCCGCTTGGGGCGAGGCCGTTTGGGCTCGTCTGCGCTTCCGAGGTACGGCCGACGCACCTTTGGGTGCGATGGCGGGCGGGACAGTGCATTGTTTTGCACACTGCCCGAGCCCGCTGCTCGCATGCCATCTTTACTATGGCGTTTATAATCAGCAACTTACATTGAAGTGCCCCAGGGCTCCGGTTTGGCATTCAGATTGCGGAAAACAGATTGTTCCCGGGTGGCAGAAAGCGTCCCTTGGAACAAGTGCACATTCGCGAATGCAGTCTCAAGGAGCAAGATTTATGAAACGAATTCTTCTCACGGCGGCGTTGGCGGCCGGGATCAGTATGCTTCCCGCAATCGCTCTCGCTGGCCCCATTACACCAACTCTGGCGCTGGGCTGGTCCACCTCACTCACCGGTACCGTTACTACGCTCACGCCCACTTCCACCTTCACGAACGGCATCAACTTCACGGGTACGGCGGACAACTGGGACCTGGTTATAACCTCGGGCTCGACCGCCTATCCCGGCACGCCGCTGCTGGACCTGTCGGTACAGGCGAACTCAACCGTTTGTACCGCTGCCGGTACTTGCCCCGACAACCTGTTCATCTGGTTGACCGGGACCGGTTTCGGCAACGGTTCGTCCTCAACGACCCAAGGCTTTTCCGGAATATTGACCGGCTCCGTGACGGGCGGTTCGGGCGCGTTTGGAGCTACGGCCTACGCCGACGCCAACGACGCGGCGTTTGGGACCACGACCCTAATCGGTAGCACAAACGGCCCCGGCGTTTTCGACGGGTCCGCCCCCACGGCGAACCCCTATTCGGCCACGCTAGTGACCGGGCTCGAAGCTGGCGGCAACTACAGCACCGATGCCAGTCTGGCCACGCCGGAGCCGGCTTCGCTGGCGCTGCTGGCGACGGGTCTGCTGGGTCTGTTCTTATTCACGCGGAAACGGTTTAGCTTCGGGCAGCAAGCCTAAAGCCTCCCGGACCCGCACTACCTCGCACCGCCCCATCGCAGTACTGATCACGGCGGTGCGATCTGGTGGGGGCCGGGCCACAGAGCCTTGGCCCCCGTTTTTTCCCTGATTTTCGCAAGTACCTGAGATTTCACATGGCATCGGCACAACATTTCGGAGGATCGGTCGCTGTCGGCCCGGACCAGGGCGCGTGGCGCTACGTCTGGTCCCGGCTGCCGCTCGATGCCGGCCTGCTGCTGTTGCTGCTGGCGTTTTTGGACTGGGGCTGGCCGCAGTTGTGCGCCAGCATCCATCTGAGTTGGAACGCAGTGATCGTGGCGGGCCTGGCGGCCGCCGTCCTGCGGCCCGCCTATTTGCTGGGGGCGCGGCCCTGGCGGGCGGCGAATGCCTTCCTGGTAGTCGGCACGGGGGATTTGGCGGACGCGCTGTTCGCCGATTTCCGTGCCCGCGGCGTGCATGGCACCGCCGGCGCCGTGCGCCTGTGCGCAATGCAGCTTGAGGACTTGCAGGCGCTGGCGCGCAGCGGCGGACGCCCGTGGGCCAACCGCCTGGTGGCGGCGTTCCCCGGCGGTTGGAACGGGGTGGACGCCAGCCTGCGGCAACAACTCCAGGGCGCTGGCTGTCGGCTCGAGGAGGGCACGGCCTGGTTCGAGCGCCTGCGCCGCAAAGTTCCGATGGAACGGCTGGAGCGCGCGCTGGACAATCGGACTCTGGCCCCTTGGACGCTGCTCCTCAAGCGGGTGAGCGACTACTGCCTGAGCGCGGCCGCGGTGCTGCTCCTCTGGCCCCTGTTGCTGCTGTTGGGCCTTCTCATCCGCCTGGATTCGCCCGGCCCCGCCATCTTCCGCCAGCGGCGCGTCGGCCGCGGCGGACGGCTGTTCACGCTCTATAAGTTTCGCTCCATGTACGTCAACGCCGATCGCGGCGGCAAGGCGCGCCCCGCGCTGCAAGACGATCCCCGCTGCACCCGAACGGGAAAATTCCTGCGGCGCCTGCGGCTGGACGAACTGCCGCAGCTGTTCAACGTGCTGCGCGGCGATATGAGTTTGGTCGGCCCGCGGCCCTTCGTGCCTGAGCAGGAACGGGAGTGCGAGCGCGCCATTCCTGGCTACGCTCATCGCTGGAGCGTGCTGCCCGGCGCCACCGGGTGGGCCCAGGTCAGCCGTGGCTATTGCAGCGACTTGGCCGACAACACCGACAAGCTCGCCTACGACCTGTTCTACGTCAAGCACCTCTCGCTGTGGTTTGACGCGAAGATTTTGTTCCGCACCGTCCAGGTGATGTGCCTGGGGCGGGGCGCTCGCTAAGCCAGGTTCCGATGAACGCTTCTCTCGCAGTGGGATTGCAGATGGCCTTCTGGGCCGCCCTCGGGCTGGTCGCCTACACCTACGTCGGCTACCCGATCCTGCTGTTTCTGGTTTCCACCGCGGTCGAGCACGGCCGGGCCTGGCGGAAGCGGCTCAGCATCCCAGCGGCGCCGGCCACGCCCCCGCCCGCGGATGCGCTGGGCGTCAGCATTGTCGTCGCTGCGCACAACGAGGAAGCCGCGCTGCCGGAGCTGATCGCTTGCCTGGAGCGGCTGGACTACCCGCGCGAGCGGCTTGAGCTGGTGCTGGTGTCCGACGCTTCCAGCGATGGCACCGATGCCTATCTCGCCAGCCTGCGTCAGCCTTGGATCCGGATCCATCGCCAGCCCCGGCGGCAGGGCAAGGCGGCGGCGTTGAACGCCGGGGTCGCGCTGGCGCGCTTTCCCCTGCTCCTGCTCACCGACGCCAGCACACGGCCGCAGCCGGACGCGCTCCTCCTCCTGGCGCGGCACTTCCAGGATGCGGCCGTGGGCGTGGCCTGCGGCGCCCTGCGCTTTGCGCATCGCAAAGGCTCGCAGCGCACCGAGGGAGCGTATTGGTCCTATGAGTGCCTGTTGCGCCGGATGGAGGGCCGCTTGGGCGCCACCCTGACCGCCAGCGGCGCGTTGTACGCGGTGCGCAAGAGCTGCTTTCCCCAACTGAGCTCAACCTCCTGGATCGAAGATTTCCTCGTGCCCCTGCATGCCCGCCGCGAGGGTTACAAGGTCGTCTACGACCCCGAAGCCTGGGCCTGGGAAACTCCGGCGGCTTCGGTGCAGGGCGAGTTCCGGCGGCGGGTGCGCCTCGCGATCGGCAGCTTCCGCGCGCTGGGCACGCTGCTGCGGGCGCGCGTGGATGTTTACACGCGCTGGGCGCTCGTCTCGCATAAACTGCTGCGCTGGTGCGTCCCCTTCCTGCTCCTGCTGGCCTTGGCCTCCAACCTGGCGCTCTGGCCACTGCCCGCCTACCGCCTGCTGCTGCTGGCGCAGTTGGCGGGCTACGCCCTGGCCTGCATGGCCGGCAGCGGTTTCAAGCCCCTGCGGCGCTCCCGGCTGGCGCAGGGCCTGTACTTTTTCCTGGCGATGAATGCTGCCTTCCTCTGGGGTTTTGTCCTCTTCCTGCGCGACCGCGGAGAAACCGCCTGGCAGCAGGTCCGCTGACATTGGCGCGCCGCACCGCCTGTTGGCGCGGGCCCCGGCGCGGCTGCATACCGGCCAGCCCCTGTATTCCGAGCGAGCGGCCGGGCGTCAGCGCGTGGGCGAATTTCCGCCCGCCGGGGATTCACCCGCAGAGCGCGAGTGCCGCGGGTCTAGTCCGTAGCGGCGCATTTTCTGCAACAGGGATTTGTAGCTGATGTTCAGCATGCGGGCGGCCTCCTTGCGCACACCGTGCGCCTCCGCCAGCACTTCGGCAATCACTTCCGCTTCCGCCTCCACTTTCAGACCGCGCACCAGGGATTTCAAGTCACGCGTTTCTGCCGGGGTGGCTGAGGCGGCCGCGGCGTGCGCCAACCCTGACCCTGGCGGTGGCGCCTGCGGCATGGCGGCCACCTTGCGCTGCATCTCCTCCAGGATCATGCCCTCGTCGGCCAGGATGAGATAGCGCTTCACGAAGTTTTCCATCTCGCGCAGATTGCCCGGCCAGTCGTAGGCGTAGCAGGCCTCTAACAGCTCATCGGAAAACGGCAGCGAGGGGCGCACGAAGGTGCCCGCAAAACGGGTCATGAAGTGGCGCAGCAGCACCGGGATTTCCTCGCGACGCTGGCGCAGCGGCGGCAACTCGATGGTGAAGCCGCTGAGGCGGTAGTAGAGATCGCTGCGGAATGTCTGCGCCGCCATCGCACCCTGCAGATTGAGGTTGGTGGCGCTGACGATGCGCGCGTCGGTGGTCGAGGCCCGGGTCGCTCCCAGGCGGGTGAAGCTGCCGTCCTGCAACACGTGCAGCAGCTTGGCCTGCAGGGGCGCCGGCATTTCCCCGATTTCGTCGAGAAAGATGGTGCCGCCGCGCGCCAGCTCAAATTTGCCCGGCTTGGCGCGCACCGCGCCGGTAAACGCACCCGCCTCGTAGCCGAACAGCTCGCTTTCCAGCAGGTCGCCCGGCAGAGCGGCGCAGTTGACCTTGATGAAGGGCTTGGCCGATTGCGGTGAGCGGTGGTGCAACAAGTGCGCCAGCACCTCCTTGCCGGTGCCACTTTCGCCCAGCAGCAGCACCGGGACGTTCAGCCCCGCCACTTGCAGCACCTGCTGATAAGCACGCTGCATCGCCAAACCGGCCAGCACGCAGATGCGATCGCCGATGCGCTCCACGTCGGGAGTGATCGGGGTGGTCTCGGCCACGGCCAGCGGCGTCAGTCGCAGCAGTGCGGTCAACTCCAGCGTGCGCAACGGCTTGGTGAGGTAGTCGCTGGCCCCCAACTGCGCCGCCAGCACCGCCTTGCGGGTGTCGTTGACGTTGGAGACCATCACGATCTTCAGACCGCTGTGGACTTGACGCAGGCGCTCCAGCGTTTCCAAGCCTCCCATGCCAGGCATGATCATGTCCAACAGGATCAAATCCGGAAGGGGGTTCTGCTGCATCCTTTGCAACGCCGCCAAGCCATGACGTGCCACCTCGACCTCGCATTGGTTCGCTTCCAGGCCGGCAATCAGGTAGCTGAGTGCTTCCGGTTCGTCATCCACAATTAAAACCCGGCTCCGCATACCGCAGTCAATCCCTCCCAGAGTAGGAAGTATACACGACCTCACGGACGGAGTTATGCAAACTCGTGCACAAAATCGCCCCACGAGGGAAGAGAGCTTCCCGTCAGGGCAGCCCCGCGGCACCCCGGCGGGAGTGCCAGACGCGGTGTTGCTCTCTGCGCGATTTATGCCGATTGTAGATTTTGGCCAGCAGCCCTAAGGATGGAGGGGAAGTATCACGGAAAAAATGCTGCCCTGGCCAAGTGTGCTTTCGACCCAAATTTTGCCGCCGTGCCACTGTACCAAGCGGCGGGCAACTGCCAGTCCCAGCCCCAAGCCGAGCCCGGGATCGGAATCACCCTTGCGGCGGCGGAAATCGCCCTGGCCGGGAGGAATGCCGACGATGGCGTCGGCATCGCCCCGACTCAGGCTGACAAAGGGCTCAAAAATTTCCAGTTGGTTCTCCGGGGCAATGCCCGGGCCGGTGTCGCGCACGCTGAAGTGGGCGGCATTGGCCATGCGACGACCGTTGGCGCCAGCGCGGGACTCGCTGCGCGCCCACACACAGGGCTGCCAGACCAGCTCCGTGGTCCCGCTGGTGGGCGTGAACTTGAGGGCGTTTTCCAGCAGAATCGAGATGGCCCGCAGCAGCTTGTGGGGATCACAGGCAAACGCTTCCAGCGTGCCCTTGGCGCGGGCGATAAGTTGAACTCCCTTTTTTTCAAACGCGGGCGCCCAGGCGCCAGCGAGCTCGCGCATGAGGGCGTCCACATCGACCATATCGGCATGGAACGACATCTCGCCGTTCTCGAGGCGCCCGTAGGCGAAGCAATCCTCGACTATGCGTTGCATGCGCACGCATGTATCGGCAATCTGGCGGGTGATGGTGAGCTGTTCGGTATTGAGCGGACCGCTGGCTTGTGCGCGCAAGGATTCGACCTCGCCCAACAGCCAGGCCAACGGGGCACGCAACTCGTGGGCGGCGGTCAAGAAGGCCCCCAAGGGCGGGGTGGTCGAGCCGCGACCGGACGCAGCCCCGCTACCGCCCCAGGAATCCGGGCCAAACACAGCAAGTTGCTCACCTTCGCACTCACTTTGGGCTGCCTGCCGTGTCCCTTTCCTACTTTTGCCTGCCTTCGCCGATGGTGGCCCCTGCATGGTTGATACATTAGGGGGCCGCCGCTTCACTGTCAAGACTGCGTTTGTTCTTGTAGATGCCGGCGCCGCCACGCCAGCCCGGCCAGTGCCAGCATGCCGGTCAGCAACAAGCCCCAAGTGGACGGCTCCGGCGTCTCCCCGATCAACTCCTGAGGCGCATTCTTGAATTCCGTGGAATTCCACGATCCCGCCACCGGCGTGAAGAACTTGATGTCGCTGAAATCCACTTTGGACATGTCTACACCCGCGGCCTGATTCAGCCAGTAAGTGGACGAAGTGTCCGAGGTGGAATCCGAGGCGTTCAGGGTTTGTGCATGGGGATCAAAGATGTCCCAGATTGCAAAATTGATCGCTGCATTGACCTGGGTACTGACATTCGGCAGATGCATGAATAGCCATGCTGCCTGCTGGTAGTCCTGATTCGCGTTCGTGACCGGGTGGGTCCCGCCTGTGGTGAACTCGCCGCCCGAAATTACCCCGCTGGTATTAAAGGTGTTGACGGTTGCCGTCCAGGCCTCTCCGGGGTTGTGGATGTAGATCTCGTCGTAATAATCATCACAGGCAACGTTCATGGTGTTGGTGCTGTTGTTCAGGCTGATCACATACGGATAGTAGTAAACACCCTGAACCGGTCCGCCCAGGGGGCTGTAGCTATTGGTGAACGTCACTGTGACTGTGTTGGCAGCAGCGCCCAAGGAAAGTCCTGCCACCGCGATCATCATGAGCCATAATCGACAAGCTCGCATAACGTTCTCCTGTACTTCCATTAGGTTCATTGCATTTAGACTTCCAAAGCTGATTAAAGAAAATAAACGACTTGCGCCGCCCGCCGAGCCACCCAAGTGTGCAACTAGTTGCATACTGGCGGAAGTGTCCTGCCCGTGCTAGCCTGACAGAGCGGTCAACCCTGCCACCATGGTAAAGACCTATCTTGTCACCGGCGTGGCCGGTTTTATTGGTTCCGCGATTGCCCAGACCCTGCTGGCGCGGGGGGAACGCGTGCGCGGTGTGGACAATTTTGCCACTGGCAAGCGTGCCAACCTCGAGCGCTGCCGGGGGCTGGAGTTTCTCGAAGGCGACCTGGCGGTACCGGCCTGCGCGCGGGCCGCGTGCGACGGCGTAGGCGTGATCTTTCATGAGGCCGCCATCCCCAGCGTGCCCCGTTCGGTGGACAACCCACTGGCCAGCAATCGCGCCAACGTCGATGCAACCGTCAGCCTGCTGGTGGCGGCGCGCGCGGCCGGCGTCGAGCGCGTCGTCTACGCCGCCTCCTCCTCCGCCTACGGCAACAACCCCACCCTCCCCAAACAGGAGGAGTTCCTGCCGGCGCCGCGGTCGCCCTACGCGGTTGCCAAGCTGGCCGGCGAACACTACATGACGGCCTTCCATGCCGTCTATGGCCTCGCCACCGTCAGCCTGCGCTACTTCAACGTGTTTGGGCCCTATCAGGACGCCGACAACGCCTACGCCGCCGTGCTCGCCAAGTTCATCCATTCGATGCTGACGGGCACGCCTCCCCAGGTACATGGCGACGGCGAGCAAAGCCGCGATTTCACCTACATTGACAACGTCGTGGCCGCCAACCTGCTGGCGGCTGAGGTGCCGGCCGAACGTGTCGCCGGTCAGATGATGAACGTGGCCACCGGCACGCGCATCACCCTCAACCAGGTTCTGGAGCTGCTGCGTGCCACGCTGCACTATCAAGGCACCATCCATTACGGCCCTCCCCGCGCTGGCGACGTAACGCACTCCCTCGCCGATATCAGCCGCGCCGAGCGCCTGCTGGGCTATCATCCGCAAGTGAGTTTTGCCGAGGGTCTGACCCGCACCGTAGACTGGTACCGCCAATCCGGGTCGGCCCGCGGAACGGGCGTATAATCATCCTTAAGAGACGCAGCAGACAGATGCGCCAACCCATGAGTATGCGCATGTGCCCCTGGGTCAAAATATAAAAATCGCTGGTACAAGCGATTGACAATTGAATACAATAGCCAACTGGGGGTTGTCTTCGTGTGGAGGACGCATGACCCAAGCCGGACTTGTCCCTGCCCCTGCCGAGGCGATCAAGTATCGCTTCGGTGAGTTTTACCTCAATCCGCAGCAACGCCGTCTCTGGCGTAATGACCGGCCAGTAAGTCTCACGCCCCGCGCCCTCGATCTGCTCTCGGTGTTGGTGGGCGCCAGCGGCCGCGTGCTCGAGCGCGTCGAGTTGCTGCGCGCGGTTTGGGGTGCCGTGAACGTGGGCGATTCCAACCTGACGGTGAACTTATGTGCCGTGCGCCGCGCCCTCGGCGATTGCGAGCACTTCATCGCCACCGTGCCTGGACGAGGGTACCAGTTCACCACTCCGGTCACGGTTGAGTTGCCGGCGGTGGAAGCCGCACCGGCGCGTTGGCTGGTCCTGATGCCGCTGAGGTGTCTGGGCCAAGCGCAGCGACATCCCAACCTGGTCAGTGCGCTGGCGCCCGCGCTGGTGGTGGCGCTCTCGCCGTTGCCCCAGATCAACTTACGTCCGGCCGGCGCCGCACCACGCCTGGGTGTGGACTGGCGGCTGGAGGGCTGCTACCAGGAATTGGATGGCGAGGTGCGCCTTACCGCGGAACTCATCCGGCCGGATGACAGCGTGGCCTGGGCCGGTTTTCGCGAGTTTCCGGCCACCGGCAATTTCCGCCTGCACGATCGCGCGGCCGCCTGGCTCAAATCGGAGCTCGCCGCGCCCTGGCGCTAGCCGCCAAACCAAATGCTGGCGCCGGAGTCGCGCTGCTTCGCACCGTGGGGCTAAGCGGGGCGTAACCCGCTTCCGGCCATCTGGCTTTAAACGGCACCACAAAAAAAGCGGGCGGCGGCGCTTAAGGCGGCCGCCGCCCGCTTGTATGCCCGCCCTCAGAACGTGATGCGCGCCACGATCTGAATAGTGCGGCCTCCGTAGTCGCTATTGGAGTCCACGGCCTGGTAGGCATTGGTGATCTGCCCGAAGTTCGAGCTCTGCAGATATCCCCCGGCGGTGCCGAACGTCGCTGGGGATCCCGTCCAGAAGAAGTTGGCGTTATTGAACGCGTCCAGGAACTGCACCTGGATTTGCGAGCCGATGCGTTCTGTGATCTGGGTGTCCTTCACCAGCGAAAAGTCGGGCATAAAGAAGGGCGCATCGTAGATGAACATGCGCTGACATTCTACGCCGGCGGTGCCGCAGGGCGCCAAAACGCTGGTGTTGGTGTATTGTCCACTGGCGCCGAGTGCGCTCTGGGGGAAGTACCACACTGCACCGGGCGCCGGCGAGGCGGATTTATACACTCCCAACTCGCTCTGCAACTGTTGCTGCGACATGCCGTTCAGCACCACGCCGCTATCTTCGTTGTTGAAGGTTTCGTAGCCGCCGGTGAGCAGACCGGGCCGACCGCTCTGCAGCAGGATGTTGCTGTCGAAGTTCCAGCCACCGATCAAGGTATTGAGCGCGTTGCCGGCACTGCCCCCCCAGCGCTGGCCACGGCCGAAGGGCAACTGCCAGAGGGAGTAGAACTTGAAGGCGTTGCGGATGTCAAACGGTGCGGGGCCCTTCATCATCGCCGGATCGCGCAGCGTCACTTCGTCGGTGTAATTATTGCCGTTGCGCTGCCAATCATCGGTCAGGCTGTGACTCAACGTGTAGCTCGCATTGAGCGTCAGGCCGCTCAGCGGCCGGCGGCGGACGATGAATACCAGGCCGTTGTAGGTGGACTGCAGGCCGTTACGCAGGTAATAGGCGCCGCCCAGCGCATCCGGGTTCGCCATGAACAGGTTGCTGGGATAACCATTGCCAGAGAAGTCCTGCCAGTAGTTATAGGTCGTGGCCAGCGAGGTGGCGAGCGCGCCCGCCTGCCCGGTCTGCAGGTCGTTGATGAAGCCTCCCTTACTGAAGCCCGCCGCCTGCTGGTTCCCGGCGGCAGCCGCCTGACCGGGTGCATTGAAGGCCGCGGTCATAATCGGCAAGTTCACCTGGCCGGGCAATCCCCCGTTGGCGAAGCTGGGGCTGGCGCTGCAGGTGGAGTTGCCCATGCAGGCGTTGAGATTCCCGACCGCGCTGTTGAACTCTTTGAGGAAGCCGTTTTCAAAGATATTGACCTCGTTCATGTTCAACTGCTGGTACAGGCCGACGCCATGGTTGCCGACATAGCGCACTTCCACCGCCGTATGCGCACCTAACTGGCGCTGAATGCCCGCCGTCCAGCTTTCGACGTAGGGCATGTGCAGGTTGGGATCGAACACGTTGACGTAGTTGGCGGAAGAGACGGGCGCAATCGGGAAGCTGGAGGTAAAAGAGCCCGGGGTCTGAATGACGGGGATCGAGGAGAGATTGTTGCCGATCTGAATGCTACCGGCGTTGTAGGCGCCGGCGGCCTGGGAAGACGCCGCGGGTTCGGCGTAGGCAAACTGCGCGCCGGTGTAACCGGGGTTGCTGCCGGCGATGGACTGGAAATTCTCCAGGCCTTCGCGCGAATAGGAAATCGAATAGCCGGCCCGCAGCACGGTGTCGCCGCTGTTGCCAAACAGCCAGCCGCCCTGCGGTTCCCAAGCGATGCCCAGGCTGGGAGCGAAGCCCTTATACCAGTTCTTGTACCACTGGGTGTTCAGGTCGTTGCTGAAGCTGGGAGAGGCACCGGTCATGGTGCCGGGCATGAACAGATTGCCGGCGCCAGAAACGCCGTAGACCGCACCCGGCCCGCCATTGACGGCGAAGTACTCGTTTTCATCATCCACGGGCACGCCCTCATACTGCCACCGCAGGCCATAGTTGAGCGTCAGGTTGGGACGGATGCGCCAGCTATCGGTGCCGAAGAAGCCCAAATCGGTCTGATGCATCTGCTGAAATTCGGGCAGACCGGTGACGAACTGGCGGGTGCTGGGATTGAGGGCCACACTGCCGGTATAGCTGGTGACATTACCGGTCAGCAGCCCGTAAATGTTCTGAGCCGCGTTCAGGTCGGAGGAACCGATGCCGGGCAGGTTGGTGTTGCTGAAGTAGGAAGCCATGGGCTCGTTGCCGCTCCAGCCCAGGTTCACCCGCGCGATCACGTTGCCGTTGTCCTGTTCGGAATAGCGCTGCCGCGTGGCTGTCATGCCATAGGTCATGTTGTGGTTGCCGTGGACCCAGGCCAGGTTATCAATCAACTGGTAGACGTTATCCCACTCGCTGGAAGGACCGTAGCCGAGGTAGGGGTTGGTGACGTAGGCATTGCCAGAAGAGTCGCTGGGCGTGGCCGGCTGCATGCGGATTGAACCCAGGTCGGTCTTGATCAGCGGGTAGAGGCCGGTACTCTGCTCATAGCCGAAAATCGAGGGGCTGTTCTGGAAGCCCGCCCGCAGCTCGTTGTTCATCGTCGGGGTGACCTGCCAGCGCCAGGCGGTAGCCCAGATGGCGCGGTCGGCGGCGTAGCCGAACTGCTCGGCGGCGAACGGCGCCACCGGGTAAGTCGAGCCGCCGCCATTGAGATCGTCCGGATTGATGATCAGGCGGCTGAGGTGCCAATCGAACTCGAGCGAGTTCTTGTCATTGATGTTGTAGTCGAGGCGCAAGTCGGGATTTTGCTGAAGGTTGGCGCCGCTCAGCGGAAACGCCAGCGATTCCTGGTAGGTGCTGGGGGGCGTAGTCAAGGTCTCGCCAGGAGCCAGCTTGGCCACCGCGTTCAACATGGTGGACACGAACGGATCCTCCGCCGTGGGCGCCGCGGTGGCGCCCGGGCTGGCGTTGTAGGCGTTCGCCATGGCGTAGAGGTTGGCCTGGCAGGCAGTGCCCTTGCACGTCGTCCAAGCGTTGGGATTCGCCGCCTGCGAGCTGGTGGCGGTGTAGTCAAACAAGCCCTGCTGCGCGTCCGCGTTCAGCATGGTGGCGGTCGAGACCTGGCCCTCCGGCTGCGAAAAGCGCGTGAGATCGGTGAAGAAGTAGAGCTTGTTCTTCCAGATGGGGCCGCCGATGCTGTAGCCCCACTGGTTGAAGCGCATCACCGGCCGGGGCTGGCCGGCAAGATTGTTGAAGTAGTAGTTGGAGTTGAGGGCGTCGTTGCGGAAGTAGTCAAACACGGAGCCGTGGAACTGGTCGGTGCCGCGCTTGCTGGTGTAGTTGATTTGCACCGAACCATCGCCGGTCTGATTGGCGGCACCGGCGGCGGCGATGACGTTGAACTCGCTGGTGTCGCTGGTGTTGGGGGTAATCATGGTGAACAGCGGATCGCCGCTTTTGCCCGATTCCCACTGGGCCGAAATGCCGTCAATGGTGATGTTCACGGCGCCGCCGGGAAGGCCTTCGGCGCTGGATTGGCGGGGGGCGCCCATGGTCTGGATTGCCGGATCGGTCATCGCCAGCCCATAGAGGGCGCTGTCGCTGGAGGCGGTCGGCAAGTCGGTGATCACCTTACCGGTGATCGAGCTGCCCACCGAGGTCTCCTGCGTATGGATGACGCTCTGGCCCGCCTCCACCGTAATGGTGGTGGCCTGGGAGCCGACCTGCAGGGTCGCGTTGAGCGTGTAGGTCTGATTGGCGACGACGGTCACCTCCTGATAAGTGCCGGTTTTGAACCCGGTCCTGGCGACGGTGACGATGTAGGTTCCGGGGGCGACGTTGCCGAGGGAATAATGGCCGTCCGCGCCCGATTGCGCCTGCAGACGGATACCGGTGCCGATGCCCATCACCTTGATGGCCGCGCCCGGGATGGCCGCGTGGCTGGAATCGAGGACCGACCCCGCCAGCGTGCCGGTATTGTTGACCTGCGCCACGCCAGCAAGACACATACCGAGCGCAGCGCTTACCACACACAGAATCCGAAACATATTACGGACCATGCGTACTCCTCCTAATTTGAATATGCACAGGCGCCAGCAATCACGGGTGTTAAAAAAGATTAAGGGACGCCCAAGGCCAAATGCCAGTGTTACGCTCGCAGCTATGAGCACGCCTCCCACAGGCATGGGGCGCCGGGCTTTCGCGCGTACCCTGTTGGCCGGCGGCACGGCGGCCGCGGTGGCGGCAGGCGCCGCCTCCCTGCCCTTACCCGCGGCCGCAGCCGTGCTCAGCCCCGCTGCTGAAACTCAGGCCATCGTGACCCGCATTGTGGCCCATTATGGCGATCGCCTGAGTTCCGAACAAAAGGCACGGCTCCCGCGCCTGGTGGCCGGCCACCTCGCGATGCTCGAACCCGTGCGGGCCATGGCGCAGCCCAATGCGGCGCCGCCGGCCACGGTATTGCGCCTGGTGAGCGGGCGATGAGCGCCGCCATGCCCACCGAGACTCTGTTCCTGCCCATTGCCGAACTGGGCCGGCGCTTCCGCAACCGCTCGCTGTCGCCGCTGGAGCTGACGCAGGCCTATCTGGAGCGCTGCCGGCGGCTGGGGCCGGAACTGAACGCCATCGCCACGCTGACCGAAGCCCGGGCCCTGAGGCAGGCGCGCCAGGCCGAGCAGGAACTGGCTTCCGGCCATGACCGCGGCCCGCTGCATGGCATTCCGTACGCGGCCAAGGATTTACTGGCTGTGGCAGGCTATCCGACCACTTGGGGCGCCCGGCCGTTCGCCCAGCAACATTTTGACTTTGACGCCACCGTGATCGAGCATCTGGACGCCGCCGGTGCGGTGCTGATCGCCAAAGCGGCGATGATCGAGCTGGCGGGCGGACTGGGCTACAGCGGCCCCTACGCATCGCTCACCGGCCCGTGCCACAATCCCTGGAACCCGAAGTACTGGTCCTGCGGGTCGTCGAGCGGGAGCGGCGCGATGGTGGCGGCGGGGCTCGCGACGTTTGCGCTAGGCTCGGACACGCGCGGCTCGATCATTTGTCCTTCGACCTGGTGCGGGATTTCCGGCATGCGGGCAAGCTTCGGGCGGGTGAGCCGGCACGGGGTGATGACCATCGCCTGGAGCATGGACAAGATCGGGCCGATGGCGCGGAGCGCAGAGGACTGCGGGCTGATTCTGACCGCCATCGCCGGGCATGATGCCCGCGACTGGGATTCGCTGCCACCCCGGCAGGCGGTGTTCCGCGCCGCCTCGGCTGAGCCAAAGCCGCTGCGGATCGGGCGGTTGACGAATGTGTTCCCCAACGCGCCGCCGGCGTTGCATCAGGCGGTGGACAAGGCGCTGGACGTGCTGCGCGCACAGGGAGCGACTATCGAGGATGCCGAAATTCCGCAGGGGCCGTTTGAAGAGGCCAGCGAGCTGGTGATCCTGATCGAAGCGGCGAGCGCCTTCAGCGGGCTGATTGCCAGCGGGCGCTGCCAATTGCTGGAAGACCCGCTGGGGCAGATCAACGGCTACGCTTCGAGCGAGTTCAAGGCCACTGACTACATCCAACTGCAGCGCGTGCGGCTGGAGCTGGCGCGCAAGTTTGACGCGTTGTTCGACCGCTTTGACGTGGTGGCGGCACCGGGACAGAGCTCGACCGCGTCGCCGATTGGCGCGGCGCCGGGGGCGACGCCAACGCCGCATCCGCCGCCCCATCCGCCCCACGCGGGCGCGGCACTGCGGCGGCACAGCTTCCGGCGCGACAGCCTGCAGCCGGATGGAATTTCGAGTCTGTGCGGTCTGCCGGCGGTGACCGTGCCGGCGGGCCTGGCGGCCAACGGCTTGCCGGTCGGGGTGCAATTCATCGGCCGCGCGCTCAACGACGTCGCGCCGCTGGCAGCGGCGCGGCGTCTGCAGGCGCATAGCGACTGGCACCGGCGCCATCCCCCCGCGCCTTACGGAATCAGCTAGGATGCGGCCGCGGTCCAGGCACACAGATCGCTGAGCGCCAGATTGCCGCCACAGAGAATGAGGACGACATGGCTGGCAGGAGTGAACTGCTCCCGCAGGCGGCGGGCGGCGGCGAGGGTGCAACTGGCGGCGGGTTCGGTGAGCACCTTGGCGCGCTCGAGCAGAAACTGCCCGGCCGCGAGGGCTTCGGCATCGGAAACCACCGTTACGCTGTCAAACCAGAGCTGCACGGCGGCCAGCGTCCGCAGGCTGACTTCGGGCGCGCCCAGGGTCTTGGCGATGGAGGTGATCGCGGCGAGGCGGACGGGATGGCCGGCAAGCAGCGCTTGCGCCATGGCGTCGGCGCCTTCGGTTTCGACGCCCCACAGGCGCGCCTCTGGCCGCCGCGTCTTGATAGCCGCTGCCACCCCGGAAGCCATGCCGCCGCCGCCGATGCTGACAATCACATCGCTGACGCCGGGCACGTCGTCGAGAATTTCCAGGCCGAGGGTTCCCTGCCCCGCCATCACCTCGACGTCGTCGAACGGATGCACCATGATCCAGCCCTCGGCCGCCGCGACTTCGGCAGCCGCAAACGATTCGGCGTGACCGGCGGTGAGCACGATTTCGGCGCCGTAGCCGCGGGTGGCGTCCAGGTAGTTGGCGGGAGTGGAACGCGGCATGTAGATGCGCGCGCGCATGCCCAGCGCGCCGGCGGCATAGGCGACCGCCTGGGCGTGATTGCCACCGCTGACGGCAACCACGCGGCTGCCGGCGGGGAGCGGCAGCATTTTATTGAACGCGCCGCGCACCTTGAACGCGCCGGTCTTCTGGAAGACCTCGAGCTTGAGATAGATGTTGGTTTCCAGCTCGCGGCTGAGAGTGGCGCTGCGCGCGAGCGGCGTGCGCCGCACATGCGCGGCGATGCGCGCGCGGGCCGCCTCGATGAGAGGTAGAGTGAGCTCGTGATCCATCCTTTCGATGATAGGGCATGGTGGGCGCGCGCCCCAGCGCGGCTGCTGCGCGACACCCGCGAGCGGGCGCATAAAGTATAGTGATCTCGTCCCTATTCTGGAGTGCTGGCTTCCCTGCACAGCCAGATTCATGCTGTTCCCCAAAACCTGAAGCGTTATGAAAACCAAGAGGAGGTCACCGTGGGCGAGCACCCGTCACCGGAACACATTTTGCAGATTGGCCTGGGTTTCTGGGCAGCGAAGACACTTTTAAGTGCTGTGGAAATGGGTTTGTTTAGTGAATTGGCGCATCGGCCCGGGACCTTGGAAGAGGTACGCAGCCGAATCGGGCTCCATCCGAGATCGGCGCGCGATTTTCTTGACGCCCTCGTGGCTCTCGGCCTGGTCGAACGGCGCGACGGCACATACTTCAATACTCCGGAGACGGACCTTTTCCTCGACAAGCGGAAGCCGTCGTATGTCGGCGGCGTGCTGGAGATGGCGAATGCGCGGCTGTATGGCCACTGGTCACACTTGACGGAGGGACTGCGCACGGGCCTGCCGCAGAACGAAGTGCGCGGCGGAGGCGCGCCGATCTTCGAGACACTCTATGCGGATCCCGCGAGGCTAAGGGGGTTCTTGCAAGCGATGACCGGAATCAGTCGCGGACCGGCGTTGGCGATCGCGGCAAAATTTCCGTGGAAGGACTACAACACGTTTGTCGATGTCGGCACTGCGCAGGGCGGCGCCGCGGCGCAGATTGCGCTGGCGCATCCGCACCTCAGCGGAACGGGCTTCGATCTTGCCGAAGTCGGGCCGATCTTCGGGGAGTACGTCGGTGAACTCGGGCTGCATGGACGGCTCCAGTTTGCCGCAGGCGATTTCTTCAACCGTTCGATTCCGAACGCCGATGTGGTGCTCATGGGACACATCCTGCATGACTGGGATCTCGAAACC
Source organism: Terriglobales bacterium (assembly GCA_050747905.1). Classification (GTDB taxonomy): domain Bacteria; phylum Acidobacteriota; class Terriglobia; order Terriglobales; family SCQP01; genus SCQP01. The sequence continues at coordinate 13,323 of JBOGKQ010000026.1, read as the reverse complement.
AAGCGCATGCTGATCAAGAAGGCCTACGACGCGATACCGGGCGGTGGCGGGTTCATCGTCTACGACGCAATCATTGACAACGATCGCAGCCAAAATGCGTTCGGCTTGATGATGAGCCTAAACATGTTGATCGAATCCTACGGCGGTTTTGACTACACCGGCGCCGACTGCGAGGGCTGGATGCGCGACGCGGGATTCAAGGAAACGCGCGTGGAGCATTTACTGGGGCCGGATTCGATGGTGGTGGGAATCAAGTAATCTCCAGCTTTTGACTTGCCAGCAGCAGCTGCAGATGCTCGATCTCCGTCCGCTGCGTCAACACCAGCGCCTTGAGGGCTTCGCGGTCCAGCCGGTCCAGATCCTGTGCGCTCGCGGCCATTGCATCTTCTGACGCCCGGCGCCGCGCGTGAGTTACATGAGTTGAAAAGATAATGCTTGTAACTCACACGGCACGGCTCGGAGTCCAGGTCCGCTCCGGCCGCCGCCAGTCAATCCCCTCCAGCAGCATCGACAACTGCGCCCGCGTCAGCGCCACCGTCCCCGACTCCGCCCGCGGCCACACGAACCGCCCCCGCTCCAGCCGCTTCGCGAACAGGCACAGCCCGTCGCCATCCCACCACAGCAGCTTGATCAGATGCCCGCGCTTCCCGCGAAACACAAACACGTGCCCGGAAAACGGATCCTGCTCCAACGCCGTCTGCACCATCCCGCTCAGCCCGGTGAAGCCGCGGCGCAAATCCGTCAGCCCCGCCACGATCCAGATCCGCGTCCCCGCCGCCGGCCCGATCATCCCAGCAGGTGCTCCAACACGATGCGCAGCAGCGCGCCGTCCGCCCCCGGCTCGATCCGCAGCCGCGCCCGCTCCAACTCCAGTTCCAGCCCGCCCGCTGCCGCCGCCCGCTCCCGCGAGCGCCGCTCCGCCGCCACCCGCACGGCAACCAGCGCCCCCGGCGCGGCTGCCGCGCCAAGCTGGCCGCCTTCGTAGAGCCTGCGCCAGGTGTGCACCTGGTTGGCGTTGACGCCGTTCTCGCGCGCCACCAGCGCCACCGATGCCCCCGGCGCCAGCGCTGCCTCCACTATCCGCCGCTTCTCCGCCAAGCTGCGCCGAACCCGCCTCGCCTTCTCGCCGCCTTCCGTCACCCCTAAAGTTTGCCGCCCAACCCGCCCTCAACGCCATACGGCCAACTTCGGACGCTTACTGACGAAGTGCGTTTGCCCAGAGTCATGAGAATTCGATTTGGAAGCGACGAATTCTGGACGAGTGCTAAATCGCCACTGCGCTCAGCGGCGAAGCATCGCTCGAGGTGGCCAGCCTAGGATCGATGTGCGAACGCGGCAGTGGGGCCAGTTGTATTGGGCCGATCCCCGAGGTCCATGGCTGCGATAAGACCACCGCTCATGGTGAATATGTGGAGAACCTCGCTGTCCGAAAGAACATCGCCCTGGAGGTTCTTGACAAGTTGATGCACCCTGACGCGGACCCTGCCTCCATCTTCCTCGGTGATTGCAAGGGGTTCGACATGGCCATCGAACTCACCCCATTGTCGAGTCCAATAGGCGCGGACCTCTTCCTTTCCGACGACCCTGCCGCCCTCCGAGGCCTTGGGCCAGATCACGTCTTCCGTCATCAGTGCCAATGCATCGTCGATGTTCCGCTTGTTGAATGCGGAGTACGCCTGCTCAATAAGGGTCTTCGTGTCCGCCATACAACCCCCTACGACGTTTGCTATACAGTCAGTGTTCGTTATCCCGCCGGTCCGCATCGCTAACGAGCTCCGATCATTTCGCCTCGCCTGCTGCGAAAACGGACTCATCCGCAGCATCATGCCTGATCCGGAGTCCCGTGGATTAACTCCTCGATCCACGGCGTCATGGCCTTCCTCGGCTCGCCCATCGCCGCGTTCGACACATTCTCCCACGCTTCCCACGTCGCCAGGCGCTCTCGATACGCGTCCCGTGCCCTCGGCAAAATCGAGGTGCCCAGTCCAAGTCGCAGCGGCGGATCGTTCGTGTCCACGAGCTTCAGGACGGCCTCCGCAGTCGCCTCCGGGTCACCCCGTTCCAGATTGGCCAGGCGCGTCAGGAACTGCTTCCGAAATTCCACGTATGGTTCCAGAGCATCGGTGACCGTTGCGGATTTGCCGAAGTCGGTTGCGTAGGCGCCCGGCTCAACCAGCGTCACATGGATGCCGAACGACTTGACTTCCGCGGCCAGAGCTTCGTGCATCGCTTCCACTGCCCATTTTGTTGCAGAGTAGAAGCCGATAAGCGGCATCGCCGCGATCCCAAGACCGCTCGAAACGCCCAGGATGTGTCCGCTCCCTTGTTTCCGCAGCAGAGGCAAAGCGGCTCGCAGCACCCGAACCATGCCAAGGTAGTTCGTATCGAACAGCTCGCGGATCTGCTGGTCGCTCGCCTCCTCCGTAGCTGCAAACAGACTTGTACCGGCATTGTTCACAAGAACGTCCAGCCTGCCGAAATGCACATACGCCTGCTGAACGACCTGCTGTATCTGTTCGGAATTGGTTACGTCGAGTGCCAGCGGCAGCACCTAAGCCGAAGCGGCGTAGCTTCACAGCCGAGTGCAAGCGGCGGATTCTGCGCGAGGCCGACGCTGCCAAGGCGCGGGGCGAACTGGGCGCGCTTTTGCAGCGCGAGGGGCTGTACTCGTCGGCGCTGACGGCCTGGCGCAGGGAACGCGACAGCGCGGCCCAAGCGGCGTTCTCGCGCCCGCACGGCCCCAAGCCCCAAGAGAATCCTCTGGCCGCTGAGACGCCGCCGCAACCAGCACCTGGAAGAAGACCTGCGCAAGGCGCAGATCGTCATCGAGGTTCAAAAAAAAGTGGCCAGGCTGTTGCGCCCCACCGCCTCCGCGAGCCCGAACAAGGACCAATGGTCCTGGCCGCGATCAACCAGCTCTCGCCGCTGGTGGGCCGGAGGTAAGCCTGCCAGGTCTTGGCGGTGCCGCGCGCCACCTGGTACCGGCGCCGCCGCCCGCCCCAGCCCCGGCGCCGGCCCACCCCGCACCCCCGTGCGCTCAGCGAACAGGAACGCGGCCAAGTACTGGCCTGCCTTCACGAGGAGCGCTTTCAGGACTGCCCGCCGGCGCAGGTCTATGCCGCGCTGCTCGACCAGGGCCATTACCACTGCTCCATCCGCACCATGTACCGGCTCCTCGATGCGCACGGCGAAAGGCGCGAGTGGCCTGACAGACCCCCCAAGCAGGGGGTCTATGCCGCCGACTCAATCAACGGCCTTCTGAACGGAATTGATAGCAAAGTCGGTTGGTTGCGGGGGGTGGATTTGAACCACCAACCTTTGGGTTATGAGCCCAACGAGCTACCGCGTTTTTTGCGGCTGCGTTCACCCTCCGGTGTTCAACGCCCGCCCAAGTGGTAGGCATCACGGGTCTCGCCACCCTAGGCGGCGGCGTGCTGAACCTCCGGTACGCGGACGGATTGCAGCGCGCTGCCCCAGGCAGTGACTTGATCCAGCATTGTGTTCAAGGTGGACCGATGATGCGGCCCCGGCTTGAACTCGTGGAAGTCCACAAAATCGGTGAACAACGAAAAAGCAACCTGATCGCGGACGGTGGCAACCTTGACCGCGGCGAGAACGTTGCGCAGGTGCTCGACGGCACGGCTGCCGTTGGCGCCGGCGCCGTAGCTGACCAAGCCGGCGGCTTTGTCGTTCCATTCGCGGTAGAGATAATCGATAGCATTTTTGAGCGCGGCCGAGGGGCCGCCGTTGTACTCGGGCGTGACAAAGATGAAGGCGTCGAAGGTGGCGATCTTGGCGGCCCAGCGCCGCGTGTGCGGATGCTTATAGCTGCCCATACTCGCCGGGACCGGCTCGTCGAGCAGAGGAAGCTGATACTCGGCGATATCGACCAGTTCGAACGCGGCGTCGGTGCGCGCCTGCGCCGCTTGCAGCACCCAATCCGATACGGCTTTGTTGTTGCGGCCGGGCCGCGTGCTTCCGGTTACAATTGCAATCTTAAGCATTGTATGCTCCTTGGTTCTTGATTGACTGTTGGTATACTTTGTATACCAAGGAGCTAATCGTAACCCACGGAAAGGAACAGCCGCAAGAGGGCACATGCAGGGAACCAAAGCACAGCAGAGCACGCGCCGGATACGGGTCGAAGAGTGCCCGACGCGCGAGGTCCTGCGGCAGATCGGCGACAAATGGAGCGTGCTCGTGATCGTGCTGCTGCGGGACGGGCCCTGCCGCTTCAACCAATTGCGGCGCGAGATCGAGGGCATTTCGCAGCGCATGCTGACCCTCACGCTGCGCGGGCTCGAGCGCGATGGGCTTGTGCGCCGGACGGTCACGCCGACAGCGCCACCGCGCGTCGACTACGCGCTCACCGGCACGGGCCGGACCTTGCTGGGCGTGCTGCAGGGGCTGATGGACTGGGCCGAGACGCACCGGCCGAGCATTCAGGCCGCGCGCGCGCGTTTCGACCGCGCCGCGCCCACCCATGAATGAGGCTCGGCCACCGACGAGCCCGAGTGCATGCAGCCCTATAGAGCTTGGCGCCGAGAGCGGCTAAAGCGGATTTTGGGACGCACCGCTGAGCGCCCGGTTGAGCGCCTGCTGCGCGGCCTGCAGTTCGGCGGTCGAGGAAGCTCGCAAAGCGGTACAGGGACGACTCTCAGTTGACCATGAGGCGAAGGCGGCACTGTTATTGGAGGAAAACAGCCGGGCGCAGCTCACGACCGGGCGATTTGACCGTGACGAGGTGAAGGGCCAGACCATCAAGCATCACCTCCAAACGCCCTGTGCTATGAACCACCTTGATTTCAAGCAACGCGGAACGCATTCCTACGCACAATGGTTTCTTGTGATTGCGAGGTTGAAACAATGTTGGCGCGGGCCCCAGCGCGGCTGCGCCGCGCGCCCCGCTTATGCTCGCGTCGGGTTGCCCGCCCTGCTGTGAGTGCGCAGGGCGGGTTGGGGGTCCTTGGCCCCAACCCGACGCTGCGCCTCGCTCCCACCCCAAGGCGCAGGCGCCTTGGGGGCCCCGGGATTGGGGCCGCGCCTGCATGTTTCCCCGGGGGCGCTCGCTGGGACGCTCGCCCGTGCCGAATTTCGCAGCCCTTCGCGTCGATTTCGCCCACGGTGCAATGCGGCGCGACCCCCGCGATTGGAGACGAGGCGGTCAGCCAGGCATTTCGGCGCATAGCCTTCAACGTCATGGCACGCAGCGGTGACGATCACCGTGATCCGCTTCGCTCACCCTATCCGCCGCCACCTGGTGTTGGCGCGGGCCCCAGCGAAGTGTCTCGAATGGGACAGCGGCCGGGCGCGGGAGCCCGTAAAATCTGGAGAAGTCGAAAGGAATCATCTCAATGCCCACTCGAATTACGATCGCGGCTATCGCGCTCACGCTGGGGGTTATCGTCCCCGCCTTTGCGCAATCAAGCCACCAGGACGAAGCGAATCGGGTGCGGAGGGCCAACCAGGTCTTCCGCGAGGTCATGAAAGCTCCCGACAAGGCCATTCCGCAGGAGATCCTGGAGGGGGCGCAGTGCATCGCCATCGTGCCCGGTGAGAAAAACTTCGCCCTGGGCTTCGGCGGCACCTACGGCAAGGGGCTGGCCATCTGCCGCCACAACGGTGGCTGGGGTGCGCCGGTGTTCATCCAAGTGGGCGGCGCCAGTTGGGGCCTGCAACTGGGCGGCCAATCAAGCGATGTAATCATGGTGTTCCGGACTCGCGACGGGCTTGACCACCTGCTGGGCAATAAGGTGAAGCTGGGGGCCGACGCCAGCGCGGTGGCGGGGCCGGTCGGCCGGCACGCCAGCGCCGCCACCGATGCCAGCATGCACGCTGAGATCCTGACCTATTCACGCAGCCGGGGTGCCTTCGCCGGGATCAGTCTGAATGGCGACATGGTGCAGCCGGATGACAGCGGCAACCATGCCATGTATGGGGATCACTCCTGGCAGGATATTCTGAGTGGACAGGTTTCATCGCCTCCATCGGCCAGGGCGCTAGTGGCAACGCTGGACCGGTACTCCGTCCGCGCCGCCGCCAATAGATAAGTGGCGGCAGCGCTCGGTGTGGCTGCACGCCGCACCCACACGGAGGTTCGGCCCCGTTCCGGTTGGCTCTCGAGAACATCGGCGTCCAGGCGCATGTGGCGCTCTGACGGCCGATAGGCGCGAGCCCGAAGCGGTGTTTCCCTTGGAGCACCCTTGATCCCGCTCTCCCATTCGCGGAGGTGGCGCCGCTTTGCACCGTGGGCGGGGGTCGCGCCGCTTTGGACCGTGGGCAAAATCGACGCGAAGGGCTGCGAAATTCGGAATGGGCGAGCGCCCCAGCGAGCGCCCCCGGGGAGACATGCAGGCGCGGCCCCAGCCCCGGAGGCCCCAAGGCGCCTGCGCCTTGGGGTGGGAGCGAGGCGCAGCGTCGGGTTGGGGTGAGGGGCCCCCAACCCCGCCCTGAGTACTCACAGCGGGCGGGCGCCCGGACGCGAGCAAGCCGCCCCGCGCAGTTCCAGCGCGCGGCTCAGAAGCGGGGCGCGCGGCGCAGTTCGCCCGGCGCAGTTCCAGCAGGGCGAAGCGGCCGCGCTGGGGCCCGCGCCAACATCGCTAAGGGCGTCGTGCGGCGGCTGCCCGCGATCGCCTGCGGGCTGAGTTCAAGCCACGCCAGGGCCGATCACGGCAATGAATACGACTGCGGCGCAGGCTCCGGCCAGAATCCATCCCCGGCTACGCCGCTCCAGTGACAACTTCGGTCCGGTCCGCCCAAAAACCGGATAGCGCAGGAACTCCAGCCCCCACCACAAGCCCGAGGTGCCGCCAAAGGCCGCCGCAGCCGCCGATTCGGCGATGAGAACCGGGCTGATGGGATTGAACACTGCCGCTACGACGTAGAAACCCCCGTAGGTCAAGTAAGGTAACAGCATCAGGCGGCGCGCGCATGCCATGCGCGCGCCTATGTCCATGGGCAGAAACGGTATCAGCTCGTGCAGCAGCAGCCACAGCACGGCTGCATAGAGAACGGCGCCGCCGATCGCCATGCCGGCGCGCCACGCCCACGCCGGCTGCAATCCGGCGATCACCACGGCCCAGTCGCCGATGCCGCCGACTCCGCTGTAGAGAAAATACCCGGCCCCGTCCAGCAGGTTGAACGCCATCAGCAACCACAGGAAATAGCGGAAGCGGGGGGCCCCGGACACGCGCCGCATCCAGCCCCAGCACACCCCACCCGCGGCCAGGTTCACCAGTGTTCCGGCGGCGTCAATCCAGCCGTTAACCACCGTGCAGCTTTCACTGACGGCCGTGATCAGCGTGTTGTGGCCGCCCGCCAACAGGCACGCGCTGCCATGCCCCAGAGCTTCGTGCAGCAGCGCGGCGCCGGCGCCGGCCAGCACGGTAAGCGCCATCACGGTGGCCGCGTCCGGCGCGCTCGTTTGCCTCGCCTTTGGCACCGCGGCCGGTTTCATCCTGCAATGCTACCACCCAATGTTGGCGCGGGCCCCAGCGCGGCCGCTTCGCCCTGCTGGAACTGCGCGGGGCGGGTGGCTCGCGTCGGGTTGCCCGCCCTGCTGTGAGTGCGCAGGGCGGGTTGGGGGCCCCGGGGCTGGGGCCGCGCCTGCAGGTTGCCCCGGGGGCGCTCGCTGGGACGCTCGCCCGTTCCGAACTTCGCAGCCCTTCGCGTCGATTTTGCCCACGGTGCAAAGCGGCGCGACCCCCGCGATGGGCGGATCGGATGAGGAAAAGTACGGCCACCCTGCCCAGAAGCCGCTGGAGCTCATGCGCAAACCGCTGCTGAACCACACCCATCCAGGTGAGGCCTGCTATGACGCCTTCCTTGGATCGGGCGCGACCCTGATTGCGGCTGAGCAGACCGGGCGAGTCTGCTTTGGATGCGAGCTCGACCCCAAGTACGTTGACGTCATCGTCCGGCACTGGCAGGGGTACACCGGCAAGGGAGCGGTGCTCGATGGCGACGGGCGCACGTTCGATGAGGTCGCCCAGGAACGGACGGAAGATGCGGTGGTAACACCGTCAAACGCACCGCATGCCATAGAGGATGAAGAAAGACTTTAGATTGCCGTCTTCCCGCGATTCATCGGACAAGGTCTCCCAGACGAATTCCGCGTAATCAGGCGAGTGCTGGAGTTGAAAGTTCTGGATGGGTTCAGCTCTGCGTGTAGCGCATGTTCCCGAGATCGGTCAGCAGGTCAGGGCCGGTAGGATTCCATCCGAGGTTTGTGCGGGTCTGCGCGCTGGACGTTGGAGCGTCTCTCCCCGCGAAAAACCCGAGAAAGCCGAAATGCTCCTCGCCCCGTTCCTGTGGGATGGAGGTGATAGGTATCTTGAGGCCGTGGCCAATGGCAGTGGCAATGTCCTTGAGAGTCACACCCTCCTCGGCGACGGCGTGATATCGGTCCCCCGCTGAGCCCTTTTCCAGGGCGAGCCGGTAGAGACGGGCGACATCCGATATATGTACGGAAGGCCAGCGGTGTTGACCCTCCCCAACATATGCCGATACTCTCTTTTCGCGGGCTATAGCAATCAGGAGAGTGACGAGTCCCTGTTTCACCGTGTCATGGACCTGCGGCAAGCGCATCACCGAGGCGTGTACTCCGCGCTCCAGGAGCGCAACGGCTGTCGCCTCTGACGCACGAGGATAAGAGGCGGAAGGAGGGAGTGGTGGATCGTTCTCGGTGGCGATGCGGCCTTGAGCCACTCCGACGCCGGAAGTGACGATGAGTGGACGGCTGGAACCCTGGAGCACGGCGCCGATAGCTTCAATGGCGCGCTTGTCCATCTCACAGCTTTCAGCGAACCTCGACCAGTCGTGCTCGAAAGCGGTGTGGATAACGGCATCGGAGGCAGCGGCGCCACTGCGCAGGCTGTCGAGGTCTTCCAGATCGCCGCGATGCACCTGAGCACCGGCGGCAGCGAGAGATTGAGCGCCCGCATCCGAGCGCGTCATCCCTATAACTTGATGCCCGCCACCCATCAGTTCCCGAACGACAGCCGAACCAATAAATCCTGTCGCACCCGTGACAAAAACACGCATATGCACCTTCCTGCTCTCTCACAGCGGCATTGACCAGCCGCTGCTATTTCGATTTAATCGGAGACAGTCTCCGGATGTATAGATAACCGGAGATAGCCTCCGGTTGCAAAACTTTTTCAAACGAATGACGAAGAAACTTTTCCAGCCCGACCAACGAAAACCGCGTGCGGATGCCCAGCGCAACCGCGCGCGCATTCTCGAAGCTGCGAAGGAAGCCTTTACGCGCCACGGGGCCGATGCCAGTCGGGACGACATCTCCAGGGAGGCGGGCGTTCGAGCCGGGACCTTATCCCGGATTTCCTTTTTGATGGGCGATCGTGAAACCTTCGGTTGCGTGAAGCGTCAATGTTTATGCGGGCGCGGTAGCGATTTGGCCACCGTGGAGGGCAGAACCCAATGGGTGAGACGCAAAGCCGGGCAATCCAACTCAGTTTCAACCCTTCGATCCGGATCGATTTCCAGGGTTCGCGCGTCACCTCGGATGGTGGCTTGGTGCTGGTGCGCGAGTTGGACGAGCGGCTGGGCTTCGGCGAGCTTGCCGCCGATTGCCTGACGGACACACGGGCGAAGAACACGCAGTTGCCGATCATCGATCTGCTGCGGCAATCGGTTTACAGCAGGCTGGCAGGCTACGAAGACATGAACGACGCCGAGCGACTGGCGCGGGTCCCCGCCTTCCGGCTGATCGGTTCCGAAAAGATATGGGAGCGGGGCGCGGCGCTGCCGTCGCGGCTGCAAAGCTTCGAGACGCAGATCCTCGCCGAGGATGGCAACTTCGCCGGGCTGGCGCGGCTCAACCGCGGGTTGGTCGCGAAAGCTGAGGCGTTCGACGCGCGGGTTCGGGTGGTGCTGGACATGCACTCGACATAGATACCGGTATACGGCGGGCAGGAGGAGAGCGCCTACAACGGGCACTTCGAGTCCACCTGTTACCACCCGCTGCTGCTGTTCAACCGTGACGGCGATTGCGTGAGCAGCAAGCTGCGTCCCGGCAACGTGCACAGCGCCGACGGCTGGGAAGAGTTGTTGTTGCCGGAGATCGACCGGCAGCAGGCGGCGGGGAAAGAGGTCGCGTTTCGGGCCGACGCAGCGTTTGGGAAGCCGGAGATCTACGATGCCCTGGAGGAGCGTGGCGTGAAGTACGCGATTCGCATCCCCGCCAACGACAACCTGGAGCGGGATATTGTGGAACTGCTGACGCGGCCCGTGGGGCGGCCCAGCCGCAAGCCGCTGGTGGAATACAAGAGTTTCCTTGAGCGTGCCGCCAGTTGGAAGGTGGCCCGACGCATCGTGGCGAAAGTTGAACATCACGCCGGCGAACTGTTTCCACGATTTGGCTTCATCGTGACCAACATGACGCTGCCAAGCCGGGCGATGGTGCGCTTCTACAACAAGCGCGGCACGGCGGAGCAGTGGATCAAGGAGGGCAAGCAGGCGGTAAAGATGACCCGCCTGAGCTGCCACCGCTTCCGCTCCAACGAGGTGCGGCTGTCGCTGAGTCTGATTGCCTACAATCTGGGGAACCTGTGGCGGCGGCTGGCGCTGCCCGCGAAGATCGCGAACTGGTCGTTGACGAGCTTGCAGCAGCGGCTGGTGAAAACCGGTGGTCGCCTGGTCAAGCACGCCCGGTACCGCTGGCTGCTCCTGGCCGAGAGCCACCTGACGCGGCGGCTGTTCGAGAGCATGGTGCGGCGCATTGCGGGCCTGCCGCTCCCGGCCGGGTAGCCGACCGGCGGTGCGGCGATTGGAAACTTAGCCGAAGACGGACGAAGATGGGGAGGTGTCCACAAAATGCTCGAAATACTGTCGATTTTGCCATGCGGGGCGCACCCAAGAGGTTCCCGGCCCGCCTGCGTTTACCCGGCGCCGCCGGTTTCCCCAAGACGACGGCAACCGGGTTTAGAATCTGGGGCCATGGGATGGGCAAAATGGTTATTCCGGGAAAGGTGGAGCGGCAGGGCGTGGCCATGCTGCGCGAGCGCGGCGGGCGGGCGCCGCGGGTGCGGCCGCAAGTATGCAACCGCGCCGACGCCTGGGTGGTGGACGACTGGCGGTGAAGGCCGGCGTGGAGCGCACGGAGGGCGTCGCGGTGCTAGATTGGAAGAACGGCGCTGCGGGCGGATTACGATTCCGCAGGAGGCAGCTATGCGAGCCATGCTGTTGGCGCTATTGGCGGGGGGAATGGCCGCGGCGCAAGCGGCGCCTCAGATTCGCGTGAGCGTGGCGCCGTACGCGCTCACGCCGACGGTGCTGCAGGCGCAAAGCAGTTTGGTGCCGGTCGAGGTGGTGGTGCGGCGACCGGATGGCTCCATGGTGGCAGGTCTCACACGCGCGAACTTCCGCGTGCTCAACGAAGGCAAGCCCGAGGTGCTGACGCAGTTTTCCAGGGTCAACCGGGGCGCGGGTACGAGAGGGCAAGCGGGCGCGCCCGCGGCGCCGTCGAACCCGGAGGCTGCGGGCACAGCGGGCGTCGAGCCGCGGGTGGTGGCGCTTTGGTTTGACGACGTGAATACCGGCGATGGCGACCTGAAGCACGCCCGCAACGCGGCGCTGGAATTCCTGAGGCATGGGCTTGAGCCCGGAGACCGCATCGGGTTGTTCACCACCTCGGGCACTGGTCAGGTCGCGTTCACGGCGGATACTGCCGCCTTGGAGGGGGCCATCGCGGAGATCCGCGCGCATCCGCGGCAGAGTGAATTCGGGACGGCGTCGTGTCCGCGCATCACGCCCTTTCAGGCGTATCAGATCAGTGTGCTGCATTACCCGGAAGCCGTGAGCGCGGCCATGGCGGAGTTCGCCGCCTGCAGCGGAGTTAGCTTCAACGTGCGCACCGGGCCGATGATCGGCTCGGAAATGCCGCCCAACATCATTGCCCAGGCGGACAGCACGTGGAACCTGACCGTGACGGTTTCGGAAAACACCCAGGACGACATCCGCTCGGTGCTGGATGCATTGGCCACGCAGCCGGGCAAGCGCGTGCTGCTGCTGGCTTCGGGCGGGTTCCTGACCGAGACGCTCGAAACGCGGCAGGAACAGCTCATCAACGAGGCTTTGCACGACAAGGTTGTAATTAATGCGCTGGAGGCCCGCGGGCTGTACACGGTGGATCCGAGCCAGCCGCTGAGCAACCCCTCTGAGGTGGGCGTGCTGCCGCTGATCACGTTCTTTTACCAGCAGCAATCGAATCTGAACGCGCAGGGGTCGTAGGACGATGCGCTGGTGGACATGGCGCAGGCGACCGGCGGGCTGTACTTCCATGACAACAACGATCTCGAGCTGGGCTTCGAGCGGTTGGGGCTGGCGCCGCCGCTTACTTATGAGATGGCGTTTGTACCGGGGGGGCTGCCGCACGACGGGAAGTTCCACGCGCTGAAAGTCGAGCTGGAGCCGGCAATTAAGGGCGCGGTGATCCAGGCGCGGCGGGGGTATTTTGATCCGCCTAAGGATACGCCGGTTTCTCTGCTGGGTCCGGCGCTGGACCGGGCCATGCGGGGCGTGGCGGCGGCCGACGACGTGCCGGTGACGGTGACGGCGAAGCCGGAGCCGGGCGGGGTCGGCGCGGACGTGCGCTTCGACGTGGGCCGGATGACGTTTGTGAACCAGCACGGGCGGCATAAGCAGCAGTTGATCGTGATCGCGGCTTGTTCAACGCTGCCGGAGGGTTTGTCGCCGGCAAACGGGGTGAGCTGAACCTGGCGCTGGACGGCTCGCACTACAAGCATTTCCGTGAGCAGGGATTGGGGGCGACGCTGCGGCTGGACGCACCGCCGGGGCGGTACACGCTGCGTGTCGCGGTGGGCGAAGGGAGCGACGGCAAGCTCTCCGCCATGAGTCATTCGGTTACAGTACGCTGACGGGCGCGGGGTTCCGGTATTAACCAGCATCTCCGTTTTGGCGCGTGAACCTGTAACCTTCGATCGCCAGAATCGTCAATGTTTATGCAGGTGCGGCGGCGATTTTGGTACCGCGGAGGCCAAAACCCAATGGGTGAGAGCGAAAATCGGGGAATCCAGCTTAGTTTCAACCCTTCGATCCGGATCGATTTCCAGGGTTCGCGCATCACCTCTGACGGCGGCCTTTTATTGGTGCGCGAGAGGGGAGCGGCTGGGCTTCGGCGAGGTTGCCGCCGGTTGCCTGACGGAGACGCGGGCGAAGAACACGCAGTTACCGATCATCGATCTGCTGCGCCAATCGGTGTACAGCAGGTTGGCAGGTTACGAAGACATGAACGACGCCGAGCGACTGGCGCAGGACCCCGCCTTCCGGCTGATCGGTTCCGAA
>JBOGKQ010000025.1:0-42374 GCA_050747905.1 Terriglobales bacterium | reverse complement strand
TTCCATGCCGTTACACTGAAGATCGGGTAGGCCCAACAGAATCTCCGATTCGGTCAAATTGTTCTCCCAAGACTGTTTTACCAGTCCCGGGTTCCCGGCCTACCCCCCGTTGTTGATCAAGAGCCCGGGCACCTGGCTTGCTCTACAATAGCTGCACAGCATGCTGCTCCGCCGAGTCGGCTGGATCGTTTTCCTGTTGCTGGTCGCCGCCTCGGGCGCGGCCTGGTGGATGACCGAGAGCGCGGTCTCGACCGCCGGGTTCCCCGCCACCGCCACGTCGCATGCCAGCGTGCCCGCCGCCGTACGCCCGCTGGCCGTGGCGGGCGCCATGAGCGGGCTGGCGGACACGCCCGCGGAGACGCAACTGGCGCAGCAGGCGCAAACGCTGGCGCAGGCGCTGGTGGATGACGCCATCCGGCAGCGGATAGCGGCCGCCGCGCAGACCAGCTCCGACCATCACGGCGCCCTGTGGGAGCGCGTGCGGGCGGCGCAGGCGGCCACGCAACAGGACCAGGCAGCCATCGCTTCGCTGCAGGCACAACTGGTCCGCGCCAGCGTCGGCGCGCGGCCCGCGCTCGTGGCCCAACGGCAGCTCACGCAGGCGCAACTTTCGCTGGACCAGGCACGGCTTGCGGATGCGCAGGAGGACTTCAGCCGTTCCGGGCACGCCGCCACCACTCCCGCCAGCGTCGAGACACAGCAGAAGGCCGCCCATGCCGCGGCGGAAGCGTCGGCCCGCAAGTGGCGCACGCAATGGCAGCAGCAGTCGCGGTCGCGCAACCCCGCCAAGGCGCGTGGCCTGGCCGCGCTCATCACCGCCTGGCAGCACCTCGCTGCCAAGGAGAAATCCCTGGGCTGGGCGCGCAACGAAGCGGCGGCGGCCGCCGCCGCCGCCCAGGCGGCTCACAACCAACTGCACGCACGCCTGCAGGCCGAGGAAGCGCAGAACGGCAAGCGGATGTCAGGGGCGCTGGGACAACTGCAGCAAGCCCACGTCAGCGGCGCGGCCACCGCGCAGGCGCTGGCGGTGGCGGCCGACGCCCAGCAGTTGGCCGCCGGTCAGCGCACCCTGATCGGCTACGACGGCGCCGCCCAGCTCGAGGGTGAACTCAGCCAGCTCTACGGGCGCTGGGCGACGATTGGGGCCGCGCAGCAGGAACTGGCCTGGCACGACGCCATGGGCATGCTGCTGGCAATCCTGGTGGGCATCGCCGTGCTCTTGCTGCTGGACCGGCTGGCCGGACGCGCCCTCGACCGCTCACGGGCGGAACGGCGGCGGCGGCAAACCCTGCGCTACGTTTGTCGCTTCACGCTCGAAGTCGTCGGCATCATCTGGGTGCTGCTGGCGCTGGTGGGCAGCCCGACGCAATGGCTCACCTTTCTCGGCCTTGCGGGCGCCGGCCTCACCGTCGCTCTGCAAGACACCCTCTTGAGCTTCTGCGGCTGGTTCGTGCTGATCAGCCGCCACGGCGTCGCCCCCGGCGACTGGGTCGAAATCAACCACATCAGCGGCGAAGTGCTGGAGATCGGACTGCTGCAGATCACCCTGCAGGAGGACGGCAACTGGAGCGAGCCCGGCCATCTCACCGGCCGGCGCGTGCTGTTCCCCAACAGCTTCGTGTTCACCGGACCGTATTTGAAATTTGCCACCCACGGCCAGTGGATGTGGGATGAAATCCGCGTGCCGGTAAGCTCCGGGGCCGCTCTGCCGGATCTGAGCGCGCTGACGCAAACGGTTGAACAGGCGACCCGCGAGGACGCGGAAAGCGCGGCGCAGGAATGGAAGGCAGGGCCCGAGCTCTCCTTTGCGCCCACGCTGCAAATCAAACCCGGCCAGGGGGGAGCGATGGATCTGTGCATCCGCTATATCACGACCGCCTCCGCGCGCGCCCAGAGGCGGGAGCATATCTATCGCTCCATCTATGAGGCGCAGGCTACAGGGACGGCGTAGGCGAGAATAGTGGTATGCGTGGTACCTGGAAGCTGGCCCGTTTCTTCGGCATTGACCTTTATCTCCACTGGTCGTGGTTCCTGGTGGTGCTGCTGGAGTTCCAGGACCGCGGCGCCGCCTATACCTCCCCCATCTGGAACCTGTTCGAGATCCTGGTGCTGTTCGCCATCGTCACCTTGCACGAGTACGGCCACGCCCTCGCGTGCCGCCAAGTAGGGGGCCACGCCAACCAGATCATGCTGTGGCCGTTCGGAGGCATCGCCTACGTGGACCCGCCGGTGCGTCCGGCGGCCACGCTGTGGACGATCACCGCCGGTCCCCTGGTCAACGTCATCCTGATCCCCATCCTGCTGCCGCTGCTGTCCATCTCGCCCGCCAACAACAATCTCTACCAGTTCGCCCACTCCATCTTCTGGATTAACCTGGGGCTTTTGATCTTCAACATCATCCCTGTCTATCCGCTCGACGGCGGCCAGATTCTACGCTCGCTGCTCTGGTTCCCTTTCGGCCGCGCGAACAGCCTTTTAGCGGCGGCACTGATCGGTTTCGTCGGGGTCGCCGCGCTTTTTGTGCTCTCGTGGCGCCTGGGCGACCTCTGGCTGGCGGCCATCACGGTCTTCATCCTGCTCTATTGCTGGAAAGGGCTGCAGAGCGCGCGCCGCCTCTGGGCGTTGAGCAAACTGCCGCATCACGACGGCCTCGCCTGCCCGTGGTGTCAGGCCGCCCCGCCCGCCGAACCTCTCTGGCGCTGCCGCCAATGCCAGAACGCCTTCGACGCGTTCGCGGTCACCGCCTGCCCCGCCTGCCACACCGCCTCGCAGATGATTCCCTGCCCGGAATGCGGCCACTCCTACCCCATCACCCGATGGGCCTCGGCAAGCACCGCCGTCACCGCCAGAAGATGAATATTGGCTCGGGCGGGACCTTAGCGGGGCGCGGGCCCCTGCACCACCTGCACCAGCCGCCGCGGGTCAATCCACTTGCGGAAGGCCGCACGCACCTGCGCGGGAGTCAGGCTCAGATAGGCCTGCGCCGCCGCATAAGGCTCGTCCAGGGGCAGGCCGACGTTGCTGCGCCCCAGCCATCCTCCGGCAATGCTGTCCACGCTCGCCTCTGCCAGCGGAATCTGCCGCAGCAATACGGCTTTCGACTGCGTAAGCTGGAAGGCTGGCACCAGCTCGCTCTGCATTTGCTCGAGGTCGCGCACGACGATGGAGCGCGCCTGCGCCACTTTGGGCGGATCGCACGCAAAGTTCACCACATAGCTGGAGCGCGTACGCCCCGCCTGGAAGGATGAGCTCACAAAATAAACCAGCCCGGTGTTTTCCCGCAGGTCGCGATACAACCGGCTCGCCAGCAGCCCCCCGCCGAGCACATAGTTCCCCAACTGCACGGCGTAATAATCCGGGCTGAAGCGGTTCATCGCCACCGTCTCGGCCAGGGTTACGCTGTCCTGCACCCGGCTCGGGTCCGGCACCGCGGTCGCGCCGGGCTGATTCGCCGGCACGGGCGGCAGCTCGACATTCGGCTTCGGGCCCAGGTTCGCCCAGCCGCCAAAGTATTTGCGCACCGCCGCCTCCGCCTGTGCCGGCGGGATGGCGCCGATGACCACAATGGTGGTCAGGTCGGGCCGGTACACGCGCTGGTAATACGCCTGCGCCTGCGCCAGGGTGAGCTTCACGAGGTTCGAGGGCAGAGCCTGCCGCAGGGTCGGATCGCCGGGCGGAACCAGCGCCTGGCGGAGTGCGCGCCCGGCGCGATACCCCGGGCTTTGCAACTGCCCCGCCGCCAGCCCCGCCGTCTGCCGCTGCACGACGGCGAAGGCTGGGGCCGGCATCGCCGGGTGCAGTTCGTTGTCGGCGAGCAACTGCATGCCGCGGTCAAAATTGGGCGCCAGCACCTGCAGCGAAAACGAGGTGCCCGCCGCTTCGTTCGCTCCGATGTCGTCCAGCGCCTTCTGAAACGCAATCCGGTTCAGCGTCGCGGTGCCGTAGCTGAACAGACCATCCAGCACCTGCGCCAGCCCCTTCTGGCGCGGCGGCGTCTCCAGGTCGCTCTCGGTGCGAATGCTCCCATAGACGCTGATGGTGTTGTTGATCGTCTCCGGCTGCACGATCAGCTTGAGGCCATTGCGGAGCACCGTCACCACCGGATGCGCCGTGGGCGCCGGCACCTTCAAATCAAACAGCGAGGCCGCCGCCCACCGGGGCAGCTCGACCGGCTTCACGGTTTTGGGGGTGAACGACTCGGCCCCGCCAAACGAGCTGTGCGACACCGGCTTGCCCGACGGCTGGGGCTGCAGCAGCGCCTGAATCGCGTGCTGGGGTTCGAGGTACTCGCGCGCCACCCGGTTCACGTCCGCTAGCGTGACGCGCTGGATCGCCTGGATATCCTCCTGCGGCGATGCTCTACCCTCAATCGCCACCGCTTGCGACCAGGCATCCGCCAGACCGGAAATCGAATTCTTGTTCAGCTCCGCGCCCAGCAGCTCATCCCTTTTGGCGGCGTCCACCAAACCTGCCGGCACCCCGTCTGTAACATCCGCGGCCAGAATTGATTGCATCCGGGCGAGCAGCGGCGCGCCCGGCTGCGCCCCCGGGTAGGCGGCAAAGGCCATGCCCACGCTCGCCTGCGCCTGCGGCGTCAACTCAAAGGTCGCATACAGCGCCCGGCCCTCCGGCACCAGCCCGTAGAGCGTTCCCCGCTGGCTCGACAGCACGTCCGCGAGCACGTCGGCGGCGGCGTAATCCGGGCTCGCCGTCCCCGGCATGCGGAACGCCAGATAGGCCGCCCCGTAGGGCAGGTCGCTGGGCAGGTGCAGTGTTTTCGCCGCCACCGGTTGCAGGTGGATCGCCGGCCGCGGCGGCAGCGTGCGGGCGGGAATGGCGGAAAACAGCGCCTTCACCTTGCCCATCACCGCCTCCGGCTCGACATCGCCCACGATGACCAGCACCGCGTTGTTGGGCGCATACCAGCGGCCATAAAACGATTTCATCATGGCCGCGGTGGCCTTGTCGAAGGTCGGGCGCGTGCCCAGCCCGGGATTCGCCAGGGGCGTGCCCGCATACATGGCCTGCAACAGTTGGATATAAAACTTGTAGCTGGGGTTGGAGTAATCCGCCGCCACCTCCTGCTCGATTGCCCCCCGCTCCTGCTTCCAGTCGGCCTCGGTGTCGTTCACCCCGGCCATGCGGATGGCCGCAATATGCAACGCCAGACTCAGGTCGGCGGCCGGAACGGTGAAGAAATACTGGGTCACCGTCTGCTGCGTATCCGCGTTGAAGTCCCCGCCCATGGCGGCGGCAATTTCGTTGAGCTGGTTCGCCGTCAGTCCCGGGCTGCCGCGGAACAGCATGTGCTCCTGCGCGTGCGCCAGGCCCGGGAAGCCGGCCGGCACCTCGTTCGATCCCACCTCGTAGTTCACTTCGGTGGTTACCACCGGCGCCAGCGTGTTGCGTACGACGATCACCCGCAGTCCATTCCCCAGCGTCGCCCGGGCCACGTTGCGGCTCTGCGCCGCCAGCGCGCAGGTCAGCATCAACCCGGCAAAAACCAGTACTCGTTTGTTCATGACCAAATTATCCCCTAGGTCGCGAGGATCTGCCGCGCCAGATATTCGCCGATCACCAGGGAGGCGGTCGCCGCCGGCGAGGGCACGTTGATGACATGCCAAAATGGACCTTCGTGCAGCACCCGGAAATCATCCAGCAGCTTCCCGTTTCGCAGCACCACCTGCGCCCGCACGCCCGCGCCCCCGGGTGCGACGTCAGCCTCCTCCAACTCGGGTAACAGTACGCGCAGGGCGCGGACATAAGCCTTGCGGAACAGGGCGCGGTACTGTTCGCCCAACCCTTGGCGCCAATAGCGGGCCGCCATGGCCCAAAAACCCACATAGCCGGCCATGCGCGCCACATCGGCGCCGCTCAGGTCACCTCGCCGGTAGCCCTCGCGTTTCCACGCCAGCACGGCGCTCGGTCCGGCGTCCACGCCGCCATGCACACGGGGCGTGAAGTGCACGCCCAAAAACGGAAAGCGCGGGTCGGGCACCGGGTACACCAGGCCGCGCACCAGCGCGGCCGCCCGAGGCCGCAGGGCGTAATAGTCGCCCCGGAAGGGCAGCACCGCCAACGCATGGCGTGCGGCGCGGCTGCCCGCCCTCGCCGCCACGCGATCGGCAAACAAACCGGCGCAGTTCACCACCGTGCGCGCGCCGACTTCGCCGCGGTTGGTTTCGAGCAGCACCCCGGCGCCGTCAGGCACCAAGGCCCGCACGCAAGTGCTCAAGCGCAGCTCTCCGCCTAGCTGGGCGATGTCGGCGGCGTAGCTGCGCGCCACCTCGGCGTAATCCACGATGCCCGTCCCGGGGACGTGCAGCGCCGCCACACCGGCGACATGCGGTTCGACCTCCCGCAGGGCTGCCGCCCCCAGCCAGCGCAACCCTTCCACCCCGTTGGCCTGGCCGCGCCGCTCGACTTCGCGCAGCCGCGCCAACCCGGCCGCATGGGTGGCCACGATCACCTTGCCCGGGGTCTTCATCGCCAGCCCGCGCGCCTGGCAGTAGGCGGCCAGCGCCCGCGCCCCGCGCACGCAGAGCGTGGCTTTCAGCGATCCCGAAAGGTAATAGACGCCGGAGTGAATGACCCCGCTGTTATGCCCCGTCTGGTGTGCGCCGACCGTG
Source organism: Terriglobales bacterium (assembly GCA_050747905.1). Classification (GTDB taxonomy): domain Bacteria; phylum Acidobacteriota; class Terriglobia; order Terriglobales; family SCQP01; genus SCQP01. Next base: position 35,745 of record JBOGKQ010000025.1, on the reverse strand, counting down.
GCCTCCTTCTCGAGGACCACCAGCCGCAGGCCCGGCTGGCGTATCAGCAGGGCCCGCGCCAGCCCCAGCCCCACGATCCCGGCGCCCACAATGGCAAGGTCGTTCTCCAAGGCGGTCTAGCCGCGTAGAAGCGGCTGAGTGGTCACGGTGTGGGCAGGTGGCACGCCGCCATCCCGTTCTTCTCCAGATAGTTCTGGTGGTAGTCTTCCGCGCGCCAGAACGGCCCCGCGGCCGTAATTTCGGTCACCACCGGCCGCCGGAGTTTCCCGGACGCCTGGAGCCGCTGTTGGCTGGCCCGCGCCGCCGCTTCCTGCTGCGGCGTCAGATAAAACAGCGCCGAGCGGTACTGGCTGCCCACATCCGGCCCCTGCCGGTTCAGCGTCGTCGGATCGTGATTCTCCCAGAACACATCCAGCAGTTGCTCGTAGCTCACTTTCTGGGGATCGAAGTCCACCTCGACGACCTCAGCGTGTCCGGTCCGGCCACTGCACACCTGCTTGTAGGTCGGGTCGTCCGCGTGGCCACCGGCGTAGCCCACCGTGGTCTCCACCACGCCCGGCAGGTGCCGGAATGCCGCCTCCGAACCCCAGAAACAACCCATCGCAAACCTAGCCTGCTCCATGCTTCAATTCTACCTCTCGCCCGGTTGGGTGGGCTCCATCTGGAAGGCGTTGTTGAAGCGGTTGAAATAGTTGAACAGCCCGATCACCGCCGCCAGTTCCACCAACGCCGCTTCGTCATAGTGGCGGCGCAACTGGTCGAACAGCGCCTCTTCCACGGCGTTGGAGTCTCGCGTCATGCGTTCGGCAAAGCGCAGCGCCAAGCGGGTGGGCTCGTCCAGCTCCGGCAGAGTTGCCCACTCCTCCAGCCGCAGCAAAGTCTCCGCACTCCATCCCAGCCGCCTTGCCAAGGCGGTATGCGAGGCCAGTCAATAATGGCAGGCGTTGATCTGCGAGACCCGCACCGCCAGCAGCTCCTTGAGGCGGGTGGCCACCGCCCCGTCCGCCATGACGGCGTTGAAGTGCGCCAACATGGTGCGCAGGATCTCGGGTCTCTGCGCCACGGCGCGGAACATGTTGGGCACATTTCCGCGGCGCGCGTACATCGCCTCCAACAGCGGCCGCACCTCCGCCGCCGTCTCCCCGGTCGGCAGGCGCTTAAGTCGCACTGCTGGCCCCGGCGGGCGCATCCTCGGCGCCAAACGCGGCGATGGCGCGCGCCTCGTCATCCTGCACGTCAAAAACCGTATACAGCTTGGTGATCTGCAGCAGGTCGTGCACTTTCCGGGTCAGCTTGAGCAGTTTCAGATCGCCGCCGTTCTTGCGCACCAGGGAAAAGCCTCCCACCAGCTCCCCCAACCCAGAGCTGTCTATATAGCTCACCTCTCCCAGGTTCAGCAGAATCCGCCGGTCCCCCTGCGACAGCAGCCCCTGGATGGTCTCCCGCAGCATGGTGGCGCCCTCGCCCAGCGTAATCCGTCCGCCCAGGTCCACTACGGTCACTCCCTCGACCCGGCGGCAAGTCACTTTCATCATTGATTCGGTCATCCTCGCGGGCCCGCGCCCGCGCCCGCATTCGACTCCTCGATTATGAACGACCCGCGGCGGCCGGCCCCCGGGTCTGGCGATGCTTGATGAGCCGCACCGAAGTGCCCGAACTGCTGGGCTTGACGTCCACCTGATCCATAAACGCGCGCGCCAAAAAAATGCCCCGACCCGACTGCCGCAAGAGATTGTCCGGCGACAGCGGATCGGACACATGCGCCGGATCGAAGCCATGCCCCTGGTCGCGGATGCTGACAATCAGCGCATCCGGCAGCAGCTCGAAATCGATGGTGACTTTCTTGCCGAGATCGTAGCTGTTGCCGTGCATCACCGCGTTGACGGTAATCTCGCGTACCGCCATGGCGATGCGGTGCTGCTCGCTTTCGTCAAAGCCGGCACTGGCGGCAACGCGCTCGGCGGCGGCCTCCGCCTGATCCACACTTTCGATGCGGCTCTCCAGAATGATCGCCTGGTATGGTTTTGTCCTCACGCTTGCGTCCTGAGTATGGCCGGCAGCCGCGGCCGCCGCCCGCCCGTCCCCTCAGCCCAGCATTAACTCTAAACTTTTTCACCATGGCACGCCTGCGAAAGTGTGTCAAGCACGGGCGGCGAACGGATCCGGATAGCGCTGCCGCGCCAGCGCGGCGAGCACGGCGCGCCACTCCCGCCGCGCCTGCCTGCGCTCCGCCTGCCGGCGCGCCTGCAAGTCCAGGCCCAACTCCCAGCGCACCCGGCGCGCCACAAACAGGTAAAACGCCAGCCGCGCAGCCGCCCCGTCATAGCCCGCCGCCGCCGCCCAGGCCCGCAGGCAGCGCCGCGCTTCCCCCTGGCGCAAGACTGGGTCCAGGCGCGCTTCTCCCAACCCCGGATGGGTATGCCAAGTGAGAACGTCGTCGAGCCTCGAGCCCCACCCCCACCCGCCCCAGTCCACCACGCCAACGCCGCCGCCGGGTTGCCACAGCACGTTGCCCGGCCAGAAATCTCCGTGCACCGGCGCCGCCAGCGCCGCCCCGGCGTGGCTCTCCGGTGGCAACTGGGCCGCCACCCAATCCAGCCACGGCGCCAGGTCCGGATCGCAGCGCACCTGGGTGGTGCATTGCTCGCGCATGGTGGCCACCAGGGTCTGCAAAGCGGGCCGCGGCCCCGGCCCCGGCGCCAACTCCTGAAAGCGACGCAGCCAGGCCAGCACCGCCGCCGCCCGCCGCCGCCGCCACCGCGCCCCTGCCAACCCGCTCTGCGCCAGGCAGGCCCGGGCCGTGGCGCCGCCTCCCTGCTCGCGATATGCCAACAGCCGCGGAATCTGCAACTGCTCCGCCACTGCTGCCAGGCCGCGCAAGGCCGCGGCTTCCGCCCGCAAGCGCTGGCACGCCGCTTGCCCATAGCCGACCTTCGCCACCCAGCGCAAGCGTTGTCTGCCGGCGGGCTCGAAGCCCGCCACCAGCGCCCCCCCATCCAGCGGCACGCGCGCCACCACCGCCGGCGGCCAGTCCCGTTCCATCAGCTCACGCACCACCTCATGCATGCGCCCTGTCCTCGCGATGGCCCTCGGCGCCGCAGTCGTCCTCCTCGCCGGCCGGCCGCAACAAAAACAGAAAATCCGACGCCAGCCAGCGCACCACCCAGGCCCGCGCCGCCAGCCCAAGCAGCCGCCGCCGCCACCAGGACCGGGTTCGCTGCCCGCGGCCAAAGCGGATCGCCCCGGTGTGCAGCGGCACCAGCTTGCTGGGCCAGTTGTAGCCGCCCGGACTTATCCAGCAACCCGCCACCCGCAGCCCGGCTTCGTCAAACAGCCGGCGATAGCCGCGGTACGTGTAGGTGTAGGTGCGGTAGCCGAAGTTGCCCTCGGCCCGGTAGCGACGCCGGCAGACCCGATGCGCCACCCAGCGCGGCAGCAGGCTGGTGTAGGGCAGCCCGCTGTGATCGAGCCCGCCCCGCAAGGCTGCCCAACCGCAACGGTTCTCAATGGCCAGGTAAATGCATCCCCGCGGCCGCAACTGTTCCCTTAGTTGGGTCAGAAAATCCAGTTGCACCGAACGCGGCGGCGCATCCAGATCGAGCAACGCCGACCACTCCAGCACCCCGTTGGCGACAATGGCGTCAAACTGCCGGGGCAGGAGGCGCGCACTATAGAGGTTACCGCACACCACCTGCAACCGGTCCAAGCCCTCCTCGCGCGCGCGGCGCGCGATGAACTGGGCCCGCTCCGCCACTCCCTCCAGCGCCAGCACCTCATAGTGGCGTGCCAGCGGCGCGGCAATGCTGCCCCAGCCCGCACCCACGTCCAACACGCGCGCCCCCGCGGCGATGGGCAGCAGCTCGTGAAAATCAGCGCGCGCGGCCGCCGCGACATAGGCCTGCAAGCTGGGCGACAGGCGCTGCCGCACCGCCGCCCGCCAGCCTTCGTTCTCCGCCTGCCGCAAGAGGGCCTGCATCTCCGACTGCGACACTTCACCCCAATAGGGCGTGGGTTCGCCCACCTCCAGCACGCCTCCCTGTCTCCGTCCAAGCACCCGCCCGCACGCCGGGCAGACAAACGCCTCCCCAGCCAGCTCCACCTCCTCGCCGCAGGGGCACTGCAGTCGCCAACCCGGCGCGCATCCCTGCCCTCCTGCCCACCCTGCCCTCGCCGCCAACAGGGGCAGCGGAATCGCCGCGCCCGGTCCATGCCAGCGCCAGCGGCGGGCTCCGCTGCGGCGTGGCACTGCCACACTCGAAAGGGCCGCGCAGTGTGAGAAGTGCGCCCACCAGGGGCCGACGCGCACGCTCCACAGCGATGCCAGCACCTCGAAGCCCAGGCTCAAATGCGTCAGCCGCGAACGCAGATTTTCAAAATCCGTCTGTCCCAGCAGCAGGCGCACACCCGTCCCCGGGAGATGCTGCTGCAAATGCGCATACAGCGGCGGTACCGCCCCCAACACCCCAGGATCGGAATACAAATCGTAGAGCCACGCCATGCTGGCGCCGATCTGCCAGCCGCAGCCGAAGGAAGCCGGCAGGCGCCGCGGCCCCCGCACCAGCCACACAAACGCCACCAGCCGCTCGCCGCCCGCCCCCGGCCGGAACGCACCCACGCAGCGGTGGCCCTGGCAAAACCGCTCCCCGTAGGCCATGCCCACCGGCGGACGCAGGCCCTGCAGCGCGGCGGCGTCTCCGGCTTCCAACATGCGGGTGTGCAGGCCCCGCGGCAGCCGCGGCGGCAGCCGCAGCCGCTCCGGAGCCAGGGCAATGACATAATGAATCCGGAGCCCGCACCGGCCCGCGCGCTGCAGCAGACGCTGCCCGACGCGGTAGGCGAACTGCACTGCCCGGCCACTGCCTGGTGCCTGCGCCATGGCTGGCCTCAATCGGCTTGCGCCGGCGCGCAGGCTTCGCGCGCCGCGGCGCTCCGGGCTTGCGCCGCGGCTTGCTGCAGCTTTTGCCGGTCAATCTTGCCGTTGCCTGTCTGCGGCAGTTGCGCCAGCATGACAAACGCCTCCGGCACCATATAGCCGGGCAAACGCTCGCTCAGCCAGCGCCGCAAGGCTGCTGCCTCGAGGTCCACGCCCTGGCGCACCTCCACATACGCCCGCAGGCCCGCCGGCAGCTGCTCGGGCACGGCGAGCACCACCGCCCGCCGCACCCCCGCGCACGCCTGCAAAGCGGCTTCAACTTCCAGCAGTGAAATGCGGTAGCCGCGGCATTTGATCAAGGCATCCCGCCTGCCAAGATAGAACAACTCGCCCCGCTCGTCCCGCCGCACCAGGTCGCCGGTGTTATACCAGCGCTCGCGGCGCCCGCCCGCGCCCGCCCGCAGCCGGGTCACCGCGCGCGTGCGTTCCTCGTCGCCCCAATACCCTGCCAGGATCCCCGGTCCGCGCGCCCACAGGAATCCGGCATTACCCCCGCCCACTGCCTCTGCTTCCTCGTCGCCCACCGCCAGCTCGAAGTTCGGGCAGGCCCTGCCGATGGGCAGTGGATCCACCACCGCCGCGCCGCCCCGTCCTGCCGCCGGCAGGCAGTAGTGCGCGCACACGTTGGTTTCCGTGGGCCCGTACCAGTTGTGAAACACCGCCTCTGGCGCCGCCTCCCGCCATGCCCGCAGCGTCGCGGGGGGAAACACCTCGCCCGCAAACGCCACCACCCGCAGAGTCTTCGCCATGCGTCCGGCGTCGGGCTCGAGGCTCACCAGCGCGGACGGCACCGAATACCACACCGTGATCCCCAACTGTTGCACCCATGCCGCCACCGCGCGCGGAAACCTCGCCGTTACCGGGTCCAGCAGGCACACCGTGGCCCCATGGCTCAGGCTCGCCCACAGATCGAATATGGAAAGATCGAAATGAAACGGAGCGTGGCTGGCAACACGGTCGCCCGGCCGCAGCCCGGCTTCCTGTCCCGCCCAGCGGATGAAGTTCAGCGCATGCGCGTGCGTCAACATCACTCCCTTGGGTACGCCGGTGGAGCCCGAAGTGTAAAGCACATAGGCCACGTCATCGCCGGTGGCCGCAGGAGGCTGCGCGCGGAGTGGCATGGCCGCTTTGCCGTCTTCCTGCTCTTCCAGATTCCACACTTGTGCCGGTGGCCGCGCCCACAGCCGCGCGGCTGCCACGCCAGCCGCGTCGCTCAGCAGCAGCGCCAGGCCACAGTCGGAGGCCAACGCCTCAATCCGCCCCGCCGGTGCCCAGGGGTCGAGCGGTACGTAGATGCAACCCGCCCGCAGCACCGCCAGCAGCCCGACTACCGCTGCCGGGGACTTGGCCATCCAGACCCCGACGGGCGCGCCCGCGCCGGCGCCGGCGGCCAGCAGCCCCGCCGCCAGGCGCCGGCTGCGCCGCTCCAATTCCGCATAGCTCATCGCGGTACCATCGGCCCCGATGACCGCCGCCTGCTCCGGCCAGCGGGCGCAGGCGGCCGCGAAGGCCTGGGGCAACAAATAGGGCGTCATGGCGCCGTCTCCTCGCGCTTCGCCGGCGCCAGCCGCAACAGGGATTCGGCAATCAGGTTGTGCTGCATCTCCGTCGTTCCCGAATAGATGCTGCTGGCCATGGCATCGCGCCAGGTGCGCTCAAATTCCAACTCCCGCATGTAGCCGGCCGCGCCGTGCAGGTGCAGCGCCAGCTCACTCACCCTGCGCAGGCTCTCGCTCAGGTACAGCTTGACCATACTGGCCTGCGCCGCAGCCGGCAGGCGCTGGTCCTTGCGCCAGGCAAACTCGTAAGCCGCCAGCCGCGACAGCTCCAGCCGCAGGCGCATCTCCGCCAATTGCTGCCCAACCGCCTCGAAATCCACAATCGGGCGCCCGAACTGTTTGCGCGCCCGCGCGTAGGCCGCGGTGGCTTCCAGCAGACGCTCCATCGTGCCCAGGGCGGGCGCCAGCAGGCAACCCCGCTCCCACTCCAGGGTGTGCAGCAGGACCGCGCCGCCCCCGCCGGGCTCGCCCAGCACCCCGCCGCGCGGCAGCCAAACCCCCTCCAGCCGCAACTCCCCCATCGGGCTGCTCTCCAGCCCCATCTTGTGCAGCGGTACGCCCAGTTCCACGCCCGCTTCGCCGCGTCCCACCAAAAACGCGGTCATGCCAAAATAGCCGGCGTTCTCCTGGGTCACCGCCAACACCAGGAACAGGTCGGCCACGGGCGCGTTGGTGATGAACGTTTTCACCCCCTGCAAGCGGTAGCCGCCCCGCTCCTCCAGGGCCCGGGTGCGCAGGTGGAACACATCCGAGCCGCTTTCCGCCTCGGTCAGCGCGAACGCGCCCAGCGCCGTGCCCTGGGCCAGGCGCGGCAGCCACTCCGCTTTCTGATCCTCACGCCCGAACGCCACCAGGGGCGCGCCGACACTCCACAGTTGCGCCCCCAGGGCCAGCAGCAGCCCGTTGTCGTCGCAGCCGCGGCCCAGCCCTTCCAACACATGCACCGCCGAACGCGTGTCCAGCCCCAGCCCGCCGTAGCGCGCAGGAATGTTCAGCGCCTGCACCCCAAAGCGGGCGCACTTCTCCCATCCCTCCTGAAAACTGTGCCGTCCCCACCCCAACTCGCGCTCGGCAAACACGCGCGCCTGGCGGTAGCCTTGTTCTTGCTCCTCGCTCCATGAGAACTCCACCCCCGCTTGGATCCGCGCAGTTCAGCCCTCGTTGGCCTACCAAATGCTGATTCCACCCGGCGCTATCGGTTATTAGGATGGCTGTCACAACCGGATTCCCATTCAGGCATCCAGAGCCGCCTCTTGCAGTTCCTACACTTCACGGAAGCGAGCGCGTCATGGCCAATCCAGTTGCTCCCCTCACGTCCCTGCAAGCCCAACTCTCCGGCTTCATCCTGGCTGAGCTGGCTTTCACCCTCACCCGTCCGCTCGGGCCCGACACGCCCCTGTTCGAGGCCCTGCTGGACTCCACCAGTGTCCTCGCCCTAGTCGGCCACCTGGAGCAAGAGTTCCAAATCGCAGTGGAAGATCACGAGCTGGTGCCGGCCAACTTCGCCACCTTGCGCCAACTCGCCGATTTTGTCGAGCGCCGAGCTCACCCGGCGCTGAACCAACGCGCCGCCAATGTCTCCTAACTGCTGGAACTGCTTTAGTGGCGGAAGTGGCGTATCCCGGTAAACACCATTGCCGCGCCCAGGCGCTCGCAGGCGGCGATGCAGTCGGCATCGTGCACCGACCCGCCCGGCTGAATGAAACCGGTTGCCCCCTGCTCCACCGCCGCTTCAATGCCGTCGGGGAAGGGGAAAAACGCATCGCTGGCCACCACCGCGCCGCCCAGCGGTAGTTGCGCCTTCATGGCCGCCAGCTTCACGGCGTCCACCCGGCTCATCTGTCCGGCTCCCACCGCCAGGGTCTGCCCGCCCTCGGTTCCCACCCCGCGGGCAAACACGATGGCGTTGCTCTTCACGTGCTTGGCCACCGTCCAGCCGAACCGCATCGCCCGCCCTTCTTCTGCGGTGGGAGCCCGGGCCGTCACCACCCGCCAGGGTTCGGCGAGGAGCAACACATCATCGCGCGTCTGCACCAGCCAGCCTCCCGAAATGCTCCGCATCTGGAGGGGCACAGCCACTGCTTTCGGGAGCTGCGCGCCCGCTGCCACCGGCGCCACTTCCACCAAGCGCAGGTTTTTTTTCTTCTGCAGTACCTGCCTCGCCTCCGGGGAAAACCCAGGCGCCGCGATGCACTCCAGAAACAGCCCGGCCATCGCCTGCGCCGCCTCCTGATCCAGCGCCCGGTTGACGCCCACCACCGCGCCGAACGCCGCTACCGGATCGCAGGCCAGGGCCAGCTCGTAGGCCTCCCGCAGCGACGCTGCCGTGGCGCAACCGGCCGGATTGGTGTGCTTGATGATGGTTACCGCGGGCAGTGCAAACTCCATCGCCAGCTCCCAAGCCGCCTCCAGGTCAACCAGGTTGTTGTAGGAAAGTTCTTTGCCGTGCAGCAGTTTCGCCTGCGCCATCCCGCCGCTTTGTTCCGCGGCGGTGTACAGCGCGGCTTGCTGGTGCGGGTTTTCGCCATAGCGCAACACTTGCCGCCGCGGCGCCCCTAGCGCCAGGCGCGCCGGCAGTGCCCGCGGCTGCAGCCGCACCTGGGTGTCCATTTCTCCCGCCGGCAACTCCGCCAGCACGGCCGCAATGGCGGCGTCGTACACCGCCGTGCGCGCATACGCCTTTTGCGCCAGCCGCCAGCGCGTCTCCAGCCTCACCTCCCCGCTCTTCTCCAGCTCTCCCGCCACCAGATCGTAATCGTCCGGATCGGTCACCACCGCCACCGACTCGTAGTTTTTTGCCCCCGATCGGACCATGGCGGGCCCGCCAATGTCTATGTTTTCGATCAGTTCCGCCCGCGCCACCCCTTCCCGCCGCAGCCGCTCCGCCACCTGCTCGAACGGATACAGGTTCACCACGAGCACCGCGATGGGCGTAATTTCATGTTCCTCCATCTGCCGCCGATGTTCCGGCACGCCCCAGCGCCCCAACAGACCGCCATGCACCCGCGGGTGCAGCGTCTTCACGCGTCCGTCCAACATCTCCGGAGACTGGGTTATCTCGGCCACGTCTCGCACACTCAGCCCGGCTTCCCGCAAGCTGCGGGCAGTTCCCCCGGTGGAAACGAGGTCCAGTCCGCAGGCGGCCAAGCGCCGGGCAAACCCTGTTATGCCCGTCTTGTCGCTCACCGAAAGCAGCGCCAACCTTGGCCTCATCTTTGGGTTCATTCCTCCACTATAAGAGGCGCGGACACCTCTTTATTGCGCTCGTGCTCCAGATACGCCTGCAACAAGATCACTGCGGCCATTTTGTCCACCGCCCGCTGTCGCTGCCCCAGGCTGCTGCCGGCGGCGCGCAGCAGGCGCTGGGCCTCGACCGTGGTCAAGCGCTCATCCCAGTACTCCAGCGGCAGGTGCGTGTGCCGGAGCAGCGCCGCCCCAAAGCGCCGAGCAGCCTGCGCCTGGGTTCCCTCTTCTCCGTTCATCTGCCGCGGCAGACCCAGCAGCCAGCGCGCCGCCCCCCATTCCCGCGCCAACTTCGCCAGCGCCTGCAGATCCTGGCTGAGGCGTTGGCGCTGGATCGTCTCCAGCCCCTGGGCGGTCATTCCCAGTTCATCGCTCACCGCGACCCCGATGCGCCGTTGTCCCAAATCGAGCGCCATCGTCCTTGCCCGCGCCAATGCCATCTTGACCTCCTTTCGATTATGCCGCCCCCGCCACCCTCACGCCGTCAATCCAACGCTACCCTCGTTTCCTCCATCTAAGGTTCGAATGGGAGAAATCGTAGAGTTCAACCGCGAGCCGTCCGCTTTTAACAAGCGCCGTCTGCAACGCGATGAGTACGTGCGCGGCCAACAAATCCTCGCCAATGCCATTTTCCACTGGAAGAATGATCCCTCCGTCGAGGGCCGCGCCGCCGTCCGCTTCCTGCTCCATCACCTCGCCACCGCCTTCCGCGCGGACGATTCTCCCCTCCAACCCCGCCCCCTAGCTTGGGGCTCCCCACCTACCCTCGAGCGCTGAAGAGGGAACCCAGGCAGCGGCCGGCGATCTCGCTTGCGGGTTCGCAGCTCAGCCCCTGCCGCGTCCGGCACCGGCTGCCCGGCGGCTGTAAACTGTGGACTGTAAACTGTACACTGGTCTACTACGTGGCCGACCTGATCTTCATCCGTATCGCTCTGGTCGTTACCCTCGCCGGGGCGGCCGCCTACCTCCGTCCGTTTGACCTTCACCCGGCTTGGGCTGCGCTGCTGGGGGCTGGCATCGCCCTGGTCATCATCCTGTTCGAAATTCGCCTCAACCATGCGAGCCTCAAACGCCTGCTCGGCGCCGCCGTCGGTTCGCTGCTCGGCATCATTGGCGCCTTTCTGGTTTCCTGGGTCGTAGCCACGGCCGGTTTCGAGCGCCACACTGCCTCCTACGCCAACGTCGTCATCCTGTTGGTGATGGGCTACATTGGCCTCATCGTCGGCGCCGAAAAGGGCGAGCTGCTCAACTTGTCCGCCCTCGGCGGCCTGTTCGGCGCCGAGCGTTCCCGCCGCAGTAGCAAGCTGCTCGACACCAGCGCCATCATTGATGGCCGGATCGCCGACATTGCCGCCACCGGCTTCCTCGACGGCACCTTGCTGGTCCCCCAGTTCGTGCTCCACGAACTGCAATTGGTCGCCGACGCCGCCGACCCCAGTAAGCGCCCTCGCGGCCGCCGCGGCCTGGAAGTGCTGCAGCACCTACAAAAGCTGACCACGGTCGAGGTGCGTATTATTGAGGACGACGTGCCCCAGGTGCACGAAGTGGACCTGAAACTGATTGAGCTCGCCCGCCGCCTCGAGTGCAAGCTCGTCTCCAACGATTGCAACCTGGGTAAGTTGGCGCAACTGCAGCGCGTCGCGGTGCTTAACATTCACGAGCTCGCCAATACCCTCAAGCCGGTTGTGCTCGCGGGCGAGGGCATGCGGGTGTTCATTGTCAAGGAAGGCAAGGAGCCTGACCAAGGCGTGGCCTACCTCGACGACGGCACCATGGTCGTGGTGGATCATGCCCGGCGCCTGATTTCCCGCAACGTGGATATCACCGTCACCTCGGTGCTGCAAACCACCGCCGGGAAAATGATCTTTGGCCGCCTGGCCGCGGCCGAAGTGGGTCAGGTTTCGTGAGCCCGTTCTACGCCATCCTGCCCGCCGCCGGCCTCAGCACGCGTATGGGTTCGACCACCACCGGGCAGGCCCGTAAACCAATGATGGAGATCGCCGGGGCCCCCATCCTGGTCCACACCGTGCGCCGCTTCCAAAGCTGCCCGGGCCTGCGCGAAGTCCTCGTCCCAGTGCGCCGCGAGGATCGCGCTCTGGTCGAGTCCTGCCTCTCCGCCGCCCACTTTCCCTTCCCGGTGCGCGTGCTCGAAGGCGGGAACGCCCGCCAGGACTCAGTTTGGAACGCCGTCCAGGTGCTGGGGAACGAATTGGGCCCGGCCGGAGACGACGTCCTCATCCTCGTGCACGACGCGGTACGTCCGTTTCTGGATGCCAAGGTGCTGCAATCCGCGCTCGCCGCGGCCGAACACCACCCCGCAGTGATCGTCGCCGTTGCCGCCGTGGACACGGTCAAACAGGTCGAGCGCGTGGGCGCGGATGAAAACCGCGTCACCACCACCCTGCCACGCGAGCGCATCGTGCTGGCTCAAACTCCGCAGATTTGCCGCCTCGGCCTGCTTCGCCGGGCCTACGCCAAGGCTCACGGTGACGGCTTCTACGCCACCGACGAAGCCGCCCTGATCGAGCACCTAGGCGAGGATGTCTTCGTCGTCCCCGGCTCTGCGCGGAACTGGAAAATTACCACCCCCGCTGACCTAGCGCTGGCGGAAATGGTGATTGCAGCCGAAGCTGGCACCTCCCGCGGTTAAGGGGCGGGGCGGGGCGATATGCGGCGCGGAGCTTCGTCCTCGTTCGCGCAGGCTCGGTCACGTATATCCGTATACGCTCCCTCACCCTTGCTCACTGCGTCCTTGCTCGGCTTGCATCTCGCCCCTTCCTGGGGTTGGACCCGGGGCGGGGCGATATGCGGCGCGGAGCTTTGTCCTCGTTCGCGCAGGCTCGGTCACGTATATCCCTATACGCTCCCTCACCCTTGCTCACTGCGTCCTTGCCCCGCTTGCATCTCGCCCCTTCCTGGGGTTGGACCCGGGGCGGGGCGATATGCGGCGCGGAGCTTCGTCCTCGTTCGCGCAGGCTCGGTCACGTATATCCCTATACGCTCCCTCACCCTTGCTCACTGCGTCCTTGCGCCGCTTGCATCTCGCCCCTTCTCGAGGGTTTGACCCGGGGCGGGGCGATATGCGGCGCCCTGGCAGACCGCTGCAAGCGGGCTGAGGGCGGCCGCAGGCCGCCCGAGCCCCGCGCCTATCAATAGGAGTCGGTCGTTACCTCGGCCATCAACGCCATGATATTCTCTTCGCTGTCGCGGAAAAACGCCATCCACACCTGCCGCTGGTCCAGCTTGGCGATCATCGAGGGCGCGGCGACAAAGCGCACGCCCCGCTCCACCAGGGCCTGATAGCCCGTCCTAATGTCCGGCACGGTGAAGTACAGAATTGAGCTGGGGTGGTCGAACTCCGGCCGATCCGTTTTGTCCAGCATCAGCCGCACGCCCCCGGCATCAAAAAACGCCAGCGTTCCGGTGGCGAACAGAAACGGCAGGCGCAGGATGTCGCGGTAAAACCCGACCGCCCGCCCCAGCTCCTTCACGTTCACGGCGATCTGCCCGATGCTGCCCACCGCAAAGTTCCCACCCAGGGGCAGCTTCACGTTTTCCATTCCCAAAATTGTAATGTTTCCTTGCGCTGGCCCCAGATATTTGTTAGCTTTTGATTTCCCGATATTTGAGCCCGATCCATGATCGCCAGGAAGATCTTCCTCACCAAGGGTGTCGGCAAGCACCGCGAGCGCCTCACCAGCTTTGAGCTGGCGCTGCGCGACGCCGGCATCGCCGCCTACAATCTGGTGCGTGTTTCCAGCATTTTCCCACCCCGCTGCAAGCTGGCTCCCCGCACCGCGGGCCTGCGACAGCTGAGCGCCGGCGAAGTTGTCTTTGCCGTGCTCAGCGAAAACTCGACCCGCGAACCCCATCGCCTCATTGCCGCCTCGATTGGTCTCGCTTTACCCGCCGACCGCAACGCCTACGGTTACTTATCCGAGCACCATTCCTTCGGAGAAACCGAACAGCAGGCGGGGGAATACGCCGAAGAGTTAGCCGCGGAAATGCTGGCCACCACGCTCAACGTGGAATTCGATCCCGATCGCTCCTGGGACGAAAAGAAGGAAATCTACCGCATCTCCAATAAGATCGTCCGCACCATCAACATCAGCCAGTCAGCGGTAGGCGACAAGCGCGGCCTGTGGACTACAGTGCTCTCGGCGGCCATTCTGATCGGTGAATAAATTCACCGCACTGGAGATTGCCAACCTGCTCGCGGCGCACAGCGGCGAGCCTATGGACTATGTGGCCATCGTCACGCTGCTGAATACCGTTGCGGGCGGCCATTACCAGGAGCGGCACTCCGAACAGGACATTCGCGTGGCACTCGATTCCATGCTCCGCGACGGCCGCATCGAATCTGTTCCGGCGGGCTCTAACCCCGGCGCCTGCACTTTTCGCCTCGCGAACCGCTAACGCGGTTGCAATTTCCGGCCATTCCGCTCATCCAAGGGTTAGTAATGCCTCAAATTCTCGTAGTGGACGACGACGAGGTCAGCCGCCTATTGACAGGGGAGCTGCTGCGCGACAGTAACTACACGGTCATGGCCGTTTCCAGTGCGGAGGCGGCGCTGAAGCAAATCGACCTGCGCGCTCCCGACCTGATCCTGCTCGATGTCGTGATGCCAAGCCGCAGCGGCATAGACCTGTGCCGCGAGCTCAAGGACAATGCCGCCACCCGCCTGATCCCCATCATCCTGGTCACAGGCCTGGCGGAGCGCGAAGCCAAGCTCCAAGGCATCGAGGCCGGAGCCGACGATTTCCTCAATAAGCCGGTGGATCCGCAGGAGCTGTTCGCCCGCGTCAAGAGCCTGCTCAAGCTGAAACAGTTTACCGACGAGCTGGAAAACGCGGAAACCGTGCTGTTCTCGCTGGCCCTGGGAGTCGAGGCGCGCGACCCCTACACGGAAGGCCATTGTCATCGCCTCTCCGCCTACGCTGCCCAGCTGGGGCGCATGCTCGGCCTGGGCGCGGACGACATCCAGGCGCTGCGCCGCGGCGGCGTGTTGCACGACATTGGCAAGATCAGCGTTCCCGACGCCATCCTGCGCAAGCCCGGCCCCCTCAATGCCGCCGAGTTGCAGGCCATGCGCCGCCACCCGGTCACCGGCGAACGCATCTGCCAGCCGCTGCACAGCCTGCGTCTCGTCCTACCCATCATCCGCCACCACCACGAGCACTGGAACGGCGGCGGCTACCCCGACGGCCTAGCCGGCACTCAGATCCCGGTGCTCGCCCGCGTGTTGCAAGTCGTGGATGCCTACGACGCCCTCACCACCCATCGTCCCTACAAGCCCGCCTGGCACCACGAACGCGCCAAAGCCGTCCTACTTGAAGAAGCCCGTCAGCATTGGTGGGACGAATCCATCCTTCGCCTTTTCCTGCGTCAGCTCGAAACCCTGCCCCGCTTCCAACTGCGCGCCGGATAGGGGCACGGAGCGGGGCGGGGCGATATGGGGCGCGACCCCCGGGAGGCGCCCCGAACGGTAAACTGTTAACTCCTTGGATCTCAGCATCGTCATCCCCGCCTTCAACGAAGCCGAGCGCCTGCCCGCGAGCCTGGCCTCGCTGGCCGCCTACTGTGCCCAGCAGCCGCGCAGCGTGGAAATCATCATCGTGGATGACGGCTCCTGCGACGCCACCAGCACCCTCCCGCTGCCGCAAGTGGTGCCCGGACGCATCCTCTGGCGCCGCTTACGCGGCGAGACCAATCACGGCAAAGGCTTCAGCGTCCGCCGCGGCATGCTGGCCGCCACCGGCGAGCGCCGGCTGTTCACCGATGCCGATCTTTCAGCGCCCATTGAGGAACTGGCCAAGCTCGACCGCGCCCTGGATGGCGGCGCCGACATCGCCATCGGCAGCCGCCGCTGCCGTGATCTCATCCGCGCCCATCAATCAGCGTTCCGTGAAAACGCCGGGCGCTTCTTCAACCGCATGGTGCGCTTCTCCCTCGAACTGCCCTTCGTGGACACGCAATGCGGGTTCAAACTCTTCACCCGCGCCTGCGCCGAGGCCGTTTTCCCGCTGCAAAAAATCGAGGGCTGGGGCTTCGATCCCGAGTTGCTGTTCCTCGCCCGCCGCCTCGCCTACCGGGTCGAGGAAGTACCGGTGGTGTGGTCCCACGCCGGCGGCGCCAAAATCCGAATGTTCAGCGACAGCCTGCAAATGTTCCGCGACATGCTGCGCATCCGCCGCCTGCACCCGGACCTGGTGCTGAGGAACCGCCGCCCGCGATAGCGGGGGCATGCGGCGGTGGCACCGGCGGTGGTCAGCACCGCGAGCGGAGTTGACGGCGCACGCCGGGCAGCGCCAGCGCGAGCAATCCGACTGCGGCCAGCGACGCCTATCACTACAATCCCGCGAGCTCGGATTTCTGGTCGCTGGCGCTGACCGGAGCCGAAATAGGCGCTGTCTTCGGGGGCGGTATAGTCGCGCTGGCGTTTGCGGCGACCAGCATCGCCGCGGCGGGGGCGGCAGCGGCGGAAAGCGGCGAGGAAATCGGCAGCGAGGAAATGGCGGAATCGTCGTCGCAGGAACCGACGCAAGCCCTCCAGCCGGTTCAATGCCCGCAACGATGTGATGGCGGGGCGGCGGTTTCAGCCGCCGCCCACCATCTGCACCACCTCGATGGCATCACCTTCGGCGAGGCGGGTTTCCGGCCAGAGGCGCTGGGGCACCAGCGCGCGGTTGCGCTCGACGGCTGTGCGCGCGGCGGTGATCTTCATTTCCGCCAGCAATTCGCTGATGGTGGCGGCCGCAACCTCGAGCGCGCGGCCATTGCAGGTAATGCGCACGCGGGCTACTTCTTTTTGCCGCGGAAAACGCGCTGCACCGCGGCGAGGGGATCGTAGAAGCGATCCACCACGCGCTCCTTCAGCGGAATGATCGCGTTGTCGGTGATCTTGATGCCTTCCGGGCAGACGTAAGTGCAGCATTTGTTGATGTTGCAGTAGCCAATGTTATAGTCGTACTTTAACTCCCGCAGCCGGTCGCCCCCGTCCAGAGGGTTCATCTCCATCTGCGCAATGTGGATGAGCATCCGCGGCCCGATATATTCCTCGTGCATGTGGTGCTCGCGCAGCACGTGGCAAACGTCCTGGCAAAGGAAGCACTCGATGCACTTGCGGAACTCCTGCGGCCGATCCACGTCCGCCTGCGACTCCCGGTAGGTGCCATCGGCTTGCGGCGGTTTGAGTTGGAACGGAGCGATGCGCGCCTTGGTGTGAAAATTCCAATTCACATCGGTGACCAGGTCCTTGAGATGGGGGAAGGTGCGCATGGGCTCGACCGTCACCGGCTGGCTGAGGTCGAGCGCGTTCAGCCGCGTCATGCACATCAGCTTGGGGCTGCCATTGATCTCCGCCGAGCACGACCCGCATTTGCCCGCCTTGCAGTTCCAACGCACCGCCAAGTCGGTCGCCTGGGTCGCCTGAATCTGATGCACGGCGTCCAGCACCACCATGCCTTCCTGGAGTGCAATGGTGAAATCCTGGTAGGCGCCCTGGTTATCCTCACCGCGCCAGATGCGGAAGGTGGCGGACTGGGGCGGGGCGTCGGGGTTGGCGGTCTCGCCGCTTGCGGTGCGGGCGGGAACGGTTGGGGTTGCCGAGGCCATCTCTATTTATTCTCCTCGATTGCCAGCTGCAAGTCTTCCGGCATGGGCGTAACCGGCACTTTATGGATCACCGGCTCGCCGCCGGCGCCGCGCCGGAACTCCAGGTTGATGCCCTCCCAGGCCTTTTCCTTCGCCGGGTAATCTTCGCGGAAATGCCCTCCGCGGCTCTCGGTCCGCTCCAGTCCGGCCCGCGCCACCAGCTCGGAAATGGTGAGCAGGTTGTGCAGGTCGAGTGCGGTGTGCCAGCCGTTGTTGTACTCGCGGTTGCCGGGCACGCCCGCATGGGCGGCACGCTGTTTGAGCTCGGCGATTTTCTCCAGCGCCTGCTCCATCTCGGTGCGGGTGCGCACGATGCCCACCCATTTCTGCATGGTGGCCTGCAGCTCGTGCTGCAGGGTGTAGGGGTTTTCGCCGCTGGTGCCGAGCGCAAACGGCGCTTCCGCCAGGCGGATGGCCGCCTCAATCTGGTCTTCGACCGCGGCGGCGCCACCCCCTCGGGTTTGAGCGGAGGCGAACGCCGCGGCATGCTCGCCGGCGCGCTTGCCGAACACCAGCAGGTCAGATAGCGAGTTGCCGCCCAGGCGGTTGGCGCCGTGCAAGCCCGCGGCGCATTCCCCGGCGGCGAACAGCCCCTCCAGGCTGGTCATTTGCGTCTCGCCATCCACCTGGATCCCGCCCATGAAATAGTGCGTGGTCGGGCCGACCTCCATCGGCTGCGCGGTGATGTCCAGGTCGGCAAGCTGCTTGAACTGGTGATACATACTGGGCAACTTTTTTTTGATGTGCGCGGCGGAGTTGGGCAGCTTCTCCTTGATCCAGGCGATATCCAGAAACACCCCGCCGTGCGGGCTGCCGCGGCCCGCCAGCACCTCGCGCCGGATGCAGCGCGCCACGTGGTCGCGGGTCAGCAGCTCGGGCGGACGGCGCGAGTTCTTGTCGCCTTGGGTGTAGCGCCATCCCTCCTCGGGATTGTCAGCGGTCGAGCTGCGGTAGTTCTCCGGCACATCGTCGAACATGAAGCGCTTGCCCTGGTTGTTGCGCAGCACGCCGCCTTCCCCGCGTACCCCCTCGGTCACCAGAATCCCGCGCACGCTCGGCGGCCACACCATGCCGGTGGGATGAAACTGCACAAATTCCACGTCACGCAGCGCCGCCCCCGCGCGCCAGGCCAGCGCCTGCCCATCGCCGGTATATTCCCAACTATTGCTGGTAATTTGGAAGGCGCGCCCGATTCCGCCCGTCGCCAGCACCACCGCCGATGCCAAGAACAGGTGATAGCGCCCGCGCTCGCGGTCATACCCGAAGCCGCCCACGCAGCGCCCACCGTCCCGCAGCAGGGTCAGCAGGGTGGTCTCCATATGCACTTCCATGCCCTGATGGATGCCATGGTCCTGCAGGGTCCGGATCATCTCCAGCCCGGTGCGGTCGCCCACGTGCGCGAGGCGGGGATAACGGTGGCCGCCGAAGTTGCGCTGCATGATGAGGCCGGCGGGGGTGCGGTCGAAAATCGCGCCCCAGGCTTGCAGCTCGAGCACCCGCGCCGCCGCCTCTTGGGCGTGCAGCTCCGCCATGCGCCAGTTGTTCAGGTAGGCGCCGCCGCGCATGGTATCGGCAAAATGCACCCGCCAGTTGTCGCGGTCGTCCACGTTGCCGAGCGAGGCCGCCATGCCGCCCTCGGCCATCACCGTGTGGGCCTTGCCGAGCAGCGACTTGGTGACCACCCCCACCTTGCAGCCGGCGGCGGAGGCTTCAATCGCGGCGCGCAGACCGGCGCCGCCGGCGCCCACCACCAGGACGTCGAATTCGTGGGTTGTATATCCAGGCATAGCTTAGTGGGGTCTCCAGATAACGAAGTCGTGCCAAATGCCCATGGCGCACAGGCGCACATAAATATCGGTGAACATCACGAACACCAGGCTCGCCCACGCCCACTTGGAGTGCACGCCGTTCAGGCAGGAGACGCAGCTCCACGCCTTTCTCTGCGCCGGGCCCATCACATCCTTGCGCCCGCCGATGAGGTGGCGCAGCGAATGACAACCGAGCGTATACCCGCCCAGAAGGATTGGATCCACGATCATCACCAGGGTGCCGATACGCAGCTCAAACACGCGATGGCCATTCGCCGTCCACCAGAGGGCATTCCAGGCGTCGTGGGCGAGGATGACGAGAAAGATCAGGGCGATATAGAAAAAGTAGCGATGGATATTTTGAAGCAGCAACGGAAACTTGCGTTCGCCCCAGTAGCTCTTGCGCGGCTCACCCACCGCGCAGCCCGGCGGATCGGCCCAAAACGCCTTGTAGTAGGCGCCGCGGTAGTAGTAGCAGGTGACCCGGAAACCGCCCGGCGCCCATAAGATGATTAGCGAGGCCGAAAACGGAATCCACAGCGGCCACCACTCCGGCCGCGAGGTGAGCAGCACCGGCGAGTACATCGGGGACAGGTAGGGGCCGAAGCGGAAAAAATCCCCCTGAAACGCCGCCCAGGTGGAGTACACCACAAACGCCCCCAGCCCCAAAAACACCAGCAGCGGCGTCACCCACCACCAATCCTGGCGCTGCGTAACCCCGAAGCCGCGCCGGTTTAGGCGATCGGCCAGCCGCTTGATCGGCACATCAATCGTGGACACACACGTCTCCTTTGGACGACCGCGAATGGCGAACTCCCAGCATACGCCGCACCGCAGCGCGAATTCAACCTTGATAGGCGCGGGCCCCAGCGCGGCTGCGCCGCGCGCCCCGCTTATGCTCGCGTCGCTGGGACGCTCGCCCATTCCGAATTTCGCGGCCCCTGGCGCCGATTTTGCCCACGGTGCCAAGCGGCGCGACCCCCGCGGTAAGATGAATCGCATGATGCGCACGGCGCGCGTGACGGGCCGGGTGAGTGAAGCCGAGGCCACCCGCCTGGCACGCGAAATCTACGCGCTGGACGCCACCGCCCACATGCTGCCGGGCGAGTACGACGATAATTTTCGCATGGTGGCAGCCAGTGGCCACACCTTTGTTCTCAAGGTGATGAGCGCCGCTCGGGAGCCTGGGTTCGTTGCCATGCAAAGCTGCGCGCTGCAGCACCTGGCGCGCCGCGCGCCGCAGTTGAATCTGCCTCGGGTGATCCCCACCCAAGCCGGAGAAGCGTTCACCAGCGCCGCCCAGCATGACGGCACACCACGCCTGATCTGGATGCTGACCTACTTGCCGGGAACCGTGCTGGCGGATGCTCGCCCGCACACCATCGAACTTTTCACGAGCCTGGGGTGCCTGCTCGGCGAAATCGACGGCGCACTGCTGGATTTTGCCCATCCGGGCGCGGACCGGGAATTGCCCTGGGACCTCGCGCGCGCGGGAGCGGCCCGCGCAGGCTTGCACCACATCGCCGATCCGGCGCGGCGCGCCCTGGCGGAGCGGTTCCTCGACCTCTATGACCGCGAAGTGGCGCCTCGGATACCACAGCTTCGGCGCAGCGTCATCTATGGCGATGCCAACGACTACAACGTGATCGTGGGCGCGCCGGGACTCCCGCCGCGCACCGTCGCCGGAGTGATTGATTTTGGCGACATGCATCACGGGCTCACGGTTGCCGAGCCGGCCATTGCCGCCGCCTACGCAATGTTCGGCAAGGCGGACCCGCTGGCGGCGGCCAGCGCCATCGTCGCCGGCTATCACCGGGTGCTGCCGCTGCAGGAAGCGGAACTGGCCGCGCTGTATCCCCTCATGGGCGCGCGCCTAGCGGTCAGCGTGGTGAATTCAGCGCACCGAAAAACCCTCAAGCCGGAGGATCCCTACGTCACCATCAGTGAAGCTCCGGCCTGGAAAACGCTCGCACGGCTGGCCCGGATACATCCGCGATGGGCGCACTACCGCTTGGGCGCGGCCTGCGATCTGGCCCACACAGGGCGGCCAACGCACCGCCCGGCGCCCGCGCCGCAGTCCCGAGGGGCACGGCCACGTTTTTTGGGAGCCGCCCGGCGTTGGCTGAAGAGCAGCGGAAAGGCTGCGACCTCGATTCTGGACGCCGATCTGCGCACGCAGCCGTGCCGCGTATTTGACCTGAGCGCCGGCAGCACGTTCCTGGGCGCCAACCCGCAAGCGGCGGACACCGCCGGGCTGAGCGAAGCCATCTTTGGCGAAATGAGACGCGCGGGCGCCGCGGTGGGCGTGGGCCGCTACCTGGAAGCGCGCCTGCTTTACACCTCGCCGTTATTTGGTGCCCCCGGGAAGCCCACGGCGGAGAGGCGGACGATCCATCTCGGCCTGGATTTATTTGTGGCGCCGGGAACCAGCCTGCGCGCGCCGCTGAGCGCGGTCGTGCACGTGGTTGCCCGCAACGCCGCCCCGCTCGATTACGGTCACGTGGTGATCTTGCGGCATGCCAACCCGGGAGGGCAGGAGTTTTTCACCCTCTACGGGCACCTCGCCCACGAGGTCATGGCGCAGCTCCGCGTCGGACAAGCCCTGGCCCAAGGCCAGGCGTTTGCGCGCGTCGGAGGGCCGGAGGAGAACGGCGGATGGCCTCCGCACGTTCATTTTCAAATCATTCTGGATTTGCTCGAGCTGGGCGCGCAGTTTCCGGGGGTGTGCAAAGCCAGCGAGCAGACGGTCTGGAGCATGCTCTGCCCCGATCCCAACCTGCTGCTGGGAATTCCCGCTGCCGCCTTCCCGCCCGTAGCAGCGCCTGCGGCCGGCACTCTGGCGGCCAGAAAAGTACTGCTGGGAAACAATCTCAGCGTTGCTTACCGCCATCCGCTGAAGATCGTACGCGGCTGGATGCAGTACCTCTACGACGACAGCGGCCGCGCCTATCTGGACGCCTTCAACAACGTTCCCCTGGTCGGGCATAGCCATCCGCGGGTGGTGCAGGCCGCGCAGCAGCAGCTCGGCCTGCTCAACACCAACACGCGTTACCTGCACGACACCGTGGTCCACTATGCGCAGCGACTCACGGAGCTTTTGCCGGAGCCGTTGCGGGTGTGCTACTTCCTCAATTCCGGAAGCGAGGCGAACGAGTTGGCGTTGCGCCTGGCCCGGACGCGCACCGGACGGGAAGACATCCTCGTGCTCGAGCATGCCTATCACGGCCATACGAGCACGCTCGTGGACATCAGCCCGTACAAGTTCGACGGCCCCGGCGGCGGCGGACGCAAGCCGTGGGTGCATGTCGCGCCCCTCGCCGATGATTACCGCGGCCCCTACCGGCGCGGCGATGCGCAGGCCGGCGCCCGCTACGCGCGCCACATCGCCCAAATTTTCGAGCGTGTAGGCGCCCAGGGGCGCGCCATCGCCGCCTTTATTGCGGAGACGCTTCCGAGCGTGGCGGGACAGATTGTGTTTCCGCCCGGCTATCTGGCGGCGGCCTATGGGCACGTGCGCGCTGCCGGCGCCCTCTGCATTGCCGACGAAGTCCAGGCCGGCTTTGGACGCCTGGGAAAGCACTTGTGGGGATTTGAGTCGCAAGACGTGGTTCCCGACATCGTCGTGCTGGGCAAACCCATCGCCAACGGATTCCCTCTCGCGGCCGTGGTCACGACCCGAGAGATTGCCGCCTCGTTCGACAACGGAATGGAGTTTTTCAGCACCTTTGGCGGCAATCCCGTGTCCGTGGCCGCGGGACTCGCCGTACTCGATGTTCTCGCCGGGGAAGGTTTGCAGCAGAACGCCGGGCGCGTGGGCCATGCGCTGCAAGCCCGACTGCTGGACCTGCAAACTCGCCACGAACTGCTGGGCGATGTCCGCGGCATGGGCCTGTTTCTGGGTCTCGACCTGGTGCGCGACCGCACCACGCGCGCACCTGCCACCGAGGAGGCAGCCTACATCACCAACCGCCTGCGCGACCGCGGCATCCTGACCGGCACCGACGGGCCGCACCACAACGTGATCAAGTTGCGCCCGCCCCTGTGCTTCTCCGCCGCGGATGCGGACCTGTTGGTGGCGGTGCTGGATTCCGTTCTGGCCGAAGATGCTGCCCAGCCACGGCGGCGTTAAGGGCGCGGGGCGGCTTGCTCGCGCCGGGGCCACGCCTGCAGGTTTCCCCGGCGGGTTTACTTCTCCGAGTCCGGACCCGTGAAAACCGCGCCGCCACCGGAACAAACCGCTATGCTGAAGCCATGAAGCCCTCCCGCATGCTCGTTCTCGCCGCAGGCGGCGCGCTGGCCTTCACCCTGGCGAAGGCGCAAACCACTGCCCCGGTGCCGCAGGTGAGCAATATCCCGGCGTACGTCAGCCTCGCCTCCCGCCCCTCCCCGTCCCGCGCCCCGGCGCGGATGGTGCCCGCGGGCACCCCCATTGCCCTGCAACTGGAAACTAGCCTCAACACGCAGTACAGCGGCGATGGCGACGGCTTCGCCGCCCGCGTCATGAAGGCGGTGTTTTACAACGGCCGCGAGGTCATCCCCTCGGGTTCGATCCTCGAGGGCCACGTCATGCACGTCGCCGACGCCCGCCCCTTCCAGGGCGAATCGCAACTCCTGCTCAAGCCCGACCAGCTCACCCTCCCCAACGGCTCGCGCTTCACCATCAGCGCGGTGGTGATTCAGGACGATCCCCAAAACCCCGCGCGGGTGGATTCGGAAGGCGAGCTGCACGAGCCGCGCGGGCTCATGACCTCTGACCTGCACCACGTCGAGTTGGGTGGCGCTGGAGGCTTCATCAGCGGCGCGGTGTTGGCGGGCGGGCAAGGGGCGATGGTGGGCGCGGGCTTCGGCGCCGCCGTCGCCGTGGGCATCTGGCTGGTGCGCCGCCGCCATCTGGTGCTCGATCCGGGCAGCCAGCTCACAGTCCGCCTGCAGCGACCCATTACCCTGGCGGCGTTTCCGGCGGCGCCGTAGGCGAAGTTTAAAACTTGTTATCATCAGGGCAATGACGCGCGACGAGTTCGAGACCAGTGCGCTGCTTCGCTTGAAGCACCTCTATCCGCAAGCGCGCTTCCTGAAGGCGGGTCAGTTGGAAATTGCCATCCTGCGTTCGCCCTCCGGGCGGCCCACCGCCCATCGCCTGCGCCTCAGCCGCGCCTGGGCGGCATTTTGCCAGAACGGCCAACGCTTCGATTTGGACACCTACCTGACCCGCGTGGTCGGCACCATCGAGCACCATGTGCCCACGGATTGGGAAAGCGCGCGCCCGCTGCTCTATCCCAAGCTCATCACCTCCGGCCTGGTGAAACGCCAGCAGCGGCCGCTGTTTTATCCCCTCGCCGGCGAGGTAGGCTACGTCCTCACCTGTGGGGACTTCGACGTCTGGATTGGCCCCGAGCATCTCCAGGCTTGGGCCATTCCCGAGGAATGCGTCCTCGCCGCCGCCCTCGAAAACCTCGATCGCCTCTGGAACGAAGCTACCGTCGTCGCCTGGACCATCCAGGAAACCATCCGCGCCTTCCACGTCGAAATGGCGCGCGGGCACAAGACCGCCTTCGTGCTTGCCCCTCAGTTCCAAGACCGCGCCGCCGAGCTCCTGAACACGGACGAGTTTTCCATCGCCATTCCCAACCGCAACTTCCTCGTCGCCTTCGGCGCCGAGGACGAGGAATTCATGCAAATTCTTCAGCCCGTGGTGAAAAAGGAAATTGCCGCCGGGTTCCCGCTCAGCCGCCTCTTAATCCGCATTGGCCCCTCGGGTTACAGTTTGGACACTTTACCGCTCGACTGAGCGGGTCCATAATCAAGGCGAGTAAAGCAAGGAGACACGATGCGCACTTCCCTGCCCCATCCCGTGCTTGCCGCCGCCGCCGCCTTGGCCTGCGCCCTAGCCCTGGCGGCGCAAAAGCCGGCGCCGAAACTCCCGCTGAGCCCCGGCACCTACGCCGTCTTCGCGACCAGCAAGGGGAGCTTCACCGCCCAGCTCTATCCCCAGGCCGCCCCCAAGGGAGTCGCCAACTTCATCGGCCTGGCGCGCGGCACCCAGCCCTGGCGCAATCCCCTCATGGGCATGCTCTCCTCGGCGCCGCTTTATCACAACTTGCTGTTTTTCCGCACCGTCCCCGGCTTTATGATCCAGACCGGCGATCCACTCAACAACGGCACGGGAAGCATCGGCTACACGCTGCCTTTGGAGACGAACCACCTCAAGTTCGATCGCCCCGGGCGCATGGCCCTGGCCCAGGTCGGGGGTGACACCAGCTCGCGCGGACCTCAGATCTTTTTCACCCTGGCCGCGGTGCCGACGCTCGACAAGGAAGGCTTCCTCATCATTGGCCAGGTTGTCGAGGGACTCGACGTGGTCAAGGCCATCTCCCTGGGTCCGCACAAGCCCGGCACCGAGGATCAGCCGCAGTATCCCGTCATCCTCCGCGATGTCCACATCCAGGTGGTGAAGTAGAGGGGGAAGCCGTTAGGTTCCGGTTGGGTGTTACCAGGCCCTAGGCCACCAAAGCGCGGGCCGCGTTCAAGGCCGCATCATAGTGGGGGTGGTCGCCAATTTCCGGGACGTACTCGGCGTAGCGGATGGTTCCCCCCGCGTCCACCACGAACACTGCCCGCGACTCCAGCCGCAGCTCCTTGATGAGCGTGCCCATGGCTTGCCCGAACGAACCCGTCTGGTAGTCCGACAGCGTCTGCACATGGCTGGCGCCCGCCGCCCCGCAC
This sequence comes from Terriglobales bacterium, assembly GCA_050747905.1. GTDB lineage: Bacteria > Acidobacteriota > Terriglobia > Terriglobales > SCQP01 > SCQP01. Next base: position 9,825 of record JBOGKQ010000025.1, on the reverse strand, counting down.
CAGCGCTTCTGCGCGAACGGCAGGTCCATGCTCACGGTGAGCACGGCTACGCGCTCGCCCAGCTTGCCCGCCTCTTCGTTGAAGCGGCGTGTCTGCAGGTCGCACACCGGCGTGTCCAGCGACGGGACCACGCTGATGATGCGTACCTTACCCGCGGTATCGCTGGCCGTCACCGGCTTCAAGCCGTTATCCACGAGCGTGAAGTTGGGCAACTGGTCGCCCGCCTTCAACACCGGACCCAGCAGCGTGAGTGGATTGCCTTTCATGGTGGTGGCTTTGGGACGTTCGATGGTATTCATGGATTCTCCTCTAGACTCCGATCACGCTCACCAGGCTGCGGACTGCTTCCGCCGATTTCTCCAGCGCCGCCTGCTCGCTGGCGCTGAGCTTCACCTCGATCACTTTCTCGATCCCGCGCGCCCCCAGCTTGCAGGGCACCCCTACAAACAAGCCGTGGATGCCGTATTCGCCCTCCAGGTACGCCGCGCACGGTAAGATGCGCTTTTTGTCCTTGAGAATAGCCTCCGCCATCTGCACCGCCGCCGCCGCGGGGGCGTAGTAGGCGCTGCCGGTTTTCAAATGCGCCACGATTTCGGCTCCGCCGCCGGCCGTGCGTTTCACCAGCCGTTCGATGGTCGCCGCATCCATCAGCTCGGTGATGGGAATACCGGCCACGGTGGTGAAGCGGGGCAGCGGCACCATGGTGTCGCCGTGGCCGCCGAGCACGAAGGCGTTGACATTCTCCACCGACACGTCCAGTTCCATCGCGATGAAGCTGGCAAAGCGCGCCGAGTCGAGCACTCCCGCCATGCCAATCACGCGGTTGCGGCTGAATTGGCTGATCTTGTACGCCGCCTGCGCCATGGCATCGAGCGGGTTGGTGACCAGGATCAGGATCGAATTGGGCGAATGCTTCACCACCGGCTCGACACAACTCCGGATCACCTCGTAATTTTTCTTCAACAAATCGTCCCGGCTCATGCCCGGCTTACGAGCCAGCCCGGCGGTCAAAATCACCACATCGGAGTTGGCGGTGGCGGCATAGTCGTTGCTGCCGGTGATCTTCACGTCCTTGCCGATGATGGGCGTCGCCTCGAACAGGTCCAGACCTTTGCCCTGCGGAATGCCTTCGGCGATGTCCACCAGCACGATGTCAGCCAGCTCCCGCGCCGCCAGCCAGTGGGCGGTGGTCGCCCCCACGTTGCCCGCCCCGACCACAGTAATCTTATTGCGCATGTTGAAACTCACTCCTTCGCAGTTGAATTAGCGCTTCCGCATATTGGCCACGATGGCGGCCGAAAACTCGCTGGTTTTGAGCTGGGTGGCGCCTTCCATCTGCCGCGCCAGATCGTAGGTCACCTGTTTCTGGCCGATGGCCGCCGCCATTCCCGCTTCCACCAGTTCCGCCGCCTCGTGCCAGCCGAGCGTGTGCAGCATCATCACCCCACTCAAAATCAGCGACCCGGGGTTGATCACATCCTGGTTGGCGTACTTGGGCGCGGTGCCGTGGGTGGCCTCGAAAAACGCATACTCTTCGCTCATGTTGGCGCCCGGCGCCAACCCCAGTCCGCCCACCTGCGCCGCGCACGCGTCCGACAGGTAATCGCCGTTCAGATTGGTGCTGCAAATCACCTGGTAATCCCGCGGCCGCAGCAGAATCTGCTGGAACATGGAATCGGCAATGCGGTCGTTCACGAGAATCCTGCCCGCCGGCAACTTCCCGTGGTAGGGCGCCGCGCCTAACTCAGCTTCGGTGAGGCAGTGCTCGCGGAACTCCTGAGTGGCGACTTCATAGCCCCAGTCGCGGAACGCCCCTTCGGTGAACTTCTGGATGTTGCCCTTGTGCACCAGCGTCACCACCGTCCGCTTCTGTTCCAGCGCGTGGCGCATCGCCTGCCGCACCAGGCGCTTGGAGGCGGTGATGGAAATCGGCTTGATGCCCACGCCCGAATCCGCGCGCACGGATTGGTGAAACTTTTCCTGCAAGAACTGGATCAGCGCCCGGGCGTCCGCCGAGCCTTCCTTGAACTCAATGCCGGCATACACGTCTTCCGTATTTTCCCGGAAGATGATCACATCCATCGCCCCTGGATCCTTCACCGGCGAGGGCACGCCGGGAATATATTTCACCGGCCGCACACAGGCGTACAAATCCATCTTTTGCCGCAGGCTCACGTTCAGGCTGCGGATTCCGCCGCCCACGGGCGTGGTCAGCGGCCCCTTGATGGCAATCCGGAAATCGCGGGCCGCCGCCACCGTGTCCTCGGGCAGCCATTCCCCGAAGCGCTGGTACGCTTTTTCGCCCGCAAACACTTCGAACCAGGCGATCTGGCGCCGCCCGCCATAGCACAGCTCGACCGCCGCGTCCCACACCGGCCGGCTCGCCCGCCAGATGTCGGGACCGGTACCGTCGCCCTCGATAAAGGGAATGACGGGGTGGTCGGGGGCCTCGAAGCGGCCCTGCCGGGCCTGCACGGCTTCGCCGCGCGGTGGGTCACATCCGTTGTACGTGCGCATCGTTCTCCTTCAGTCTGCGGCGCCGCAGCCGTTGCGCTACGCGGGCCGACAACAGCACCATCACGCCCGCCAGGGCCAGCGCCAATCCCCACTGCTGCGAGCCCATCCAGAAACGCAATCCCACACCCATGAGCGCGAGAATGAGCCCAAGCCAATATAGTAGCGGAAAAAGCAGCCTCACCGATGAATCCTCTGCTGATAAATTGCGCGTATGCGGGCGCGCGCCGCGGCGATGCGCTCGGTTGCCAGGGCCGCAGGGCTGGCGGCCGGCGGCACTGCGGGCGCAATGTTCGCCAGCCAGCGCCAGGCGCGCTCGAGGGCCGCGCCCGCCGCCGGCACCGCCGCTCCGGCCTTGCCCGTCGCCACCCGCAAGGCGTGGTCGGCGGCGCGCAGATACCCGACCAGATCCGCCAGCTCCTCCTCGCCCGCTGCTCGTGCCCACTCCGCCAGCCCGCGCGCACCGGCGCCGCCTCCGCCCTCCTCCAGCAGGCGCTGCGATAGGGCGAAGTCCACGTCGTAATAGCCGCCCGCCACGGTTTTCAATCCCCAGGCGCCGGGGCGCCCTTCGCGCTCCATGCGCTCCCGCAAGCTCTGCAGACCGGTACGCATATTCCGCCCCGCCCAACGCTGCCGCACGGGTTCGCGCACCGCCGCCAGGGCGCGCGCGGCCGTGCCGGCATCGCCCGCCACCCAGCGCGCCTTGGCGTAGCTGAGCGCCTCCCACAATCCCGCCGGGCGCGCAAAGTACAGCTCCAGACTAGCCGGAGTCTGCACCAGCTCGCCCTCACGACCCCCCGGGCGCAAGCGCGCATCCACCGCGTAGAGCGGCCCCGCCTGGGTGTAGGCGGTCAGGATCTCGATCCAGCGCGCCGCCACCGTGGCCGCCGCCTCGCGCTCTTCTTCCGCCGCTACAAACACCACATCCACGTCGGACAGCAAATCCAACTCGCCCAGGCCCAACCGTCCCAATCCCAAAATCGCCAGGCTGGGCACGCGCTCACCTCCGGCCAGCTCCAAACCCACCTGCAAGGCGGCGGTGACCAACTCCGTCTGCAGGGCCAAGCTGGCTCCGATCGCGCGTGCGGTTTCCCACTCCTGGCTGAGCAGCCGCAACCACTCGCCCTGCTGCCAGGTGCGCAGCGCCGTCATGCTCGCGCCCAAGTCGTTTTGTGGCGGGGGTGGCGGCGCCGCCGCTTCCGCGCCCAGCGCCTCGGCCAACTGCGGCCGCCGGATCAACAGTTGCGCCATCCAGCCGCTGGTTTCCAGCGCTGCCGCCAGGCGCACACGCACCGGCGCCGCCAGCCTGCTCCACAGTGCTTCGCCGCCCGGCGTGGTGGCCAGGCTGCGTGCCAGCCGCTGCGCCTGGTGCCGGCCATGCTCGCCCAGTTGCACGCCCTCCGGCCAGGCCAGTGGCGCCATGCCCGGCTGCGTCCCCGCGGGCTCTCCCGCGCCCGCCTCCAGATAGTGCGCATACAGTTCCCGCACTGCCTCCATGGCGGCGCTGATCCCACTCTCCGATCCGGCGGGGTGCGCGTGCCACTCCCGGTCCACTGTCGCCAGGCTGCGCGCCAGCGCCGCGCGCCGCTCCGGCTGCGGCGGCAGTGCGTGCGTCTGCTGCCCGTGCCACAACTGCACCCGGTGCTCGGTGTGCCGCAGCAGCGTGTAGGCTTGCGCCAGCGTCTGCAACTCACTCCCGCCAATGCGCTTGGCGTCGTGCAGGCGTTGCAGCGCCAGCAAGGTATGGCCGCTGCGTACCCAGGGCTGGGTGCCACCGTGCAGCCGCTGCCAGTACTGCGTCAAGAACTCAACGTCGCGGATCCCGCCTGCATCCAGCTTCACATCCATCTCGTCGCGTTTGTGTCCCAGTACCCGCCGCTGCTCCACCTCCGCCCGGATCGCTGCCCGCGACGCCCGCACTCCCGCCGCCAGCCGCTCTGCCTCGGGCGCGTTCGGGTAGACCAGTTCGCTCACTGCCGCGAGCATTGCCTCCGCCAGGGTGCGCGTGCCCGCGCATCCGCGCGCCCGCACCAGCATCTGCAGTTCCCATTCCCGCGCCCGTTTCCGGTAGTACTGCTCCCAGGCGGCGCGCGAGGGCACCAGCTCGCCTTCCCGCCCCCCCGGGCGCAGGCGCAGATCCACCCGATAGGCGGCCCGGTCACCCTTCGCTTCGGAGACATAGCGGATCAGCGAGCGCGCCTGACGGGTGAAAAACTCGGCATTGTCCACCACCTCGCCGCCCCCGCGCGTGCGGCCTTCGCCCTCATAGGCGAACACCAAGTCAATGTCGGAGCTGTAGTTCAATTCGCCCCCGCCCAGTTTACCCAGCGCCAGCACGCTCATCGCCGCGCCCCCGCCGCGTTCCACCTGCGGCGTTCCAAACTGCCCCACCAGTTCGTTCCACGACCACACGAACGCCAACTGCAGGACGGCATCGGCCAGATCACTAAGCTCGCGCGTGGTTTCCGCCAACCCCACCTGGCCTTGCAGGTCCCGCGCCGCGATGCGCAGGTACTCGCGCCTCTGAAACCGCGCCAGCGCCAGTCCGCGTTCCTCGACCGGGACGTCGCGGGTAAATGCACCCAGCGCCGCACCCCAGTCCTCGGGCGCCCGCGAGGGCCGCTGCCGCTCCTCCGCCAGCCACAGCACCCAATCCGGAAACCGCAGCAGAGCTTCGGTCAGATACTCGCTGCCCGCCAGCACGCTGACCAGCGCCTGCGCCAGTCCACGGTCCTGCTCCAGCCGAGCCCGCACCCGCACCGGAGCCACGGCCCACAACTTTTCCAGCCCTGCCTCCGCCGCCGCCGGATCGGCCGTCAACTCTACCCTGACCCCCAGCCCAATGGCCATGCCCTCCATCATAGCGGCGGGAGAATGGCGGAAGCGCATCGGAGTCGAACCGATCCAGCGCCCAGCGGACGCCGCACTGGTTTTGAAGACCAGGGCAGCCACCCGGCCACATGCGCTTCCGCCTCGTATGGTAGACCAACCACGCCGTAAATCCCCACCCCTGTGCTCCCCCTCGGCAGATGCCCCCGAAAGGCTGAAAGTTAAAAGCTTTTCTCCTTTGAGGCCAAAACTCCCGCCGCGGCGTCTAATAGAGCGTGCTCATGCGGTACGCACGCTACTGGCTCTGGCTGGCGGCTAAATTGGCCATCGCGGCCTTGCTGGTAGTGGGCTTGTGGACCGTTCTCGGCTGGGTAATCCCCTCCGCGCCCGGCGGACTGCTTGCCGGTTGGCCACGTCTGGGCAGCGATCTCTCCTACACCTTCGCCGTCTTCCTGGTGGTGGTGTTTGCCTTTCTGCTGGGCTGGCTGTGCGCCGTGGACCAGCTTTATCGCTGCCGCGTCTGCGTGCGCCGCCTGCGCATGCCCCACACCGAGGGAAACTACAGCCACATCATGTTCGGAGGCATTCCCCACACTGAGTACATTTGCACCTGGGGCCACGGCAAGCTCAATATCCCCGAGGTCCATATCGGCGGCGGACGTTTTTTCCGCTGGACCGGCTACCGCAGCCTGTGGGAAGACCTCATGCGGGCCGAGCACGACCAGCCGCCAAGCGCCTAGGCGTCAGGACAGCCATACTAGCTAGTGGCGCGACCTTCCCGGACGCCATCCCACCACCAGCATCGCCACCACGATCAGCGCCGCCCCGGCGAGTTGCACCCGCTGCAGCGGCTCGTGGTACCCCAGGGTGCTGGTCAGCCACGCAAACACCGGCTCGGCGGCAAATATGATGGCCGTGTGGGTGGCGGAGGTGAACTGTTGCGCCCAGCTCTGCACGGTGAACGCGACGGCCGTCGCCAGCACCGCGGTCACGCCCAGGGCGATCCACAACAGCGGGGTGAAATGCCACCGTGGCGCCGCCACCGCCGGCAGTGCGATCCAGGTAAAGAGCGCGGCAAATACGACTTGCAGCACCGCCACATCGCGATATCCGAGCCGCGGCGCCCACTCCCCCAAGCACACGATCTGCAGCGCAAACGCCAGGGCGCACGCCCCCACTAGCGCGTCTCCGCGCCCCGCGGCTCCGCTCGCACCGCCGCCACCTGTTCCTGCCGCCACCAGCAGATACAACCCCACCAGGGCCAGCGCCGCTCCGCTCCAGGCCGCTCGCGACAGCTTCCTGCGCCAGAAGACTCCCAGCAGCAGCGGCACCAGGATCACCGACAAGCTCGTAACGAACGCCGCTGCCGATGGCGAGGTCAACTCCAATCCTGCCGTCTGCAGCACGTAGCCACTGCTCAGAAACAGCCCCAGCAGCGCGCCCACCGCCCACACGCGCGGTGGTAACCGCCGCCAGCTAGGGCGATAGAAACCCACCAGCAGCACTGCCGCCAGGCTCAAACGCAGGGCGCAAAAGCTGATCGGGTTGGTGTCCGCCAGCGCCGCCTTGACCAGCGGAAACGTCACCCCCCACACCAGCGTCACCGCCAGCAGCGCCGTATTGGCCACCGAGGGAGCGGGCCGGGGCGAACCGCGGCGCGGAGCATCGCCGTCTCTCGTTCGGGCTCGGTCAGGTATTTCCAGCTACGCTCCCTCGCTTTTTCTCCCTGCGACCTCGCTCCGCCTGCATGCCACCCCTTCCGAGAGTTTTCCCCGGCAACGGCCGGGTAGGGAACCCCAGCCCTGAGTGCAAACGGCGCGACCCCCTCGCATGGATCAGGCAGCCGATCCGCGCCTGGACGCCAGCATCTGGACCTCTGAGAGCGCGTACACCAGCCACAGGACGCGCTCCAGCGCCAGCGTCCGCCCCGCCGGATCAAACCACTCCTGCAAAGTGTGAATGCCGCCAGCCTTGCCGCCCGCGCCCAGTCGCACCGCCTGACGCCCCTGGGCGATGGGGATGTTGGCGTCGGTGGAGGCGCACTGCAATTGCGCGGCGATGCCCAGCGCCGCATCCACCTGCCGCAGCACGCGCAGCAGGGGCGCATCCGCGGCCAGTTCACCCCCGGGCCGGGATCCGATGCCCTCCAGCCGCCCCTGGACGCGCCCGCTCAGCGCCACCGCATTTTCCTGCTCCACGCCCGCTGCCAGCGCCCGCCGCAGCGCCTGTTCCAGTTGCCGCAGGCGCTGCGGGTCCCGCGCGCGTAGATCCACTTTGAGCTCGGCGCGGGCGGCGATGGCATTGACCGCGCTGCCTCCCTGCGCCCACCCCACATTGCAGCCCGCCTCTCCCGGCTGCGCCGCCACCTGCGCCAGCAGCGCCGCACCCACCCGCATGGCCGCGTGCAGCGCGCTGGCACGTCCCAAGTCCGACCAGCTATGCCCTCCGGGCCCCTCGAGCACGACGCGCGCGCGGGCGCTGGGCAGGGCCGCGGCGGTGATGTGCTGCGTCCCTGGACCATCCAGCACCAGCGTCCAGGCCACCCGCCGCGCCCAACTGCCGCCCGGCCGGAACAGATGCCGCATGCCCTTCAGATCCCCTTCCCCCTCTTCACCCACGTTGGCGACCAACAACAACGGCGCGCCCAGCACCGGCTGGGTCTCCTGCAGGCAGCGCGCCAGCGCCAGCAGCGCCGCCAGGCCAGCGCCGTTGTCGCAAATGCCCGGCCCGTACAGCCGACCGCCGCGCCGCTCGGTTCGGATTGCCGTTCCGGGGGGAAACGCGGTGTCCAAATGGGCACTGATCGCCACCACGCCCCGGCCCCGCTGCGTGCCTGGCCGGTACGCCAGCACATTACCGGCCCGGTCGCGCTGTACCGCCCAGCCCAGAGCCCGCCATTGCCGCGCCATCCATTGCGCCCGCAGCCCCTCGAATCCCGTCGGCGCCGCCAGCGAGGTCACCTCCAACTGCCGCTGTTGCAGCCAGCGTTCCCAGCGCTGCAAGCGCGCGCACGCCCGGCGAAAGCCTGCGTCCGCGCCGATGCGCGCCACCGCGTCGGCTGCCGGCGCCCGGTCCAGCACCCCCGCGCCCTCACGGCCTGGGTTCTTCATCCCGTTCCCCGTAGTCCACCCGCACCAGGTACAGACCGCAGGCGGGCGCCATCGCGGCGGCGGCGGCGCGGCGGTGCGCCTCCAGCACTGCCGGAATGTCTTCGCCCCGCCGCGCCCCGCGCCCCACCTCCAGCAAAAACCCTACCAGGTTGCGCACCATGTGATGCAAAAACCCCTCTCCCTCGATTTCATAGACCAGTTCCGCTCCCTCGCGCCAAAGCTCGGAGCGCCGCACCGTCCGCACGGTGTTCACCGGCTCCAGGCTGCGCTTGTCCGCACGGGCGGCAAAGGAGCGGAAATCGTGCCGGCCCTGCCACGCCGGCGCCGCCGCCCGCATCGCCTCTTCGCACAAAGGATAGGGATGGTGATACACATAGCGGTGCAAAAACGGCGGACACACCACCTCCCGCCAGATGCGGTAGCGGTACAGCTTTCCCCTAGCGTCGTGACGCGCATGAAAGTCCTCGCCGGCTTCCTCGGCCGCCAGCACGCGCACGCTGGCCGGCAAGCGCGCATTCAACGCCCGCTGCAGGTTCGCCGCCGGCATGCGCGTGGCCAAGCGCACATGCGCCACCTGCCCGAGCGCGTGCACTCCGGCGTCGGTCCGCCCCGATGCATGCACCACGGCGCGCTCGCCGGTCACCGACCACACCGCCTCACTCAGCGTCTGCTGGATGGTGACCTGGCCGGGCTGCACCTGCCAGCCGTGAAATCCGCTGCCGTCGTAGCTCAGGCACAGACGTATAGTTCTGGCCGCGCTCATTCGTGCCCGCGGCGCCTTCCTGCTATCATTTTAATTTTCCGGCCTGGAATGGCGGAAATGAAACGCCGCGCCCGCATTCATCGTAATTCTAGCGTAGGTAATGAGTTCTCTCCGACCCGCCCCCTGCGATTGAGACATCCATGAAGATTCGAAGCCTTTTGCTCCTTCCCCTGGCTTTGCTCCTGGCGGGCGCGCTGCCCGCCTTCGGGCAAACCCGTTCCATTGACGTGAATCCCTACGGCATTAACTTTGCCGTCGGCCGCCCCTGGACTCAAACCCTGTTCGGGCAGCAACCCATCGCGGTCGCGCCCCTGCAGTTGGCCAACAGTCCCCGAGTTATGTCGCTGCTACACGACGGCAAGCTCTATTTATCGCTGGATGACGCCATCGCTCTTGCACTCGAAAACAACCTTGACATCGCCATCCAGCGCTACAACCTGCCCATTGCCGATACCGACATCCTGCGGGCCAAGTCCGGCTCGGCCCCGCGGGGCGTTTCCACCGGCATTGTCAGCGGCACACCCGGAGGCGGCGGCGCCACCACGGGCGCGGCGGGCGCGGCCGGCGCGGGCGCCGGAGGCACCAGCGTGGCTGCGGGCGGCGCCGGCG
>JBOGKQ010000024.1:0-43048 GCA_050747905.1 Terriglobales bacterium | reverse complement strand
TCTGCTTGCTGTAACGCTCAAATCCGTTCGCCAACGCCAAGGTCTGTTGTCGCATCCATCCCCCCTGAACCCAATCTACCTAACTCTGGCTCGAATGGAAATGGACTTAATCAGACCCTCCCTAATGGTGAGGCTGGCCTGCCGTTGCCGGCTTGTGCTGCGCCGCTTCCAGCTTGCGCAAATCGGCGGGCGAGTTGATTTTGCCCAGCGCGCTGGGATCGGTAAGCAGCAACTGAATGAGCTGCTGCTGCTCGGGGGTGAGCGGCACATCCGGCGCTACCGCATGCACCGAGGTGTGTTCGTTGGCGAGGGTGGGTTGGTGCATGCCTCCCAGCTCCCACACGCCGCCGGCACGGTACCAGCTCAGCCCAAGCAGCACTAGCAGCGCCAGCGCCACTGCGGCCCAGGCCATCGCCGGCAGGCCGAGAAAGCGGCTACGCACGGGCGGCTGCGCCCGCCGCGCCATCCAGGCCTCGAGCGCGCCCGCCGCCGGCTCGACGCGACTGTAGTCGGCCAGAACTTCATCCACCAGGCGGTCGAAATCAGGCTTCATACTTTTCCTTTCCGAGTGGCCAGCGCCGCCGCAAGCTTTTCGCGCAGCAAACGGCGGGCGCGCAGACAGCGGGTGCGCACCGAGGCCTCGGGAATTTTGAGAATGCGACCGATCTCGCGCGCCGAAAGCTCCTCGACGGTGGAAAGTATAAGCGGCTGGCGCAGCTTGGCGGGCAGGTGCTGGATGTAGGCGTGGGCCAGTTGCCGGAGCTGGCGTTCTGCGGCCTGCTCTTCGGCGCCGCGGCCGGGATCGGCAACCTCGCGCGGCGATTCCTGATCGTCGAGCGAGACCAGGCGCACGCGGCTGTGGTGCGACTTGGCCACCCGCCAGGCAATCCGCGCCAGCCAAGCCTCGGGATTTTCGACCTCGACCAGGCGATGGCGGTATTTCCACGCCCGCTGCAACGTTTCCTGCACCGCATCTTCGGCATCATGGTGATTGCGCAGGGCGGCGTAGGCAATACGATAGAGGGTGCGGGCATGCGCCCACACCACGGCTTCCCAATTGCGCTCCTCGCTGTCGCCAACGCGAGCGGCAGCCATGCCGGCCTTTACCGAAGCTGCTGGGCTCGCCACCGGCCCTCCCTCATCTACTAAAGACTGGCCTGGGCGGCGTTCGTTCATATATTAGTGGGGTAGGCCGGGCGCAGGCGCCTTGGGCGCGGGACCAAAGTAGCTCTCGCTGATGGTCACGTGCGCCGCGGCGGTGATGGAGCCAATCGCCTTTTCCACGGCTTGCGTGGAGAGCTGGCGCTCAATGTCCGCCTGCGCGCCGGCAAACGGCATGGTCGAGCGCGCCTCGACCTCGACGATGTGGTAACCGAAGCGAGTGTGGATGGGGTCGCTGATCTTGCCGACGGGCAGCGCGCTGACTGCGGTTTCAAACTCAGGCACGGTCTCGCCGGAGCTGATTTCCCCCAATTCGCCGCCCTTGTCCTTGGAGCCAGGATCGTCGGAGTTGGCCTTGGCCAAGGCGGCAAAATTCCCGCCGGCCTTGAGCTGAGCGTCAATTTTCTGGGCCTTGGCGAGGGCCTCAGCGGGCGTGAGCTTGCTGGGGCTGCCCTGCGCCTCATTGTCGCTGATCAGGATGTGGCGCAGCTTGGTCTGCTGAAACTTGGCACTGTGGGCCGAGTAGTAGGCCTGCTCCTGGGCGGGGCTGGGCTGGGCCCCAGCTTCCAGCTTGGCGACCATCGCCTTGGCCAGGGCGTTATCGCGCGCCAGCATCATTTGGGCCTTGAAGGCGGGGTCCTGGTTCAGGCCGCGCTTGTCAGCTTCCTGCACCAGGGCCAGCATCTGGCCCAACTGGTTGGCCACCTCGCGCTTGTGCTGCTCCATGGCCGCCCGGTTCTGAGCCGGAGCGCCGTCCAGCAGCGCCTGAAACTCGCTGGCACGGATGTGCTCAGCCCCAGCGGAAATCACCACCGGATCGGAGGCGGCGGGTTTGGCGGTGGCTTGCGCGGCGAGCGAGGCGGCCAAGGAAAGGCCGAGGGCAACGGTGCAGCCGGCGGGCAGGGAGAGGGCGGAAATGCGCATTATTTGATTACATCACAAAAAGGACGGAGGTGGGGGCGGGAGAGGGCTTGCAGTGCCGGACAAATGTTGGCGCGGGCCCCAGCGCGGCTGCGCCGCGCGCCCCGCTTATGCTCGCGTCGGGTTGGGGGCCCTTGGCCCCAACCCGACGCTGCGCCTCGCTGGGGCCGCGCCTGCATATTTCCCCGGGGGCGGGCCGCCGTGCCGAATTTCGCAGCCCTTCGCGTCGATTTTGCCCACGGTGCAAAGCGGCGCGACCCCCGCGATTGACATTATGGGATGCAAATGTTGGCGCGGGCCGCAGCGCGGCTGCTTCGCCCTGCTGGAGCTGCGCAGGGCGAATTGCGCCGCGCGCCCCGCTAGGCTCGGCTTCCGGCGGCGTGGCGCGGGCGCGCCAGCGCCCACAGGCCGCCGCACAGCGCCAGTACCAGCAGCACGTTGGTGCAGTTGTCGGCGTTGTTCGGGTTGGCCAGCAACGCGGGCAGATGCAACGTGGCATCGAACAGCGCGAACATCAGGCCGGCCAGGCCGGCGCCCCAGCGCAGCAGCCAGCCCGAGGCAAGGCTAAGCCCCGCTAGGATAAAGGCCGCGCCGAAAAATGCCACCCAGAACAGGTGCGCGGGCATCCAGGCGGGCACCAGCGTGGCGATGGGCGCCAGCGCCAGAAAGTGGTCCACGCCGAACACCACCAGCCCCGCAGCCAGGGCGTAGCGGCAGGCGCGTTCCAGCGCGGGCGGCAGGGCGTCGCGGCCGGACAGCAGGCAGGCCAGCGCGGCCACCGCCAGGTCCTGCAAAAAAACCGTGCGCAGGCCCATGTCGCCTGGAAAAGCCCAGACCCGCGGCAAGCCCGCCATGACAGCTATCAACACATAAAGCGTGGCGAGCGCCCAGGCGGCGCTGCGGCGAGCCCAGCGGAAAAACAATGCCACGCCCAACGCCGCCATCATCGCGCCCAGCACGTAAGCGGCAGCGGGTAGCGGCGGCAGGTTCGGGAAGGCTAGAAACGCTCGCAAGTGTGCTGGTGGCGCCACCAGCGGCGCCGTCTGCCCTACAAAGACGATGTTGGCGAGGCCCAAGCCGGCCGCGCCGAGGGCGAACAGGGCCGGCCCGGCGCGCAGCAGCGCATCCATCCCCAGTCGCCACGCCGAGGGAGCGGCGGCCGCCGCTGACGTTGCTGCGCCCACTCCGCTATTGCGAGCCGCCCGAACTCGAGCCCGCCAGGGCCTTGCGGTTATAGCGCGCCCAGGCGCTGTTGGCGAGCACCTCCTTCAGCGGCGGCCCGCCCTTGGTGCCGCAGGCACAGGGGCCCTCCTGCCGCGCCTCCGTCATGCACGGACAGGAGCTTTTCCGCAGGCAGGCACAGACGTAGGCGACCTCCCGGCCTTGATCGGGCACAGGGATCTGCGGCGGCCTGGTCACTTCTCCGAGGGCACAGACCGCCAACAGGCCAATGGCGAGGGGAATCACGCGCGGTTTCCACATACTTGACCCCTTTCCTGAAACTTGCCGCCAGTGTAGCGCGCTCGCTGGCATGGCTCAATATCCAACTCTCACCCGCGCGCAATAGCCATTCGCAGCCGGGCGACGGCGGCGGGCATAGCCTCGACATCGGTGTTGGCGCAGCCAAGAATGAAGCCCATCCGCGGCCGGGCTTGCAGATAGCTGGGCGAAAGCGGCCACAGCCAGAGCTTTTGCCTGGCCGCCTCCATCGCGATCTGCCGGTCCGGGCAGCGGCTCGCGGTCGCAATGGTCAGATGCATGCCGGCGCCTTCCCCATGCAGCGTCCAAGCCGGGCCGAGCTGGTTGTGCAACCGCGCCGCCAGCGCCGCCTGGCGCGCGGCGTAGAGACGGCGCATGCGCTGAATGTGGCGCGCGAAGTGGCCTGCGGTGATGAAATCCGCCATCGCCAGCTGATAGAGCAGCGATGAACAGATGTCGGCCGTCTGGCGCGCCGCCGTGAACAGGTTGACCAAGTTCGGAGGCAGCACCAGGTAGCCGAGGCGCAGGCTGGGGTACATGACCTTGCTGAAGGTGCCGATGTAGAGCACGCGCCGGTTGGGGTCGAGACCCTGGAGAGATTCCACCGGCATGGTCGAGAAGCGGTACTCGCCGTCGTAGTCGTCCTCGATAATCCAGGCGCCGGCCTGCTCCGCCCAATCGAGCAACTGAAAACGCCGGGCGGCACTCAGGGTCGCGCCGAGCGGGTATTGGTGCGAGGGGGCGACAAAGGCCACGCGGGCACGCGGGCTGCGGCGGAGGGCGGCATTGACATCCATGCCGTTTTCATCCACGGGCACGGGTATCAGGCGCGCGCCCGCGGCCTGGAATGCCTGACGGGCCAGCCAATAGCCGGGCTCCTCGAACCAGACCGGCGTGCCCCGGTCGCACAGCAGGCGCGCGCACAAGTCCACCGCCTGCTGCGAACCGTTGGTGATGAGCACCTGTCCGGGATCGCAATTCACCGCGCGCGCCGTGCGCAGGTAGGCAGCGATGGCCTCTCGCAGGCAGACATAGCCGCCCGGGTCCATGCGGCGCAGCCCGCCGGAGGGCGGCGTGCGGGCATGGCGCGCCACCAGGCGCGCCCAGGTGGCGTAAGGAAACTGGTCGAGCGCGGGCTGGTGCACCGAAAACGCACCCAGCCCGGACCAAGGCAGGCGCTCGTAGCGCGGCAGTCGCGCTGCCAGCGCCGACAGCGGGCGCGGACTCGGGTCCGGATGCTGGGCCTTCTGCTCCAACTCGGCACGGCGCTGATGGTAGCCGGCCAGGGCCGGGCAGATGCAGGTGCCGCCGCCCGCGTGCGCCTCACAATAGCCCTCCGCGGCAAGCTGGGCGTAGGCGGTAACCACCGGCATGCGCGACAGGCCCAGCGCCACCGCCAACTGCCGGCTGGAAGGAATACGCTGGCCGGCGCGCAGTTCGCCGCGCGCGATGGCGGAGCGGAAGCCATCGCAAATCTGCTGGTGCAGCGGCCGCGCCGCGGCGCGGTCGAGCGGAATCAAGGGCAGAATGCCATCGGCGGCGATCATGCCCGCGATTGTAATGGCTATGGCTGCGCGCGGGCAAATCAAAGAATCGCGAGGGCCACAATGTTGGCGCGGGGCTCGGGCGGCCTGCGGCCGCCCTCAGCCCGCTTGCAGCGGCCTGCCAGGGCGCCGCCTGGCCGTGGGCGGCCACGCGGCTGGGACGCTCGCCCATTCCGAATTTCGCGGCCCTGCGCGCCGATTTTGCCCACGGTGCAAAGCGGCGCTACCCCCGCGAAGCGTCTGCGCTTACGCCCCCTGATTGCGCAGGCTGCGCACAGCCAGGGCGAAACAGGCCAGAGCAAACAGAGTGAAAGCGACCGCTTCCACGGCCAGCCGCGACGGTGTCCCCAAGCCGATCGAGGCGTAGCGCAGCACGTCCACCTGCCAGGTGATGGGATTGACGTGGGCGGCGGCCCGCAGCCAGCCGGGCAGCGGAGCGAGGGGATAAAACAGGGAACTGACGAACAGGAGCACGAAATAGGAGGCGTTCACCACGCTGTTGAAGACATCGTTGCGGCGGATGCGCAACGCAAAGTTGGCATAGAAAAAGAACCATCCGGCGGTGCCGACCACAATTCCGGCGGCGAGCAGCGGCAACAAGCTCCAGATCAGGTGAATGTGCAGCAGCAGGCAACCCGCAGCGATGGTGATGGCGGCCTGCACGAGGGCGATGGCGATGTTGAA
Organism: Terriglobales bacterium; assembly: GCA_050747905.1. Classification (GTDB taxonomy): domain Bacteria; phylum Acidobacteriota; class Terriglobia; order Terriglobales; family SCQP01; genus SCQP01. Next base: position 37,259 of record JBOGKQ010000024.1, on the reverse strand, counting down.
CAGGACCTTGCCCAGCAGAAGCTCGGATCGGCGCACGGGGTAGGTCAGCATTTCAAAAAAGATGCCGTTATCGCGATCCAGAAAGAACGACCAGGAACTGTTGGTTGCCACGCCGAGCGAGGCCATGCCCAGCACACCGGCCAGGAAAAAGGAGTTGTAGTCTATGCCCTTGCCCAGAGCGGGCGCGCCGAGAGCCGCATCCACACCGATGCCGAAAACGAGCAGATAGAGCAGGGGATAGAACAGGTCGAAGAACAGGAAGGTCGTATTGGTGGCGCGGATCTTGCTCTCGCGGTACAAGATTGCACCTAGGGGGCCGAAGCGGGTGCTCATGCCGGGCCCCCGGCGCCCGCGCCAGGTTCGCGCGTCAATTCGAGGAAAATGTCCTCGAGGCTGGCGCCGCTGACCTCGACGCGCAGAACGTGGCCGCGCCGCGCCAAGGCGGTGACGATCTCCAGCACCTGGGCTTCGTCGGCTTTCAGCACCAGCTGCAGGGTGGCGCCGTCCACCTGCCAGCGCAGTGGATGCAGCGCGGCGACCTGATCCGCGAGCGCGTCCGGTAAGTGGCCGAAGGTGAGCGAAATTTCGTATACGCCGGCCGAGAGAAGCTTCAACTCGTTGAGGCTGCCGCGGGCCGCCTGGCGGCCGTGGTTCAGGATCAGGATGTCGTCACACAGCTCCTCGGCTTCGCTCAGAATTTGGGTGGTGAGGACGATGGTGCGGCCCCTGGCTGCCACCTCGCGCAGATAACCCATCACGGCTCGCTTGAGGACGGGATCCATGCCGGTGGAGAACTCGTCGAGGAAGATGACTGCCGCGTCGGCCATGAAGACCTTGGCGACCTGGACGCGGCGGCGGGAGCCGCCGCTGAGGTCCTGGACTTTTCGTTCGGCGAGAGAGGCGATTTGGAATTGCTCCAGGACCACGGCGGCGCGGCGGCGGGCCTCGGGCATGTCCAGACCGCGAAAGCGCGCGTAGGTCAAGAGGTTGTCGCGGACGTTCAGCAGCAGCTCGGCAGCGGTTTCCTGGAGCACCATGGCAATGCGGCGGCGTACCTCGAGCGGGTGGCGGACGACATCGAAGCCCTCGATACGCGCCGTGCCCGTGGAGGGTTGCAGGAGTGTGCTCAGGATTTTGAGCAGCGTGGTTTTACCGGCGCCGTTGGGACCGAGCAGCCCGAAGATGGAGCCGTGCCCGACGGAAAAGCTGATGCCGTCGAGCGCGCGTACGGGCGGGTGCCCACGCCGCTCGAAGCACTTCGTAAGCGGTTCGACCTCGAGGGCGTATTCGCTCATGCGTGCGTGGCCGACTCAAGAGCAATCCTGGAACACCGTTGAACACGCTCCCTGGACATGGCGGAGAGGGAGGGATTCGAACCCCCGGTACCCGTTAAGGTACACACGCTTTCGAGGCGCGCGCCTTCAACCACTCGGCCACCTCTCCGGATCGCGCCGGTTGCGCAGAGGGCAAGTTTAGCATGCCGAACCGGCGGCTGTGGTCCGATCGAAGGGGGCGCGCGCCAACCTTGGCTGAGATACTCCGTCCGGATGACGTCCGCCGATTCCGCGATGACCACGCGGCGCGCACCGCCTGGGCTCGGGGCTGCGCCGCGCTAGGTAGCGTCAGCCGCCGCGGCGCGTTTGGAAAAAACGCCGCACGACGGCGCCGCATTCGGGGGCGCACACACCCGCGGTGACCGAGAAGCTGTGGTTGAGAGTGGGGTGGGCGGCGAGCGAGGGTTGGGAGCGCAGCGCGCCCGCTTTGGGCTCGTCGGCGCCATAGACCAGGCGCGCGATGCGCGCTTGAATCAGGGCACCGACGCACATCAGGCAGGGCTCGATGGTCACATACACCGTGGCGCCGTTGAGGCGGTGGTTGCCGGTGCGCCAGGCGGCCTCGCGCAGGGCGACGATTTCGGCGTGCGCGCTGGGATCCACATCGAGCAGAGTGCGGTTGTAGCCGCGGCCGAGCAGTCCGCCCTGTGCCGAGACCACTACCGCGCCCACCGGCACTTCGCCCGCCAGCTCGGCACCGCCGGCGAGCTTCAGCGCCTCTTGCATCCAGCGCGCGTCAGCCTCGGCGCCGCCGGCCGGCGGGGTTAGGTGTACTTCAGCCAACGCAGCAGCTCAGAAAGGTTGGGGCGCTTGCCGGTCATCAACACACCGACGCGGTAAATTTTGGCCGTGATCAGGGTGCAGCCGAAAAACGTGGCCGCGCACAGCACCCAGGCGAGCACCACTTGCCACAGCGGTGGAGTGGAAACGGCGACGCGCGCAACCATCAGGATGGGAGCGAAAAATGGAATCAGGGAGAGCACCACGCTCAGCGTGCTGGTAGGATTCATCATCACCAGGAAGGCCAGCCAGATGGAGACCGCCAGAACTATGGTGAGCGGCATTTGCGTCTGCTGCGCCTCCTGGTCGCTCGACACCATGGCGCCGATGGCAGCGTAGATGCTCGAGTAGAGCAGGAAGCCCACCACGAAGAACAGTACGAAGGCGACGTAGAGGCCGGCGCCGGCGTGCGGCAGATATTGCTTCCAATCGAGGCCCGCCGCCTGCGCCATCGCGAGGCCGTAGACGGCAAACAGCGCCAGGCAGGCGCCCCAGACGACGAGCTGGCACAGCGCGGTGGCCACCACGCCCAGAATTTTCCCCAACATCAGCGGGAACGGATCCACGGATGCCAGCAGCACCTCGCTCACGCGCGAGGTTTTCTCCTCGATCACCGCGCGCATCACCACCACGCCGTAGAGCAGCATCAGGAAATAGAGCACAAACACCAGCCCGAAGGCGGCGTAAAAGCCCGCCTGGCCGCTGTCGCGGTGCTCGCCCGTGGCGGTGACCTTGATCTGGTGCAGATCGAAGCTGCCCATCAAATCCGTAATGCGGCCGGCGGGCACGCCGCTGGCCACCAGCGCGGCGCGATTGACGGCGTCGCGCAAGCGCGTCTGCAGGTCGAATGCCACCGAGATGGCGGCGGTGTTGCCGGCGTGATACTGCGCCGTGCGGCTGGTGAAGACGTCGGCGGGGATCACCAGGTAGCCGTTGAGTTTTTTCGCGAGCACCTCGTCGCGCAAGCGCGCCTCGGTCGGGGGCAGCGTGGCCGGGGTTGCGGCCACCGCCTGGAAGTGAAACTTGGCGCTGATGTCCTCGCCGGTGGCGGCGGGCTGTTGCAGTCCGGGCAGCACCCGCTGCGACAGATCCACCACGGCGACCGTGCTGGTGACGTTTTGCCCGGCGGAAATGATTTTGAACTCCATGAACAGGACCGCCGCGAACATGACCGGGATCCCAAAGGTGAAGACGAGAAAGCTTTTGGTGCGGACGCGGATGAGAAGTTCGCGCTGGATGACGGTAAGGAGCTTCATGAGGAGGAGCTTTCAGCTTGCCGCTATCAGGATGCAGCCACGCGGGACGCCGGCGAGGGCGGGAGAGCGGTTGCGCCCACGGTGTCCAGGAAGATTTGATTGAGCGTCGGCTGCAGTTGCTCGAAGCGGGTGATCTGCAACTGTGGGGCGAGGTGGCGCAACAGGGCGCTGACCGCCTTAGGGGATTGTGCTTCGGGAGAGAGCTTGAGCTCGGCGTAGTTGCCGAAGTCATCGGCGCGGAGCACGCCCGGCGCCTGGCGCAAAATCGCCGCATCGCCGGAGTAGTCCACGCGCACTGTGGATTTGCCTGCCGCCGCTCTCAGGTCGGCGAGGCGGCCGTCGAGCACCTTGCGGCCCTGGTTAATCAGGCAGACGTGGTCGCAGAGGCGCTCGGCCTCCTCCATGCGGTGCGTGGAAAGCAGAATGGTTTTACCCTTGGCGCGCTGTTCCAACAGAATCTCGTTCAGCAGGTTGGCGTTGACGGGATCGAGGCCGCTTGAAAACTCGTCCAGGATCAGAACCGGAGGGTCCGAGATCACCGCGACAATGAACTGAATCTTTTGTTGCATGCCCTTCGACAGGTCGTTGACTTTTTTGTCGGCCCATGCGCCCAATTCGACCCGCTCCAGCCATTGCCGCGCCCGCGCCAGCCCCTCCGCCGCGCGGAGGCCCTTGAGGCCGGCGAAGAATTGCAGCAACTCGATGATCTTCATCTTGGGATACAGTCCGCGCTCTTCGGGCAGATAGCCGATGCAGTCTTTGGCCTTGCTCCCGGCGGGGATACCGTGAATTTTGATCTCGCCCGCGTCCGGCGCCAGGATGCCGACCATCATGCGGATACTGGTGGTCTTGCCCGACCCGTTCGGCCCGAGAATGCCGTAGACCGCCCCGTGCGGCACCTCGAGGCTCAGCGACTGCACAGCACGGACTGCGGTATAGGATTTTTCGATGCCGCGGCAATCAATCGCGAGGCTGGGCATGAGGAAGATTATTGCAGCAATCCGAAGCGTTTGCCATAGCCGGTGAGTTCCAGGTACCCTTCACCGCCGTTGGATAGAGTCACCGCTCCTTCCCAATAATTAACCCCGATGGCCGGCGCACGGATTTCCTGGTCGTCCAGCACTGGCGTCACCTGGAATGCGAGGCCCAGGCGCGGAATGCCCACCCGCCAGGCCACCGGATAACTGTGCCACCAGCGCGTGGGCGCGAGGGTGAAGTCGGCGGCAACCAGATGCACCGGCGCACCGCCGAGCGGCCGCCAGGTACCTGCCGAATGCGGATCGCGTGCGCCGCTGGTCAGCCGAAGGTTGTAGAGCATGAGGTCGCCGGTGGGCAGGTGCAGCCCCATCCAATCCCAGCCCTGCTGATTGGGCGCGAGTTGATCGGTGGCAAACTCGTGATCCATCCAGGCCAGGCCAGTCACGGCGGTTCCCTGCACCATGCCGCGAACGGCAAGGTGCGGGAACGAAGAGTAGTACGAAGCCTCACCGTTGCCGCTCCCCTTCTGGCTCCAGCCGTTCACGCCATTGAGCATGCGCGCGCCGGGCGTGACGGCGAGATCGAGTGAGAGACCGCCCCAGGCGGCGTGGAGATGGCGCGGGCCGGAAGCGTCAAAGTCGGCGTACCAGTTCTCGTTCCAAAGCCGGAAGCCCGGCGCGGTGTGCTCGACTCCCGCCTGCGCCCAGTTGCCGCGGCGGGCGCGGGTATCAAAGTCGAAGCCGTGCCCGGCGGCATCGGTGATGGAAAAGTGGGTGAAATAGAGTTGGTGCTCGAGATCAGTGCCGGGCTCGGGCGAGATGCGGAAAAAGGTTAGCTCGAAGCCGAACTGCCGGCCGGTGGCTGAGTGCAGGTTGCCGGTGAAGTACCACCACTCGCTGGCGAAGTTGGGGTGGGCGAAATCATCCTGCGGAAAATGCCAGGCGTAGCCGGGCGTGGCGATCCTGAAGGGCGACGTTGGCGCGGGCCCCAGCGCGGCTGCGGGCGCCAGAAGCAAAAGCAGCAGCGCCAGCGGCTTCACGCTTCGGCCTCCAGAGCGGAAGGTACGGCATGGCGCTGGGCGGCGCGCGCCGGAAGCCAGCCCGCGGCCACCGTCGCCAGCCAGACCACCAGCGAGGCCAGCGCCAGAAATCCATACGGCGGATGAAACTGAATGGACCAACCGAACGACTGGACATTGATGACCCGCGCCAGAATCAGCGAGAGCACAATCCCCATGCCCCAGCCGAGTGCCAACGCGAAGGTGGCCACGATGGCGGCCTCGGCCAGCAGCAAGCGCCGGATCTGCGCGCGCGTGGCGCCCAGAAAGCGCAACACGGCAAACTCAGGCGCGCGCTCCAGCACCACCGCCAGCAGCGTGTTGGCCACGCCCAGAATCGCCACCAGCAACGTGATGGCCTCGAGCGCCCAGGTGATGCGGAAGGTTTGATCGAAGACCAGCATCGCCTGGCGGCGGAGGGTGGCATTATCGGCGGCGACCACCGCCGAGCCGGGCGGCAAGCGGCGCTCCACTCGCCGCCGCAGTTCGGCGGGTGCTACCCCCGGCACGGCATCGAGGCCCAGCTCGGTGGCCGCGGGCGGGCCGAACAGGCGGGTGTAGGCGGCCGCGGGCAGCTCGATCAAGCCGCTGTCGCTCGAGTAGTCATAGAAAACGCCGCTGATGTGAAGTCGCGCGGAGTCGAGCCTCAGCGTGTCGCCGGTCCAGAGGTGAAAGCGGCGGGCAAACGGCTCCGACACCATCGCCTCGCCGGAAGCGCGCGCCACCCCGCCAAAAAGAAACTGCCAGCGCGGGAGCGCGGCCTGGCCGCCAATGCGCCAGCGCGTATTCAGTAGAACCGGCTGGCCGCGGAATTCCCACGTCTGCGTGTGGCTGGCAGCCACGGCCCGCACCCCCGGCGTGGAGGCCGCGGCCTGGATGGCCGCCTCGGGCAGGGGCACGGGGCGGTTGCGGTCCCAATCCGCCGCCTGCAGGAAGACATCGTTTTGCAATTGCTGGCCGATCCACACCGCGACCGTCTGACGGAAACTGCCGACCATGATCGCCACGCCGAGCATGATGCCAATCGCCACCGCAACCGCGACCGTCAGGATCGAGCTGCGGCGCAGTGCCCCGGCCAAGGAGGCCGCGGCCAGACCCGTCAGTCCCAAGCCCCGGCGCAAGTGTGGCAGCAAGCGGCTGAGCGCCAGCGGCGTTACCGCCGCCCAGGCCAGCACCGCCGCCAAGGCGCTGGCAAAGCCGAACCAGGGGATATGGCCGAACGCGGGCAAATGGGCCAGCCCGATCGCCGCCGCAGCCAGCGCCAAGGCGGCCCCGGCGGTCCCACCGAGCCGCGCCCGCAGCGCTGATTCCGCGCTGGCAGGGCGCAAGGCCAGCGCGGGCCGGATTCCGGCCGCCTGCCGCGCCGGCGCCCAGGCGGCCAGCAAACCCGCGCCCAGCGCCAGGCCCAACCCCCACCCCCAATCGCTGGCTGCCAAATGCGCTCCGGCGGAGGCGCGCACCGCGCTGGCAGAGTAGAGACTATGGACGGTTTGCTGCACCAGCGCCAGCGCGCGGTCCGCCAACAGCCAGCCTCCCAATACGCCCAGCGCGCCTCCCACCAGCGCCAGCGCCGCTCCTTCGGCGAGAAACAACTTCAGGATCTGTCCCCGCGCCGCCCCCAGCGCCCGGAGCGTGGCGATGGAGCCACGGCGGCGCACCACCGAAATCGAAACCGTGTTGTAGATCAGAAATAGCCCGATCAGTAGCGCGACGTAAGACAGCGCCTCCAGGTTGGCGCGGAACGCGGCTAGCAGTTGCGCCTGATTGCGCACCTGCGTGGCTGGCGGCGCCACGGTGTCGGCCGCGGGCACCCGCCCCGCCAGGCGCTGGGCAACAGCTCGCGCGGCCGCACCGGGCGCGAGCGTAACCCGCAGCCCGTCAGCGCTGGGCGCCTGGCCCGGTTCGAATGCCGCCAGCGCATCCGGCAAATCGAGCAGCGCGAACTCACCGCCGGGCGCCACCCCGATCTGGAAGGAACGCAATTCTCCTCCCATGGCCAACTCGATTCTTCCGCCGCGGCGCAGCCGGTGGCGGCGCATGTAACTGGCGGGCAGCAGGATCAGGGGCAATCCCGGTTTCGCCGGAGCATCGCTTCGCGGCGTCAGCGCAAGGTCACGCGCGCCGGCTTCGGCGATCAGATCGAGGCCCAGCACCTCGAGCGCATCCTGGTGCTGGGGGTCCCACACCCGGCGCTCCAGGTAGGGGGTGATCTCCGCCTCGGCATCCAGCGGGAACAATTGCGGCAGCAGTGCCAGCGGAACCGGCGCGGGGCCGGTGACCAACAGGTCCGCGCCCGCCGAAAGCGATTGCGTGGTGCGCTGAAACGCGCTGATGGCGGCGCGGTTGGCCACGCGGATAGCCACCACCACGGCAACGCCCAGTGCGATGGCCAGCAAGCTGAGCACGGTGCGGCCAGCATCGTTGCGCAAGGGCCGCAGGATCAGCGCCCGGAAGAACATGTTCACTCCGCCGCTTCCAGCAATACGCCGTCGCGCATGTGCAGCGTGCGCTGCGCGCGCGCGGCGGCCTCCGGGCTGTGCGTGGCCATCACCACCGCCGCGCCCCGCTCCGGCCCCACGCGCCCGAGCAGCTCCAGCACCACCGCGGCGGCGGCGGTGTCGAGGTTGCCGGTGGGCTCGTCAGCCACCACCAGCGCAGGACGGTGCACCAGCGCCCGCGCCAGCGCCACGCGCTGCGCCTCGCCGCCAGAAAGTTCGTGCGGCCAGGCCCGCAGCCGCCCGGCAATGCCCAGCGTTGCAGCCAGCTCCCCGACCCGCTCACCCGCCGCCACACCCGCGAGGCGCAGCGGCACGGCGATGTTTTCCTCCACCGTCAGCGTCGGTAGCAGGTGAAATGCCTGAAACACAAAACCCACCGCGCGCCGCCGCAGCGCCGTCAAGCCGTCATCGGCCAGCGCGGAAGTGTCCTGCCCCGCCAGCCAGATAACGCCGGAGGTGGGCAAGTCCATGCCGCCCAGCAGGTTCAGCAGCGTGGATTTGCCACATCCGCTCGGCCCCATCAGCGCCACAAACTCGCCCGGCGCAACTGCCAGCGTCACCCCCCGCACCGCCAGCGTGGCCGCCCCGCCCGTGCCGTAGCGCCGCGCGGCGGCCTCGGCGCTCACCACGGCTGGGGCCCGCAGCTCCAGATCACGCCCGTCCCCGCGGGGTTGCCCGCCTTTCGTCATAGAGCCCAGCGTAGAAGCTGGGCGCCGCTGGTGTAACCGGCGCCTACGGCGGCCAGCAGCACCAGCGCGCCTGGGCGGAGTAGGCCCTGCTCCTGGGCATCATGCATGCCGAGGGGGATGGTCGCGGCGGTGGTGTTGCCGTATTTGCCGATGTTCACCAGCACCTTCCGGGGATCAAGGCCCAGCCGCTCGCCCGTGGACTTGATGATGCGCATATTAGCCTGATGGGGGATGAAGCAGTCGAGGTCGCTGGCGCTATAGCCGTTGCGGTCAAGAATCGCCTGGCAGATTTCGTACATTTTGAGTACAGCGTACCTGAACACGGCCTGGCCATCCTGATGGACGTAGTGCTCGCGCGCATCAACACTGGCATGCGAGGCCGGGCGCAGGCTGCCGCCGGCGGGCATATAGAGGTTGCACCCGCCAAACCCTTCGATCTGGTGCAGGGTGTCAATCATCCCGGCATCCTCGCCCGCGGCTGCGGGCTCCAGCAGCACCGCACCGGCGCCGTCACCGAACAGCACGCAGGTGGCACGGTCGGTGTAATCAATAATGCTGGTCATGGTGTCGGCGCCGATCACCAGCACGCGTTGATGGCTGCCAGCGGCAATGAGGCTGGCGCCGGTGGCGAGGGCATAGAGAAAGCCGCTGCAGGCGGCAAGCACGTCAAAGCCCCAGCATTGCGGCGACCCCAGCTTGTGCTGCACCAGGCAGGCGGTGGAGGGGAACAGCATGTCCGGGGTGACGGTGGCCACCAGGATCGCTTCGATGCTCGATGGATCAGCACGGCCCAGTGCGTCCGTGAGGCCACGGCGGCGGAGGCAATCGCGCGCCGCCTCCACTGCCATGTCGCTGGTGGCCTGGCCCGGTTCCACCATGTGGCGCTCGGAGATGCCGGTGCGGGTGAGGATCCACTCGTTGCTGGTTTCGACCATTTTTTCCAGGTCGGCGTTGGTCAGCAAGCGGGGCGGCAAATAGGTGCCCACAGCGGTGATTTTAGCGCGTTGGGGGGCGTTCATAAGAGGCAGTGGAATCTTGATTGTAGAGTCCGGGACAGGCGCGGGGCCAGTGTTAAAATTAATGGGTCAAGCTTCGGGCCGCCGCCTGCGCCGCAAGGTGTGGACGGCACGCGCGCAAGCTCCGCCCGCGAACCCCGCCAGGTCCGGAAGGAAGCAACGGTAGCGGGAGGGAACTGTGCAGCGCGGTCCCCCGAAGCTTGGCGCAACTTTCCGCCGCCGCCCAACATGCCACCCGTAATCGCACGCCGCTACCGCCCCCAGAGCTTCGATGAGGTGATCGGACAGGAGGCCATCGTGCGCACCCTGCGCAACGCCATCACCTCCGGGCGCGTGGCGCATGGGTACATCTTCTCCGGCCACCGCGGCATAGGCAAAACCACCGTCGCCCGCATCCTCGCCAAGGCGCTGAACTGCCGCTCCGGCCAGGGGCCCACTCCCTCGCCCTGCCAACAATGCGTGAGCTGTACCGAAATCCGCGACGGCAACGCCGTGGACGTGATCGAAATTGACGCCGCCAGCAACCGCGGTATTGACGAGATCCGGGCGCTACGCGAGCGCGTGCGCTACCGCCCGGCGCGGGACCGCTACAAGTTCTTCATTCTCGACGAGGCGCACCAGCTTACCAGCGACGCCTTCAACGCCCTGCTGAAGACGCTGGAGGAGCCGCCCGAATGGGCGGTGTTCGTGCTCGCTACCACCGAACCGGAGGCGCTGCCGCCCACCATCCGCAGCCGCTGCCAGCACTTTGGCTTCCGCGCCGTGAACTTTCCGGTGCTGCGGGCACGCCTGGAGGAAATCTGTTCCGCCGAGAGCGTCGCCACCGAACCCGAAGCGCTCGATCTCATTGCCGAGGCGGGCGAAGGGTCGGTGCGCGACGCCCTCTCCCTGCTCGAGCAGGCCATCACCTACGGCCAGGACGGAATGACGGCCGGGGCGGTGCGGGAGCTGCTGGGGCGCGTCGCCGGCGGCCAGATCCGGGCGCTGCTCGAACCTCTGCGCGCATCCCAGGCTCGCGGCTTGATGGAGCAGGCGGATGCGCTGCTCGCCAGCGGCGTCGGGCCGGCGCAGGTGTGCGCCCAGCTTACCCAGAGCATACGCAACGCCCTGGTGGCGCAGGCCGCCCCCGATGCGCCTGAACTCATCGCCGCCGGCGAGGGCGAGCGCGCTCTGGCGCGCGAGCTCGCCGGCTGGTTCCGGGAAGAGGAGCTGGCGCGGTTTTTGCAGATCCTGCTGCGCTGCGCCGCCGATCTGCGCCACGGCATGCAGCAGCGCCTGCATTTCGAGATGGCGCTGGTGAAGATGCTGCATGCCCGGAAGTTGAGCGGCGTCGAGGACGTCCTGGCAGCGCTGGCGTCGGGCGCGCCCACCCCCATCCCCCCTCCCCACCCCGAAGCGGCACCGCCTGCTCCCACACGGGCGTCCGCGGGCGGCGACCCCACCACGGTGGTGCGCGCCCTGCTCGAGCAGCAGGGCAAAGCGTCGCTGCTCGCCATCCTGGACTCTGCCGCCTGGCGCTGGAGCAGCGGCGAGGGCAAGCCGCACCTGCAGCTGGTGTTCCCCTCCCACGATGGGCACGCCGTCCTGGCCGGTCAGGCGGCGACGCGCAAGGCTCTGGCCGCCGCCTGCGTCACCGCCCTGGGCGCTGCGCCGGAAATCGAGGTCACGGCCGAGGCGGGCGCCGCGGGGACCGCTTCCGCAGCCGCCGGCTCCAACCCAGCGCCCCCGCTGCCCGGCAGCCCCGAGGAACGGGCCGAACAGCACCCCCTGCTGCGGCAGTTGCGCCAACAGGTGCCCATGCACGTGCTGCGCACGCGGGCGCTGCCACCATCCACCGGAAGAGAAGCCGCGGGAGACAGGTGAACATGAACTTTGATCTCGGACAGATGCAGTCCTTGCTCGGCCAGGCCCGCCGCCAGTACGACGAGCTGCGCCAGAAAATGGCCCAAACCACCGTCGAGGCCAGCGCTGGCGCCGGCATGGTGACGGTGAAGATGAACGGCGAAAAACAGGTGCTCGAGGTCAGGCTCGATCCCGAGGTGGTGAAAAGCGATCCCGAGATGCTGCCCGACCTGATTCGCGCTGCCGTCAACGACGCCGGGCGGCGGGTGGACGAAGCCATCAAGAGCGAACTCGGTGGCATGCTCGGCGGCTTCCCTGGCGGCCTGCCCCCCGGTCTGTTCTGAGCCCAGATTATGGAACTTGCTCCCCCGCTCGCGCGCCTGATTGAAGCCCTGCGCCGCCTGCCCGGCGTGGGCCAGAAGTCCGCCCAGCGCATGGCCTTTCATCTGCTGCGCGCCGCGCCCGAGGAGGCTGCCGAGCTGGCAGCCGCGGTGCAAGCCCTGCTACTGGAATTGTGCTTCTGTTCGGTCTGCAACAACATCACCGATCGCAATCCCTGCGCCATCTGCTCCGACTCCCGCCGTGACGCCGGTGTAATTTGTGTGGTCGAGGAGCCGCACAACATCGCCGCCGTGGACAAATCGGGCCAGTTTCACGGCCACTACCATGTCCTCGGCGGCGCCCTCGCGCCGCTCGCGGGCATCGGCCCCGAGCAGTTGAAAATTCCCTCCTTGCTGGCGCGCCTGCGCGCCACCAGCACGGCGGGCGAGCCGGTGGTGCGGGAAATCATTCTCGCCACCGACCCTAACACCGAAGGTGAAGCTACCGCGCAGTACCTTGCCCGCCTGCTCAAGCCCCTGGGCGTGCGCGTCAGCCGCATCGGCATGGGCGTCCCCGTCGGCAGCGAAATCGAGCACGCCGACGCGGTCACCATGACCAAGGCCCTGGAAGGAAGGCAAACGCTGTGAGCGCACCCACGCAAAAAACGGTCGGCTTTGTCAGCCTTGGCTGTCCCAAGAACCTGGTGGATTCCGAGGTCATGATGGGGCTGCTCGAGCGCGCTGGATGGCGCCTCTCCCCCGACCCCGCCGAAGCCGATGTGCTGGTGGTGAACACATGCAGCTTCATCGAATCCGCGCAGCGCGAAAGCATTGACACCATCCTCGAACTCGCCGAGTACAAAAAATCCGGCCGCGCCCGGCGCCTGGTCGTCGCCGGTTGTCTGGTCGAGCGTTTCCGCGATGTGCTGCAACGCGAGCTGCCCGAGGTGGACGCCCTCATCGGCACCAACCAACTAGCGGGCATCGTCAGTGCCTGCGAGCCCGCTGCGGCGGCGAATCCGCTACTCCCGGTCCTGCCCAACGACTTTTTTGATCCGCGCCCCGAGGTACCCTATCTGTACGACGACCTCACGCCCCGCCTGCGCGCCACCCCACGCCACTCCGCCTATATCAAAATCGCCGAGGGCTGCGATCACCCGTGCAGCTTCTGTGTCATTCCCCAATATCGCGGCCGCTTCCGCAGCCGCCGCTTCGAATCCGTCGTGGCCGAGGCGCGCCGCCTCGCCGCTGGGGGCGCGCGCGAGCTGGTGCTCATCGGCCAGGACACCACCTGCTACGGCGAAGATCTGGGCCTGCCAAACGGGTTGGCCGCACTGCTCGAGCGTCTGGCCGGCGTAGCCGCCGAAAGCGACACCCTGCGCTGGGTCCGCTCGCTCTATTTCTACCCGAACAAGGTCAAGCAGCCCCTGCTCGAGGCCATCGCCGCGCACCCCCAGCTTTGCAACTATGTGGATATGCCCTTGCAGCATGCCGCGGCCGGCGTGCTCAAGCGCATGAAGCGCGGCGGCTCAGGCGACATTTTCCTCAAGCTCATCGAGCGCATCCGCGCCACCATTCCCGGCGTGGCGCTGCGCACCAGCTTCATCGTCGGCTTTCCCGGCGAATCCGAGGCCGACTTCGACGAGCTGTGCGACTTCGTCCGCGTGGCCAGGTTCGACTGGATGGGCGTGTTTGCCTACTCCGACGAGGCCATTAACCAATCCGTACACCTCGACGGAAAACTCCCGCCTGCGGAAATCGAGCGCCGGCGGCGTCGGCTAATGCAGATTCAGCGCGCCATTTCGCGGCGCCAACGCCGCGCTGCGGTTGGCCAGCGCCTGCCCGTGCTGCTGGAAGGCCCGAGCAGCGAAACCGCGCTGCTCTGGGAGGGGCGCCTAGAAGGACAGGCGCCGGAAATTGACGGCAAAGTGCTGATCAATGACTGCGCTGAGGGCGCCCAATTGCACACTGGCGAGTTCGCCACGGTCGAGATTACCGCGGCCCAGGACTATGACCTTGTCGGACGAGTCGTCTAATTCGCCCTGCCTTCCCTGCCCCATCTGCCGCAAGCCGGTGTTCCGGGACGCGAAGGATGCGCACGATTTTCCCTTCTGCAGCCGCCGCTGCCGGACCATTGACTTGGGCAAATGGGCCAGTGGCACCTACCGCATTCCGGTCAAGCCGGGCGAAAAAGACGACGAGGGCGGCGATAGCAGCTCAGGCGAGCCGGGTGACCGCTGAATACATGAGCACCGCGTAGCGGCGGCGTTCCGCCTCCACCCAGGCGGGCTCGGTCTCCACCTCGCGCACCGCGGCGGCACGCAGCGCGGCCGGAGCGCGCCAGACGGTGGTGTTACTGGCTTCGCCAGGGTCGAGATCGAGGATGAAGGCCATGGGAGCAAAGGCCTCGAACTGCCACGCCGCCTACGCCAGTAGGCCCTTCCGCGCGAACCACGCCAGACCCAGCAACCCGCTGCCCAGCAACAGCAAGCTCGCCGGCTCGGGAACGGGAGATACCGGCGTGCCCGGCAGAGAATAGGTATAGGGCGTGGTGGAGAAGTAAAACACGGCGTTGCTGGCTGTTGTGGTGGAGGAAACGCCCGGAATTGAGAAGTTGAAGACTAAATCGCCGTTAGCCTCGGGAGTGTGCGCACCGTTAGTCAAAGACGAGTTGGCATCTGGATAACAACCGGCCGCATCTGCTGGCGAACATGACGTGTCCGGCACTCCCAGCAGCCCCCCTGAGGCGTTGCCGGTGAAGTTCGCGTCGCTGTGGTTGCGGGTGAACCAGAGAACCGACAGTGTGGAGCTGGCAAGGGAGTTGCCCCAGTTTGAGCCCACCGTGCCCTTTGAGGTGATTGCCCCGCCGCTCACCACGTTTATCTCGTTGGCGTCGCTTGAGGTAAGGCTGGCCGCGCTGCTGGTCCAATTGCCCAGATCAAAGCTAAAGCCGGTTAGAGACTGGCCGGCGTCCTTCTGACCGGTGATCAGGTTTTCCAGGGTTATAGAGACCGTCCCCGCACCAAACGTGACAACTGCACTCGCGTCAACCGACTCGCTGTTCGCCGTGCCGATGCCCGTAAAGGTGATCGTGCCTGCCATGGCAACCGCGGGCGCTAGCAGCGCCAACGCGCTTCCCACGGTGATCGCTAATCCTAGATTCTTGATTTTGGCCTTCATAAACTTGCACTCTTCTCCCTGTACTTTATACAGCACGCGCAATGCCAAATCTGCTACTGATTCTAAAGTGCTTACAGAGCAGAATGGAACCTAAGGTGTGCAAACGGTTGCACACACTAGGCATCCGCTTGACACCATGACAGCAGTTGGCATAGGTTGTCTACGTAACTGGTAAAACATATGAGGCCGGATGAAATTCCGCCTGGCAGCCTGGTGTTGCTGATCCTGGTCACGCTGGAACGGCAGGCACAGCTACACGGCTTCGAGATTGCCAACGCCATCCAGCAGCGCTCGGAAGATGTACTGCGGGTGGAAGAGGGCTCGCTCTACCCCGCCCTGCAGCGCATGCTGCTGAAGGGCTGGATCGTGGGCGAGTGGGGGCGGACAGCGGAGGGGCGGCGGGCGCGCTACTACCACCTGACGGCGGGCGGGCGGAAGCAGTTGGCGGCGGAGCGGGCGCAATTCGAACGGGTGATGGGCGCCGTCGGAAAAGTTCTGCTGCCGGCATGAGCATTTTCGGCGAGCTCGGGCGGCGGCTGCGAATGCTGGCGGGGCGAAGACGCGGGCGGCGGGAGCTCGAGGAGGAAATGCGGCTGCACCGGGAACTGCGCGGGAATGAGAAAAAGTTCGGCAACGAGCTGCAGCTGCGGGAGCGGGCGCAGGCGCAGTGGGGCTGGACGTACCTCGAGACCTGGGCGCAGGACGCGCGGCATGGGCTGCGGTTGCTCGCCCGCACGCCGCTGATCACGGCGCTGGCGCTGGTGTCGCTCGGCCTCGGCATCGGCGCGACGACGGCGCTGTTCACGCTGGCGAATGCGGTGCTGTTGCGGCCGCTCCCGGTGAGCCATCCGGAACAACTGATGCAGGTGTTCACGCGGGAGCCGAAGATGCCGCGGCCGTCGTCCTCGTTCACCAACCCCATGTGGGAACAGGTGCGCGATCACCAGGACGTGTTCTCGAAAGCGTTCGCGTGGTCGGGCACCCAGTTTTCACTGCGGCAGAGCGGGGAGCGGCTGGTGGCGCGCGGCGCGTACGTGAGCGGCGATTACTTTGCCACGCTGGGCATCAAGGCCGAGCGCGGGCGGCTGATCGGCCCGCGAGATGACGTGCGCAACTGCCCGAACGTAGCCGACATCAGCGATGCGTTCTGGCATAGCCAATTCGGCGGCTCGCCTGCCGCATTGGGGGCGACGCTGCAACTAGGCGGCGATGCGGGGCGGGCGGCGTTCACGGTAATTGGCGTGATGCCGGCGGGATTCACGGGCACCGACGTGGGCTGGCGCGAGGACATTGCCGCGCCGCTGTGCACGGAGCGGAGCTTTACGGATATCCGCGACGCCTGGTGGCTGCTGGTGATGGGACGGCTGAAGCCGGACGTGAGCGAGGCCGCGGCGCAGGCGCGGCTGCAGACGCAGGCGCCGGAGTGGATGGCGGCGACGGTGCCGCCGGACTGGCCGGCGGCCGGGCAGCAAGCCTACCGCGCGCGGCGGATGAGCCTGGAGCCGGGCGGACACGGCGCGTCGTGGGCGGGGCAGCGCTACGGAGCGGCACTGGAAGTGCTGCTGGTGATCGCAGGACTGATTCTGCTGGTGGCGTGCGCCAATCTCGCGGCGCTGATGCTGGCGCGGGCGGCGGCGCGGCGGCAGGAGCTGGCGGTGCGGCGGGCGCTGGGCGCCGGAAGGGGGCGGCTGATCCGTCAACTGCTGACCGAGACGGCGCTGCTGGCGCTGGGGGGGCTGGGGCTGGGGGCGGCGTTCGCAGTGTGGGCGTGTGGAGCGGCGCAGGCGTTGCTGAAGCTGCAGTTGGCGCTGGCGCCGGATGCGCGCGTGCTGGGCGTGGCCATTGGCGCGGCCGGGCTCACGGCGCTGCTGGTGGGGCTGGCGCCGGCGCTGGCGGCGAGCAAGGGATCGTCGCGGCGAACCGCCGGGCGGCGCGCAGCGGTAGCGGCGGTGGCGGTGGCGCTGGTGCTGCTGGCGTCGGCGGCGCTGTTTTTGCGCAGCTTTGCCAACCTGGCGGGCGCCCATCTCGGGTTTGATCCGCAGCAGGTGGCGCTGCTCGAGGTGTCATCGCCGGACCCAACGCAGGCGCCTCCGCCGGCGATTGTCGCCGCGCGCGTGCAGGCGCTCGCGGCGCTGCGGGCGCTACCGGGGGTGAGGTCGGCCAGCGCCTCGTTCATGATCCCCACGCAAGGGCTGCAATGGGACACGCCGGTGCACAGCCGCACCGGAGCGATTGACGACACATTTCTCAACGCCATCTCGCCCGGCTACTTTGCCACGCTGCGCACGCCGGTGGTCGCCGGGCGGGATTTCACCCGCGCCGACCGGCAGGGCGGGGCGCCAGTGGCGATCGTCAACCACTCGGCGGCGCGGCTGCTGTTTCCGCACGGGCCGGTGCTGGGGCAGGAGCTGACGCAGGGCGACGGCAAGGACACGCGGCAGGCACGCGTGGTGGGGGTGGTGGCCGATGCGCGCTATGTTTCCGTGCGCGACGCGCCTCCTCCACAGGTGTATTTTCCGCTGCAGCAGCTGCCGGAGGCGTTCCCCACCACCAGCTTCGAGCTGCGCTCTTCCCTGCCCCTGCCGATGCTGACGCGGGAGGTGAAGACAGCGATGGCGGCGGCGGACCCGGCGGCGACGTATCGGATTGAGAGCTTCCCCGGCATGTTGGCAGGTCTGCTGCTACCCGAGCGCATGCTGGCGTGGCTGGCGGGCTTGTTTGGCGGGCTGGCGCTGCTGCTGACCGCGATCGGGCTGTACGGCATCATGGCCTACAGCGCCGAGCGGCGGAAGCGGGAATTCGGCATCCGCATGGCGCTGGGGGCGCAGCCGCGCTCGGTGCTGCGCCTGGCGCTGGGCGATGCCGGGCGGGTGCTGGCGCTGGGCATCGCCATCGGCGCGGGGCTGAGTTGGATCGCGGCGCGCGCGGCCCAGGCCACGCTGGGCAAGCTGCTCTACGGGCTGCATGCGACCGACACGGCCACGCTGGCGGCCGCGGCGGCGCTGCTGGCGGCGGTTTCACTGTTCGCCGCCTGGCTGCCGGCTCGCCGCGCGGCGCGCGTGGACCCGATGCGCACGCTACGGGAGGAGTGAGCATGGGCGAGCTGTGGCGCAGAGTGCAGATGCTGTTGACCCAGCGCCGCTGGCGCCGCGAACTCGAGGAGGAGATACGCCTGCATCTTGAGATGAGAGGAAATGCCCGCACCTTTGGTAACGATCTTCGCCTGCGGGAGTGGGCCCAGGCGCAGTGGGGCTGGACGTGGCTGGAAACCTGGGTGCAGGACGTGCGGCACGGACTGCGGCGGCTACGGCGCACGCCGCTGATCACGGCCCTGGCGCTGGTGTCGCTGGGGTTGGGCATCGGCGCAACCACAGCGCTATTTTCGCTTTCCGATGCCACGCTGCTGCGGCCGTTGGCGGTGAGCCACCCGGGGCAACTGGCCCAGATCTATTCGCAGGCGCCACAGGAAGGCGCACCGTCGCCGTGGCTGACGCCGGCGATGTGGACGCAGATTCAGGAACATCAGGATGTGTTTTCGGGCGTGTTGGCGTGGGCGTCGGATGAGTTCTATCTGCGTGATGGGGGCGGGCAGCCGCCGGTATGGGGAGCCTGGGTCAGCGGGAGCTACTTTGCGACGCTGGGTGTTCGTGCCGAAGCCGGGCGCTTGTTGGGGCCACGGGCGCGGGGCGGCACGTGCGCGCGCGAAGCAGTCATCAGCGATGCGTTCTGGCGCGGGCACTTTCGCGCCGCACCCGCCGCGCTGGGCGCGGAGCTGGCGCTCGGCTCGGGCACGTACACGGTGACCGGCGTACTGCCGCCGGAGTTTCTCGGCACCTACACGGGCAAGCGCGACGACATTATTTTGCCGCTGTGCGCGGACAAGGCGCTGGCGGCGGGGCCGGACGCCTGGGTTCTGGCGGCCATGGGGCGGCTGCGACCGGGCGTGAGCAGGGCACAGGCAAGCGCCCGGTTGGCGGCCCTGGCGCCGGGCTGGATGCCGGCGAAGCGGGGCGACCGCCGCTGGCTACTGCTGCCGGGCGCGCAGGGAATGAACTGGCTGCAGCGGCGTTACGGGCTGGTACTGGCGCTGCTGATGGGCGTGGCGCTGCTGCTGCTGCTGGTGGCGTGCGCGAACCTGGCGGCGCTGATGCTGGCGCGCGCGGAGGCGAGGCGGAAGGAAATCGAGGTGCGCCGGGCGCTGGGAGCGAGCCGCGGGCGGTTGGTGCGGCAATTGCTGACCGAAAGCCTGGTGCTGGCAGCCGGGGGTACAGCTGCGGGCATCTTATTTGCGGCCTGGGCGAGCCGCGCCGCCGCGCGTTTCATGGCGGCTCAACTGAACCTCGCGCCCGATGGGCGCATGCTGCTGGCAACGGCGGGACTGATGCTGATGACGGCCGCGCTGGTGGGTGTGGCGCCGGCGCTGCGGTCATCGCGCACCGGGCTGGCGGGTGCGAAGACGCGGCGCGCGGGGCAGACTACGGCGGTTCTCGCCGTCATCGCCAGCGTGGCGTTGCTCGCGGGTGCAGGGCTATTCGTGCGTAGCCTGGTCAACCTGGAGCAGACGCGGCTGGGCTTTGACCCGGCGCCGATAACGTTGATCGAAGTGCGGGGCGCAGCGGGCCGGGGCACGCTCAAGGCGCTGCGATCGCTCCCCGGCGTGGAGGCCGCCAGCGCCAGCCTGATTGTTCCGGTGCAGGGGCTGCAGTGGGATGGCTGGGCCAGGGGCGGCGGCAGCAGCGGCGTGGGCGTGTACTTCAATGCCGTTTCGCCGGGCTACTTTGCCACGCTGCGCACGCCGTTGCGGGCGGGGCGGGATTTCGCGGCGCAGGACCGCCAGGGTGCAGCGCTGGTGGCCATCGTGAACCGGGCGGCGGCGCGAGCGTTGTTCCCCGGCGGCGGAGCGATGGGGCGCAAGATCCAGGCGGGTGCGGGCGCGTATGAGGTTATTGGCGTGGCCGAAGATGCGAAATACCAGGGGGTGCGCGACGCGGCGCCCCCGCAGATGTATTTCGCGCTGGCGCAGGAGCACATGCAAGCGCCGGGCATCCATTACGAGCTGCGGTCGGAGCTCCCGCTGGGAACGGTCGCCGCCGAGGCGCGGCAGGCCATGCGGCAGACCGATCCCACTGCGAACTTCGTGTGCGCGTCCTACGCGGCGCGAATTTCCGCCACGCTGAGCGGTGAGCGGATGCTGGCGTGGCTGGCGGGGCTGTTCGGCGGGCTGGCGCTGCTGCTGACCGCGATCGGGCTGTACGGCATCATGGCCTATCGCGCAGAACGGCGGAAGCGGGAGTTCGGCATCCGCATGGCGCTGGGATCACGGCCAGGCGCGGTGCTGCGGCTGGCGCTGGGCGATGCCGGGCGGGTGTTGGCGCTGGGAGTCGGGATCGGCGCGGGGCTGAGCTGGATCGCGGCGCGCACGGCACAGGCCACGCTGAGCAAGCTTCTGTATGGGTTGCCCGCGACCGACACGGCCACGCTGACGGCGGCGGTGGTGGTGCTGGCGGCGGTTTCGCTGTTCGCCGCCTGGTTGCCGGCGCGGCGGGCGGCGCGCCGCGATCCGATGGCGACGCTGCGGGAGGACTAGATTAACGGCCCCTCAGCTCGACGCGTCTTGCTGCTGGCGAAGGTAGATGCGACCCTCCTCGGTAATGGCCCAGATGCGGCGGGGGGAGTCGTTGTCCAGAAACCCGATGCTCGCCATTGAGAAACGGGCCCACTGCGCCGTTTTCCGCCAGCGGGGCTGGTGCGGATCGGACGCAAGCGGCTCGTGGTCCACGGGGCGCAAGTCCGCCTTCATTTTTATTTCGAGCGCCGCGAGGACATCTGCGGCCTGCGCCCGGCCGCCGGCCTCGGAAATCGCACTCAGGACGCGACGCCGTTGATGAAATCAATTTCCGCTTCGACGGCTTCGAGAAGAATCTCAAATGCCGCAGCGACGTCACTGGGGTGATCTGGGGTCATAGCTCCTCCGGTGGTTAAAGGGATGCCTCAGGCTTCGCGCAGGCGGCCGGCGGCGTACTTGTGGATCAGGCTGGCAATCAGGGTCTGATAGGGCAGACCTTCATCCAGAGCGCGCTTCTGAATGGAGTTCAGATCGGCACGGGAAATGCGGATATTCAAGCGGCAGTCCTTGCGCAGGGTGGCGCGGGCGGTTTCCTGATAACGCTTGCGCTCGGCCGGGGTCAGTTTGACCGGCCTCCACTCGCCAGCCTCCACCTCTTCCAACAACTGGCGCTCTTCAGGAGAGAGATCAATCTTCATGTGCCTCGCTTGCTTGCCGGATGCGTCTGGTTACCCGGCGGCTGGGGATAATGGTCTTCAGAAGGGCCACCTCATCGCTTTTCACAAACAGCACCAGGTAAGCGTAATCGCGGCACCAGACCACGAAAACGCGCTGACCAGGGTAGCGCTCAGCCTGCGGGTGTTCGAGGATCTCGATGAGGTTGCCGGACTCCATTTGAAACACGATTTCCTCAAATCCAATGCCGCGGGTTGCGCGCAGGCGTGCATCCTTGTCGGAATCCCAAGCAAAGCGCGGCACAGGGTCAGGATAGCATGTGTGTGCCGGATCGGCACACGTTGTCATCTACTGGGCGCGCAGGGCGGTGGCGGGGTCCACGCGGCGAGCGCGGAGGGCGGGCAGCAGGGCGCCCAGCAGGGCGGTGAGGAGGCAGATGGCGAAGCTGGTAAAGCCGGCAGACTGGGTGCCGGGCAGGGCACGGATGGCGGCGAGGACGGTTTGGAAGTAGTGCTGCTGGTCGGCTAGGCGGCCATATTTCGGCTGCGGCAGATCGGTGCGCAGGGTGAGGACGTGGGCGGCGTTGTAGCCGGTCGGGGTGGTGGCGACATCGTGGAGGGCGCGGCCGAGCAGGCTGCAAAGGGCGACCAGCAGCATACAGGCGGCAATTTCGGCGACGATCAGCGTGGGGCGGAGGCGGCGGTGGCGGGCGGCGGCGGCGCCGCGCACGGCTTGCAAGCGGAGCGAGCGGGCCCAGCGCGCGGCGGGCAACACGCCAAACAGCAGTGCCGCGGCGAACGTCAGGGCCGCGGCTGCCGCCAGAACCGGAAGGCTGAGGTGCGGGGTGCTGGGCTCAGGCAACTGCGCGGGGGTGAAGCGGCCGAGCAGGGGCAGCAACAGCGCGGCGAGGCCAATACCGGCGCCGCCGCCGGCAGTGGTGAGCAGCAAAGTTTCGGTGAGCAACTGACGCAACAGGCGGTCCCAGCCGGCGCCGAGCGCCGTGCGCGTGGACCATTCCGGGCCGCGGGCAAGGAGGCGCGCCAGCACCAGGCCGGCGAGATTGAGGCAGGCGATGATCAGCACGCAGACGGCGCCGCCGAGCAGCGCCCAGAGCATGACGCGGCGCTGGGGCGGCGTTTGCCAGGCGAGCGAAGAGACGTAGGCGGTGATGCCCTTGAGATCGACGGGATAGACCTGGGCCAGATGCTTGGCTTCGGCGGCCAACTCCGATTGTGCGGCGGCGATGGAGACGCCCGGGCGCAGGCGGCCGACGGTGGTCAGGTAGGTGTTGCTGCGATCGGTATCGCGGCGATCGTTGGCGCCCTGAAAGGGGGTATAGATCTGCACCCACGGGCCGGGAAAGGCGTAACCGCGGGGCATGACGCCGACTACCGTCCAGGCGGCGCCACTGAGCGTAAGCCGGCTACCGATGATGCCGGGCTTCGCGCCGAGCTGCTGCCAGAGGGCGTGGCTGAGGATGACCACGTTGGGTCCGCCGGGGCCATCCTCGGCGGCGGTGAAGAAGCGGCCCTGCGCGGGCGCGACGCCGAGCAGGGGCAGCAGGCTTGAGGTGACCACGATGCCGTCCAGGCGCTGGGGCTCGCCGCTGCCAGTGAGATCCATGGGCGCGCCCGACCAGGCGCCGATGGCGGCCAGGCTCGCGGTGGATACTGAGCGCCAGTCGCGGTAGTTGGCGGGCGAGAGCTGGTTGGTGTCGCGGCCGAATCCGGGGCCGAGCTGCGTTTCCTCGATTTGCACCAACTGCTGCGCCTGCGGGTAGGGCAGCGGGCCAAGCAGCACGTGATACACGAGCGAGTACGCGGCGGTGGTACCGCCGATGCCGAGCGCCAGGACTACGATCACGGTAATGGCGAAGCCGGGGGCGCGGCGGAACGTGCGTAGGGCCTGGCGCACGTCCTGGCGCAGAATGTCGGCGTGGGCGGCGCAGGCGCCTGCCAGCGCGTCGGCGGCCGCCCGCGGCGGGGCCAACCGCTGTTCGGCATCGGCGGCCAGCATTTCGGCGCCGTACTCGTGGCGGAAGCTGGCGGGAAACAGCCGCAGCAACCAGGCGTAGCAGCGGCGTGGCCTCATATGCGGACCCAGCCCCGGGCGTGCGCCCGGCGCACCAGGGCGGCGAGGTGCTCGGTTTCAGCGCGCGCGGCCGCCTTGCCGGCCGCCGTGATGCGGTAATAGCGGCGGCGCTCGTCACGGCTGGTCCCGCCGCGGGGGGCAGCGGTTTCCTCGACCCAGCCCTGCTCGAGCAGGCGCTCGAGCGTGCGGTAGAGCGTGGCCGGGCCCATGCGGCCGCCGGCGCGCGCGATTTCCTGCAGGATGGCGTAGCCGTGGCGCTCGCCCGCGGCCAGCGCGAGTAATACCTGGAAGCTTGCTTCGCCCATACCGGCTACTATATCCGTGACGGGTATAGCCGTCAAGCACTCAGTTCAGAGGCCGAGTACCAGGCGCAGGCCGCGATCCAGCCCTCTGTATGCGCGGTTAAGATTTTCGGTGATCCTATCGTCGCGATGTTTGGCTATGAAGTCAGCGAGGCCAGCGGCCACCAGGCCGCTGCAGGTCGGGCGTAGCTTCTCGGCTAGCTTCGGAGAAATTCGCGGCGATGCCGCCACCGGACCGGGCGCTGGCAGAGCGGCTGCACGCCCTGATTCGGGCGACGGCACCGGAGCTGGAAGCAAAAACCTGGTACGGCGTGCCGGCCTATGTACGGAAGGGCAGGTCGTCTGCTTTTTCCAGAGCGCGCACAAGTTCAGGGCGCGCTACGCTACGCTGGGGTTCAGCGACAAGGTCCAGCTGGACAATGTTGGCGCGGACCCCAGCGCAGCTGTGCCGCGCGGCCCGCTTATGCTCGCGTCGGGTTGCCCGCCCTGCTGTAAGTGCACAGGGCGGGTTGGGAGCGCTTGCTGGGACGCTCGCCCATTCCGAATTTCGCAGCCCTTCGCGTCGATTTTACCCACGGTGCAAAGCGGCGCGACCCCCGCGATCTGAAGTTCCGGCGAACGGAAGAATTACCGGGAGGCGGGCGCTGCCAGGTCGCGGTGCATTTGCTGCAGGACGTGGACCGAGGGGCGGGTGGCGGCGCGGGTGGCGATCGCCTCGATGGCGGCCTGGGCGGCGGCAAGGGTGGTGACGATGGGGATGCGGCGCGCGACGGCGGTACGGCGGATTTCTTTTTCTTCGAGGAACTGCTGGCGGCCGGAGGGCGTGTTGACGACCAGGGTGACCGAGCCGCCCTTGAGCAGATCCACGAAGTTGGGGCGGCCTTCGCTGACCTTGAACACGGGCTTGACCGACAGCCCCTCTGCGCGGAAGGCGGCGGCGGTGCCGCGGGTGGCCAGCAGGTCGAAGCCGAGCTCGAGGCAGCGGCGGGCGAGGGGAATGCCGCGCTCCTTGTCACGGTCGCGGAGCTTGAAGAAAACCGTGCCGTTGTCGGGCAGGGCCTGGCCGGCGGCGAGCTGGGCTTTGGCGAAGGCCTCGCCCATGGTCGGGGCGACACCCATGACCTCGCCGGTGGAGTGCATTTCCGGGCCGAGCACGGGGTCGGCACCGGCGAACTTGTTCCAGGGAAAAACCGGGCTTTTGACGCAATAGTTGGCGCCGGTGGGCAGGCACTGGGCGGCGAGGACCTCCGGCGGCAGCAAGTTACGCAGTTTCGCGGCGCCGCTCATGACGGTGGCGGCAAGCTTGGCGAGGGGCACGCCGGTGGCCTTGCTGACGAAGGGCACGGTGCGGGAGGCACGGGGGTTGACTTCGAGGACGTAGACGTCGGGTCGGCCATCGGCATTCTGGGCGATGGCGAACTGCACGTTCATCAGGCCGATGACCTTGAGCGCCTGGGCGAGGCGGATGGTCTGCGCCTGCAACTCGGCTTGCAGCTGGGGTGAAAGGCTGTAGGGCGGCAGCGCGCAGGAGCTGTCGCCGCTGTGGATGCCAGCCTCCTCGATGTGTTCCATGATGCCGCCCAGCACCACGTCGCGGCCATCGCTGAGCGCGTCCACGTCCACTTCGATGGCGTCCTCGAGGAAGCGGTCAACCAGGATGGGCCGGTTGGAGGAGTATTCCGTCGCCAGCGCCATGTACTCGCGCAGCATGGCGTCGTCGTAGACAATCGCCATCGCCCGCCCGCCGAGCACGTACGACGGCCGTACCAGCACCGGATAGCCGATGCGGGCCGCCACTTTCAGCGCCTGCGCCACCGAGGTTGCCGTGCCGTTCTCCGGTTGCCGTATACCCAACCGCCGCAGCAGCGCGCCAAACCGCTTGCGGTCCTCGGCCAGGTCGATCGAGCGCGGGGAGGTGCCCAGAATCCTGAATCCCGCCCGCTCCAGCGGCAGCGCCAGGTTGAGCGGAGTCTGGCCGCCGAATTGGACAATTACGCCCGTCAGCGTACCCACTGACTGCTCGTGTTCGAGCACGCGGGAGACATCCTCGAAGGTGAGCGGCTCGAAGTAGAGCCGGTCGCTGGTGTCGTAGTCGGTCGAGACGGTCTCGGGATTGCAGTTCACCATGATCGTCTCAAATCCCTGCTCGCGCAGCGCGAAGGCCGCGTGGCAACAGCAGTAATCGAACTCGATGCCCTGCCCGATGCGGTTCGGCCCGCTCCCCAGGATGGCGATCTTGCGGCGCGTGCCGGGCTCCGCCTCGTCCTCCTGCTCGTAGGTGGAGTACATGTAGGGCGTGTAGGATTCAAACTCGGCGGCGCAGGTATCCACGCGCTTGTACACGGGCAGCAGACCCAGCTCGCGTCGCCGCGCGGCGATGGCCGCGGCGTCACGCCCCACCAGCTCGCCCAAACGCGCGTCGCTCAGGCCGCTGCGCTTGGCCTCGCGCAGCAACGCTTCACTGAGGGCGCCGCTCCCGCCGCCACGGACCTGCTGCTCCAGCCGCGATACATCCTGGATCTGCCGCAAAAACCACGGGTCCATGCCCGTCCACTCTGCCACGCCGGCGATCGTCATCCCGCCTTCGCCCAGCGCGTAGCGCACGTAGCTGAGCCGGTCCGGGTGCGGTGAAACCAGGCGTTGCGTCAGCAGCTCGGGATCAATGGCGAGGTGTCCGGCCTTCTTGCCGGTTTCGAGCGACCGCACCCCTTTGAGCAGCGCCTCC
The DNA here is from genome assembly GCA_050747905.1 of Terriglobales bacterium. Taxonomy (GTDB): domain Bacteria; phylum Acidobacteriota; class Terriglobia; order Terriglobales; family SCQP01; genus SCQP01. The sequence goes on along the minus strand of JBOGKQ010000024.1, from coordinate 10,950 downwards.
TTGAAGCTGCGGCCGATGGCCATCACCTCGCCCACCGAGTGCATCTGCGGCCCCAGCGTGGTGTCGGCGCCGGGAAACTTCTCAAACTGCCATTTGGGAATCTTCACCACCACGTAGTCGAGCGTGGGCTCGAAGCAGGCCGGCGTTTTGCGCGTGATGTCGTTGGCAATCTCGTCCAGCCGGTAGCCCACCGCCAGCTTGGCGGCGATTTTGGCGATCGGGAACCCGGTGGCCTTGGACGCCAGCGCCGACGAGCGCGACACGCGCGGGTTCATCTCGATCACCACCATGCGCCCGTCGCGGGGGTTCACGGCGTACTGGATGTTCGAGCCCCCGGTCTCGACCCCGATTTCGCGCATCACCTTGAGCGAGGCATCGCGCATGGCCTGGTATTCGCGGTCGCTGAGGGTCTGCGCCGGCGCGACGGTGATGGAATCGCCGGTGTGCACGCCCATGGGATCGAGGTTTTCGATCGAGCACACGATGATCACGTTGTCGGCCTGGTCGCGCATGACCTCGAGCTCGAATTCCTTCCAGCCGAGCACGGTTTCCTCCACCAGCACCTCGTGCACCGGCGATAGGTCGAGACCGCGCACCAGCATGGCCGAGAACTCCTCGCGGTTGTAGGCCAGGCCTCCGCCGGTGCCGCCCAGAGTGAACGAGGGCCGGATGATCACCGGAAACTCCGTCGCAAAATCCAGCCCGTCGCGTAAATTGTTCACCAGGCGCGAGCGCGGTGTCTCCAGGCCGATGTTGCGCATCGCATCCTTGAACAGCAGCCGGTCCTCCGCCTTCTTGATGGCCTCCAGGCTGGCCCCGATCAAGCGGACGCCGGTGCGCTCCAGATCGCCGGCGTCGGCCAGCTCGACCGCCAGATTGAGCGCCGTTTGCCCGCCCACGGTGGGTAGCAGCGCCACCCCAGGCCCGGCCTCGCGCTTCAGGATCTCGGCCACATACGCGCGCGTCAGCGGCTCGATGTACGTGCGATCGGCCAATTCCGGGTCGGTCATGATGGTCGCCGGGTTCGAGTTCACCAGCACCACTTCGAAACCATCGGCGCGCAGTGCCTTACACGCCTGCGCTCCCGCGTAGTCGAACTCGCAGGCTTGCCCGATGACAATCGGCCCCGAGCCCACAATGATCACTTTGCGAATGTCGTCGCGGCGCGGCATGGTTATTTGCTGTTTTCGCTCACTAACGTTACGAAATCCCGAAACAGGTAATGGGAATCGTGCGGTCCGGGGGCGGCCTCGGGGTGATACTGCACGCTGTACAGCGGTAGCGAGCGGTGGCGCAGCCCTTCCAGCGTGCCGTCGTTGAGATCAAAGTGCGTGCATTCGACCTCGGCGGCAGGCAGCGACTCCGGGTCCACGGCAAAGTTGTGGTTGTGCGCGGTGATCTCGATGCGCCCGCTGGCCTCGTGCCGCACCGGATGGTTGCCACCGTGATGGCCATACTTCAGCTTGTAGGTCTTGCCGCCCAGCGCCAGGCCGATGAGCTGATGCCCCAGGCAAATGCCGAAGATCGGTACCCGGCCCATCAACCCGCGTAGGGTCTCCACCGCATACTGGCACGGCTCCGGATCGCCCGGCCCATTGGACAAAAACACGCCATCCGGCCGCATCGCCAGCGCTTCGGCCGCGGTGGTTTTCGCGGGCACGACCCGCACCCGGCAACCATGCTCCGCCAATTGCCGCACGAGGTTGCGTTTCATGCCAAAGTCGTAAGCCACCACCAAGGGTGCGCGTGCGCTGTCGCCGCCGGGTGCAGGCCCATCGTAGGCCGCCGTGGTGCTGACCACCTGCGCCAGATCCGTACCCTGCATGGCCGGAAGGGCGCGGGCTCGCCGCACCAACTCATCTACGCTCGCCGATCCCGCCGCCGCCATCACGCCGCGCAGCACACCTTGCTGGCGCAGATGCCGCACCAGCGCGCGGGTATCGATGCCGGCCAGAACCGGAATACCGTAGTAGTCGAGATAGCTGCTGTATTCCTGCTGGCTGCGCCAGTTGCTGGCGACGGAGGAAAACTCGCGGACGATCAGCCCTTCGATAAACGGATGACGGGCTTCGTCGTCCTCGGGCGTGGTACCGTAATTTCCAATCTGCGGTGCCGTCAAGCAGACCATCTGGCCGGCGTAGGAGGGGTCCGTACAGATTTCCTGGTAGCCAGTCATCGAGGTGTTGAACACCACCTCGCCCGCACCCGCCTTGGTGCTGCGCCCGATCGCACCCAAGCCCCAGCCGCGGAAAACCCGGCCATCCTCTAGCGCCAGTATGGCTTCCATCGCCCTCCCCTGCGTGTGGATTGTGACCCACTGGCGATGCTTGCCCTTGGATCAAACCATTTTATCAGCTTTGGATTAAACTTTTGGGGCCGGAGGAATTTTTCATGCGCCTGCCCTTGCGAGTTGCTGTTGCCTGCACTGCTGCGGCCATCTTGGGAGTCTTTGCGGCTGCTCAGTCAGCTCCCCCAGCCCCGCTGCTGCTGCAAACGCCCACCCTCAGCCGCACCCAAATCGCTTTCGCCTACGGCGGCGACATCTGGATCGTGTCGCGCGCCGGCGGCGTGGCGCATCGCTTGGCCACCGGATTCGGCCTCGAGACGGGCCCGGTTTTTTCCCCGGACGGCAGCCAGGTCGCCTTCACCGGCGACTACGACGGCAACACCGACGTCTACGTGGCGCCCACCTCCGGAGGTGTGCCCCGGCGATTAACCTATCATCCCTCGCCCGACGTGGCCGTGGGTTGGACGCCGGATGGTCAAAATGTCCTGTTTCGCTCCAATCGCGCCAGCTTCTCCGATCCCGATCAGCTCTACACCATTCCCGCCGCGGGCGGCTTCCCCACCGAGCTGCCACTTTCCATGGCCGAAACCGGCTCGTTCTCCCCCGACGGCTCCCACATCGCCTACATTCCCAACTCCATGTGGGAACCCTACTGGCAGGGCTACCGCGGCGGCCAGGCCACCCCCATCTGGATTGCAAAACTCTCCGATTCGAGCGTTGTCAAGGTCCCCCGCGTGGACTCCAACGACCGCGATCCGATGTGGATCGGCAACAACATTTACTTCGTCTCCGACCGCAACGGCCCGTTCGGCCTGTTCGAGTACAACACGCAAGCCCAGAAGGTGCAGCAGTTGGTGTCCACCGCCGGCCAGTTCGATATCACTGCCGCCGGCGCCGGCCAGGATGCAATTGTCTACTCCCAGTTCGGTCAGATCCATGTCTACAACCTGGCCCGGCATCGCGAGCGAGAGGTGGACATCTCGGTCGCGGGTGATCTGCCGCAGTTGCGGCCACACTGGGAGAACGTCGCCAAGCAGATCGGGGATTTCGATATTTCGCCTACCGGCGAGAGGGCGTTGTTTGAGGCCCATGGCGAAATCCTGACCGTGCCCGGTGAGCACGGCAGCATCCGCAACCTGACGCATTCTCCGGGCGTCATGGACCGGGATCCCGCCTGGTCGTCTGATGGCCAGTGGGTGGCGTATTTTTCCGACCGCTCGGGGGAATACGACTTGCGCATTGTGGATCAAAAAGGCCTGAAACCGGCGCGGACCATCCTTCTGGGCCAGCCCAACGGCTACTATGGCGACCTCGTCTGGTCGCCCAACAGCCAGGCGCTGGTGTTCAGCGATCAGGCGCTCAACCTCTGGACGGTCAATCTGGCGGCGGGCAGTGTGCCGGTCAAAGTGGATAAGGACCTGTACGAAGAGCCAACCCATCGGTTCGATCCTGCCTGGTCGCCCGACAGCCGCTGGCTTGCCTATACCAAAGAGCTGCCCAGCCACCTGCACGCGGTCTATATTTATTCGCTCGCCGACCATACCGTGCATCAGGTCACCGATGGCATGAGCGACTGCCTCTATCCGCAGTTCGACACCAGCGGCAAGTATGTATACTTCACCGCCAGCACGAATACCGGCCTCACCTCCGGCTGGCTGGACATGAGCGGCCTCGGGCATCCCGTCACGCGCAGCGTCTATGTAGCTGTTTTGCGCTCTGATCTGCCCTCGCCGCTGCCGCCGCAAACGGGGGACGAAAAGGCCGCCGCCGGGACCAAACCGGCGCCGCGCAACCACACCGGCCAGGCGGCGCCAGCCACGCCTCCGGAGGTGGGCATTGACTTTAACGGTATCTTGCAGCGCACGCTGGCGCTGCCGGTGCCCGCCGCCAACTATATCGGCCTGGCGGCCCGCCCGGACCGCGCCCTGTTTCTGATGTCCGTGCCCGCCGTCGCCGGCATGGGACCGATGCGCGTGTCGCTCAGCCGCTTCACCCTCAAAGACCGCAAGGAAAAACCGCTGGCCACCGGCCTGAGTGCAGTGGCGATATCCTTTAACGGCAAACAAATGCTGCTCGAGCGCGGCGGCAACTGGTATATCACCGATGCCACCAAGGCGCCCGCGCCCGGCTCCGGTAAGCTCAATACCAGCGCCCTGCAGGTCTACGTCGTGCCCCGCCAGGAGTGGGCGGAAATGTACCACGACGTTTGGCGCATCGAGCGCGGCTACTACTACGACCCCAACTTCCACGGACTCGACATTCCGGCCGCCGAGGCCGAGTTTGCCCATTATCTGCCCGGCATCGCCAGCCGCAACGATCTGACCTTCCTGTTCGAGGAGATGCTCAGCTATTTGTCGGTGGGCCACATGTTCGTGCGCGGGGGCACGCAGCCGCACATGGGATCGGAGAACGTGGGGCTGCTGGGGGCGGACTACCGCATCACCGACGGCCGCTATCAGATCGCCAAAATCTACAGCGGCGAGAACTGGAATCCGCGTCTGCACGCGCCGCTGACCGAACCCGGCGTCAACGTGCGTGCCGGTGACTATCTGCTGGCGGTCAACGGCCGCCCGCTGACCCCGGGCAACAACATCTATGAATATTTCCAGCAAACCGCGGGCAAGCAGGTGACCATCGAGGTGGGCTCGAACCCCGACGGCAGCGATGCGCACGAGGTAGTGGTCACGCCCATCGCCAATGAACGTGGCATCCGCAACATGGACTGGATCGAAGGCAATCGCCGCAAGGTGGATGAACTCAGCCACGGCGCCCTCGCCTACGTCTACCTGCCCGACACCGGCGGTGGTGGATTCACCAACTTCAACCGCTACTTCTTCTCGCAGGTGGGAAAGAAGGGAGCCATCATTGATGAACGCTTCAATCACGGCGGCGACCTTTCCGACTACATCATTGATTATCTCCGCCGCACGCCCATGAGCCTGGATATCACCAAGCACGGCGCCCGCGTCGTGGATCCCCAGGAGGCAATCTTCGGACCCAAGGTGATGATCATCAACCAATTCTCGGGCTCCGGCGGGGACGCACTGCCCTGGTATTTCCGCCTCGCAAAGGTAGGCACGCTGGTCGGCGTACGCACCTGGGGCGGGCTGGTCGGCATCGGCGGCTATCCCGTGCTCATGGATGGCGGCACGGTCACCGCGCCACGCTGGGCCATCGGCGGCCTCAACGGGCACTGGGTGGTTGAGGATCACGGCATCGCCCCCGATGTCGAGGTCTGGCAGGATCCGGCCCAAGTGCGCCTCGGCCACGATCCCCAGCTCGACGCCGCCGTGGCCCTGGCCATGAAGCAGTTGGCGGCTCAGCCGGCGCAAAACTTTGTCAATCCGCCCTATCAGAACCATCATCCCGTCCTGCCGCCCATTCCGCACGGCGGCAGCGGTGGTGGAAACTAAGCGTTGCGGCGGCGCAGTTTCATCCTGGCGGGCGCGGCGGCGGCGGCCGCTTCACTGCTGCCGCGCGCCCTGGCCCAGCCGCGCCACCGTTTCGAGGCCGGTCCGAACACCTTTCTGCTCGATGGCAAGCCCTTCGTCCTCCGTTCCGGCTCCATGCATTACCCGCGCGTGCCCCGCCCGTACTGGCGCGATCGCATGCGCCGTCTGCGGGCGCTCGGCCTGAACACGCTCTGCACCTACGTTTTCTGGAACCTCCACGAACCCCGCCCCGGCGAGTTTGATTTCTCCGGCCAAAACGATCTCGCCACCTACCTCCGCACCGCCCAGGAGGAGGGCTTGTACGTATTGCTGCGCCCCGGCCCTTACATCTGCACCGAATGGGATTTTGGCGGGTTTCCCGCCTGGCTGCTCCGCCCTCCGGGCATGCGCGTGCGCACCGGCGATCCGGCCTTTCTCCGCGCTGCTGGCCGCTATTTGCGCGCGGTGGGTGCCCAGGTGGCGCATCTTGAGGCCGCGCGCGGCGGCCCCATCCTTATGGTCCAGGTGGAAAACGAGTATGGCTCCTTCGGGCATGACCTGACCTATCTCGCCGCCATCCGCGATCTCATCCGTCAGGCCGGCTTCCAGGCCCCGCTGTACACCTCCAACGGCCCGGGGCAGAACATGCTGCGCGGCGGTTCCCTGCCTGATCTCACCAGCGTGATCAACTTCGGCGACGGCGACGATCCCGCCCAGGCGTTTGCCGAACTGGCTAAATTCCGCCCCCACGGCCCGCGCATGTGTGGAGAATATTGGGTCGGGTGGTTCGATCACTGGGGCGAGAAGCATCACACCACGCCGCCGGCGGATTCCGCCCGCGGTTTGGACTGGATGCTCGCGCAGGGCATTTCCTGCAATCTCTACATGGCGCATGGCGGCACCTCATTCGGTTTCATGGCGGGCGCCAACTACGGCCGCAACTACGAACCCGACACCACCAGCTACGACTACGACGCCCCCATTGATGAGGCCGGCCGGCTCACTCCCAAGTTTCACGCGCTGCGCGCGGTAATCGAAAAGCATTTGCCTGCCCACGAGCGCCTGCCCGCTCCGCCAGCACCACTCGCCGCCATCAGGATTCAGCCGTTGGAGCTGAATCAGCACGCCCCTCTCAGCCAACGGCTGCGTTCCCCGCACCGCTCCCCGCATCCGCTGCCTATGGAAACCCTGGGGCAATCCTATGGCCTGGTGCTGTACCGCACCCGTATACAGCGCAGTGCTGAGGGTCTGCTTCAGCCGCTGGAACTGCGCGACTATGCGCGCGTCTATGTCAATGGCCGCCAGGTGGGCGAGCTGGAGCGCAGCCAGCAGCGCATCTATTTGCAGGTGAGCCTCTCCGCCGGCGATCAGCTCGACATTCTGGTCGAAAATATGGGCCGCATCAACTTCGGATCGCGACTGCAGGACAATCTGCAGGGAATCCCCAGAGGGGTATTGATGGATCTGACTGCGCTCACCGGGTGGGAAATGTTCTCACTGGAACTGGATCATCCAGAGCAGCTGCACTTCGCTCCCGGTAGCGTGCCCGCCCCCGCCTTTCACCAGGGAACGTTTCAGGTCGAAGCGCCCGGCGACACTTTTCTCGACCTCAGCGCCTGGGGCAAGGGCTGCGCTTGGGTGAACGGCCACAACCTCGGCCGCTTCTGGGACCGCGGTCCGCAGCAAACGCTCTATCTGCCCGGTTGCTGGCTCCGCCCGGGATCGAATGAAATCATCGTCTTCGCCTGGGGTCAGCCACGCTCTTTCAGCTTAGCCGGACTCCTCGATCCGGTCTGGTCGAGCTGAAAGCTACTTGTTGCCATCCATCGCCAGCGGAAACTCGAACCGGCGGGCGCCGCGCGCGGCTCCGCGGACCAGCGGCGGGGGCAATACCACCGGCGAGGTGGGGCGATACATCGGCGTCAGACCTTCGGCTTCGCGGAGAAAGGTCATGCATCCCTGCTCCGCCAAGTAATCCACCCGGATCACGTCGCCCAGCCGGACCTGCCCGGTGGCGATCAGCTTGGCCAGCGGAAATACGATATGGCGCTCGATGGCGCGCTTCAGGTGGCGGGCGCCATAGCGCGCGTCGTAACCCTCCTGCAGCAGCCAGTTTTTGGCGTTGGCGGTGCAATTGAACAGAAACGGGTGATTGCCGCTGGAGGCAAGAATCCGCTGCTGCACCATGCCCAGTTCAATCTCGAGAATCGAACTCAGCTCCTCCGGCCGCAGGGTGTGAAACACCACGGTGCGGTCAATGCGGTTCATGAACTCGGGAGAAAACTTGTGCCGCGCCGCCGCTACCGCCACCCGCTCCACCTGGGCGTCGTGGCGCGCGTCCTGGCGCCCATTGCGGCTCAACTGCGGCGGCGTAAACCCGGTCCCGCCCAGCGTGAGGGTGTCCATTTCCGACGCCCCCAGATTGCTGGTCATGAAAATGATGGTCTGGGTGAAATCCACCCGCCGGTTGTCGCCCAGCGTCAGCGTCGCCTTGTCCAACACGCCTAGCAGCAGTTGCCACAGCGCATCGGAGGCTTTTTCGATTTCGTCAAACAGCAACAATGAAAGCCGCAGCCGGTCGCTGTGCCACTGCCCCAGCGCCTCCTGGGTCAGCAGCGGATGGGTTTCTCGATGCCCCAAATAGCCCGGAGGCGAGCCGATCAGCTTGGCAATTTCGTGGCTGTGCTGAAACTCCGCGCAGTCCACCTTGATCACGGCGCGAGCGTCGCCAAACAGCGTCTCCGCCACTGCTTCCACCACGCGCGTTTTCCCTGAACCCGTCGGCCCCAGCACCAACAGGTTGGCGATGGGACGCCCGGGCGGATGCAGACCCGCCAAAAATGTCTGGTATAGGTCTACGACGCAATCCACGGCCTGCGGCTGGCCGACGATCTTGCGCCGCAACGCCGCTTCGAATTGGCATACGTCGTCGCAGCGCAGCGTCGGATCCAACAGTTCCTGGCAACCTGACTTCATATCGTCCCTGCATACTCCGATGCAAAAATGCAGGCGCAGGGAACCGCCGGCAGCTCCCCGATGATGGGGGGGCGGAACCAGATCCGGACTCAAGCTCAGGTTGGCGCGGGCCCCAGCGCGGCTGCGCCGCCCTGCTGGAACTGCGCAGGGCGAATTGCGCCGCGACCCCCGCGCTATGCCTGCACGGCGACCGGGAGGGGCCCGCTGCGGCGGTCCGGACCGCCGTCAGTCGCCGGTGTTCTGGCCCTGATTGGGCACCGGCGCGGCCGCCGCGCCCGGATGGTGCTTGAGCTTCAAGTCCAGTTGGTTACGCAGCTCCGCCATTTCCTCCAGCAATCCGCGTATGCGCGGTTCGGCCTCATAAGTCTGCGCCCGCTCAGCCATGCGGCGTCGCAACAGGTCAAAGTCCAGCTCGGCCAAATCCTGCACCAGCGTACGCATGGAACGGATCAACAATTCCACGCCTTCCAGATCGATAAACGGCGACATGAACGTCTCGGCGGCCCGCGCCCGCACTGCCGCCCAGTCAATTTGCAGTTGCGGATGTGCCTCCCGCACCTGCTGCAGCACCTCGTCGCTTACGCGTGGACGATTGCCCAAGCAGGCAAGGTGGACTTGGCGCACGTGTCCATCTTCACGGACATTGTGTACCAGATAATACGATTTCCCCTTTTTGCGAACAAACGCCATCCCAACCTCCTCTCACTGGACCGGACTCACCGCTGGATCAGCCCTGCCCTCCGCCGTGGTGGTTCCACTCCCACCACAGCTAGGATGGGGCAGCCTTCCAATCGGGTTGTCCCTGTTGTGGTTCCCATAAGTACCCGGATGATCAATCCCGTCTGTCCAAGCACATGCTACGTTCAGGGTATAGCGAAATCAGACCCGCTCAACCGATTCCGCTCTAGTTCCAGCAGGCGTCATCTCGATGAACCTTTTTACAATTTTACTACGTGGCTGCTTTCGGACAGCTTTGGGGGTCGGTGCGGCCGGTTTAGTCCTGGCGGCGCAGCCGCTCCTCCCTGCCCGCCATCCCGTGCCCGCCAACGTGGAAATTCGGGCCATTTACCTCACCGGCACTTCCGCCGGAAGTCCTTTGGGCAGACGGCTCGCCGAGCAGTGGCGCAGCGAAGGCGGTAATGCGGTCGTGTTCGACGCCAAGGACAATACTGGACCCGTCAGTTTCAACGCGCCCCTGGCGCTGGCCAGCCACGTTCGGCGCCCCTCTATCCCCAACCTGGCGGCATGGGTCAACTGGCTGCACCAGCATGGCCTCTACGTCATTGCGCGCATGGCGCTGTTTCAGGATGAGCGCATGGTGCAGGAGCATCCCGAACTCGCCGTCCGTTCTCGCGCCACCGGTGGGGTCTGGGTGGAGCATCACCACCGCTATTGGGTGGACCCCTCCCAGCCGGCCATTCAGCAGTACAACATCGCGCTGGCAAAGCTGGTGGCGGATGCGGGCGTGGACGAGATCCAGTTCGACGCTATCCGCTTTCCGGTGGAAGGCGATCAAAGCGACGCGCGCTTCGCCTACCAGGCCACCCGCCCCGGCGAGCCCCGCGCCGATTTCATCAGCAACTTTCTCTACCGTGCCCAACAGGCGCTCAAGCCCACCGGCGTGCGCATCTCGATTGACGTCTTCGGCGTGATGGGGTGGACCGAGACCGCCGATCTCAGGGCCACCGGCCAGGATATTGTCAGCCTCGCCTACTACTGCGACGTGATCTGTCCGATGATCTACCCTTCACATTTTTTCAACCACTTCGACGGCTTGGCTGATCCTTCCGCCCATCCCGAGCACTTTATCCAAGCGGGCATGGAAAAATTCCACCGTCTTACGCGCGGAGAACACGTGGTCATCCGGCCGTGGCTGCAGGCGTTCCGCTGGCACACCAAGTCGTTCGGGCCCGGCTACGTGCGCGCCCAGGTGGCAACCGAGCGAGCCATGAATGGCGGCGGCTTCATGCTCTGGAACGCCGGCAACATCTACACGGCGGTGGAGCAGGCCATGCCGGCGATGACGGCGGGGGGCACCAAGTACTTTCAGGGTGGCTTCCCCTACGCCATCAACGCCGCCACCCCCGCGGGCGCGCCAACCGCTAACTAAGCTCCTGCTGGTTTTGCTCTAAGGAGACTCTGATTAAGCGGTGATTTTGCGGGGAAGTGGTTGGGAGCAGTTCGCGGCGAGAGAAGCGGGGGCTAGAAGGGGGGATCGGGCCGTGACTACGGTGCACTGCAGTGCGGGAGGGGCAG
>JBOGKQ010000023.1:51262-51362 GCA_050747905.1 Terriglobales bacterium | reverse complement strand
TCGCAAGCCCAGGGGATCAAGGCGCAGCTCACCGCCATCGGTGGGAACGAACCCGCGAGCGGGGGATTTTCCTTCCGCGGCGGTCCTGCGCCCAAGCCGG